>JAFAAN010000170.1 GCA_023426545.1 Pseudomonadota bacterium
CCCGCGAGCAGCGGCCCCGGCCCGCGAGACTCGGGCGCGCGGGCCCGTCCCACCTGGGATGACGAGGCCACGCCGCCCCGGGGCACACGGGCGCCGCCGCCCGAGCCGCCCGGGAAGGACCCGTGGACGGTGCTGGGCATCGCCCCGGGCACGCCCCTGGATGAGGCCCGCCGGGCCTTCCGGACGCTCATCGCGCAGTACCACCCGGACAAGGTGGCGCACCTGGCGCCCGAGTTCCACGCGCTCGCGGAGCTCCGCACGCGCGAAATCCTGGACGCCTGGGGCGAGGTGGAGCGGGCGCTGGCCCCGGGCGCGTGACGGCGCCACGCGCGTCTAGTGCGACACCGGGAGGATGAGGGGCCCGCCACCCTCCAGCGCGAAGCGCGCGATGATGGGCATGTGGTCGGACAGCCCGTGGAAGCGGCTCCGGGGGTCGCCGAACGGAGAGGTCTCCTGGGCGTCGAGCCAGCGCACGCCAGCCCCGGAGAACACGTGGTCCAGGTGCATGCGCATGCGCATGAAGCCGGCGGTGGGGAAGCCGCGCGACACGTTCGGGTCAATCTGCCCCACGGCGGCCTGGGCGCAGGTGAGCCGGCCATCGGTGGTCAGGTAGCGGTACACGGGCGACGCGGGCGGCGAGTTGAAGTCGCCGCACACGATGTAGGGCTCGGCGCCGGTGAGCGTCTGCATGAAGTCCGTCAGCTTGCGCGCCTCGTGGAGCTGGTTGACGCCGCAGCCCATCTTGTCGCGCGTGGACCAGAACTCACGGGCGAAGGGCGTGGGCAGGCTGAGGTGCGTGTTGAAGATGTGGAAGGGGTGCCCGTCCTCGCGCCGCAGCAGGCGCATGTGGGCGCAGATGCGGCTCTGCTTCCGGTCCTTGAGGCGCTGGACGTGGTGATGGGTGATGGCCTGGGGCGCGGCCACGTTGTGCGTGGCCACCTCCAACCTGCGCGTGTTCACCAGCACCGCCAGCCCCGTGGTGTAGAGCGACACCTCGCCCAGCTTGTAGTGGTGGGCGCGGAAGTAGAACGCCTCGTAGGGCATCTCGCGCCCCTGCGCGCCGAACGTCTCCACCATCCGGCCCATGAAGGCGGTGAGCTGAGTCTCGCCCCGGTGCCTGGGCCGGTCGGCGATGTTGCTGCGCAGTGAGGATGTCTCCACCTCCTGCAAGCAGATGACATCCGGTAACGGGTCCAGCGCCGCCAGCGCCGCGGCGACCCGGCGCTTCGGGCCCACGGTGCTGGCCAGGCCGCGGAGCATGTGGGCGAAGTAACGGACGTTGTAGGTGACGATTCGCAGCGCGGATGGGCTCATGGGCAGTGCGACGGCCCCCTCCAGTGGGCCTTGGGGAAAAACTACTAACCGCCAGGTGCCCCGGCTCGCGGAGGAGTTGCGCGTCCGACACTTCGGGGGCCTGCCCGGCCGGCCGCCCCGAGGGCGGGGGCGCGAGAGAGGGCCCGTCCCTCACGGGGATGTGGTTTCATCCCGCGCGCAGCGGTCTTCCTCCACACACAAGCGAGGCATGTGCATGCGCGGAATGACATGGGGGCTGATGGCCGCCGCCGCGGTGGGGCTCCTGGGGTGCGGCGGCGAGGACACGTACCTGTACGACGTGAGCCTGGACCCGGCGACGCTGGCCAACGTCCTGACGGAGTGTACGGAGGCGGTCGAGGCGGCGCAGGGCGCCGCGACGGGCCTCGAGCCGCGGCAGCGCTGGACGATTCGAAGAGGGGAGATGGACACGATGTACGTCGAGGTCCCCGACATCGACTTCCAGACGCCGAACAACGCCTACGTCATCAACGGCGACGGCGAGCCGGACGTGCTCAGGGGCTCGGTGGGCGCGGACGGCGGCTACCAGTTCTTGCACATCCGGACGGAGCTGGAGCCGGAGGAGCCGCTCCATGCCCTGGGCAACGAGCACGTGTTCCGCATCGTCATCGAGAACAAGAAGCTGGATGACGACATCCGCGGCTTCCTCTGGGTCCGCAACGAGCGCGTCGAGCGGGACCCGGTCACGGGGGCGGTGACGGCGGCCGTTGGCTGCACGTCGGCCATTCGCTTCACGGGGCGCCGGGCGCGGGAGTAGCCCGCTTCATCCGCACCACGGTGTCCAGCAGGTGCTCCAGCGCGGCCTGGGGCTCGGTGCACAGGCCCGAGTGGACCGGCCCTGTCTGGATGATGGTGCTGCGCGGCGCCACCACCCAGTGCCACCGCTCCTTCTGGGACAGGCGGCCAATGGGGCCGGAGCCCCTCCCGCCCTCGCACACGCGGCGGAAGCTCTCCAGGTGGCCGCGCACCATCTCCAGGTCCACGTCGGGCCACAGGGCCTTCAGGCGCGCCTCGTCCGGTTCCACGAGCACCCCCAGGAAGCGCTGGGTGGCGCAGAAGAGGACGACGCCCGCGTTGATGAACTCCTCGCGCTCCACCCGCGGGACGACGCGGATGATGGCGTAATCAAACGAGCTGGGTGCGGGCACGGTCCGCCTCCTCGATGAACGCGGGCACCGCTTCCAGCCGGCGCATCAGCCACGTGACGTAGGCCGCGCGGTGGGCCTCGGCGGTGGGGAAGGGGGACTCCGTGCCGGTGAGCCACGGCTCCGGAATCGCGCCCACGATGCGCTCCACCACCTCCCGGGTGATGCGCGCGCCCAGCCGCTCGCCGGCCTCGGTCAGCGCCGTGGCCCAGGGCAGCAGCACGTGGTCCTTGATGGGGGCGAAGCGGCCCTGGCTGCGCGCCTCCCAGTCGTCCCACGAGTGGTGGAAGTACAGCGACGCCCCGTGGTCGATGAGCCACAGGTTCCGGTGCCAGGTCAGCAGGTTGGGGTTGCGCGGCGTGCGGTCCACGTTGGTGATGTACGCGTCGAACGCGACGATGCCGGACGCGACCGCCGCCTCGGGGGTGGCGTCCGCCACCGGGTCGAAGGTCACCGACGCCGGCAGGTAGTCCAGGGCCAGGTTGAGGCCGGCGCTGGCCTTGAGCAGCTCGCGAATCTCGGAGTCCGGCTCGTTGCGCCCCAGCGCCGGGTCCAGCTCCACGAGCACGAGCTCCGGCACCCGCAGCCCCAGCTCCCGGGCCAGCTCTCCGGCGATGAGCTCGGCGATGAGCGCCTTGGCGCCCTGGCCGGCGCCCCGGAACTTCACGACATAGAGGCCCGCGTCGTCCGCCTCGATGATGGCCGGCAGTGAGCCGCCCTCTCGCAGAGGCGTCACGTAGCGCGTGGCGATGACCGTCCTTGGCATCCTGAACTCCCGTCCTCTCGCGGCCCTCCGCCGGGGAGCCGCCGCGAGCCGGCATGTAACACGTCACCAGGGGAGCGCCGCCCGGAACGCCGCTGTCGGCGCCCCATCGGCAACTTTATCCGACACGGTGCGACAATTATTTATCGGCGGTTTTTCTGTCCCCCACGGAGCCCCCCATCATGGAAATCACTCGCAAGCCGAAGTCGCCCGTGTCGCAGTCCAACCGCGCCGCTGACGCGGCGAAGCCGGCCGCCGAGGCCCGGCCCGTGGAGAAGGCGCCGGTCCAGACGAAGGACGGCTTCGAGTCGGCCCCGGCGGGGGGCGCGCGCGCCTCCAACTTCGTGGACCGCCCCAAGGGGAACTTCGTGGACCGCCCCTCCGGCCTGCCCCCGGGCACGCCGTCGGCGCTGCCGGCCACGGCCTTCACCTTTGGCTCCGGCCACGTCGCCATCCGCCCCTTCGCGGAGAGCGCGGCCCGGACGCCCGTCACGCTGAAGGCGTCGGCCACGCCGAACGCGAAGGTGGACGACCTGAAGACGGTGACGTCCACCGTGTCGTTCGACCAGGACGTCAAGCTGGACTCGCTGAAGCTGAACCTGGACCTGGCGCACACCTTCCGGGGCGACCTCGTCGTCAAGCTGACCAGCCCCTCCGGCAAGACGGAGACGGTCCACAACCGCAAGGGCGGCAGCGCGGACGACCTCAAGGGCAGCTTCGACCTGAGCGGCTTCAAGGGCGAGTCCACCCAGGGCACCTGGACGCTCTCCGTCGAGGACAAGGCGCGCCGTGACACCGGCACCCTGAAGAGCTGGAGCCTGGACGCCACGGGCCAGGCCACGGGCACCAGCCCCGTCGAGGAGCCGAAGCCCCGCCTCTCCGGCCCGCCGGTCATCGCCGTGTTCGACGGGGGCGTGGACTACAAGCACTCCGACCTGGATGACGCGATGTGGGTCAACCCGAACGAAATCGCGGGTGACGGCATCGACAACGACGGCAACGGCGTCAAGGACGACGTCTACGGCTACAACGTCGGCTACAACAGCGGCGACGTGATGCGCGGCAGCGGCACGGACCACGGCACGCACGTGGCCGGCATCATCGCCGCCGAGGACAACGGCGAGGGCAACACCGGTATCGCCGCGGGCAAGGCGAAGATCATGAGCCTGGGCGGCCTGTACAACGGCGCCGACCTGCTCACCAACTTCGAGCGCGGCGTCGACTACATGGTGAAGATGAAGACCGAGCACGGCGTGAACATCCGCGCCGTCAACGCCAGCTTCGGCAACGAGTACCGCAACCCGGCCGACGTGAAGCGCTGGACGGACGCGGTGCAGAAGCTGGCCGACGCGGACATCCTCCTGGTCGCGGCCACGGCGAACGGCTACGGCAGCAACCTGAACGACGTGGCGGACATGCCCGCCAACATCGACCTGCCCAACGTCATCACCGTGGCGGCGATGGACAAGAACAACGACAAGCTCGCGGACTTCTCCTCGTACGGCGACAAGGTGGTGGAGCTGGCCGCGGTGGGTGAGGACGTGCTGAGCACCGTGCCGGGCGGCCGCTGGGAGGAGATGAGCGGCACCTCCATGGCCACCCCGACGGTGGCGGGCGCCGCGGCGCTGATGTTCGCCGAGAACCCGGACCTGACGGCCGCGCAGGTGCGCGACCTGCTGGTGCAGACGGTGGAGGTGGACCCCGACCTCAAGGGCAAGGTGAGCACCAGCGGCAAGCTGGACATCGAGGCAGCCGTCGCCGCCGCCAAGGCCACCGTCACCTCCCGCCCGGAGGACGACACCACCGTCGCCGGCCGCTGAGCCAGACTTGAAGTTATCGGAAGCTCCCGGTGCCCCAGGCGCCGGGAGCTTCTTCGTGCCCGATTCGGTTGCGCGCGGCCCTACGGCGTGAGGCCGGGCACCCACACGCCCCAGTCCGTGAGCTGCGCGCCGCCCCCCTCGGGCGTGAGCTGGTCGAGCAGCGGCTGGAAGCGGGCTTCGAGGGCCAGTCCGGACAGCGCGTCCTCCCATGGGTCGGCGGCGTAGGCCTGGACGCGGACGCTGTTCGCCTGGGGCTGCGCCGTCTCGAACTGGAGCACCGGGACGCGGTGGTTGCCCGCCGTCAGCGTCGCGCGCTTCGCTGTGGCGGCGCCCTCGGGGGCAGGGGGCCACTGGCGCACGTCCAGGGACTCCCAGATGCGCGCGAGCACCACCTCTTCCAGCGGCACCGCTTCCGCCTGGGCGAAGTCCGGGCACGCCGCGCCCGAGCCCGGCGGCGTCACCTGCTGGCGCAGGACGTGGCCGCGCTCGGCGGTCTGGCAGGTGCGCAGCACGGACGGCGTGCCTTCCGACTCCATCCGCACGTCGAACCAGGTGCCCGGCCCCAGGGGACGCGTGAGCGTGGGCGCCTGTCCGGCGCCGCCTTCCTGGCCCTGGCGCGCCTCTACCAGCGTGAGCTGGGAGCCGCCGCCCATGCCGAAGCCCGCCAGCGTGGTGCTCGCGTCGAGCAGGCCATTGGTGAGGTACAGCGGGCCCGGCTCCACGGCGTAGAGGCGGTTCTCCAGGGGGCCGTCCATCATCCGCTTGTCGTTCAGGTAACGCTTCGCTTCCCAGTGCCGGCCCGCGGCGGTGAGCTGCTCGGTGCTCTGCGTGCCTTCGCGCGGGACGTCCAGCGCACGCGACGCATCCGCTCGCACCGGCACCACCAGCGAACGCGCCAGCATCGGCTGCCGCGACGGCGCGCCGCCATCCTCGGTGAAGGAGAGGCCCAGCCAGACCCAGGGCAGCTCCACGGCCACCACCTCCAGCGTCACCGTGCCCGCCACCGCGGCCGCGGGCACGGTGCCCGGCTGATGACGGCCCAGGGCCTTCCGGTTGGCGGAGAAGGAGTACGCCACGCGGTCGCCCACGCGGGCGCGCAGCCAGGGCGAGTTGCCGCGCCGCGGCGGCGTGCCTGTCTCCGCCGTGCCCTCCTGCGCGGGCTGTTCAGGCGGCGCGGCGGTGTCGCCGGAGGGCGCGGTGTGGGGCTCCACGCTCTTGCAGCCCGCGCCAAGGGCCAGGGCCGCGCACAGCATCGCGGGGCGGGACAGGGAGGAGGCGACGGGCTTTCGCATGCGGGCAACCTCGGGGGAGGGGGCATTGCGTCACCCCTGGCGAGGCTTGATACACCGGGGGGCCGGCCGTCCCCAACTTCCTGGAGTTCCGAGGCTCATGACCACGAACCTGCCCATCCGCCGCGTCGTCCTCTACAAGCATGGCGTTGGCTACTTCGAGCGCCGGGGGAAGGTGCGCGGCAGCGACACCCTCCACCTGGACTTCAAGGCGCGCGACATGAACGACGTGCTGAAGTCCCTGACGGTGTTGGACCTGTCGGGCGGCTCGGTGTCGGCGGTGAGCTACGACTCCACGAAGCCGCTGGAGCAACTCCTGGCGGAGGCCACCATCCGCATTCCCGAGGACGGCAGCCTCACGGCGCTGCTGGGGCAAATCAAGGGCGCGCGGGTGCGGGTGCGCGTGGGCGGCGCGCAGGTGGAGGGCTCCATCATCGGCCTGGACTCGCTGGCGGTGGCGGCGGGTGAGACGAGTGTCGTGCGCCCGTTCCTGTCGCTGCTGGTGGGCGCCTCGCTGCGCACCTTCGACATCCTCGACGTGGCCGAGCTGGAGTTCCTGGACGAGGCCGTGCGCAAGGATTTGGAGTTCTACCTGGCCACGGTGCTGTCCTCGTACAAGAAGGACTCCAAGCGGATGGCCATCCTCACCTCGGGCGAGGGGGAGCGCGAGCTGTTCGTCAGCTACGTGGTGGAGTCTCCGGTGTGGAAGACGAGCTACCGCATCCTCCTGGACGAGGGCGAGCCGCCGCTGCTCCAGGGCTGGGCGCTGGTGGACAACACGGGGGACGAGGATTGGGTGGACGTGGGGCTGTCGCTCATCGCCGGGCTGCCGGTGTCCTTCGTGCATGACCTCTACAACCCCCGCTACCTGAAGCGGCCGGTGGTGGAGGTGAAGACGGAGGCCGCCGCCGCGCCGGTGATTCCGGAGGAGAGCTTCGGGGGCGCCCAGGACATGGCGAAGGAGATGGCCGTGGCCGCCGCGCCGATGATGGCCGCGATGCCCGCCGCGCCCGCCGCCGCGCCGCGCCGCGCCCGGGTGGCGGAGAAGCCCTTGGCCGGGTCCGGCGGCGGGGGGCCGAAGCTGCGCGAGGTGATGGAGCGGGGCGCGGTGACGACGCTCACGAAGGAGGTCGGGGACCTCTTCGAGTACGGCGTCGACCGGCCGGTGACGGTGCACCGCAACCAGAGCGCGCTGGTGCCCATCCTGCACAAGCCCTTCGAGGGCCGGCGGGTGCTCCTCTACAACCGGGCCACGCGCGAGAAGAACCCCATGGCGTGCATCGAGCTGAAGAACACCACGGGCCTGACGCTGGAGGGCGGTCCGGTGACGGTGTCGGAGGACGAGCGGTACGTGGGAGAGGCGATGCTCGACACGATGAAGCCGAACGACAGGCGCTTCGTGCCCTACGCGGTGGAGCTGGGCTGCGTGATGTCCGTCGAGGACGGCGTCGAGGACGGGCCGGTGTTCCGCGTGGTGGTGAACGCCGGCATGATGATGGCGGAGTACTTCCACCTGCGGCGCACGACGTACCGGGCGCGCAACAAGGCGCAGCGGGCGCAGGTGCTGTACGTGGAGCACCCGCGCGCGGGCTGGGAGCTGGCGAAGGACGCGCCGGAGCCGTCGGAGACGACGGAAGGCTTCTGGCGCTTCAAGCGCGAGCTGGCGGCGGGCGCGCAGGACACGCTGACCGTCACCGAGCGCACGCGCGGGCAGCGGCAGTACCTGGTCTCCAGCATGGGGCTGGACGAGGTCTCCTACTTCGTGTCGCAGCGGTTCATCGACGAGAAGATGGCGGCGGCGCTGAAGGAGGTCGTCGCGCAGCGCGAGCAGGTGGACGCGCTGGCCAGGGACGAGCAGCGCCTGGTGGACGAGCGCAGCCAGCTCTTCCGGGACCAGGAGCGCATCCGCTCCAACATCGAGTCGTTGAAGAGCGGGGCCTCGCAGCGGGAGCTGGCCGAGCGCTTCGTCGCGAAGCTCAACGAGCAGGAGGACCGGCTGGAGGCGATTGCCTCCGAGCTGGAGGCGCTGGCGAAGCGGCGGCAGGAGGCGCAGAAGGCGCTCAACCGCCGCATCCAGGGGCTCAGCTACACGGCGGACCTGTAGCGGCCGCGCTACCCGGAGACGATGCGCCAGCGCAGCGTCCCGTCCTTGTCCGGCTCCATGACCTCCACGCGCGGGTTCTTCGCGCTGGAGCACTCCAGGTAGGCCTTGAAGCCCCCCGCCATCTCGTGGATGGCGACCGGCGTCCGGTAGGTGAACTGGCGAAGCAGCAACATGCCGGTGCCGTTCTCATCCTGGTGCAGCAGCTCCCCCTGGTCGCAGTAGGAGCGCCACATGCGCCGCGCCATGCCCAGCACCATGTTGGGCGTGGTGAAGCGCAGCACCATCTTGAAGATGGAGTGGATGTCCCGCAGGGTGACTTCGTAGCCCACGGTCTGGGCCCCCTCCGGTTTGCCGTCGAAGTGGCGGTCCACCACATGCTGGATGATGCCGAAGTACGTCTCCACCGGAACCCAGCCCACCGCCAGCGTCGTCCGTGGGTCCGCGTGGGGCTGGAGCTCGAGGCTCAGCGACTCCACGGCTGTCCGCGCGGTGTCCTCGCCGAAGCGCTCATGCACGTAGGCCAGCAGGTTCTGGACGGTGAAGCCCTTGTAATTCACTCCCGACAATGAGGCTGTCACGCTTTCGATACCCCCCGCGCCAGCCTGTGAGCCGGCCTGGCTCACAGGAGGGTTGCGGCACAATCGACATGCTAGAGCACTCCGCGACGTGGCGGAAATATCAGCTCACGCTCATTCCCGCCCGGTCCGCTCCAGCCCCTCAACGCTGGAATGCCCGGAAGACCTCGATACCCGCGACCACCGTCAGCCGCACCTGGGCGCCGGGCAGCTCGGAGGCGGGCGCGTCCACGGGGTCCACCGTCAGCGCCACGAAGTCCGCGTCCATGCCGGGCTGGAGCCGGCCGCGCCGCGCTTCCGCGAAGGACGCGTGCGCCGCGCCCACCGTGAAGCCCTCCAGCGCCTCCTGCCCGCTGAGCCGCTGCCCTGCGTACCAGCCGCCCTCCGGCAGGCCGCGGAGGTCCTGTCGCGTGCGCGCCGCGTACAGGCCGGCCAGCACGTCCGGCCGCTCCACGGGGAAGTCGCTGCCCAGCGCGAGCACCGCGCCGGACGCCTTCAGCCGCTGCCAGGCGTAGGCGCCGCGGATGCGCTCCGGGCCCACCCGCGCCTCCGCCCACGGCATGTCGCTGGTGGCGTGCGTGGGCTGCACGCTGGCGATGAAGCCGCCGCGGCCCAGCCGGTCGATGTCCTCCGGGCGCATGACCTGGGCGTGCTCCACGCGGTGCCGGCCGGACTGCTGCGTGCCGGTGGCCTCGGCCGCGCGCGAGAGCACGTCCAGCACCACCGTGTTGGCCCGGTCGCCAATCGCATGCGTGCACACCTGGAATCCCCGCGCCATGAAGGCGCGCACCCGCGCCTCGTACTCCTCGGGCGTCAGCAGCAGCAGGCCGCGGTGGCCGGGCTCGTCGCTGTAGTCCTGGTGCAGCGCCGCGCCCCGGCTGCCCAGCGCGCCGTCCAGGGTGAGCTTCACCGCGCGCATCGTCAGCATCCGCCCCTCATGGGGGCCTTCCTTCAGGTACGTCTCCCGGTCACCCGTCTGGCCGTCCGCCATGGCGTAGACGCGCAGCGGCAGCTTGCCCTCCTTGTCCCAGCGCTGGAGCAGCCGGAAGGTGCGCAGGTCCATGCCCGCGTCATGGACGCCGGTGAGGCCCACCTGCGCGCTGTGCTTGAGCGCCGCCGTCAACTGCGCGGCGTGCTGCGCGTCCGTGGCCTGCGGCAGCACCGCTTCAATCAGCGCCATGGCGTTGTCCACCAGGATGCCGGTGGGCTCGCCGCCCTCACCGCGGAGGATGCGGCCACCGGCCGGGTCCTTCGTGTCGCGGGTGATGCCCGCGCGCCGCAGCGCCTCGCCGTTGACCCACAGCGCGTGCCCGTCCACGCGGCTCAGGGCCACCGGCCGCGTGGGGAAGCGCGCGTCCAGGTCCGCGCGCGTCGGGAAGGCCTTGTCCTGCCAGTCATTCTGGTCCCAGCCCTGGCCCAGCAGCCAGTCACCCCGGAACGCGGAGGACGGCGCGGAGGAGAGGCGCTCCAGGGTCTCTGCCTTGGAGTCCACGCCCTGGAGGCCCACCGTCACCAGGCCCTGGCCCAGCCCCGCCAGATGGCCGTGCGAATCGGTGAGGCCGGGCACCACCGTGACGCTGCCCAGCTCCACCACGCGCGCGTCGTTGCCCGCGGCGGCGAGCACCTCGTCCTTCGTGCCGGTGGCCAGCACCTTGCCATCCTTCACCGCGAGCGCCTCGACCAGCGGCTTCGCCGGGTCCAGCGTCCGGATGCGCTGGGCCACGTAGACCGTCGTGGCGGCGGTGGGCTCCGGGATGGGGGCCGGGCCGTCATCCACGGGCGGCACGCGCCGTGTGCAGCCCGTAAGGCTTGTCAGGAGGAGTACCGCCCCGAGCAATCCACCACCGAGTCGTCGCAGCGTCATGTCTGGCACCCCGTCTGGGAGCCCGCGCCAATTCCTGGCGTGGCCGGCATGACACTCTGGCGCACCCGGAAGGAGAGGCCAAGGGCTGATGCCCGGCGCGCGCGGGCCCCTCACCGCTTCAGGGATGGTCGGGATGCATCCGGTGCCGTATCGAGGTGCGCTGGCCCGTATACCGCGGGTTCTGGAACAGCTTGATGAGGACCATGCCCGCGATGAAGCCGCCGATGTGGGCCCAGAAGGCCACGCCCTCCGACGGCTCCGCCACCGTGTTGAGCTGGGGCAGGCCGCTGAAGAGCTGCACGCCGAACCACCACAGGAGCACCGCCCAGGCGGGCACGGGGATGACGCGGATGAAGATGAAGAGGATGAACAGCATGTTCACCCGCACCCGCGGGTAGAGCAGCAGGTAGGCGCCCATGACGCCGGAGATGGCGCCGGAGGCGCCCACGGTCGGCACCGGCGAGCTCGGGTCCACCAGCAGGTGCGCCGCCGCCGCAGCCAGGCCGCACAGCAGGTAGAACACCACGAAGCGCAGGCGGCCCATGCTGTCCTCGACGTTGTTGCCGAAGACCCAGAAGAAGAGGCAGTTGCCCAGCAGGTGCCCCCAGCCGCCGTGCAGGAACATGGACGTCAGGGGCGTGAGGACATTGATGGGCTCTTGGTCCACCACGCACGCCATCCCGTCTCCCAGCGGGACGGCCAGGCCCAGGGGCGCCCTGCCCGTCAGCTCACCGGGCACCATGCCCAGGTTGCAGACGCTGGCCAGGAGCCGGTAGGCATCCAGGCCCGCGCCCTGGATGAAGACCCAGACGAAGCCGATGGCGCCGAGCAGCAGGTACGTCACGACGGGCGTGCGGAGGGTGGGGTTGTCGTCGCTGATGGGAATCATAGGGGAGCCCCATCATGCGCATCCGTGGGGCGGACGGCGAAGGCCGGCGGTGGGATGTGCGTCGGCGGACGCCTCCGGGCTCATACGCCATGAGCGGGTGGGATGCTTGCGCTGGACAACCATCATTTGGGGGGCTTGGCTGCGGGAAGAGTGTTGAGGGATGGTTGGCCGCCTCACACTCCCACGGAGTCTTGAGAAATGAACCTGTCGATGCTGTCGCGCGGGACCACCGCGCTCCTCGTGGTTGCCGCCCTGGCCCTCACCACCGCTGGCTGCGCGGCGCGCCGCCGTGAGGCCTTCCTGCTGGAGCGGGCCCGCAACCACGTCTACCGCATGCCCGTGGCCGAGGTGTACCCGCAGGCCCTCGCCCTGCTGAAGGAGAAGGGCTACTCCCTCAAGGAGGGCCAGAGCGGCTATGAGGCCACCACCGAGTGGTTGATGCAGGGCGCGCCGTCGTCGCTGGGCACCACCCAGGTCCGCTACCTGGTGCGTGGCATCGAGAAGGGGCCGGGCCAGAGCGCGGTGGAGTTCACCCGTCAGCTCGTCACCGAGTCCGCGGGTGCCGCCAATACGTCCGGCCGCGCGCGTGAAATCTCCGAGCCCGCGGTGCGCGCCGATGGAGGCAACGTCACCCGCGACGAGGAGATGGAGTGGGAGCTGGTCCAGCGCGTCGACGCCGAGTCCGCCGCGGCCCTGCGCGCCGAGGCCGAGAAGATTCAGTAGCCTCAGTCCCGCAGGGGCAGCTCGAGGGTGAGCCCGTCGAAGGCCACCTCCACCGGCCCCTTGTACTCCTCGCGCGCCTGCGCGAGCAGCTTCGAGGGGTCGGTGTCGTGCCGGCTGGACAGGTGGGTGAGCACCAGCCGCCGTGCTCCCGCCTCCCGCGCCACGCGCGCCGCCTCCCGGGCCGTGGAGTGGTGGGTCTGCTCCGCCCGCTCCTGCTCGTCGTCGGAGAAGGTGGACTCGTGGATCAGCAGGTCCGCGTCCTGTGCGGCCTTCACCACCGCGGAGCAGGGCCGGGTGTCGCCGGAGATGACCAGCCGGCGCCCGGGGCGCGGCGCGCCGAGCACCTCGTCCGGCTTCACCGTCCGCCCGTCCGCCAGCGTCACCGGCTCGCCCCGCTGGAGCTTCCCGAAGCTGGGGCCTTCGGGCACGCCCAGGGCCCGCGCCATGTCCAGGTTGAAGCGGCCGGGCCGGTCGTTCTCCACCAGCGCGTAGGCCAGCGCGTGGATGCGGTGGTCGACACCCACGGCGTGGACGGCGTACCCGTTGCGCTGCACCACGTCGCCGTCCTTCAGCTCGTGGATCTCCACCGGGTAGGCCATGGACTCCACGCCCAGGTGCACGGCCTGGTGGAGCACCCGCTTCGCCGAGGGCGGGCCATACAGGTGGATGGGCTCGGAGCGCCCGGTCATCCCCAGCGTGCGCAGGAAGCCGATGATGCCCAGGTAGTGGTCCGCGTGGAAGTGCGTGAAGAACACCGCGTCCACGGTGAAGCCGGTGCCGTAGCGCACCATCTGCCGCTGGCTGCCCTCACCACAGTCGAACAACAGCAGGTCCGCGTGCGCCTTCACCGCGAGTCCGGAAAGGTTCCGGTGCAGCGTGGGCTGCGCGGCCGATGTTCCGAGAAACGTGAGCCTGAGGAGGGACATGCCGGCACTTCCCACGCGTAGAGGACCTCCCGCGCCGATGAGCCGCTGGCGCGAAGCCGCCATTTAGCAGGGTTGGACGCCCCCGCGCTTCCCTGACTGACGCTGGCTGCGTTATGTGGCCGCCCCGACACCGGACTCCGCCATGCCTGAATCCCTGACCTTCGCGCCGACCTCGGACCCCCGCCGCGTGCGCGCGCCTGACGGCCGCATCCTCAGCGTGCCGGACGGCTGGGCCCTGCTGCCGCCGGGAGACGCCGGGCTCACCCGCCGCGTGAAGGCGGCGGGGCCGTCCTGGACGGTGGTGGAGAAGGTGGGGCGCAAGCTGTTCTCACGAGGCGTGTGGGCGCCGGAGGCGCACATCGTCCGGGCCCGGGCCGCCCTGGAGGCCGAGCGCGCCACCCCCGCCTACGAGAAGAAGCTGGCCGCGGGCCGCGAGCGCCGCGCCCGCGAGCAGGCGGCCTACGAGGTCGACTTCGCCAACGCCGTGCTGCGCTTCCTCGCCTTCTCTCCGGCGTGGCTGCCCCACGCCAAGCGGCTCGCCGTGCTCGTCGCCTCCCATGCCACCCCCGTGGGCAGCGGCACCGTGGCGCGCACCGAGCGCATCTCGCTGGAGCGCCGCGCCGAGGCGGCCGTCATCGCCTGGATGCGGCACCAGACCACGGGCTACGACGACATGCGCATCGCCCGGGTGAAGGGCGCCCGGCGCGAGGTGCGCCGTGAGCTGGCGGACCTCTCTCGCGCCGTGCTGGACCTGCACCGCCGCGACGCGCCCCACGCGCCCACCGCGTGTCCGCTGTGCGCCGCGCTCGTCCGCACGTGAGCGGCCTTTGAGCAGGGGCGGCTCACCTGGCGCAACGGGGGCGAGCCCTGAGGAGCGGGCCGCCGCGTGCGTGCCTCAGCGCGCCGCGTGCGCCGCCTCGCCGCCGTCGGAGGCGTCCAGGAAGTGGCGCGAGCGCGCCTGGGCCAGCTGGGCGTGGGCCTCCTCCAGCGACACGCAGTCCACCGTGATGTCGTTGTCCGCCGCCGCCGCGGAGGCCACGCGCGCCGTCTGGAGCCGGGCGATGGTGGAGTCCGAGACGTGCGCGCACATCACGCAGCCCATCTGCCGGCCATAGGCCACCACCTCGCCGAAGAGGGCGGCGGACTCCGGCTCCAGCGTCCTGAGCCCACGCATGTCCGCGAGCACCAGGTGCCGGCCACCTCCATACGAGTCCGTCTCGTGCCGGTACCGGTTCGCGAAGTCCCGCATCTCGTTCGGCCTGACGAACCCACTCAACCGCACGGTGACGGTACGGCGATTCTTGTCATTGCTGACTTCGAACATGCGTGCGCCCTCCTCGCGAAGGCAAAGATTAGCATGAAAACAGACGCGGCTCCATGTGGCCCCCGGGGGCAGGTTCATGGCTGCGAGGGTGCGTGTCTGTGTCTGGTGAATCTGGCACTGGCGGAACATTCCCACGCACTGGCACCCGCGTGTGTCGTGGGCGCAATCCTTCGCTGACGGACGAACGCCCCGCCGGAGGGCTCAGGCGCGCTGGCTGCTTTCGCCCGTGATGACGGCCGAGCCGATGAGGTGCGCCAGCCGGAGCGCCTCGGGGACGTGGCCGCGGTCCGTCACGCGGGCCAGCGCCTCGGCCACCCAGGCGGGCTCGGCGCCCTGCACCTGGAAGGTGAAGCCTCCCAACTGGTGGATGGGGCCCGCGCGCTTCAGCCTCGCCCAGCGCGCCTCCGCCCGCGGTAGACGCCGCAGCGCGCGCTCCACGGCGTCCAGGTCCGGAGGGCGCCGCATCACCGCCACACAGGGGCGCTTCAGGCGCTCGGCCAGCGCGGGCAGGTCCACGACGTTGAAGCCGCCGAAGGCAATGCCATCCAGCAGCACCAGGTGGAGCTGCGGCAGGAACTTGCCTCCCTCCAGCAGCCTGCACACCTCTTGTGTGGCGTTCCAGCCATCCCGGCGCACGCGTCCCCAGACGAGCCCCTCGAAGCGCGTGCCGCCGCACACGACACCGGCCAGGGGCACGGCGGCGCCGGGGCGGCGCGAGAAGGGGCCGTCGTCGAAGCCAATGACGCGGGGAAGGCGGGGCAGGCGCAGGGTCATTCCATGCTCACGAAGGAGGCCCGCAAAGAGAAAGCCCGGGCCCGCCCGTGGGCGAGACCGGGCTTTCGTGGCTTCGCCGGACCGCCGTTCAGGCCGCGCGAACGTTCTGCGCCTGCAGGCCCTTGGGGCCGCGGCCTACTTCGAACTCCACCTTCTGGCCTTCCTGCAGGGTGCGGAAGCCATCCATGTTGATGGCGCTGTGATGGACGAACACGTCCTCACCGCCTCCGTCCTGCACGATGAACCCAAAGCCCTTCGCATCGTTGAACCACTTGACGGTACCGGTTGCCATGAATCGCGTTCTCTCGTTCCAAAGCGGCTGGGGAGCCGCGGATAGCGCCCTCTCAGAAACTGAAGGGCCGTGCTGCGGCTTCTAGTCTGCCCGGGGCGGGCCACCGAGTGGAAGCCCCCCTGTCTGCCTTCCAGCCGGGGAGCCGCAGGTGGACAGGGTTCCTACCCCCGGTGCCCGGGCAGGCAAGAGGCGTATCGCCATGCGTCACGGGCCGCGTGCCTACCGTAATGGCGATTTCGCGACGGGATGACTGGAAGGAGCGCCACATGGCTGAACCGCAGACCTGGAGTCCGTCCACCCACCGCCCCATTCCTCCTGCGTCCGCCGAGGGGCGCGTGCGGCGAGGCATCCGCCGCGCTCTGGACCAGAGCGCCGCCGCGGGGAGCATGTCCCGTCCGCTCCTGGGCCGGCTGCCGTTGCAGCGGTGGGTACCTCAGGACCTGCACTCCCTCTCGGACTACAAGCGGGGCACGGCCTCGGTGGTGGCGGGTGTCCTGTCCGGGGACCCGGTGGCAAGGTCCGCGGGCGTGGTCCTGGGGACGTCCCTCCTGGGTGTGTCATTGTTGACGGACTACCGCTTGAGCCTGACCAAGCTCATTCCCATCGAGGCGCATGAAATCGCGGACCATGCCTTGGGTGTGGCCGCCATGCTCGCGCCCTTCGTGCTGGGCTACGCGAGGCGCAGGCCCCTGGTCGCCGCCATCCACGTGGCGGTGGGGGTGTCCGCCCTCCTCGTTTCGCTGGTGACGGACTACCGGAGCCAGACGGGCACGCACCTGGGAGGGGAGCTGGCGCCGGACCCGGGAGCGGCTGGCGCATGAGCGCGCCTGTCCCTTGAAAGACAGACATGGGCGGCGCCAGCGTGCGCCGCCCGGGCTACCACGCATAGTCTTCCGGCGCGGGCTTGTGGCCCGGGAAGATGTCATCCAGCCGTGACAGGGTCTTGTCATCGAGGGTGACGTCGAGCGCGCGGAGGGCGGCGTCGAGCTGCCCGGAGGTCCGGGGCCCGATGATGGGCGCGGTGACGGCGGGCTGGTGCAGCAGCCACGCCAGCGCGACGTCGCCCGGCGCATGGCCCAGCTCCTCGGCGAGGGACTCGTAGCGCTCGATGCGCTCGCGGTGCTTTTCGAGGGACTCCTTGGCGCGCCCCTCCAGGCGGCGCTTGCCCTCGCGCTCCTTGCGAAGCACGCCGCCCAGCAGTCCGCCCTGGAGGGGAGACCAGGGGAGGATGCCCACGCCGTGGAACTGCGCGGAGGGCAGCACTTCGAGCTCCACGGTGCGGGCCATCAGGTTGTAGAGCGACTGCTCGCTGACGAGCCCGGTGAAGTTGCGCCGCGCCGCCGCGGCCTGGGCCTGGGCGATGTGCCAGCCCGCGAAGTTGCTGCTGCCGACGTAGAGCACCTTGCCCTGGGCGACGGCCACCTCCATGGCCTGCCAGATTTCCTCCCAGGGCGTGGCGCGGTCGATGTGGTGGAACTGGTAGAGGTCGACGTAATCCGTGCGCAGGCGCTTCAGGCTGGCGTCCAGCGCGCGGCGGATGTTGAGCGCGGACAGCTTGCCCTCATTGGGCCATTCACCCATGGCGCCGTAGAGCTTGGTCGCGAGCACGGTGCGCTCGCGCCGACGGCCTCCCTGGGCGAACCAGTTGCCGATGACCTGCTCGGTGCGGCCCTTGTTCTCCCCGAAGCCGTAGACGTTGGCCGTGTCGAAGAAGTTGATGCCGTGGTCGAGCGCGGCATCCATGATGGCGTGGGACTCCGGCTCCTCGGTGGTCCAGCCGAAGTTCATCGTGCCCAGGCAGAGCCTGCTGACGGAGAGCCCCGACCGGCCCAGATTCGTGTACTTCATGGCGACTCCTCGATGGCCGGAGGCGAGGTCCTCTGCGCCGGAGGCGGGCCGGCCGTTCGCCGCCATCCCGGATGCCGTGCTCTCCCCGCCGCGTGAACGCGCGAGGCAGGCACATTCAGGGCATCCGGAGCGCCTGTTGGCCAGGGATTTGAGGGGCGGCGGCGCGCCAGTCTCCGAAACGAAACGTGGGCCACCGCCATGAAGGCAGTGGCCCACCGGTACGTCCGACGTCAGCCCGGCTTACGGGTACAGCGTGCGGGCGCCGCTGCGGTCGTAGCTGGTCAGCACCAGGTCGCCCGTCTGGGTGCCGCTGCACTGCGGGTAGTGCATGACGGAGCTGGAGTCATACGGCGTCAGCCCGCGCCAGGCGCTGTCCTCGTAGCAGCCGGTGGTGGTGAGGCGGGTGTGCTCGTGACGGAAGCCGAGCGTGTGGCCCAGCTCGTGGCGGAGCACGCCCTCCAGGGTCCAGGGCGAGATGTTCTGGAACGACGACGTCGAGATGAGGACGTTGGCGTCGCGGCGGGCGTTGTTGGGGAAGAAGGCGCGCGCCAGGTACTGCGGCGTGTTGGTCTGGTTCACGTCGAACACGACGTTGTTGTTGCGGTTGGTGCAGTTCGAGTCCTGGGCGCTGACGTGGATGAACTTCACGTTGGCGGCCGCCTCCCACTCCGCCGCGGCGCTCTTCATCGCGGCCACCACGCGCGCGTAGTTGTTGCCGAACTTGGTGCTCACGCAGTACGTGAGGTTGAGCGCCTGGCTGGCGCTCCACTTGATGTCCTTTCCACCGCTGTAATACACAGCCAGGGCGCCCTGCTGGGTGCCGATGCCGCTGACGGCCTGCTCGTAGAACTCACGCAGCTCCGCCTCGGTCGGCAGGAAGATGTCTCCGTCGACGACGAAGCCGCCCGACTCCGGCTCCTGATAGGCGTTGGCGCGGAACTCCTCATAGGAGACCTGCTGCGCGTCCTGCGTCTCGGACTCGGGGGTGCCGCACGCGGCGCCCAGGACGGAGATACCTGCCAGAAGAGCAACGGAGTGAAACTTGACCATGGTGGGCCCTCGTTACCGCGGTGACTTCGTCGGAGGCTGGTTGCTCCAGCCCAGAGCATCGCCCGTACTGGCCTCGGTCCTTCCTGAGGTCCAGGGAGCGAATTCTTGGAATTGAAATCAAACGCGAAAAGAGGACCCCGGGACTGCCCGAACGGACACACAGGGCCACACGAATTTTGAACCTGGGTCCCGAGTCTCACCGGAGAGGGTGGGGTCTTCCGAACCCGGGGTGGACGGTGGAACATCGGGACGAAATCCCCCGGGAAAGGGCGGTCGATTTCCGGAGGTTTCGTTCGACCACGGAAGCAGGGAGGCTCTTCTCCCCAGAACCGTGAGGAACGACCCATGAAGTACATGCTGCTCATCTACGAGAACGAGAAGGTCGAGGAGGCGCTGTCGGAGGCCGAGCTTCAGCAGGTGATGACGGAGCACTTCACCTTCGCGGAGGCCATCCAGAAGAGTGGCAACCTCATCTCCGGAGAGGAGCTGGCGCCCACGGCGGCCGCCACCACGGTGCGCATCCGCGACGGAAAGCGCCTGACGACGGACGGCCCCTTCGCCGAGACGCGGGAGCAGCTGGGCGGCTTCTACCTGGTGGAGGCGCGAGACCTGGATGAGGCCATCGGCATGGCCTCGCGCATCCCCACCGCGCGCACCGGGTCCATCGAGGTGAGGCCCATCCGCGAGTACGCCCCGCCGCAAGACTGACACCGGCCTGGAGCGGCCACGCGCCATGGCGGACCCTGCCTCCATTCTCGAACGAGCGCACCGTGAGGACTACGGGCGCATCGTGGCCACGCTCATCCGCGTGCTGGGCGGCGACTTCGCCGCGGCGGAGGAGGTGGTGCAGGAGGCCTTCACGGCCGCCCTGGCGCAGTGGCCACGCGAGGGCGTGCCGCGCGAGCCGAGCGCCTGGCTGATGCGCGCGGCTCGGAACAAGGCGGTGGACCGCGCGCGGCGGTCGGCTCGGCTGGAGGCGCGCGTCAGCGAGCTGGAAGCGGTGGCGCGCGTCGAGCAGGCGCTGGCGCCGCTCCCAGATGAAGACGCGTGGCCGGCCGCGCCGGACGATTCGCTGCGGCTGCTCTTCACCTGCTGCCACCCCGCGCTGTCGAGCGAGGCCCAGGTCGCGCTCGCGCTGCGCTGCCTGTGTGGATTGACGACGGAGGAGATTGCCCGCGCCTTCCTCGTCTCGCCCGCCACGCTGGCGCAGCGGCTGGTGCGCGCGCAGCGGAAGATTCGCGCCGCGCGCATCCCCTACGTCGTCCCGGAGCCCGAGGCGCTGGCGGAGCGAACGCAGGGCGTGCTGCACACGCTGTATCTCGTCTTCTCGGAGGGCTATGCGGCGACGGAGGGGCCCGCCTTGCTCCGCGTGGACCTCTGCGAGGAGGCCCTGCGTCTGGTCCGGCTGGCGCGCTCGCTGCTCCCGGAGGCGCCGGAGGTGGCGTCCCTGCGGGCGCTGATGCTGCTCCACCATTCACGCCGCCGGGCGCGCGTCGCGGAGGACGGCGGTCTGGTGCTGCTGGACCGGCAGGACCGCGCGCTCTGGGACCGCGAGCAGGTGGCGGAGGGGCTCGCGGAGCTGGAGGCCGCGCTCGCCCTGGGGGCCCGGGGGGCGTACACCGTCCAGGCCGCCATCGCCGCGCTGCATGCCCAGGCGCCACGGGCGGAGGACACGGACTGGGCACAGATTGCCGCGCTGTACGGGCGGCTGTCCGTCCTGACGCCGGGGCCCGTGGTGGCGCTCAACCACGCCGCCGCCGTGGCCATGGCCCGCGGGCCCGAACATGGGCTCGCGCTGGTGGATGACTTGGAGGCCTCCGGACGGCTGGCGGACTACCACCTGCTGCCCGCCGCGCGCGCCGACCTGCTCAGGCGCCTGGGGCGGAGGGCGGAGGCCGTGGCGGCGTATCGGCGGGCGCTGGCGCTGGTGCGTACCGAGCCGGAGCGGCGCTTCCTGGAGGCGCGGCTGCGCGAGGTCTCGGAGGCGTGAAGGTCCGGCCCCGGCCGCGTCCGAGGCTTCACGGGCCGCCGGCGGAGCCCCCTTGCAGCCAGTCAGGGGCGGCGCGGCGTCACCGGTAGTGTGTGGCAATCCAGTCGCCGTCGATCTGCTGGACGGAGATGTCGAGCTCGTAGATGGCGCGCAGGACGTCGGGGCGCATGATGTCCTCGGGGCGGCCCTGGAACGCCACCTTGCCCTCGCGCATGGCCACGATGTGGTCGGAGTAGCAGGAGGCGAAGTTGATGTCGTGCAGCACCAGCACGAAGCTCTTGCCCAGCGTGTCCGCGGCGTGCCGGAGCTGCCTCATCATGGACACGGCGTGCTTCAGGTCCAGGCCGTTGAGCGGCTCGTCCAGCAGCACGTGGTCCGTGTCCTGGCAGAGCACCATGGCGACGAAGGCGCGCTGACGCTGGCCTCCGGACAGCTCGTCCAGGAAGCGGCCGGCGAGCGGGCCCAGGCCCATGTGCTCGATGGCGCGCTCCACGTGCTCGCGGTCCTGCACGGTGGGGCGGCCCCTGGAGTGGGGATAGCGTCCGAACGTCACCAGGTCGCGGACCGTCAGCCTCGCGGTGATGTGGTTGTCCTGCCGCAGGATGGCCAGCCGCCGCGCGAGCACGTCCCCGGGCGTGGTGGTGACGTCCAGCCCATCCACCCGCACGGCGCCCGAGGACATGGGCAGCACCCGGCTCACCATGGACAGCAGGGTGGACTTGCCCGCGCCGTTCGGCCCGATGATGGAGGTGATGCCGCCCACGGGCAGGCGCAGGCTGACGCCGTCCACCACGACTGTTTCACCGTAGCGCCGGGTGACCTTCTCCGCTTCGATCATCTCGTGGCCTTTCTCATGAGCATCGCGATGAACACCGCCCCGCCCACGAACTCGATGATGACGCGGGGATTGGTGTCCAGGCGGAAGACGCGCTCCAGCACGAGCTGTCCGGCCACCAGGGCGATGGCGGCGACGAGCGCGGCGGCGGGCAGGACGAACGCGTGCTTGTACGTCCGAATCAGGGCGTAGGTGAGGTTGGCCACCAGCAGGCCGAGGAACGTCACCGGCCCCACCAGCGCGGTGGACACGGCGACGAGGATGGCCACCAGCGCCAGCACCCACGACACGGTCCGCTCGTAGTCCACGCCCAGGTTGATGGCGGCCTCGCGCCCCAGCACCAGGACGTCACAGGTCCGCAGCAGCCGCAGGCCCAGCACGGAGACGCCCAGCGTCAGTCCCGCGGAGAACAGCAGCAGCTCGTGCTCCGGGTCGTTGAAGCTCGCGAAGAAGCGGTCCTGGAGGAAGACGAACTCGTTGGGGTCGATGACGCGCTGGATGAACGACGACAGGCTCCGGAACAGCACGCCCATCACCACGCCCGTGAGCAGCAGCAGGTGGACGCTGCCGCGGGCCACCCCGAAGAGCCAGCCGTGCAGCAGGGTGGAGAAGGCCACCATGATGGCGACCTCCGCCCCGAAGAGGAGCCTGGGGTCCAGCCCCGCCACGGCGGTGGAGCCCAGCAGGAAGACGAGGCACGTCTGGATGAGCACGTAGAGGTAGTCGAACCCCATGATGGCGGGCGTCAGCACGCGGTTGCCCGTCACCGTCTGGAAGAGCACCGTGGAGACCGCGACGGCGTAGCCCACCAGCAGCGCGGTCACGACCTTCCGTCCGCGGAAGGGCAGCACGAAGTCCCACGGCCCGTTCACCTCGATGAGCATGAACAGGGCCGCGCAGGCCAGGGCCAGCCCGCCGAGGACGAGCAGCGTGCGCGCGGGGCCGCTGGACGTGGCGCTAGCCGACACGGGCGCCTCGCTTCAGCAGGAGGTACAGGAAGAGCACGCTGCCGATGACGCCGGCGATGGTGCCTCCGGGAATCTCGTACGGGTGGCGCACCACGCGGCCCACGATGTCGCACAGCAGCACGAAGGCGGCGCCGCTCACCGCGACCCAGGGGATGGAGCGGCGCGCGTTGTCGCCCAGGACTCTGCTGACGAGGTTGGGGACAATCAGGCCCAGGAAGGGAATCATGCCCACGGTGACCACGACCATCGCGGTGACCAGGGCGACGATGACCAGCCCCAGCGTGACGATGCGCGGGTAGTTGAGCCCCAGGTTGGTGGTGAACGCCTCGCCCAGGCCGGCCACGGTGAAGCGGTCTGCGGCGGCGTAGGCGGCGCAGGTGAGGCCCAGCGTCACCCACAGCAGCTCGTAGCGGCCGCGCAGGACGGTGGAGAAGTCCCCGGTGGTCCACGCGTTGACGGACTGGAGCAGGTCGAACCGGTAGGCGAAGAAGGTCGTCGCCGAGTCGATGATGCCGCCCAGAATCAGCCCCACCACCGGGACGATGAGCGCCGAGCGCAGGGGGAGCCGCCGCAGCACCAGCAGGAACAGCGCCGTCCCCACCAGGGCGAAGGCGGTGGCCACCAGCATCTTTCCCAGCACGGGCAGGCCGGGGGCCAGGAGGGTGGCGGTCAGCAGGCCCAGGCTGGCGGACTCCGCGGTGCCCGCCGTCGTGGGCTCCACGAAGCGGTTGCGGGTAATCATCTGCATGAGGAGGCCCGCGACGCCCAGGGACGTGCCCGCCAGCATGACCGCGAACAGGCGCGGTAGCCGGCTGATGACCAGCACCTGGAGGGCGCGCTCATCGGGCTCGGGCGCGAAGAGGGCGCCCCAGGACACGTTGCTGGCACCAACCAGGAGGCTGACCACCGCCAGCGCGACGAGGACGGTGGCGGCGGCGAGTGCGCGCTTCACGGCCGGACGTGCCTACGGGGCATGGGCATAGGCGCTGGCGACCTGCTCGCGCAGCAGGTTGACGGACTGGAGGCCGCCGCCCGAGAGGTAGATGGTCGCCGGGTCCAGGTAGACGACCTGCCCCTTCCGCCACGCCGCGGTCTGCCGCACCAGCTCGTTGTCCAGCACCTGCCGCGCGTTGCCCTCCTTCTGGCCCGTGGCGGCGTCCCGGTCGATGACGAACAGCCAGTCCGGGTCCTTCTCGCGGATGAACTCCGAGCTGATGGACTCGCCGTGTAGCGAGATTCGCAGGCCCTCGGCGGCCTCGGGGACGCCGAAGTCGCCGTGGATGACGCCGAAGCGCGAGCCCGGGCCGTAGGCGCTCATCCGGCCGCCGGTGACGAGCACGACCAGCCCCTTGCCGCGCGCCGCCGCCACCTGCCGGAGCTCCGCCACCGACTGGCGCAGCGACTCAATCAGGGCGCGCGCCTTCTCCTCTTTGCCGAAGATGCGGGCCAGCATCTGCGTGTTGGCAATCACCGAGTCGAGGTAGTCCTTGCCGCTCATCGGCACGTCGACGGTGGGCGCGATGCGGGAGAGGTTGGCGTACTTCGCGCTGGAGCGGCCCCCGGTGATGATGAGGTCCGGCCGCGCGGCCTGGAGGGCCTCGTAGTCGGGCTCGAACAGCGTGCCCATGCGCGGGTACTTCGCGTCGTTGAACGCCGCCAGGTGCTTGGGGAAGGTGTCGCCCGCGACGGCGTAGACCTCCACCTCCAGCGCCTGGAGGATGTCCAGCGCCGCCGGGTCGAACACCACCACCCGCCGCGGCGTCAGCGGCACGACGGTCGTGCCCTGGCCATGCGTGACGGTGCGGCCCTCCGCTTCGGCGGTCTGGGCGGCGGGCGCTGCCGTGGGCTCGGACGGGGGCGGGCGCTGGAACCTCAGGCCCACCCACAGGACGGCCAGCACGAACAAGACGGAGAGCAGCGCGAGGAGGGGAAAGGGACGCCTGTCGGATGAACGCACGGTGGTCGCGGGAAAGGGTGATTTTGAAACTGAGAATCAGTTTCATATGATAGGCGTTGGCGTCCGTCAGGTCAAAGCCTGGTGGGTATTTCCTGGGCGACAGGTCAGTCCGTCGTCGACGGCGGGCGCTCCGGCCGGAGGTCGGTGTTCGCTCGCTGCTTCAATGGAACGAAGAGTGCGCGGGCGCCCTCCGCGAGCACTGGCAGGGCCACGGAGGGCTGGAGGACGGCGCCCAGCCCCGCCTGGAGGTGGAGGACGCGATTGAACTGCTGGTGGACGGTGGCGTCCTGGGAGGTTCGCTCCATCAGCCGCCGGATGTACCAGTGCAGCACCCCGGCGCCGGGCCTGCGCCGGCCGAGAGCCTGGGGGTATTGCAGGTCCAGGTTCGTGCCCATGAACCAGGGCAGGCGGAGCACCTCGGGCAGCCGCTTGCGGAAGCGCCGGGCCACGCCTTCGAGCGTCCCTGGGGCACGCCGCGCCTGTTCGTGGAGGCAGTCATGGAGCAGCGCCGCGCCCCGGGCCGCCACGGACATGCCCTGTCCGAAGACGGGATTGAAGGCGCACACGGCGTCACCGACGATGACCCAGTTCTCCGGGAAGCGCGCGAGGCGCTCGTAATGCCTCCACCGCGTCTCCTTCACCTTGTGCGTGGCGAGCGGACCCAGCGGAGTGGCCTCTCGCAGAGCGGCGTGGAGGTCTGGCTGGCGCAGCGAGCGGGCGAACTCGAGGAAGCCCGCATCGTCCGTGGGAGGGTGGTCTCCGAAGTAGCCGTTGAGCGTGACAATCCAGCGGCCTCCCTCCACGCTCGAGATGAAGCCGGAGCGCCAGCTCACCGGGGGACAGGGGTACTGCATGAGGACCTTCCACTCGTCCTGGACGCGCGCGGGCGGCGCGTAGAGGCGGGTGGTGTAGGCCAGGTCGACCCGGACCTGCTCCTCCTCGGGGCGCTGGAGGCCCAGCGCTTCGAGCCACTGGGGCGCGCGTGAACCCCGGCCCGTAGCGTCGACGACCAGCGCCGCCTCCAGCGGCAGCTCCCCGGTGGGGGTCCGCAGCCGCACGCCCGTGACGCGCTGGCGGGACGCGTCCGTGAGCAGCCCTTCGACGGAGCAGCCTCCACGAAACTCGACGTTGGGGCGCGCCAGCACGCGGCGCAGCACGTTCCATTCCAGGAAGGGACGGGTGCACACCAGCAGGGGAAGCCCGCGAGGCGCGCGCGACTTCCAGACGTCGAAGTGGTGCCACGCGACGTCCCGGCTGGAGTCGATGAGCGCGGCGCCCTGGGCTTGGAGGTCGTGGAGCAGCCCCGGAAAGAAGCGCTCCAGGAGCTGCTGTCCCGCGTCCAGCATCACGTGGACGTGCGCGCTCTGGGGAGCGCCCTTGCGCGTCGCTGGCGCCTGGGGGAGCGGATCCCGCTCCAGGATGATGACCTTCTCGAAGTGGTCCGCGAGCGCGCGGGCGCTCAAGAGCCCCGCCATGCTGCCACCCACGACCACGGCGCTTCCGAAGCGATGTTCAGCGGCGTCCACGTTCCAGGCCCCCGGTCTTCCAGCCACGCCCGCGCCGGGAGAGGAGGCGGCCTCCTTCTCCCGCGCGAGGTGGCGTCAGAGCGGCCATTTCATGGCGAGGGTCTGACGTGTGCCTTCCCGGTGGGAGACCTAGTCGATGACGATTTCGCACTCAGGGAGGCAGTGCTGGACGTTGATGAGCGTGCGCGTGCCCGTCATGTTGGACTGACAGGCAGCGTACTGGGTCGAGGGCTTCCCGGGCTTGCGCGTGGTGCCGCACTTCATCGTACAGGCCTGCACGTTCTCGACCCAGTAGATGAGGTCTCTGTTCGGGCAGTGCGGCGGCATGCCCAGGCCCTGCTCGACGGTGGCCGGCGACTCGCCTTCGGGGACGTCCAGGGCGGCGTCCCCGCCCCCGCAGGCGATGAGCGAGAGGGAAAGGGAGAGCGCGGCGGCCCAAGAAGCGGCGAGGCGGGAGGCATTCATGCAAGGCTCCTTTCGGATGGGGAAGCCCGGGATGATGCATCACCCCTTCCTCGCGCTGAAGCACGCACCAGGTGTGGTGCCCCATCGCGGCCCTGGGCGGGAAGAGTCACCCCAGCGGTGGGCGCCGAAGCGTCGGATTTCCTCCAGGGGGCTGCCCTCCAGGGCAGTTGGCGCCCGCCACCGGGTGCCTCACCGTCACCCGGTTCAGGGCAGGCAAGGGAGTGTGCACATGCGCATCGGGTTCTGGTGGGTCCTGGCGGGCCTGGGGTTGGCGGGTTTGGGGTGCGGTGAGGCCGTGGAGGCGGTGTCGGTGGATGCGGCGATGGAGACCTCGGAGGTGCCGGTGCAGGCCCTGGCCTGCGCGCCGCCGGGCGCCGTCTACAAGGTGAAGGACGTCCTGCCGCCGGATGCGCCGGTGCCTTCCAACGCCTTGCCGGCCCCCGACTGGCTGACGAACGCGCAGGGCACGCTCTTCTTCGTGGTCGACCTCTTCGACGGCCCCGGCGTCCTGTGGCGCAGTGACGGCACCTCCGTGGGCACCGTGCCCGTGAAGGAGTTCTCCGCGATTGCGGGGACCTACCGCGACTTCTCGCCGCTCGTCGCGGTGGGGACTCGCGTCTTCTTCCTGGTGAAAGACCCGGTGGTCGGACGGGAGCTGTGGGTCAGCGACGGCACGGAGGCGGGCACGCGGCTCGTGAGGGACTTCGCGCCGGGCCCCGCCAGCGACGACCTGATGCTCTTCGCTTCGGTGGGGGATGTGCTGACCTTCTTCCGCCGCCCGGTCTCGGGGGGGCCGCTGGAGCTGTGGCGCTCGGACGGGACGGAGGTGGGAACGTTCCGCCTGGTGACCTTCGGCGCGCAGGACTCGTTTGCGTCGGCGGTGCCGCCGGTCCCGGGAGCGCGGCTGTTCACCCTGCACGACGCGGCGAATGGCACCTATCTGTGGCGGACGGATGGCACGGCGGCGGGGACCACGGTCGTCAAGCGGCTGGACGCGGATCAGGTCTGGGTGCAGCGCACGGCCGTCACAGCGACGGGCCTGAGCGTGTTCTCCTTCTATGATGAAGGCCCCATCACGGAGGTGTGGCGGACGGATGGGACGCCGGGCGGCACGGTGCGCCTGGACTCCTTCGGCGGCTACGTGGAGTTGCTGGGCGCGCTGGGTGGGTATGTCTACGTAGCCTCTGGCACCGCGGACTACGCCGCGTTGAAGATCTCCCGCGTGTCGCTCGCGGGCGGTGGCAAGGCGACGGCGACGTGGCTGCCCAACCGCTATGCGGGCCAGCCCGACGCGTACCCCTACGTCGAGTATTCGGCGGTCGCGGGCGGGAAGCTCTACGTGTCCATGGCCATTGGCAGTTCGGGGCCCGCGCCGCGCGAGGTGGGCCTCTGGGTGACGGATGGCACGGAAGCGGGGACGCGGGAGCTCAGCCGGGGGCTCTCCACCAGCGACGAGAACTACTCGCCGCTCTTCGACACCGGCGTCGGGACGCTGCTCTTCAGCGCGGACGTCGGCGGGACGGGGCTGGAGCCCTGGGTGACGGACGGCACGCCCGGACGGACGGGGCTGGTCGCGGACCTCTCTCCGTTGGGGGGCTCCAACCCACAGGCCTTCACCCGGGTGGGCAGCACCCTCTTCTTCCGGGCCCGCTCCGACACGCGAGGCGACGCGCTGTGGGCCATGCCCGCCGCCGTGGCCTGCCCCACGCAGGAAGTCCACGCCCGCTGATGCGCCGCGATGTGCGAGGCTGGGGCCCATGTCCCCGGAGGTCCTCGCGCTCCTGCTCCAGAACCGCCAGCGCTTCCTCGCCTTCCTGACGCCCCACGTCGGGAGCGTCGAGGCGGCGGAGGAGGTGCTCCAGGCCGCGCTGCTCAAGAGCGTGGAGCGCGGGAGCACCCTGCGTGAGGAGGAGCGGGCGGTGGCCTGGTTCTACCGCCTGCTTCGCAACGCGCTCATCGACCGCTACCGGCACGAGCAGCGCCAGGGGCGCGCCCTGCGGGCCTTCGCCGAGGAGAGCCCCCTGTCCACCGAGGACGCGGCCGAGCTGGAGCGGACCGTCTGCGCCTGTGTCTCCACGCTCACCACCACCCTGAAGCCGGAGTACTCCGACGCGCTCCAGCGGGTGGACCTGGACGGGCAGACCCTGGCGGAGTTCGCGGCGGCGGCCGGCATCACCCACACCAACGCGAAGGTGCGCCTCCACCGGGCCCGGCAGGCGCTGGGCCGGAGGCTGGAGCAGGCGTGCGGAACCACTTGCTGCCGCAAGGGTTGCGTGGACTGCCCCTGCGAGGAGGCGGGCGGACTGTAACCGGGGCCCACGCGCGTCGTCAGGAGGGAGAACTGGAACGAAGGAGCCGTTCTCCATGGCGGGACACTCGCACTCCCACTCGCACTCTCACGGACACGGGCACGCGCACGCCGCGCCCGACTCGCACAACCGGGCCTTCATGCTCGGCATCGGTCTCAACCTGGCCTTCGTGGGCGTCGAAGCCACGTATGGCATCCTGTCCGGCTCGCTCGCCCTGCTGGCGGACGCGGGGCACAACCTGAGTGACGTGCTGGGGCTCGTCCTCGCCTGGGGGGCGAGCGTCCTGGGCCGGCGCAAGGCGACGGAGCGCCATACCTACGGCTTCCGGAGCGCCACCATCCTGGCCGCGCTGCTCAACGCCCTGCTGCTGCTGGTCGCGGTGGGCGGCATGGGCTGGGAGGCGGTGCGGCGGCTGGGGCAACCCGCCACCGTCTCCAGCTTCACCATCATGTCGGTGGCGGGCATGGGCATCGTCGTCAACGCGGCCACGGCGCTGCTCTTCTGGAAGGGCCGCGAGCGCGACCTCAACATCCGAGGCGCCTTCCTCCACCTGGCTGCTGACGCGGCCGTGTCGCTGGGCGTCGTCCTGGCGGGTCTGCTCATCTACTACACGGGCTGGGCGTGGCTGGACCCGGTGGTGACGCTGGTCATCGCGGGCCTCATCTTCGTGGGGACGTGGGGGCTGCTCAAGGACTCCGTCAACCTCGCGCTCCAGGCGGTGCCGGGACACATCGACGTGCGTCAGGTGCGCGAGCGGCTCGCTCAGACGCCGGGGGTGTCGGAGGTCCATGACCTGCACGTCTGGGCCATGAGCACCACCGAGGCCGCGCTCACCGCGCATCTCGTCATGCGGGAGCCGCGGCTGGACGACGCCTTCCTCGACGACGTGAAGCGGCGGCTCCATGACGAGTTCGGCATCGAGCACGTCACGCTCCAGGTGGAAGAGGGGGCGCTCACCGGTTGCTGTCAGCTCGCGTTCGAGCCTGCCTGACGCGGCGGCCGGGGACGGGACGCGCCCGGCGGGCCCCGGCTCCATTGGGGCTCAGGCGCGCCGGGTGCCGTGCTTCACGGGGCACGTCCTGGGGAAGGTGCCCAGCGAGTCGACGGTGTACCCGTTCGGGTAGCTGCGGATGTTGGGGCGCTGCCGGCCGTAGAGGGGCTCCTGGCGGGGGGACAGCGCGTAGCGCACGAAGGCGCCGCGGGCCTTGAGCGCCATACGGGTCACCGTGCGGCTGAACCGGGACGGGTGGGGGTAGTGGAACGCGTCCAGCAGCGCGTCCTCCATCAGCGAGCGGGCGAACAGGTGGACCAGCCGCTTGGGCGCGAGGTTCGAGGGTGGGAAGGTGGTGAGCAGCTCCAGCGTGGCGTCGGCCACCGCCTTGCTGCGTGCGTCGAACGCGAAGTGCGCGGCCTCATAGTCGTCCAGGAGCGTGGCGAAGGCCTCGTAGGTCTGCGGGATGTCCCGGATGCCCATGTGGCGGCCCACGGCGCGGTAGTAGTTCACGCAGGCCGTCACCTCATGCGGGGTGAGCGGGCGCCAGCCGAAGTCCGCGAGCCAGCGCACGGGCGTCACCACGAAGGTGGAGAGCACGTAGCGCATGTCATCATTGGAGATGTCGTAGGCCCCGTGCATCTGGTTCATGCGGCGGAAGGCCTCCCGGCCCGCCGGGCTGGCCATGCCGTGCTCCATGATGGTGTCGAGGATGAGCACGGTGTCGTCGTAGCGCTTCTGCGTGCGCTGGTTGAACTCCCCCGTCTCGTGCAGGAGCACGCCGATGCTGGGCACCGCGTAGGTGCGGAACAGCGCGAAGCTGAGCGCCTGCTCGATGTCCCAGGGGAACTCCTGGGTGGCGAGGAGGCGGACGATGTCCTCGTACTGCGTCTGGGCGTCGAGCCGGTCCGTCTGGTCGCGTATCGCGAATCGGTTCATCGGTGTGTGTCCCCTGTGAGGGCCATCGTCCATTCTACCGCCAGCGCCGCCACGGCGTCCGCCAGGGCGGCGCGCTCTGTGTACCTCCGGGCTGTCGGGCGGCCATGCCCCGCCGGGCGCCCAGGACCGGGCCGTGGCCGCCGCGCCGGGTCCTCGCCCGCCGGGCTGCTGCCGTCCGCGCCGGGGTTGCCACCTTTCCGGCGGCGCCCCTCTGCGG
>JAFAAN010000013.1 GCA_023426545.1 Pseudomonadota bacterium
GGGGGGTTGTCGGGCCCGCGGGGGGCCCCCCCCCCCCGGCCGCCGCTCAGTGGATGCGAAGCGCGAGCTTGCCCAGGTGGTGACGGCCCACGGCTTCGAGCGCCCGGCGCGCCTCGTCGAGGCGGTACACCTGGGAGACCTCGACATGGAAGGGGCCCGCCTCGATGAGCTTGTTGAGGCGCGCGAGCACCTCTGCATTCGACTCGCCGTTGTAGGACGTCATCTTGACGCCATCCCGCCTCGCGGGCTCCGGCTCGACGCCGTTGGGGAACGCGATGTGGCCGCCCTGCTTCACCGCCTCCAGGGCCTTGTTGGTGGTGTCGCCACCGGCGAGCACCAGCGCCGCATCGAGCCCCTCTGGAGCGAAGTCCCGGATGGCGCCCACCACCGCCTGGGCATCACCACGCCCATCCACGACCTTCTCCGCGCCCAGGCGCTTCACCAGGTCCACGCCGTCCTGCCCCGAGGCCACCGCCACCACCCGCGCGCCCAGCCGCCGCGCGAGCTGGACCGCCAGGTGGCCCACACCTCCGCTCGCGCCGTAGACGAGCAACGTCGTCCCCTGCCGGACCCCAAGTGCGTCCTGCACGCCTTGAAGCGCCGTGATGCCGTCAGCGGCCAGGGCACCCGCCTGTTCCGCGCTCAGCCCCTTCGGCACGGGCGCGACGTCCTCCGCCTTCACGACGGCGTACTCCGCGTAGAAGCCTCCCTTGTCGTTGAGGAAGCCAAACGCATACACCTTGTCGCCGGCCTTGTGTGACGAGACGCCCTCCCCCACCGCCACGACGGTCCCGGCGCCGTCCGTGCCGGGCACGTACGGGAAGGTGACTCCGCCGGGCTTGAGCTCCTGCATCTCCCCCTCGCACTCGGCGGGGTCCCAGCTGCCAATTCCTGCCGCCTCGACCCGGATGAGGACCTCTCCCGGCCCCAGCCGGGGCACCGGCACCGTCTTCACACCAAGCGCCTCGGGCCCGCCAAAGCGGTCGATGGCGGCGGCCTTCATCTGCGAGGGAATGGATGTCTGCATGGAGCGCTCCTCACGGGTGGTGGGCGCCACCCGGACAGGGTTCTCCCGGAGCCTGAGCATGCTGGTTCCGGAATGCAGATGCGGCATCGGTGCCGCGAGGCACGGGCATGCCCCCATGCCCGTCCCCCCGCCGACCGAGACGCGCGCCCATGACAGACGACAGCGGCGTGCCCGGCAAGCGGGAGGGAGGTCCCCGGTGCTCCTATTCGACGAACGACTTCGTGCTGTAGAGCGAGGCATCCACCTTGCGCAGGACGGGCAGGTTGGAGCCGGACTCGCGCTCGGGCAGGCGGTCGATATACGTCTGGAACACGTCCGCATCCAGCACGCCAATGTCCGAGCGGCACTCCGCGGGTACCTTGGCCAGCGTCTCGTAGCCGTCACCACCGGTGGCGTTGAAGCCGAGCACGAACAAGCGATAGGTGGCCGCTGAATCGATGGGGTTCCACTGGCCCGTCGTCTGGTCCAGGACCTCCAGGTTGCTGGCGCGCTGTCCACGGGGCCGGGTCGCGTCGACGTCGAAGCGCAGGCCCCCCGTATAGGGATAGGGCCCCGTGGTGCCCCCTTCGCGGAAGGTCGCATGGAGGCCGTCTTCAATCATGGCCTTCGCCTCCGCACCGGTGATGGTCAGCCGGAAGAGCATGTTGCCGAAGGGCACCACCTCGATGACGTCCGCCGCGGTCACCGCCCCCTCCAAGGGACGGCGCACGCCGCCGCCACTCTGGAGGGAGATGTCAGCGCCGCCGTAGTCGGCGTTCGCCACCTCCAGGTAGGCCTGGGCGACCATTTGCTGGATATCGCCACCGCGGGCGTCGGCTTCGCCCCGCTCGTTGCAGCTCACGCTGGAGCGGCTGCGGTCCCGGAGCCCTGGTACACGGCGATTGCAGAGCTCATCGGAGGCCACGGCGACGACCTGCTCGCTGTACTGCCCGACGCGCGCCTGGAACGGGGCGAGCACCTGCGCAGCGGCCGCGTCCACCTGCGTCACTCGCAGGAAGCCACTGGCCGCCGCGCTGGCGAGCATCGCGGCGTTGTCCTCGGCGGAGACAGGAGCGTCGCTGATGGAGAACTGGTCTCCGATGAGCACATGGGGCGTGCCGCCGCATGAGGTCACCACGCCGTCGGCATCGAAGCGGACGTTCAGCTCCCCGACAATCTGCGAGTACTGCCACGCCTGGGCGATGCAGACCGTCTCTCCGTCGCGGTTGCGCAGCGGCTCGGCATAGGGCCCCGCGGGCGTCCCCACATTGAAGTCCGCCATGCTGTCCGGCCCCAGCAACGTGTGCGAGTCACCGCCGACGACCACGTCCACCCCGCTCAACTGGGGGATGATGGCGCGGTCGAGGTCGTAGCCGGTGTGGCTCATCAAGATGACCTTGTTGACGCCGTCCGCCCGCAGCGCGTCGATGGCGCGCTGGGCGGCCGGCACCTCGGCCTCGAACGTGGTGTCAGGGTCGGGGCTGGAGGACTCCTTCGTCTTGCCGGCAATCGTGAGCCCGACGATGCCAATCTTCTGCCCTCCCCGCTCCACCACGGTGAAGGGCTCGACATAGCCAGGAGCCCTGGCGGGGTTCAGCGCGGAGCCCGCCCCGAACGAGATGTTGGCGCTGATGACCGGCGTCTGGCACGGGCCGGCGTGCAAGCGGTCAATGAAGTGCTTCAGCTCGGTGTCGCCCTTGTCGAACTCGTGGTTGCCCAACGTGAAGGCGTCGAAGCACACGGTGTTCATCATCGCGGCGTCGGCCTCGCCAATGGCCCCCGCGCGGTTGAAGTACAGCGCTCCGGTGAGAGCATCTCCCGCGTGTAGCTTGAGCACGTTCTGCTTGCCTACCGCGAGGTCCGTCATCGCCGTGGTGACGCGCGCGAAGCCAGCGGAGTCGACACTGGCGGCCACGGTGTCCCCCGCGGCGTTGGTCACGTTCAGGGTGAGGCTGCCACCCTCCAGGTGGGAGTGGTGGTCGTTGATGTGCAGGATGGTCAGGTCCAGCGGCGCCGGTTGCTCGGGCGGCTCAGGCACCTTGTCATCGTCGTCCCCGCCGCACGCGGCCAGCACGGCGGTGGCCAGCCACGCCACGGACAGCCACCGTGTCCGCCGCCAGGAGCCTCCGGCTCGGCGCACTCCATCGTCCAGCTTCGTTTGCATGAACCCTCCCAGGTGTTTCGCGCAAGGCCGACATGGTGTGGGCTGTCCATGTCATCCCGGTGACACCTCGCGGAGCGGAAGGTAACACTTTGATGGCGTTTGCCCTTCGAGCGAAGGCGGAACGTCCCTCATCCCGCCACCAGCCCGCGGGCCATCATGTGGATGCCGAGCAACGCCAGGCTCGTCAGGAGGCACTTCCTGAACCAGACGGGTGAGAGCTTCTGACGAAGCCACTGACCTACCTGCATCCCAGCCAGCGCGGGCAACAACATCAGGGAGGACGTGCCCAGCGTGGTGCCCGGGTAGCTGGCATTGAGCAAGAGCCCCGCCGCCAGCGCCATCGTGGACACCGTGAACGAGATGCCCATGGCCTGGAGCAGCTCGTCGCGCTCGAAGCGGAGGACTTGCAGGTAGGGCACGGCAGGGAGGACGAAGACGCCCGTTGCCGCCGTCACGAGGCCCGTGATGGCTCCCACCGGCAGGCCCAGGTGCGTCTCGCTCCGGGGGCTCACCACGAACCGGGGCCCGAGGAGTCCCCAAATGGCATAGGCGACCAGTGCCGCACCGAGCGCCCCCCTGGCCCATGCTCCGGCGGGCGCGCCCAGAACCCATGCGCCCACCAGCGTCCCCAGGAAGATACCGGCCTGCATCGGCGCCAGCCGCCGCAGCATCGGGCCCAGCGCGCTCCAGGGTCGGAGCTGCCACACATTGGTGACAAGTGACGGCATCACCAACAAGGCAGCGGCCTCCGCCGGAGGCATCAGCAGGGCCAGCAATGCCATGGCGAGGGTGGGCAACCCCAGCCCCACCACGCCCTTGACCGTTCCCGCCAACACGAAGACGGCGGCGGTGAGGAGCACGGCCAGGAATGGGTTCGCGGAGGGGTTGTCCAGAGAAGGCATGCGGCGGCGCCCCGATTCGTGCTGCGACGTGAGCCGCCGATGGTGGAGCGCACGGACACGAATGAGAATTCGGAACTGCCTGATGCAGCCTCTGGCTCAGCTTGAGGCAGGGCGTGCCCGATGCTCGAAGTGAGGCATGCATTCCGACGAAGAAGGCCACCCCGCCCCGGGCTTTCCGCATCATGTGCTCATGCCGGGCCGTAAGTGTCCCACGCGGCGCTTGAGCGCCTCGCGCCACTGCCAGGCGGAAGAGGCTCAGCCGAACCCGAAGCTGGCGACGAAGCGCTGAAACCGTGGCGATGCCGCCGCGCAGTAGACTGGAACGGATGCCCCGCCCGCCTTCGCGAACGCGGATGCCAGGGCATCCGCCAACCGAGCGGAGCCCACGTCCCCCTGTGCCGAGGGGGCATCCAGCAGAAGGCATGTTGAAGCCCTGATAGGCGCACGCCGGCAAGTAATCCATGGAACGGCAGCGCGCCCGGCCTCCGCCCGAACGGAACGCTCCCGCGGGCATCGGTCACGGGGAATTGGCGAGACCATGCCCTGGTTCCAGCCGATATGTACGTTCGTACGCATCGCCCCGACGCCCGGGGGCATGGAGCCCAGACGCGAGGCCCGGGAGGCGCCAGTGGCCCCACGCCGGCATGACCCCGACCGGCGCGACCGAATCATCGACGCGGCCCTCTCCGTCATCGCGGAAGGTGGCGTCGCGGGCACCTCACACCGCCGCGTCGCCGAGCGCGCCGGGGTGCCCCTGGGCTCCATGACCTATCACTTCAGCAGCATGGACGAGCTGCTGCGCGAGGCCTTCACCCGCTTCGCCCTGCGCGTCAGCGAGCGCTTCACCGCGCGAATCGAGGCGGCGGCGGACAGGGAGGCGTTGGTCGCCGCCATCGTCCACCTCGTTCACGATGACCTCGCGGCCGGTCCGGACGACCTCGTGCTCACCCTGGAGCTCTACACGCTCGCCGCACGCAAGCCCGCGTTCCGGCAAATCACCCATGACTGGATGCGCCGCAGCCGTGCGGCGCTCGAACGGCATGTCGATGCCCGGATGGCACATGAGCTCGACGCCCTGATTGAAGGGCTGTTCATCCACGTCAGCCTCGACCCGGCGCCACGCAGCCGAGCTGTCACTCGCGACGCCGTGCGCCGCCTCCTTACTCCCTGAGCCCGTCCCCGATGACCACCACCTCTCCGTTCCAGGTGCTCCCCCGGTACCGGGCGGCCCGTGCCGCCGTCGCGGTGCTGTTCCTCACGAACGGCGCCGTCTTCGCCAACCTGCTGCCACGCTACCCCCAGCTCAAGGCCGACCTTGGGCTCAGCAACGCGGAGTTCGGGCTGGCCGTCGCGGCGTTCCCCAGCGGAGCGTTGGTGGCGGGGCTCGCCGCCGGCGCCCTCATCCGCCGCTTCCGCTCGTCGCGCGTCGCGGTCGCGGGAACCCTGCTCACGAGCGTGGGCGTGCTCTTCGCGGGGCTCGCGCCCTCCTGGGGCGCGCTCGCCACGGCGCTCTTCTTCGCGGGCTGCATGGACGCCATCACCGACGTCGCGCAGAACTCGCACGGGCTGCGCGTCCAGCGGCACTATGGACGCTCCATCATCAACGGCTTCCATGCCGTCTGGAGCATCGGCGCGGTGGTGGGGGGCCTCATGGGAGGGCTTGCCGCCGGCCTCGCCCTGCCGCGCGGCATCCACCTGGGCATCTCCGCCCTCGTCTTCACCGCCGTCGCGCTGACGGCGCTGCGCTTCACGCTCCCAGGCCCTGAGCCCATCGCCCCGGGTGAGCCAGGCAGGGACGGTGCGCGCGCGGAGGGAGACCCGGCCCCCCCGAGCAGCGCCATGCCACCTCGGTACATCTGGCTCGTCATCGCCGCGCTCGTGCTGATTGCCTGCGGTGGGACGATGGTCGAGGACGCCGGAATGACGTGGGCCGCCGTCTACCTGACCGGTACGCTGGGCGCAGAGGCCGCTGTCGCCTCCTTTGGCTTCGTGGCGCTGGTGGGGGCGCAGTTCATCGGGCGGCTGCTCGGCGATGGGCTCGTCGACCGCTTCGGGCAGCGGACCGTCGCCCGTGCGGGAGGCGCGACCACGGCGCTGGGCATGGGCGCGGCGCTGCTATTTCCGTCAGTGCCGGGAACCATCGCGGGCTTTGCCCTCGCTGGACTCGGCGTGGCGACGCTCGTCCCCGCCGCCATGCACGGCGCGGACGAGCTTCCCGGCCTGCGGCCTGGAACCGGCCTCACCGTGGTCAGCTGGCTGATGCGGCTGGGGTTCCTCGCCTCCCCGCCCATCGTCGGGCTCGTCGCTGACGCCGTGGGCCTACGGGTGGGGCTGCTGGTGGTGCCCCTCGCCGGGACGCTCGTGGTGATGCTGGCCGGCGTCCTGTCCGCCGCCCGCGCGCGCGTCGCTCCTCCTCCTCGGTCAGGGTGAGCGTTCGTCGCGGCGGACGGGACAGGTGGGGCGTGTGCCTGCTCAGGCCGGACGTTCGATGCGACCGTCCGCGTGGCGGGCGAAGCGGCCCTCCTCGCGGGGATGGACAGGGTCGTTGTTCGGCCACGGCCAGCCGCCGAAGCCGGTGCGCTGATAGTCCGCGAAGGCCTGCTGGATCTCCTGCCGTGAGTTCATCACGAACGGGCCGTACTGGACGACGGGCTCGCCAATGGGGCGCCCTTGGAGGAGCAGCAGCTCCGCCTCATCCGGGCCGGTGTTCTCCAACTCCACCGCCACGTCCGCGCGCAGGTCGATGCTGTGTGCGGACGGGACCGCGCGGCCCGCCACACGAAGCCCGGAGCCGAGGAAGAAGTACAGCATCCGATTGCTGCCATGCCCCGCCGCCGGCAGCGTCCAGCGCGCGCCTGGGGCCAGCTTCAGCGTCCAGATGGCCACGTCCGACTCTGGCTGCGCCGCCCAGGACTTCGGCGGAGGCGGGGGGGCCTTCATATCTCCCAGCGTACCGGCAACGACGGTGACCTCGGTGGTGCGCCCCTCCGCGTCCCGCACGACGAGCCTGGGGATGACGCTCTGCCAGAACATGGCGAAGTGAGGCTCCACCAGCTTGCTCGCGCGCGGCAGGTTGAGCCAGATCTGGAACAGCTCCACCGGGTTCGGCTGGTCACGCTGGAGCAGTGGGAACATCTCCGAGTGGTTGATGCCCGCACCCGCGGTCAGCCATTGCACGTCTCCCCCGCCGAAGCGCGCCGCCGCGCCCAGCGAGTCCGCGTGGTCGAGCAAACCGCGCCGCACCACGGTGACCGTCTCGAAGCCGCGGTGCGGGTGCTGGGGGAAACCGGGGACCACGCTGCCGTGATACATGTTCCAGCCGTCACGTCCCTCGAAGTCCTGGCCGATATTGCGGCCCGCGAGCGAGACGGACGGCCCCATGCGCTCGTCCCCCTTGGGGTACTTGTCATCATGGTGGACGCAGAAGAGGAACGGGTCGGGCGTGCGCCACGGCATTCCCCCCAGGGGTTCCACGCGAAGGACGGCTTCTGACTGCTGGCTCATCTCGGATCCTCTTTCCTTCCGGAGCCCCGTATTCCTTCTACACCACAGCGGCGGGTGCTCCCGTCCAGGACACTAACAACCAGCCTTCCGCGCCGCCCGACCCGCGGGCTCGGATGCCCGGGCGCCGGGGCTTCCTCGCTTCGGGCAGCCAGCCGGGCGGGCGGACCGGGCGAGGCGGGAGACCGCGTCCCTCGCCGTCCGCGTGACTCAGGCCCACAGCTCCCGGGCGAGTACGTCCACCATCTCCACCGCGACCTCGGGAGGGGGCAGCCCCGCCTCGGAGACGAGCACGGGATTCACCGGCACGGCCGCCTCCGCGCGCAGCGCCTCCGACGCGCGCTGCTTCGCCAGCCGGAGCACCTCACGCTCGGCGCCGGACAGTCGCGCCTGCGCCCAGCGGTCGACCTCCCAGGACAGCTCCGCCTGCCGGGTCTCGTCCTCGGCGATGCGAGTCAGGAAGGCGCGCAGCTCCTCATCCCGCGCGTGGAGCGCCTGGTGCTGCGCCACCAGCGCTCCGAAGGTCTCACGCACACAGCCCTCCACCGCGTTGTCGAGCGCCACCGCGAACAACGAACGCGGCGGCAGCGGCTCCACCCTTGGCGCGCAGGGCGTCGCGCCGTACCACCCCGCCAGCCGGGTGCTGGCATCCGTGTGCACCACCTCCTCCAGCGCGCTCGCGAGCGCCGCCGCCTGAAGTGAGCTGTCCGCGCCGTGCAGGGCGAGCTCCTCCCTCAACCTCAAGAGGGCCTGGACGGAGGCCGCTTCCAGGTGCGCAACACCCGCGAAGTGCTGGCCCAGGACCTCCTCGCAGTCCACCGCGCGGAGCCCTTCCGGCTCGGCGCCAGCACCTCGCCCCCCGAGCCCCCGGGGAGAGATTTGCAGGGCCCGGGAGAAGAGCAGACGCAAGTGATTCGAATCCATGAGGGATGCCCGAGCAATGGCAATGCCAGGGCATGTCCTCCAAGGAACACCTTCTCGGCGCCAGGAAACCCCGCCTTCTCCACCCTACCCATCTCAGAATCCTGAGGGTTGAAATGGACCGCACCGGGAAGCGCCTTCCGGAAGGTGCCCCCTGGAGCTGTCAGGCCATCGGCATCCCCTTGTAAGACAACCGGAAGGAGAGGGAGCCTCATGTCAAGCGGGGGGCCTACCACCCTGGGGTGAGGGACAGACTTTCAGCCCGAGCCTATTCAATGTCCTGACAGACAGACGAACCCGCTGGGTTGCCTGAGCAGACAGGAAGGAAGCTCGCGCTGATGAACCTCACCTCGCATGAATTCGTCCTCCGTGACAGGGTCATCGCGGCCCTCAACAGCACCTTGTCCCTCCCCCAGGCACTCGAGGCCGCCCGGACGCCCCTGCTCGAGCTGACCCCCGCGGACTACATGGGAATGTGTCTCATCACCCTGGGGCCCATCATCGACTTCCAGTGGCTGGTGCCGGGTCACCGGCTCGCCCTGCTGGACGAGTACCCCAAGTGGGTCGACTCCGACTTCGTGCGGGCGCCCATCTTCGCCCAGCCCAACGTGGTCCTCCGTGACTCTGAAATGCTCCCCCGGAGGGAGCTGGAGCAGAGCGCGCTGTACCAGCGCAGCAAGGAGCTGGACCTGAGCCTGGAGCACGTCATGGCCGTCCTGCTGCCCGTGCTGCCGAGCTTCCTGGGGGCCTTCACGCTCTACCGGGACCGCCGGCGCCCCTTCTCCGAGCAGGACGCCGCCCTGCTGACCAGCCTCACCCCGCACCTGCTGAACACGTTGCGCAACTGCCGCGACATGCAGACGGTCTCGACAGGCGCGCGGCTGCTGGAGGAGCTGTACAACCGCCACGACTCCGCGTTCCTCATCCTCACGCCCCCCTCGCGCGAGGTGCTCCGCTCGCCACGGGCCGTCACCCTGCTGGAGTCGTGGTTCGCCCCCTCCGACGTCGATGCCTCCGGCGTCCCATACGTGCTCCTGGAGCGCTTGAAGGAGCTGCGGAGCCGGGACGTGGCCGCCCGGCTGGAGCTCAACCCCTGGATTTCACTCCACGGCGACACCTACCGGGTGGTGAAGTTCATCGAGCTGCCCGAAGCCGAGGGCCCGCGCCAGTGGGCGCTCCTCTTGAACGAGATTCCCGTGTCCATTCCCCTTCCGGAGAGCATGCGCATCCTGCTCACCCCGCGCCAGGTCGAAATCGCCACGTACGTACTCCGGAACTGGTCCAACCAGCAGATTGCCACCGAGCTGGGACGCACCGAGAACACGGTGAAGACACACGTCCGGGACATCTTCGACCGGCTGAAGGTCGACAGCCGGGAGGACTTCCTCTACCAGGCGGCCCACCTCAACAAGCCGGTGTGAGCACGCGGGCGGGCTCGCGCATCACCTCCGCCGAGCCCGCCCTCCCGCTGGGCTCCTTCGCGCTGCTCAGAAGCGCGGCAGCTCCAGCAGGTTGTCCGTCAGGATGCCGTTGGCCTTCGTCCGCAGGTACGGCGGACTGGCGTCGATGACCTCGACCTTCACGTCCCGGGGCCGGGTCTCCACCCGTGCATCCCCTCCACTCCGGATCCACTGGACCAGCTCCTCGCGGCTGGCCTCGCCCACCGCGTTCCCCTGCCTCCAGCGGAGGCGTGCGATGTGCTGGTGCAGCGATCCGCCTTCGAGGCGGATCTGGATGATGTAGCGCATGAAGACGCCTCCCACTTCGCTGACCTTGATGCGGGTGGGAGAATCTCCCGCGCCCCGGAGCCTGTCTCTACCTCCCGGGAGGTATACGCCCGTTCACGCCTCGCGGAAGATGCCCGGGTAGATGCGGCGCGTGGCGCGGGCGGAGAAGATGACGGCCGCCTGGTCCTCGCGGTCCGTCAGCGTCCGCAGCACCGACGCCATCTCCGCCACGTGGTCGCCATCCAGGGCGCCGTGGCCGCGCAGGAAGGTGACGGACTTGCGGATGTTGGGAATGGCGTCCGCCTGGAGCAGCCGCTCCACCACACCGCTCGCGCGCGTCTGGGACAGGTACTCCAGCACATACGCGGTGCCGAGGACGGCCGTGGGCACGCCGGAGCGAGAGGTGAAGAAGTTCCAGCCGGTATAGGCATCCACCGCGGGGGTTCGCGCCGCCGCCTCGACACGCGCCTCCGGGAAGCCCAGGTTCTTCAAGTCCGATAGCAACCACTTCTCGTGGCCCCGCTCCTCGCCAGCCTTCTGGATGAGCAGCTCCGCCAGATGCGGGAGCCGCCCCTGCCGCTTCAGCCGGTGCCCCGCCTCCGCCAGCATCGGCGTGCTCCAGCGCGCGTAGTGGTAGGTCTGGATGAGGTAGTGGATGTAGCCCTCGGCGTCGATGGTTCCGGCGAAGAGGCGCCTCGCGTCGGGGTGCGCGTCCAGCGCCGCCACGAGCGCCTGGCCCTCCTGCTCCAGTACCGACACCCAGTCGAATCCCACCTGCTGCTGCTCCGTTTGCGTGTGCATGGACGTCTCCTGTTCCGGGCCGTTCCAGGTCCGGCTGCTGCGAGTTGAAGGTGAAGGGAAGAAGGAGCGCTCCCGGCCTAGGCGGCGGAGCGCAGGGGGGTGGTCAGCGCATCGAAGCACGCCAGGGTGCTCGCGGGAATCTCGTCCAGCGCGGCGATGAGCGGCAGGGTGAAGCGGCGGAAGCTCGCGTCATACAGGGGCTCCGAGATGAAGCGCGCCCCCATCTTCCGGGCGAAGAGCATCGGGGCCCGGGGCACACGCAGGCCATCCAGCAGCCCCCGCTCCGCCCGCAGCCGCTCCATGGGCGTGTAGAAGGGATTGGAGGGGATGGCGGGCGCATCCACCGGGTCGGGCGCGTCCACGCGCCAGCGCGTACTCATCCATCCCCGGTAGGCCGCCACCTGGCACGACAGGAGGGCGTCCTCCCGGGAGTCCGTGTCCAGGTTCGCGGACGCAATCCAGTGCGTCACGCCACGGCGGCGGCTCTCCTCGTAGATACCCGCGTGCAGCCGCATCACCGCCTCGGAGCGCCGCCAGCGGTCCAGGACACAGAAGCGCGAGGTCTCCGCGCACACCATGCCCGGACGCACCACGCCCGAAAGGTCCAGCTTCTGCTCCAGTTCGAGGCCCAGCCTCCCGCCGATGGCCTCCGCCACCTCCGGGTTCGGCAACAACAGCCGCAAGGTCGCCACCGGCTCATGGTCCGCGTAGACGATGAGGTGCACCGTGGTGTCGAGCGTGTCGAAGCAGCTCACCTCGCGGCGCGAGGGGGGCATCCAGCCCGTCATCAATCCCAGCTCTCCTCCGAAGACGGCCCAGCGGATGCGGACCGCGTCGTCGAGCTCCCGCTGAGTGGTGGCAACACGACAGTGCATGGACGTCATGGGTCTCTCCCGGCTGCGAGGCGGGCCCGGCGTTGCGCCGTCCCTCGACCTTTCTTTCGCCGCCGAAGCCCCGAGTGCGCGCACCACCCCTCCTTTTCGCTGCCGGAGAATCCAGGGCCCCCGGGGTACGACAGGGAGCGTGCATCCAACCCCCGTCCCGGGTGGCACCCTCAAGAAGCGGTGCGCCAACCTGTGGAATCTGGCGTAAGAAGCCGCGCATGGCGCGGACCCTCGATGGAACGGAAATCAGCCGGGTGATGCGGGCGGAGATGGCCCTGGAGGTCGCGGCCCTCCAGGCCTCGGGTGTGACGCCGGGGCTCTCCGTGGTGCTGGTGGGCAACAATCCCGCGAGCCAGGCCTACGTCGCGAGCAAGACCCGGGCGTGCGAGGCGCTGGGCATGCGCGGGCAGACGCTGACGCTTCCCGAGGACGTCTCCAAGGAGGAGCTGTTCGCGGTCATCGACCGGCTGAACAACGACCCCTCCGTCCACGGCATCCTGGTGCAGCTCCCGCTCCCCGCCCACCTGCCCTACAAGGCCGTGCTGGAGCACATCCGACCCGAGAAGGACGTGGACGGCTTCCACCCGGTGAACGCCGGGCTCGCCTTCGTCGGCGACCCGCGGGCCTTCGTGCCCTGCACCCCCGCCGGCATCCTGGAGATGCTCCGCCGCGAGAACATCCCCACCCGGGGCCAGCACGTGGTCATCGTGGGGCGGAGCCTCATCGTCAGCAAGCCGCTGGCCTCGCTGCTGATGGCCCCGGGCCCCGACGCCACCGTCACCCTCACCCACCGCCACACGCGGGACCTGGCCTCCTTCACGCGGCAGGCGGACATCCTCATCGTCGCGGTGGGCAAGCAGAACCTCATCACCGCCGACATGGTGAAGCCGGGCGCCGTCGTCATCGACGTGGGGCAGAACCGCGTTCCCGACACGAGCTCGCCGCGCGGCTACCGGATGGTGGGGGACGTGGACTACGAGGCCCTCCTGCCGAAGGTCAGCGCCATCACCCCGGTGCCCGGCGGTGTGGGCCCGATGACCATCACCATGCTGCTGGCGAACACGCTCCAGGCCGCGCGGCAGTCACAGGCCCGCCAGCCCTGAGCCAAGCCGCGGGCGCCTGACGCGAGACCTCGGACAAGCTGCCTGCGAGAGCGAAAAGTGCGCCATCTCAGGTTGTCGCATTCCAGGATCTCGCGGTCATGGCCCGCCTGCGGGGGCGTCAAAGGCGCGGCTCGCGACGCGCTTCGCGACCCCATGGCCCTACCTTGTCACAATGCTTGACACACGATGGAATGGATGAGGTCGAACATGTCTGGAAAGTCGGTGCTGGCAGTGTCTCTCGTCGCCTTGGCCTATGCGCCAGCGGCCGCGCAGACGGGGCAGTGGTCACAGCCGACAAAGACCGAGCAATGGTCGCAACCACCGCAACAGCAGCCGCAGGCCCATCCACGCCCGCAGGAGCAATCGCCCGCCCCAGCGCCGCCCAAGGGCGGGCCCGGCCAGTCCCAGCCGGACCGCTGGTCCAGCCCCACCACCACCCAGCAGGTCGATCCCCGGGCAATGGACAATCCGGAGGTCGTCCAGCCGCAGGGCAAGGTCCCGGCCGGCATGGTGGGGCGCTGGAATCTGTGGGTGCCGGGCGGCATCTGGTACAGCACCGACGGTAGCCGCATCTATCGCAACTATACGCAAGGCGCCGCCATGAACAGCCTGACCATCCGCGCCAACGGCACCTACAGCTGGGGCGAGACGACGGGCCGGCTGACGGAGATCCGCCCCTGGTTTGCGCAACCCGGCGAGCGCTATTTCGCCGTCCAGCTCGATGCCAACCTCAAATACATGGCTCGCCACGATGCGGCGAAGGGCAAGATCGACCTGCTCTTCTGGGGTGTGGGCGGCCACGCGGCGACCGGCACGCGCTGAGGCGTGCGGCGGCGCCTCAGCCAGCCCTTCGAGGCCCAGGTCCTGCCATCGACGGGTTCGGCACCACGCTTGAGCGGCGATGGGCCTTCGCGTACCGCCCTCATCCCAGGGCGGGCAGTTCGCCCCTTCGCCACGGCGTGTCACCGGTGGTCGTCTCGTTGGACACCATCGTTCACATGGGAGCCCGCATCGGGGTTCCCCGAGCCGCCCATCCCTTCCTTGAAGCCCCGGGCGGCCTCCTGGCCCGCGCCATGGGCCTCCTTCGCGGCGTCGCGGGCCCCCTCCTTGACCTCCCTCGTCGCCTCCCCTACTTCCCGGCCGACCTGCCGGGAGCTCTCTCTCGCCGACTGCTGGTTGCACCCCGTGAACGCCGCCAGGGATGTCCCCAGGGCCATCAGCGTGAGCCACTTCCACCCCTTGCCTTTCATGCCGCGCCTCCCTTGCTCGCCGTGCCTCCATGTCCTTCGCACGCCAAGGTAGTCACGCCCTCGCCACCAAGCTTCCCGACGGGCGAGCCCTCCCCCGCCGCTGTCGGTCAATGGCATCCGTCCTGCCGCCGCGCACGGACCTGTAAAGGAAAGGACTCTCACTGCGGATTCTGGATGGAAGCGGACAATCAATGACGCCTAGGCTTTGCCCATGGACCTCACCGTCGAGAACGGGCTCGTATTCGATGGTCTGGGAAACCCTCCACGCAGGCTGAATGTGGGCATCCAGGGCGGCACGGTCACCTCCCTCTCGGAGGGCCTCATCGCGCGCGCCCCTCATACTCGGGTCATCGACGCCTCCGGGCACTGGGTGACGCCCGGCCCTGTCCGAGTCCGTACGCCACGGCGTCACCACGGTGCCGGTGGAACACGTTGGGCCAATATCTGGAGCATCTCGAAGGGCTCCCCCTGGGACCGCACGTGGCGGCGTTCATGGGGCACTCCGCGCTATGGTCCCGCCGACATGAAGACCGTCCCCCTGGCACCACTGCGCCTGCCCGCGTACCTTCCCGCGCTGGATGGACTGCGCGGTGTGGCGGTGATGCTGGTGATTGCCTATCACTCGTTGACGGGCCTGCGCAGCGCATCACTGGGCAAGCTCTTCCAGGTGGGCTGGGCGGGCGTGGACCTCTTCTTCGTCCTCTCCGGCTTCCTGATTACCCGCATCCTCGTGCAGACGCGCGGGCACGGAGGCTACTTCCGCACCTTCTATGCGCGGCGCGCGCTGCGCATCTCGCCGCTGTACTTCCTGGTCCTGGCCTTCAGCTTCGGCGTCATGGGACGCGTGCTTCCGGCCCTGGCCTTCGACACCGAGCGCTACCCCCTGGCGCTCTATGCGCTGTACCTCCAGAACCTCTGGTTGACGGACTTCGGCCCCGCGCCCATCAACGTGACGTGGTCCCTGGCCATCGAGGAGCAGTTCTATCTGGTGTGGCCGCTGCTCGTGTTCTTCCTCCGGAACGGACAGCTCCGCTCGCTCCTGTGGGCCTGTGTCCTGCTTTCACCCGTGGCGCGCCTCGCCGCGTTATGGGAGGGGGTCACCCCGTTCCAGGTCTACACCATGACCCTGTTCCGCCTGGACGGGCTCGCGCTCGGGGGACTGCTGGCGCTGGGCGTCGTGGACGGCCACGCCACGGCGGACCGCCTGGCCCGGTGGGGCCGGCGGCTCGCGGTGCCCTCACTGGTCGCGGCCTTCGGAGTGTCCATCGCCTTCTTCAGCCACGGACGCGCCGTCCACATGGCAACCGCGCTCGAAGGGGCTGGCGGCCCACATGTCCGCGCACTGCTGGTGGCGGGCGTGTACACGCTGTGGGCGGTGGGCTTCGCCAGCCTGCTGGCCTGGGTGCTCTCCGGACGCGCGGGTGGGCTCCAGGCCGTGCTGCGGTGGAGCCCCCTCCGCTTCGTGGGGCAGGTGAGCTACGGGCTCTACCTCTTCCATGCGCTCGTCATCCCCGCGGGCGCGGCCTACACGCGGCCACTGTTCTACCGCTTCATTCCCTCGAGCCTCGCGGCCACCGCGCTCGGCCTGTTGTTCGAGTACGCGATGCTGCTGGCCCTCACCGTCGTCTCGTGGCGCTGCTTCGAGCGGCCGCTGCTGCGCCTCAAGGACCACTTCACCTACGCGGATGCCCCGGAGAAGGCCACCTCGCCCACAGCCTGACCGGTGAAGGCGCGGCGGGATGCGGGGTCGCCCCAGCGTTGCGCCTCGCCGCGCGAGCGTGTACCCAGGCGGCGCGCCGTGCCTTGCCGGTGCACGACTCCGGAGGCCCCGCCTGACGCCCACTACCGCTCCCCGCTCCAGGCCCGTCGTGCTTGCGGATGTCGTCGCGCGCTCCCGGGGCCATGATGTCGCGCTCGTCCTCGGGGCCGCGTTGTTCACCGCCTTGCTCGCGCAGGTCTCCCTTTCGGTGCCGGGCTCCCCCGTGCCCGTGACGGGACAGACCCTGGGTGTCATCGTCTCGGCAGCAGCGCTGGGGCCCATGCGTGGCATGTCCGCACAGGTCCTCTACATCCTGCTGGGGGCGGCGGGCCTGCCCTTCTATTCGGACGGCGCCAGCGGCGTTGAACGCGTCCTCGGGGCGACCGGCGGATATCTGGTGGGCTTCGTCCCAGCGTCCTTCCTGGTGGGACTGGCGGCGCGGCGAGGCTTCGATCGACGGCCGTGGAGCGCGCTGGCTGTCTTTGTCATCGGGCAGCTGGTGGTTCTTGTCATCGGCGTGCCATGGCTCGCCCTGGCGGCCCACCTCGACCTGACCAGGGCCGTCGAGGTCGGGTTCACGCCCTTCGTGCCCGGCGGGCTCATCAAGGCCGCCATCGCCAGCGTGCTGGTGCCCCTCGCGTGGCGAATCGTAGGGCCGCGCGAGGCGTGAACACCGGTGCCGGGGCAGACAGGGCGTTGCCTCGCTGCCCCGATAGTGTCGTCGACGGTGTCGCTAGCGCCCACCCCGGGAATCGCGCTGCCCGTCACCGAGTCCTGTACAGGGCCGAACCCGCCACGCGACGCGGCACGCCCCAGCTCCAAGCGTCATCCCTGGCTACGTCAGCCTGAACAGCCCATTCATGAGCCCCTGGCGAACGAGCGCCACCGTCTCCTCGACATCCTGCCCGCTGGTGTCGAGCACATGCCCTTCGGGAAGCGACGCCTCGCGAAAACCGCGCCAGATGCCCCGCACCACGTCCGCATCCGTCAGCGCGTCGGGTTGCTGACGCCCCGAGGCTCGCGCCACCGTCTCCGCCTCACCAGGCAGCAGGATGACGAGCCGCAGGTCGAGGCGATGCGCACTCGCGGCGGCCAGCCATGGCGCGAAGAACCACGGGCCGATGACGCCGTCGACCATCACCTCGTAGCCACCCACGGCATAGCTCGCCGCGCTCGCGGCCAGGGCCGTCATCACCGTGGTGTTCTGAGCATGCGACTCGGGCAGCCATGGCGCCAGGGAGCCCTTGCGGATGTAGCCATAGAAGTCGTCGGTGTGCAGATGAACGGCGCGCACCTCTGGAGACTGCTCCGCGAGCAACCGTGCCACGGTGGACTTCCCAGCGCCCGAAGGGCCCGACACGAGGACGACGCGATTCTCCACCATGGCATCAGCGTAGCGCCATGGACTCCAGGCGTCATGCGAGGCGTAGCGGGAACGTCCCCGCTGCCTGCGTGAGCCTTGACCGGGGCTCAGCGCTTCTGACGACGGCGGGGCCGTCGTGCCGATTGCTGCTTCGCGTCTGAAGCGGGGCGCCGCCTGTAGCGCTGCGCGCGGGAAGCCTGCTCCGAGGCCGAATCCGGCTGAAACTGCGCGCCTTCCTGCCGCCTACCGCCGCCTTTCCTGGAAGCGCGCTTCGAACGCTTCGAGCCATCCCCTTCCACCGAGTGGCTGAGCACCTTGCCTGCGTCCTTCGCCACGCCTTCGGGTCCCAGCGTGCCCTTCACGGCCTCTCTCACGGGACCGCCAGGGCCGAGCGCCTGGTTCGCAATGCCGCTCACCGTCCCGCCGGGTTGCAGCGCCCCCTTCGCCGCGCCGCCCACGTCCTGGACCGCCTCGGACACCGCGCCGCCGGGCTTCAATGACTCGTGGGCCGCCTCTCCCACCTCGCCAACCGCATGGCCCACCGGGCGGAGCAGGCTGGCGAGCAGCTCCGGGTTGCTGTCCACCGTCTGGAGCGCCCGGTTGAGGATTTCATAGACTCGCTGGAGGCGGACCTTGAGGAGCGCCTGTGCTTCCACCCCCTTGATGGTCAGCTCGACCTTCTCGATTCCAACGTCCGCGCCCACGTCGAGGCGCACGAGGTTGGCCAGCTCGGCATGCAGCGAGACGCGCGCACGCAAGTTCTCCACGTCGAGCGTAATCTCATCCACCTTCACCGTCGGGACATCGAGCAGCACGTCGGGAACGGTCTCGAGCGGGCCCTCGTCGGTCCCCGCCTGTGCGAGCACATGACGGGTCTCCTCACGCGTGACGCTGCCCTCCTTCTGTCCCGCCGCGTCCTTGGTCACCTCATGCTCCGGCTTGTTGCCTGACTTCTCCCGATGTAATCGCAATGGCCCCCATCCCTTCTTTGCCACGTCGCGCCTCCTCCTTCGGGCAAGGATGAGGCGCCGCCGGCAGGCTCGGCACCCCGGTGGCGGAGCCCCCTGGCCCATCGGCCTCAGGCCCTTGCGAGGCGCATGCGTCCGCCCGCAAGGCGTCTCTCTCGTGCATCCGGGCCCACACGGCCACAGGCCATGTCCACCCTGGCGCGGCGGTTCCCAGAGCCCGTCTCTAGATTCACTGGGAGCAACCGATACCTGCTTCCGGGAGGCTCCATGCCAGCGCGTCGACGGCCCAGGTCACGTCATCCGCCAACTCGAACTGCCGCGAGCACGGCCGCCGTGCGGCGGCGCACGCAGCGCGCTCCGCTGAACGAACAGGAGCCCGAACGGGACGATGACGTGGCGATTGCCGCATGGGCCCGGGGAGAATCGCTCGGCGTGCATGAACTCCAGGGCGTTCGCGTCCGAACCTGGTCGTCGCCTGAGTTCGAGAGCGTCCACACCTCGTCCCGGACGGGCGTCCCCGCCCCTCTCACACGCGGACATTACGGTCCGTTCGAAGCAGCCATGCATGTGGGGGTACGGCTCTCGGAGCCTGCCGCGCCTCCCCCACCGCGGACCGGCGCCAAGCCCCGCCGGAAACGCTCCGGGCGAAGGTCCCACTGAGCACTGCTGGAGGGGAGGCCAGGCCGGCCCTGGCGGTCATCTTTTTTCTTTTCGGTCCACCCGCTCCAGCTTCCGCCGTGGCACGACCTCCTCGGCCTTGGTCCTCAACGAAGCCAGCTGCTCGGCCGCCGCGTCCGTCGCCACCTGCCGCACCGTCGCCAGGACGCCTTCGAGTTGCCCCGACGCGTCCAGGCGGTCAGCCAGGTCCCGCGCCTTCCCGGCCGCGCGCGTATAGGCGCGGCGCTCCAGCCCCGAGGCTGGCAGGAGCGAGGCCGACAGGAACCCCAGGGCCAGGACGCCGAGCCCCGCCCCTACGGGATGCTGTCGCACCGTCTGCGCCGTCCACGTGCGGGCTCCCTCCGCGCGGGTGCGCGCGACCTCTCGTGAGGGGAGCTTCTCCCGAAGGCTCCCGGCGACGGCCCGCCCCTTCTCCCGGACCGCCTGCAGCGGAGCCAGGCTCCCCGGCGTCAGTCCCTGAGCGCCACCATCCCGCCCCCCGCGCGTACTCGTCTTGTTCGCGTTGTTCGCGCCGCGTCTCATCACTCAATCCCTCCCTTCCACATCGCCTGCGCTGCTTGCCCGGAACACCCGCCCCGCGAGCAGCCCTGCCCCCAGCAAACCCGTGAGCAACAACCCGGGCCGCTGCCGCACGAACTGTCCCGTTCGGTCCAGTAGCGCCGCGACGGATTGCTCATCCAACCGCGTCGAGGCACCGCGGAACACCCGCTCCCCCTGCTCCAGCATGCGTTTCGACAATGGGCTCGGCGCCCGACGGGTGGCGCTGCCGAGGCCCTCCGCCATGTCCTCCAGTGCCGACACGAGCAGGCCCCGCTGGAAGTCCAGGCGGTCCATCACCTTCCCCCGAGCGTATCCCCTGACCTGTTCGAGCTGCTTCTGCGCAGCCTCCACCTTGAGGGATGCGCGCCGCGCCGCCCCGCTCGCGCGCCGCCTCCCGTTCGCCTTCTTCGAGGCCATGATGTGCGTCCTCCCGACATCGAAGGTAGGCACCTCCGCGCCACGTCCAGGCAGACGGACCGCGCAAGGCGTGGCCGCTCGCACGCCAGATGGGTGCCTTGCCGCCATGAGCATCTCCACGTTGTTTCACCAGGAGGCGAACATGAGGCCGGAGCAGGAGAAGACGCTTCACGAAGAGGTCGTGGCAACGGTGGACAGACTGGTGCGCAAGAACCCCGCGCTGGAGAAGGAGCTTCAGCGGGCGCGCGGCTATGCAGTCTTCCCCTCGCTGGGGAGGGCATCCCTGGTCCTTGGCGGCTCGTATGGCCGTGGCGAGGTGTTCGAGAAGGGCAAGCCGATTGGCTTCGCCACGCTGAGCCAGCTGACTCTCGGAGTCCAGGTGGGAGGACAGACCTTCAGCGAGGTCATCTTCTTCACCGACCGGAAGACCCTGGAAGCCTTCAAGGGAGGCAAGGTGGCCTTCGCCGCCAACGCCTCCGCCGTCATCGTGAAGGCGGCGGCGTCCGGAACCATCAACTATTCGCACTGCGTTGCGCACGCCTACTCGCGCGGCGGCATGCTGCTCGAAGCATCCCTGGGCGGCCAGAAGTTCACCTTCATGCCCCCCACGTCCGGTGTCCCGCGTCACGGGGACGGCGCCAGGGTCGGGCTCTTCCACAAGCGGGAAGCCCGCGCGGAAGGCGAGGCCAACGGCCAGGGGGCGCGCTCGCGTCTGCACGCCGCGCAGCACCCCGCCGCGTTGACCTCGGGACTGACGACGGCCGCGATGCTGCTCACCCGGCTCCTGAAGGCGCAGGCCAGTGCCCGCCACGCATGAGACGTCCCTGCGCGCCACGCTGGCGAGCCAGGGCAGGCGTGCGCTGAAGCTCGCGCGGAAGGAACTGAGCATCCACCAGCGGCTCCACGGCGACTCCCGGGCGGCACTGCACCGGATGGAGACCCGCTCGCCCGAGCTGGCCCGGGCAAGGGCCCGGGCCTATGCCTATGCCGTCTTCCCTTCGCTGGGCCAGGCGAGCGCGGTCCTCGGCGGCACCTGGGGGATGGGCGAGGTCTTCCGGCATGAGCGGCTCGTGGGGTACGCGGCGCTGGTACGCCTGACCGTGGGGACACAACTGGGCGGACAGACGGCATCGGAGGTCGTCCTGTTCGAGGACCGTGAGGCCTTTCGACGCTTCAAGAAGGGCGGGACGGGCCTGGCGCTCGATGCGGCAGCAGCACTGGTCAAGGCAGGCGCGGCGAAGGCACGCGGCCCGGCCGGCGGCACGACCACCGCGCTGACCCCACGCGGCGGGATGTGGGCGGGCGCGGCGCTCGGCATCCAGCGCGCCTTCGTCGTGCCGGCCGTCCTCACGCGCAGCAGTGCCTTGCGCCGGGTCGTCGCATCCCTACTTTCTTCGACACGAGAAACATCGGCCCCGAGCAAGGGCGGAACGAGGAAGGGTGCAATGGCCAAGGTGCAGATGAGCAAAGCAGGGGGAAGAGGACTGGGCAGACTCACCGCCGCCTGGAAGCGCCGGAAGGCACGGGCCGCGGCGAAGACAGGCCCCCAGAAGGTGGCCGAGCGCACGCGCGAAGCCATGCACAAGGTCGGAACCCGGGGGAAGGAGACCCTGGGACACCTGCGAGAGCGCGTCCCCAGTGGAGAACAGCTCCGCGAGCGGGCAGGCAAGGCGCGCACCTGGGCCGCCGACCAGATGGGTGAGCACGCGGTGGCCATTGGCCTGACGACGCTGGCAGCAGGCGTCGCCGGAGCCGCGCTGCTGCCCGTGTCGAACCGGGAGCGCCGCGCACTGGACTCCGTGTCCCACAAGGTCCAGGGGTTGGCGCACGGAGCCAGGCCCCGGCTTGCGCGGGTGGCCCGATCCGTGAACGACGCGGTGTCGCGCGTCCGCAGCGAAAACGGCGCCGCCGCCGAGAAGAAGGAGAAGCCCCGCGCCCCTCGCGCCAGGAAGCCAGCGGCGACGCGTGGAAAGAAAGCCGCGGCGAGGCCCGCCGTGGCCGCGAAGACGGCTCGCCGGACCAGCAAGCGCCCGCAGCCCCAACCCGAGAAGTGAGCGGAGCCGGGCCGTGACGAGCGGGGGCAGGACCGCCGCGCGAGTTGCCCGCGCTGGCGCGTCCTTCACCCGCGCGGCGTGGGGGCGCTCAGGCCGTCCCCGCCTTCAACGCGGACTGGCCTCGCAGCAGCCCCGAACCGCTGACGACGAGGATTCCGGTGAGCACCAGCACGGCCCCAACGAGGAAGGAGAGGTCCGCCTTCTCATCCAGCACGAGGATGCCCGCGGTGACGCCGAACAGGGGCGCCATGAAGGAGAAGACCGACAAGGTCGAGGCGGGATAGCGGCGCAGGAGCCAGAACCACGTGAGGTAGCTGGCGAAACAGACGATGACGCCCTGGAAGAGGAGGCTCGCCCACGCCACGGGGGCCATCGTTAGCGGTCCGGACTGCCCCGTGAGCAGGGCCACCGGCAGCAGGAGCACGACCCCGCCCACCAGCTGATAGAGGAGCGTCTGGGTGGGGGGCGCATCGGAGAGCGACGAGACGCGAATCACCACCGTGGTGGCCCCCCAGGCCAGCCCCGCGAGGAGCCCCAGCGCGTCACCCCAGAGCACTCCCGGGCTGATGCCGCCTCGGAGCCAACCACCACCGAACGCCAGCGCGATGCCGGTGAAGGCCACGCCAATGCCCAGCCACTGCGTCGGCCGCATCCGCTCTGCGGGCACCAGCCAGTGCAGGCCGAGCGCGGCGAAGACGGGGGCGGTGTAGAGGAAGACGCCCATGTGCGAGGCGTACGTGTGGCGCAGCCCCTCGCCGACGAAGAGGAACTCCAAGGCGAAGAGCCCTCCCACGAGCAGGCCCGGGCGCCAGGGGCCATGGCGCAGGAGCCCCCGCTCGCCACGCAGCCAGCACATCAACCCCACGAGCAGCGCGCCCACCCCCGAGCGCGCCACCATCTGCATCAGGGTCGGAACGTGGGGAGCGGCCAGCTTGACGGCCACCTGCTGCATTCCCCAGATGGCGCACAGCACGACCATGGTCGCGAGCGCGAAGGCATCCGCGGGTTTCCGGTGGGAGCTCATGTCGCCATCCTGCGGCTGGCGGGGCGGATTGATATAGCGAGATTCCGACAATCCATCCCGAGAAGGCGCCATGGCGAAACAGCTCCAGGTTCCTTTCACCTCAAAGCTTCCACACCCCGTGTATTTCAGGGCAGCGAGCCTGCCCGCCGCGGCGACGTATCCCCGGCATCGACACCCCTGGGGAGAGTTCGTCCATGCGTTCAGCGGCGTGATGGAGCTCAAGCTGGCCGACAATCACTTCCTGGTGCCCCCGCAGTACGGCATCTGGCTTCCGCCCGACGCGGAGCATCGGGGGATGAATCGCAGCAAGGCGAGCCACTGCTCGCTCTACCTCGCGCCCGAGTGGTGCAGGGGGCTGCCCAGGACGGCCTGCGCTCTCGCGATGAGCCCGCTGATGAAGTCGCTGCTCGAGCACCTGCGCACCCATGAGCTGGCCAGGCCGAGCACGAGCGCCGAGCGCCGGCTCTTCCGGGTCCTCATCGACCAGCTGGCGCAGGCCCCCGCCCATGGCAGCTACCTGCCCATGTCCGACGACCCGCTGCTGGCGCCGGTGCTCTCGGCGCTCGAACAACACCCTGAGGATGAACGCTCGCTCGCCGAGTGGGCGCGGAGGCTGCACACCACCGAGCGCACGCTGGAGCGCCGCTGCCAGCAGCATCTGGGGCTTTCGTTCAGCGAGTGGCGGCAGCGTCTGCGGGTCGTCAAGGCGCTCGCGATGCTGGAGCAGGGGCACTCGGTGGAGGGCATCGCGCTCGACCTGGGCTACAGCAGCGCCTCCGCCTTCATCGCGATGTTCCGGCGGATGACAGGCACCACGCCGGACAAGGTCCGAAGCCACGGCTTCATGGCGTCGTGACGAGGGCCGCGCCCCTTGCTCACAGCCCCAGCAGCAGCTCATCCTTTCCGGCTGCCACCAGGGCCCCCGTGCGTCCTGTACAGCGCCTTCGCCGCCTGCTTCACGAGCTCCAGCAGGGCGTGGAGCCGCGGCTCCTCCACGGGCTCGATGAGCTGAACGGAGTGCCTCCGCCCCTCCTCCTCCACGGTCAGGGTGAAGCGCCGGGTGTCCGCTGCGCCTCGCGGTGTCGTGCCCACGACGGGAGGCTGCTCGAAGAAGCGGGCGGCGCGGACGCCCTCCCGGAGCGCCTCGGCCTGCTCTGCGGGAAGACGCTCCAGGTCCACGCTCCTCGGACGAGCGAGACCGGGGAAATACGCGGGCCCGCCCTCGCGCTTGAGCTCGATGCGCACCGCTGCCCCCTCACGCGCTTGGAGCGCGTCCTACCTCCGGAGAAGGCTGGGTGACCGTGCCGACGAGCCCCGGCATGCGGATGCCTGTCCGGGAGACGCGAATGCCGACCTGCTCCCAGCCCTCACGGACCGCGTCCTCCTCCTCCCCCGCCCCGTACAGGCGCGTGGCGGACATCACGGTGATGCGCGCGAACTCGAGGAAGTTCGTGTCCGGCTTGATGCGCGGATCGCGGAGCGCCTCGTACCAGATGCGCCCCGCCCGCTCCCAGGCGTGGCCGCCAAGACGGGAAGCCACCAGGTAGAAGGCCCGGTTGGGAATGCCCGAGTTGATGTGCACGCCGCCGTTGTCCTCCCACGTTCGAACGTAGTCGCGCATGTGCCCGGGCTGGGGGTCCTTTCCGAGCACGTCATCATCGAAGGCCGTCCCGGGGTTCTTCATGGAGCGCAGCGCCTCACCCTCGACGTTGCTGGTAAAGAGCCCCTTGCCGATGAGCCAGTCCGCCTTGTCCACGGTCTGGCCGAGCACCTTCTGCCTCACCAGCGACCCGAAGACGTCCGACAGGGACTCGTTGAGTGCGCCCGCCTGGCGGAAATACCAGAGCGGCCCCTCATCCTCAGTGACGCCATGCGAGAGCTCGTGACCGATGACATCCATGCAGATCGTGAAGCGATTGAAGAGGTCGTCGTCCCCGTCACCGAACACCATGCGCTTTCCATCCCAGAAAGCGTTGTCGTAGCCCTTCCCGTAATGGACGAAGGCCATCAGCGGCATCCCATCGCCATCGATGGAGTTACGGCCGAAGACCTCCCAGAAGAAGTCGTAGGTGGCGCCCAGGCCGTCATAGGCCTCCGTGGCGGCGATGTCGTCCGTCGCTGGCTGCCCCTCGAAGCGGACAGGCGTGCCGGGAAACGCCTCGCTGTTTCCCATGTCGTAGATGATTCGCTGCCGCGCGGACTCCACCATCATGGCCCGGGGCCGGGTGACGACCGACGAAGGGGGCGTCCTGCTTCCCGCGAGCCGGAGAGCACGAAAGGTCCCGTCCGTGGCCAGCGTGCGGAGGGCCTTCTCCCGCTGCGTGTCGGAGCCGTTCTGCGCGATGGAACGGGCCAGATAGGGCGGCAGGATGCAATGAATGGAATGCCGATGCCGTGGTCGATGAATCACGAGCGAACTCCCTTTGAGTGATTGGGTTCACCCCCAGCGTAGGGACTCCGGACATGTCGTCTGGCGTCACGGGCACACACGGGCTCCGCCATCACAACGGAGGGCAGCCGCGCGAACACGCCCCGGCCACGGGTACTCGCCCCGAGCCCGCCGGCAGCCGCCGTGACGAGGGTGGGGCGGAGGCTCAACAATCATTTTCTCCCAGTCCGCGAGAATTCCAATGATGCGACTGAGACAATGAGCATCCTGTATGCCCGGCTTGGATGCCTTCACGATTTCGCGTCGAATTCTGGATGGGCGAGGCAATGAAGCCGTTAGGGTCCTCGTCGCTGGGAAGTTCATCCCGGCCATACACCCCGTAGAGGTTTCATGATGCGTTTCCCTGTCCTGGCGCGTGCGTTGCGCACGACCTCCCTGTGTCTCGCGGGCGCCTGCTCGCTGCTGACGGCCTGTGACTCCGATGACCCCGGTCCCAACAACCCGCCTCCGCGAGACACGTCGCCGCGGACGCTGACCCTGCTTCAGACGAGCGACCTGCACACCAACATCTTCCCGTGGGACTACTTCTCCGGGACGCCTGACGCGAAGCGGGGCGTCGCCAAGGTGGCCACGCTGGTCAAGCAGGAGCGGGCGAAGAACCCGGACTGCACGCTGCTCGTCGACACCGGGGACACCATCCAGGGCACGCCACTCGGCACCTACTATGCCCTCGTGGACAACGCGCCCAAGCACCCCATGGCCACCGCAATGAACGAGATGGGCTACGCCGCCATGGCCCTGGGCAACCACGAGTTCAACTTCGGCCAGAACGTCCTCCGCAAGTTCGAGCGCGAGGTCAACTTCCCGCTCCTGGGTGCCAACGTGCGCAAGAGCGCGGACGGCTCGGAGGCCTTCTCGCCCTACGTCATCACGACGGTGTGTGACGTGAAGGTCGGCATCCTCGGCCTCGTGACGCCCGGAGTGATGACATGGGAGCCGGCGCAGAACATCGCCGGCCTGCGCATCGATGACCCGCTGGAGACGGCGAGAACCTACGTGCCGAAGATGAAGGAGGCCGGCGCCGACGTGGTGGTGGTGGCCATCCACAGCGGACCGGACAAGCAGCCGGTGGGCAGCGCGAGCAATCCCGCCTCGTGGCTCGTCGACTACTCGGATGAATCGCAGTGGAACGACCGGGGCAACCTCCCCGGCGAGAACCAGGCCGTGCAGATTGCCCAGCAGGTGCCCGGCGTTCACGTCCTCCTCACCGGCCACACCCACCAGCCCATCCCGAAGATGCTGCTGCGGAACGTGGACGGCCATGAGGTCCTCCTCACGCAGCCCAACCGCTGGGGCAGCCACCTGGCCGACGTCCAGCTCAACGTGACCTGGGACGAGGACCACTGGACCGTGAACACCCACGACGCCCAGCTCCACGCCGTGGACGACACGGTGGCGGCGGATGCCGAGGTCACCCAGCGCACCCAGTCCTACCACGACACCACCATTGGCTATGTGAACCAGAAGATTGGCACCACCACGGCGGCGTTCCACGGCGGCTTCGCCGGGCGCTATGTGGACAGCGCGCTGGCGGACCTCATCAACATCGTGCAGGAGGAAGCCGCGCTCGAGGCCGGTTACGCGGTGGACCTCTCCATGACCGCCCTCTTCAGCAACAACGTCTCGTTGCCGGAGGGTGACGTCACGTTGCGCGACGCCTACAGCGTCTACATCTATGACAACACGCTGTATGTGATGGAGATCAACGGCTCCATCCTCCGGCGCGCCCTGGAGTGGAACGCCAACTACTTCACCACCATCGACCCGGACAACCTGCCCGAGCGGCCCGAGGACGCGAAGGCCACCTCGCCCGCCGTCGCGGACTACAACTGGGACCTCTACTCGCGCATCGACTACGGCTACGACCTCACGAAGCCCATGGGCTCACGGCTGACGCACCTGCGCTTCCAGGGCAACGAGGTCACGGACGACCAGGTCTTCATCGTCGCCCTCAACAACTACCGCGCGGGTGGCGGTGGCGGGTACAGCATGTTCCGGGAGGGCCGCGTGCTGTGGAACTCCGCCGATGGCGTGCGCGATTACGTCGCGCGTTACCTGCAGGCGAACCAGGGCCTGTCTCCGGACGCGGTGAATACCTGCAACTTCACACTCGCTCCCGACCTGTACACGCCCTACTTCGCGTCCACGCTCGGCGTGGCGAAGTGCCTGATGGTGGACTAGGCGAAGTCGGAATCACCTGGGGTCCTCAGGGGGCCGGGCGGCACGCCTTCCCGCGCCGCCCTGCCCCCAGAGGACCTCATGCTGCTCGTGGCCTCCGAGGCGCCCGTTGCGCCGCGGCGGCCACGTCCGCGGGACGCGCTACTCGGCGCGCACCCAGTGCTGGGTACGTCCCAGCAGCGACATGCCGATGTAGCCGCGCACCTTCAGCTTCTTGCCCCCGTCCTCGACGGCGACCTTGCACTTGTAGGTCTTGCCGTTCGCCGGGTCGAGGATGGTGCCCCCGGACCACTCGTCATCGTCCTTCTTCAGGTCGCGAAGGATGGTCATCCCGATGATGGGCTGGTCCTTCAAGGTCCCCTGACACTTGTCGCAGACGGGGTTCTGCTCTTCCTTCGGGTCCCGGAAGAGCTGCTCGATCTTCCCGAACAGCTTGCCGTTCTCCTCGTAGATGACGATGACGGACTTGGGCTTCTTCGTCTCGTCGTCGATGGTCGTCCACCGGCCGACGGCGCCAGTCGTCGCGGCGGGGGCCTTGTCCTCGGCCAGGGCGCTGGAGGCCAGCAGCAGGGTCAGGGAAGCGAGTCCAAACCAGCGGGTTGCATTCATGCCTTTGTGTCCTTCTGTCAGGGGGCCCACGTCGGAGGAGGCTCGCGCTCGCGCGCCTCATCGTTTCGTTCTACTCCGTCACCGCCGTACCGACACGTAGCCCTTCCTGGCGCGTCATGCAGCACTCAAACGTGCCGCTTCGCGTCATGAGCACACAGTCGACAAGAGCGGGAAGTCGCGTGACGACCGTCAGGTCCGCGCTGGAGGCCAAGAACGGGTATTGCGTCAGGGCTGCCGCGCCTGACACGAGCAGCGCCACGGCCGTGAACCAGTCGAATGGACGGAAACTCGGAGCGCCAGCGCCAGGCCGTCGACATGACGGGCGCTCATGAGCATCTGGCCTCCTGAACGAGGACCGGGATTCTGTCCCCTCACTCCGCGCGTGCGATTTCCGGTGGTCCCGCCCCCGGGCGACGCAGCAGCGGCGTCCAGGTCCACCTCCTCCGAGGGGCGACGCGCGCCGTCCGCGCCGCCATCATGGCCCGTGGTGCAGGCGGCCCGGGTCCGCTCTCACTGGTTGGCCAACGCGGTGCGCAGGCAGTCGAAGAGGTAGGTGTTGAGCTCCGCGCTCGACATGTCCGGCGTCTCCCGGAGCCTGGCCCGGGCGAACTGCTGCCACTCGTGCATCTCCCGAGGCGTCGGCTGGCGGACCATGTCCCCGGGCATGCCCCGGTAGGCCTGGAACAGGAACTCGAAGGCCTCCCGGATGAAGCGGTCGATGTTCAGCTCCGGCGGCTTGCTCATGCCCGTCAACTCGTCACGCACCGCATCGCTGATGGCGTACTTGAGCTCCTCCGAGGTGATGTCCGGGTTCTCCCGCAGCTTCTCCGCCGCGAAGGCGCGCCACTGCCGCAGCTCCTCCGGAGTGGCGGCGCGGGCCCCATCCAGGTAGCACAGCGACACCCAGCCGATGGCCTCCATGATGTAGTCGTCGATCTTCGCCGGGGTCAGCGTGTCCGGCCCCAGCGCTTGCGCTCGGACGGCTTCGGTGATGGCGATCTTGAGTTCCTCCGGGGTCATGGTCGGAGTCTCGGCGAGCTTCGCGGCGGCGAAGGCGCGCCAGTGCTCCAGCTCCACCGGAGAGGCGTGGCGCTCCTGCCCCTCGTAACAGAGCGAGATCCACTTGACGGCTTCCTTGATGAACCGATCGATGTTCTCCGGCGACGTGGAGTCCGTCCCCATCTCCTTCGCGCGGAGGGCTTCGGTGATGGCGGACTTGAGCGCCTCCGGAGAGATGTCTGGGTCCTCGCGAAGCCGCTCCGCCGCGAAGGCGCGCCAGTACGTCATCTCCGCTGGAGTGGCGCCGCGCTCCTCGCCCTGGTAGCAGAACGTGACCCACTTGACGGCGTCATCGATGAACCGGTCGACGTTCTCCGGTGACGTCGAGTCCATCTTCGTCACCTTCGCCCGCACCGCATCGATGATGGCGTACTTGAGGGTCTCCGGCTCGATGTCGGGGTTCTCGCGCTTCTTCTCCGCGGCGAAGGCGCGCCACTGCTGCATGTCCTCGTCGGTGGCGCTGCGCGCCTCGCCCTCGTAGCAGAAGGTCACCCAGCTGATGGCTTCGCGGATGTACAGGTCGATGTTCTCGGGCGTCGCGACATCCAGCTTGTCCCGCTGGAGCCGCAGCTCGTTCGCGATGGCGGAGCGGATCAGCTCGGCGGTGATCTTGGGGTCCTTGGCCCGAAGCTCGCGCGCGAAGCCCAGCCACTTGGACCGCTCCGGGCCGGTCGGCCACCGGTCACCCTGGAAGATCTCCCGGAAGGCCTCATCGACACAGCGCGCCATACGCTCGTCGGTGAGCACGCCCAGGAGCGAGGGGAGGACCTCCTTCGCGTGAGCCGCCTGCTGCCGGGTGCTCGAAGGACCCAGGGACTCGATGTTGTAGTAGCGGGAGGCCGCGACCGGCGCGGCGCCCTGGGCTGGAACCATCGAACCGAGCAGGTCCATGAGCGCGCGGGCGGAGACCATGCCCGCCGTGGCCTGAGGCTTCGGCGTGGTGACAGAAGGCAGACGCTGGCCAATCTTCATCATGAATGTCCCCCCAGGGCTGGAAACCTCATTGCCCAGATTGGCTTAAGAGGCCGGGTCCGGCGGCGAAAGCCCCAAAACCGAACCCGTCCGTCTTCGACCTCTCACGCCACGTCATTCGCCGGACGGTCATGTTGAAGCCAATCCATGCCCAGCCATGGGAACTGGAGGGGCCGGGTCATCCGCTACTCGGCGCCTCTCGACCACGCCCCGCCAGGTCTTCCGTCAATACTTCTGAAGGGTGAGGGGCAGATTCTCAGTCCGGACCTATGTATGGATGGGAGACATCCCTGCACACCCCACGGGGTTGCTTGACAAAGGAGAGGCGGATGTTCAACCCGATGGACTTCAACTCTCGCGAACTCTTGGTCCGGGACAGGGTCACCTTGGCCCTCGGCAGCGCGTCATCCGTTCCGAAGGTCCTCGAAGCGGCTCGTTCACCGCTTCTCGAGTTCGTCCAGGCCGACGCCATGGCCCTGTGCCTCATGCGCGTCGCGCCTTCGCTCGACTTCCGATGGTACGTCCCGGGCCCCCCCATCCCCATCCTCCAGGAGTATGCCGGGCTGGTCGACCATGACTTCCTCCGGGCCCCCATCCTCGCCCAGCCCGAAGTGCCCATCTGCGATACGCAGCTTCTCTCCCGTGGGGAGTACGAACGGACCCTCATCTACCAACGCAGCCTGGAGCTGGGCCTGCCCTTGGAGCACATCATGGCCGTCCTCCTGCCCATCCGCGGCGGCCTCGTCGGCGCCCTCGCGTTCTACCGGCACGAGCGGTCCCCCTTCCCCTCCCCAAGCATCACGGCCCTCTCCAGCCTCACCAGGCACCTGGCGAACTGAGAGTCCCCCGCTTCCGTGGACACCCTCGATGTGATGGAAGGGTGTTCGATGTCGGAGAGCGAGAAGAAGCAGAGGCGACAGCGGCGTAGCTTCAGCCCGGAGTTCAAGGCCGGGGCCGTGAAGCTGGTGCT
>JAFAAN010000018.1 GCA_023426545.1 Pseudomonadota bacterium
CCGCAAGACGCGCTTCAAGGGGCGGGAGAGGACACAGATGGCCGCCTACTTCGTCGGAGCTGCATACAACCTGCTGAGGATGGCGCGGCTGGTGGCCGCGTAGGGCGCGCGGACCGCCCGCGCCACCCCGGGCGGCCCCCGGGGCAGTCACAAGCGCTGGCGAGGCGGTCCTTCAGGTTCCAACGCAGACTTCTTCAACAGCCTGCTAGTCAGTTACGCAGCGTATGTGTGTGTTGTCCCCCATGTCTCAGGGACCCCCGGTGTACCGACCCCGCTCCGGCGCGCTTGAAGGCGCGCTCCAAGCCAGGGGGAGCGGGCGCTGGGGGCGCACTTTCGCCTGGGGCGCGAAGCCAGAGCGCTCTCCCCGCACTCGGGGGCCGAGGGACTTGTCCGGCGGAATGGGCTATGGACTGTTTGTAATTCTCCGTTGAGGGCATCCTCGACGTCCCACCTGACCCGAGCCCGGACCAAGCCGACCTTCGTCCCCATGAATCGCCGACCCGAGTTCGACAGCCTGCGCGGCGTACTGCTCGTCCTCATGACGCTGACGCACCTGCCGACCCGTCTGAATGCGTACAGTAATCAGCCCTTTGGCTTCGTGTCCGCCGCCGAAGGGTTCGTCTTCCTGTCCGCGTTTCTCGTCGGCGTGGTGTACGCCCGGAAGGCCGAGGACGCGGACCCGAACGTGCTCTGGCGCAGCCTCTGGCAGCGGGCGCTCAGGGTGTACGGCTACCACGTTGCGTTGTTGGCGTTCGCGTTCGCCGTCATCGGGACGCTGGGCATGACGGGGCAGCGTCCCGCCATCCACAACCTGCTGGCCTTCTTCCATGAGGACCCCGTCACCGCGCTCTGGAGTAGCCTGTTCCTGCTCTACTGTCCGCCGCTGCTCGACATCCTCCCGCTCTATGTCGTGCTGTTGCTGTTGACGCCGTGGATCCTGCTGGGGGCCCGCAGGATGGGGTGGACGAAGGTGCTGTGTGTGAGCGCGGTCGTCTGGCTGTCGGCGCAGTTGGGCCTGAAGCGCGCGCTCTATGATTTGCTGTCGCTCGTTCCCGTGCTGCCGTGGCCGCCGCTGCGCTTCGAGCTGTCGGGGGCCTTCGACCTGTTCGCCTGGCAGTTCCTCTGGGTGCTCGGGGTGTGGCTGGGGGGGAGCCGGGCCACGGCGCCGGAGAAGCGCGAGGCCGTCTCGCCCGTGCTGCTCACGGGAGCGCTGGTGGTGAGCGTGGCGCTGCTGCTGCTGCGCTACCAGGTGGGTATCTTCAACATCGACTTCGGCGTGTACGGCGCGCTCATCGACAAGTGGACGCTGGCGCCGGTGCGGCTGTTGAACTTCCTGGCCATGGCGCTGCTGGTCAGCTGGCTGAGCCCCAAGGTGTTCCGTTGGCTGCGGCCTCGCGTGCTCGAGGCGCTGGGGCGCGCGTCCCTGCCCGTGTTCTCCGTGCACCTCGTGCTGTGCCTCTTGAGCCTGGCGCTGCTCAACGAGAACGAGGACCCGCTGGCGGACTGGGAAGAGCTCGCCGTGCTGGTGGCGACCTTCTCCGTGATGCTCCTGGTGGCGTGCCGGCAGACGGCGGGCTTGCGCAACAGCCAGCCTCAATGAGGCGCTCCCGGGCTTTCTGAGAGTTTTCTCAGGATGCCCTCAAGCGGTCCGCGCGCCCCCTCTCTAGGGTGCGCCCGCATGTGGGTGCTCCTCGTCTCGCTCCTCGCCGCGGCCCCCGCGCCCGACTCCCAGCCCCTCTCGTTCGCGGAGGCCCAGGCCCTGGCCGCGAAGTCCGCGCTGCCCGCCAGCCTGGCGCGGGCCGTGGAGACGCGGCGCGTCTGGGATGAGCGGCTGCCGTCGCTCGCGGCCAATCCGACCCTCAGCGTGATGCCCGGGCGGCGCGCCCAGCCGGAAGGCCCGGGGTTCGAGCTGACGGTGACCGTGGAGCAGCCCTTCTTCCTGTCGAACCTGGCGGGCGCCCAGCGGGATGCCGCGCGGGCCGAGACGCGGGCCCTGGAGAAGGAGGCCGTGGCGGCGCTGTTGGACCGCCGGCTGGAGGTCGCGCGGGCCTGGCTGGCGCTGTGGGCCGCGCAGCAGGCAGCCGCCTCGGCCGCGCAGGAGGCGGCGCTGGCCCAGTCTCTCCGGACGTCCGTTGCGGACGCGCTGGCCCTGGGCGGCGCCACCCGCCTGGAGCTGGCGGAGGCGGAGGGATACGAGGCGGAGGCCCGGCTGGCGCAGCTGTCCCGGGAGGCCGAGGTGACGCATGCGCGCCTCTCCCTGGCGGTGCTCCTGGGGCGTCCGCCCGACGCGGAGCTGGCGGTCGCGGAGGCGCTTCCCGAGGTGGCGCTGCCTCCCTCCGAGGAGGAGCCGCGGTGGCTGGCGCGTGCCGCCGAATTGCCGGAGGCGGAGGCGCGGCGGCTGCTGGGGGTGGCCGAGCGGGCGCGCGCGGCGGAGGTCCGGGCAGGGAGGGGCTGGCAGGTGACGGTGGGTGCTCAGGGCGTGCGCGAGTATTACGGCGGCATCAGCGGGCTCGTGATGGTGGGCGTGACGCCGCCCGTGTTCGACTCCGGCCAGCGTGAGCGAGGCGCGATGCTCGCCGCCGCCGAGCGCCTGGAGGGCGAGGCCCGGGAAGCGGCGGTGCGCGCCGCCGCGGAGCTGGCGCTGGCCTTCCACGAGCGCGAGCACACAGACGCCCAGCTTTCCCTCGTCGAGAAGTCACTGCTCCCAACGGCGGAGGAGGCGGCGCGGCTGGCCGAGGTCCTCCTGCGCGCGGGGCAGAGCACGCTGCCCGACGTCCTTCGCGCCCGCCGCGCCCGTGCCGCGGCCAGCGCGCGGCTTGCCTCTGCCCGCAGCGAGGCGTCGCTCGCCGCCGCGCGGCTCCACCTCCTGCTTTCCGCCCTGCCATGACGCTCTTCGTCCGACGCCTCGTCACCGTGCCGCTGCTCGTCCTGGGCACGGCCTGCACCTCGAATCCTCCCGCTTCGCAGGCCCCGGCCTCCGAGCCCCCCGCGCGTGCCTCCGCACCCTCCGCGTGGGTTCCGGTGCGGGCCGCGTCCCGCGTCTCGCTGGCGGAGGCGCCCGCGGTGGTGCTGTCCGCGCCGGACACCACCGCGGCCCTCACGGCGCCATTCCGTGCCCGCGTGCAGCAGGTGCGCGCCCGCCCCGGCCAGCAGGTCCAGCAGGGGGAGCCGCTGGTCGAGGTGCTGATGCCGGAGGTGGTGCAAGCCGCGGGGGCCGCCAGCGCGGCATCGCTTCGCCTGGAGGCCTACGCGCGGCAGGTGGAGCGCCTGGAAGCGCTGCATGCCCAGGGGCTGGCGAAGCTGCCCGAGCTGGCCGATGCGCAGACGCAGCATGCGGAGGCGCGCGCGGCGCTGGTCGCGGCGCACGCCGTCCTGCGGGTGGCGGGCATCGCACCCGGTGAGGCACGCTCCGTGGTCGAGCGCGGCACCGTCTGGCTCAAGAGCCCCATTGCCGGCGTCGTCACCGAGGTGCGCGCGGTGCTCGGAGAGATTCAGCCCGAGGCCAGCGCTGCCCTGGTGCGCGTGGTGGCGGATGGCCCGTCGCGGCTGGAGGCTCGCCTGTCCACGCGTCCGCCGGAGGGCGCTACCTTCGCCTTCGTCGCGTCCCTGGGCGCGCCCGTCCCCGTGCGGCTGGTGGGGCAGTCGCCCCAGGTGGACGCGGCGGACGGCACATGGCGCGCGTGGTTCGAGCCGGAGGAGGGCGTCCGGCTTCGCGCGGGGCAGGGAGGCCGGCTGAGAATCCACGCCTCCGCCGGGGAGGACACCGTGCTGGTGCCCGCGCGCGCCCTGGCGTTCGAGAACGAGCGCACCCTGGTCTTCGTGCGCGGCGGGGATGGGCAGGCGGTGCGGCGCGAGGTGGAGGTGCTCGCCACCTCGGGCGCCGAGGCGCTGGTGAAGGGCGCGCTGTCGACCCGGGATTCCGTGGCCGCTGACGGCGCGGTGCTGCTCCTGGAGGCGCAGGAGGGCTCGGGTGGGAATGAGGTGGCGCCGTGATTGAAGCCCTCGTCCGCTGGTCGGTGCGGCATCGGGGTTGGGTCCTGGCCCTGACGGGAATGCTCGCGCTGGCGGGCGTGGTGGTGTCGCTCCAACTGGAGCTGGACGCGATGCCGGACATCACCACCAACCAGGTGCTGGTCCTCACGCGCGCGCCCGGCCTCACGCCCGAGGAGGTGGAGCGGCTGGTGACGCGGCCCGTGGAGGTGGCCCTGGGTGGCATGCCCGGGCTGGAGGAGCAGCGCAGCCTGTCGCGCTACGGCCTCTCCTCCGTGACGGCCGTGTTCGATGACGGCGTGGATCCATACCGGGCCCGGCAACTGGTGCAGGAGCGCCTCAACGTGCTCGGCTCGGCGCTGCCGCCGGGCGTCGATCCGCCGGAGCTGGGACCACTTACTGGCGGCCTGGGGGAGGTTTTCCACTTCACGCTGTCGTCGCCGGAGCGCACCGCGGCGCAGCTGCTCGAACTCACGCAGCTTCGCGTGGCGCCCCGGCTGCGCACGGTGCCGGGCGTGGTGGAGGTCAACAGTTGGGGTGGACAGCAGCGCACGCTGGAGGTGCGGGCGGACGCGGTGCGGCTGGCCCAGCGTGGGGTGACGCTCGCGCAGCTTCGCGACGCCCTGGAGCGCGCCACCGGCAGCGCCCCGGGCGCGAGCCTTCCGGTGGGCGAGCGCCATGTCCTGATTCGCGCGGTGGCGCGGCCCCGCGCCCCGGCCGACCTGGCCGAGGCGCTCATTCCCCGGGCCGGGGCCCCAGCCGTGCGCCTGGGTGACGTGGCCGAGGTGACGGAAGGCGCGCTGCCGCGCATTGGCAGCGCCACCTCCAACGGACGCGGCGAAACGGTTTACGTCATGGTGCAGATGCTGCGGGACGCGAACGCGCTCGCGGTGACGGGGGACATCTCCGCCGCGCTGCCCGACGTGCGGACCCTGCTGCCGGAGGACGTGCGCCTGGACGTCGTCTATGACCGCGCCACGCTGGTGCGCGGCACGGTGCGCACGGTGGCCAAGAATCTGCTGGAGGGCGGCCTGCTGGTGGTGGGCGTGCTCTTCCTGCTGCTGGGAAGCGTGCGGGCCGGCCTGCTCGTCGCCTCGGCCATTCCGCTCTCCATGCTGGGCGCCACCGCCGCCATGGTGGCGCTCGACATCCCCGGCAACCTGATGAGCCTGGGGGCCATCGACTTCGGCTTGCTCGTCGACGGCGCGGTGGTGATGGTGGAGGGACTGTTCCACCGGCTGGCGCACCTGTCACCCGAGGAGCGGAAGCGCGAGCCCCGGGAGCATGTGGAGGAGACGGCCGTGGGCCTGGCCCGTCCCGTCTTCTTCTCCGTGCTCATCATCCTGCTGGTGTACCTGCCCATCCTGTCGCTGCGCGGCGTGGACGGGAAGATGTTCCGGCCCATGGCGATGACGGTCGTCTTCGCGCTGGCCACCGCGCTGCTGCTGTCGTTGACCTTCATCCCCGCCGCGGCGAGCTGGCTGATTCGTCCCGAGCATGTCCCCGCGCGCGAGCCGCTGCTGGTGCGCTGGTTCGAGCGGCTCTACGCGCCGGTGCTGGGCCGGAGCGTGCGCTCGCGCGTGCCGGTGGCGGCCGTGGGCCTGTTCCTGCTGGCCATCGGTGGGTGGTTCTTCGCTCGCGCGGGGACGGAGTTCACGCCGCAGCTGGATGAAGGGGACATGGTCATCCAGACGACGCGGGCCCCTGACATCAGCCTGGAGGCCGCGGTGAGCGAGGCAGGCCGGCTGGAGCGTGCGCTGCTCGAAGGGATTCCGGAGGTGCGGCAGGTCGTCTCGCGCGTGGGCAGCCCCGCGGTGGCCACCGACATCATGGGCCTGGAGATGGCGGACGTCTTCGTGTCACTGGCGCCCCGCGATGCATGGCGGCCGGGCCTCACCCGAGAGGCGCTCATTCAGGAGATGGAGCAGGTGCTCGAGGCGCGCGCGCCGGGCGGCGAGCCGGCCTTCACGCAGCCCATCCAGATGCGCTTCAACGAGCTGCTGGGCGGCGCGGTGACGGACGTGGCGCTCAGCATCTACGGCGAGGACCTGGGGGAGCTGAGCCGGCTGGCGCGCAAGGCCGCGGCGATGCTGAGCGAGGAGCCCGGCGCGGTGGACGTGCGCGTGCTCGCTCCGCCAGAGGTGCCGCTCTTGGAGGTAGCGCCCCGCCCGTTGGACTCGACGCGCGCGGGCCTGGGGGTGGTGGACGTGCTCGAAGTGGTGCGCGCGGTGCGCAACGGCGTGGAGGTGGGGGCCACCTGGGACGGCGCGGTGCGCGTGCCCATCGTCCTTCGCTTGATGGGAGCGCAGGACGCCTTCTCGCTCGCCGAGCTGCCGATTCCCACCGAGACGGGGGGACTGGTGCCGCTCTCCCATGTGGCGGACGTGCGGCTGACGTCTTCGCCCGGTCTGGTGAGCCGGGAAGGGGGCGAGCGCCGGCTGGTGGTGGGCTTCAACGTGCGCGGCGCGGACCTGGGAACGGTGGTGTCGCGGGCGCGGACCCGGGTGGAGCAATCGCTTGCCCTGCCTGATGGCTACCGGCTGACCTGGGGCGGCCAGTACGAGACCTTGACCGAGGCCCGGCAAAGGCTTTCGCTGGTGCTCCCCGCCGTGGGCCTGCTCATCTTCGCCGTGCTCCTCTTCGCCTTTCACCGCCTGCGCCCCGCGCTGGCCATCTTCGCCAACGTCCCGTTCGCGTGTGTCGGCGGGATGATGGCGCTCGCCGCGCGGGACTTGCCCGTCTCCATCTCCGCGGCGGTGGGCTTCATCGCGCTGTCCGGCATCGCGGTGCTCAACGGCGTGGTGCTGATGTCGCGGGAGCAGCGGCTGGAGCAGGAGGGCCACACGCCCGCCGAGGCGGTGGTGCTGGCAGCGCGCGAGCGGGCCCGGCCGGTGCTCATGACGGCCCTGGTCGCGGCGCTGGGCTTCATCCCGATGATGCTCGCCCAGGGCGTGGGGGCCGAGGTGCAGCGCCCCCTGGCCACGGTGGTCGTGGGCGGGCTCGTCACCTCCACGCTGCTCACGCTCGTCATCCTGCCCACGCTCTACCCGTGGTTCGCGGGCGAGCGCCGCGCCGGAACTGGTGCATGATGGCACGGAGGAGGGCGGTGCCGTGAGGCTGTTGCTGGTGGAGGACGAGGAGCGGATGGCCAGCCTGCTTCGCCGGGGGCTCGGCGAGGAGGGCCACCTCGTGGACACCTGCCGCACGGCGGAGGACGCCCTCGAACAGGCGGGAGGGGTGGACTACGACGCCATCATTCTCGACTGGGCGCTGCCGGGCATGGACGGCGTGGCCCTGCTGCGGCGCTGGCGGGAGCGCGGCCTGACGACGCCCGTCCTCATGCTCACCGCGCGGGGCACGGTGGGGGAGCGGGTGACGGGCCTGCGCGCCGGCGCGGACGACTACCTCGTGAAGCCCTTCGCCTTCGAGGAGCTGCTCGCTCGGCTGGAGGCGCTCCATCGCCGCTCGGAGGGCCACGCGCAGGCGTGGACGGTGGGGCCCATCCACATCGACGCGCGGCGGCGGATGCTGACGTGTGGAGAGCGGGAGGTGGCGCTCACCGGCCGCGAGTTCGCCCTGCTGGGCGAGCTGGCCTCCCGCGCCGGCGAGGTCCACACCCGCTCCAGCCTGCTGGCGAAGGTGTGGGGCCCGAGCTTCGACGGTCCGCCCAACATCGTCGACGTGTACGTGGGCTACGTGCGCGCGAAGCTCGCGGAGGTGCGAGCGGAAAACGTCACCGTGCAGGCGGTGCGCGGGGTGGGCTTCCGGCTGGTGGTCGAGGGCTCGCGGTGAGGCTGGTCCGCCGGCTGTGGCTGTGGGGCGCGGTGGTGCCCGTGGTGGCGGTGGCCGCCGCGCTGGGCGTGGCGGTCCAGGTGTGCCGCGTGGTGCTGGAGCGCGCGCTGGACGAGGCGCTGCTATCCCAGGCCGCGGCGGAGAGCGTCAGCCTCTTCGACGCCCCGGATGGGCGCCCGCACCTGCACGTGGAGCCCTCACCGCTGGCCGGGGAGGTGCGCTCCTTCGTGCCGGCCACGCGCCTGTACGGGCCGGACGGGACGCTGCTCGGCGTCTTCCCTCCGGAGTCACCCACCCTCTCCGAGCGCGTGCTCCCAGAAGCCGGGCCCACGTCGAGACTGGAGACCCGGACGGTGGGCTCCCGGCAGCGGGTCCGGGTGCTGACGGTCCAGGTCCGCTCGCCCCAGGGCGTGCCCCATGTGCTTCAGCTCGCGGCGTCCCTGGACACGGTGGAGCAGGCGGTGGGCATCTTCGCCTCGGTCTCCACGGTGCTGGCCCTGCTGCTGGGCGGGGTGCTGCTTGGCATCCAGGGGTGGCAGGCCAAGGGGCTCACCCGGCGCCTTCACGGTATCGCGGAGCAGGTGGCCCGCTCCCGGGATGGCGGAATGGTGGCGCCGGTGGGCGCCGGTGAACCTCGGGACGAAATCACGGAGGTGCGACAGGCGTTGACGGACGCCGCGCTGCGGGTGCGTGCCGCGCGCGAGGGCCAGGAGCGCCTCATCGCTCGCGCCGCGCACGAGCTGCGCACGCCCCTGGCGCTCATGCGCACCGGCCTGGACCTGGCGCTTCGGCGCGAGCGTGGCGCGGACGAGCTGCGCACGGTGCTGGAGGAGAACCGGCGGGAGGTGGATCGGCTGGCCAGCGTCGCGGATGCGCTGCTGGAGCTGTCCGCCGCGGCGGGCGCGGCGCTCGACGTGCAGGACGGCGACCTGCGTGTCCTGCTCGATGATGCCGCGGCGGGCGCCCGGGCGGAGGCGGCTCTGCGCGGAGTGGCGCTGGAGGTCGAGGGCCCCGGCGAAGCGCCGTGCCGGTTGGATTCGATGGCGGTCCGCCGGGCCGTGGACAACCTGCTGGCGAACGCGCTCCGTTACGCGCCGCGAGGCTCCACGGTGCGGCTGGCGCTGGCGCGCCGTGACGAGCAGTGGGAGGTCGCCGTGCAGGACGAGGGCCGGGGCATCCCCGAGAGCCACCGCGAGGACGTCTTCACGCCCTTCCATCGCCTGGAGCGGGATGCGGGGGGCGTGGGCTTGGGATTGAGCCTCGTGCGCGAGGTGGCGCGCGGCCATGGCGGAGATGCACGCGTCGCGGAGTGTGCGGGCCCCGGCGCCCGGCTGGTGCTGACGCTGCCCCTGCGCTGATGCGGGGCGCGGCGTCCACGACATGGGGCCCGCGGAGGTCGTGGCGGCCCTGTCTTCGACCGCGACCTGTCTCGCGAAAGCGTTGACCAGAACCACCCTCGGCGGCGGGCGGCGCCTCCGAGCCACGGCCCGGAGGCCGCCGGGCCCGGAGGCGTGCTCCGCGCGCTCAGCGAGCCTGCGCGGCGGCGGCGACCGTCAGGCCTTCCGCCTTGAGCGTCTGGCTGGCCATGGAGGACATGCTCTCCGCCAGCGTCTGGACGGAGCGGGTGGCCTCCTGCGTCTCCTGCACGGTCTTCAGCGTGCGCTGCATCTGCCCGGACAGCTCCTGGATGGCCTGGGCCATCTGATGCGTGCCCGCGTCCTGGGCGCTGACGGCGGCGGTGATCTGCCGGACGCTGGAGCTGGTGTCGCTGATCATGTCGGCCAGCTGCTGGAACTGGGCGCTGGAGGTGCGCACGGCGTCGAGGCTCTGCTTGACGCGCTCGTCGCCCTTCTCGCTGGAGCGGGCCGCCTCGCGCATGCTGTTGCTGACGCCGTCGAGCACCTCGCGGATGCGGTGCGTGGCCTGGATGGACTGGTCCGCGAGGCCGCGCATCTCCCGCGCCACCACGCCGAAGCCCCGGCCGCTCTCGCCGCTGCGCGCCGCCTCGATGGCCGCGTTGATGGCCAGCATGTTGGACTGGTCCGCGAGGTCCTTCACGGAGTCGACGATGCCGGACACCTCGCGCGTGCGCTCGTCGAGCGCGAGGATGCGGCGGGCCATGTCGGAGACCTCGTTGCGGATGGCCGCGAGGTCCGACAGCGTGCGCTCCAGCGCCGCCGTGCCCTCGCGCCCCACCTGCTCGGCGGTCTCCGCCGACGCGGCGAGCGCGCTGGCCTTCTCCGCCGTCATCTGCGAGCCGCGGCGGATCTCCTTGACCGTCTGCTCCGCCTCCTGGAGCGCGACGGCCTGGCGGCTCACGCCCTCGGTCTGCTCGTCGCTGGACGCGCGGAGCTGCTGCACCACCGTGGCGAGCTCGCCGGCGCCGTTGCCCATGCGCTCGGCCAGCGTGCGCACCTCCTGGGCACGGGCCTCCAGCTGGTGGGTGTGGGCTTCCAGCGTGCGCACCACCTGGATGGAGCGGCGCGTGACGATGCCCAGCAGGGACAGCGTCAGCGTGACGTAACCCCAGTGCGTGACGTTGCCGAGCGACCAGCCCACCATTCCGATGACGGGGAGGATGGTGATGACGATGGACAGCACCAGGCCCGCGAAGCCGCCCACGAAGAGGCGCGCGTCGGGGTTGCCCATCCACGCCTGGACGATGGCCACCGCGAGCACCACGATGAGGGTGATGACCGCCAGGGGCAGGAACGGCACGAGAATGCGCTGGCCGATGCCCAGGTCCATCAGCGAGGCCAGGGCACAGACGCCCGCCACGGGCGAGAACACCATCGTCGCCCGCTGGAACCAGCCTCGCCGGTTGTCGAGCAACGCATCCGATACGAACTCCATCAGGCCCGCGACGAGCAGGAAGATGCCCACCGTCGTGGCCAGCGTCGCGGGGCCCGACGAGCCCCACAGCGCCATGGGCATGCCGCTCAGTCCCAGGAGGATGGCGCCGCCGCTGCCCGCGGAGACGGACAGGCCCGCGAGCATCCGCCGCCGCCAGTGCAGCGCGAACGCGCCGCCCGCGCCGAGCGACACCGCGAAGAGGAGGCAGCCGACGACGAAGGCCGCCTGCCCCTGGCGCGTGACGAAGACGAGCAGGTCATATCGCGCGCCCACCTGCGCGGCCTGGAACACGCCGATGTTGGGGTTGTTGGACTGGATGCGCAGCAGCACGCGCTTGCCCATGACATCCCGAGGCAGCGGGATCAGGTGCCAGGAGAGGTTCTCGCTGATCTCGTGCGTGTTCGTGCGCAGCTTGCCGTTCGTGTAGATGTGCTTGCCATCCACGTACGCTTCGACGGCGTGGGTGACCTCGCCCAGGTACAGCGCGGGCTCGGTCCAGCCGCCTTCCGGAACCGGGATGCTGAGCCACATGAACGTGTGGTCTCCGCGGCCCTCGGGCGTCGTCAGCGCGGGGGTGGGGCGCCAGTCTTTCGAATCCCCTGACTCTTTCGCCCACAGGAAGGTGCCGTCCGCGGCGACGGGGGAGTCACCCCACCGGAAGCGCCAGCCGTCGAGCACATTGACGGGGGAGCCCGCCTCCGCCGCGTGGGCCGTGGAGGTCAGGGCGAACATCAGCAGAAGCGCGCAACCCAGCAGGGAACGCGTGGGCGCAACGAACGCACGCACGGAGCAGAAGCGGAAGCCAGCCATGGAGTACGCATGGTCATCTGCCCGGGCACCGGATGTAAATGGGTCTTCCCGACCTCTCCCGAGAATCACCTGACGTTGCTTGCAATCAGGGTCCACAAAGAGCGCGGGAGACAGTGAATGCCGCGAATTTTCCGTTTGCGGCGAATTCAGCCACCCATTTCGTCAGGCCGGGCACGGCAGACCGCGGGAGTGGGGCCTCAAGCTGGCGGCGCACGCGCGACGTTCGGGGCGCCTTTCGATCGGGTTTGAACGACGACCCGGTGCGTCATGTTGAGTCCGCGGCGGGCGAGCACCCGGCATGTGGCCCCCGCTCTTCCCTTGACGTGGGGCAAGCAGCGACACTCCGGTCATGGCGCATCTGGAGTTGGTCCCCAAGCGGGACCTGTCGAGCTTTCGCAAGCTTGCGATTGGAAGTTGGAAGACGGCGTATGACCCCACCGTCTACGGGACGCTGACCGTCCGCATGGACAAGGCGATGGCGTACATCGAGGCGTTCCGTCAGCGCACGGGCGTGCGGCTCACGGTGACGCATCTGGTGGCCAAGGCGATGGGCGAGGCGCTGCGCCGCTGCCCGGACGCGAACGCCATCCTCCGCTTCAACCGCATCTACCTGCGCCAGCGGGTGACGCTGTCCACGCTGGTGGTGCAGACGGACGGCGGCAAGGTGGACCTCACCTCGGCGCGCATCGAGGATGCCGACAAGAAGAACCTCAAGGAGATCGCCGGCGACCTGGAGGAGGCGGTGCGCCGCGTCCGCGAGCGCCGCGACGTGGCGCTGGAGAAAGGCAAGGGGACCATCCAGAAGATTCCCTACCTCTTCCTCAACACCTTCACCTGGCTGCTGTCCTTCTTCATGTACACGCTGAACCTGGACATGAGCCGGTTCGGCATGCCGAAGGACGCCTTCGGGTCCGCCATCATCACGAACGTGGGCTCGCTGGGGCTCGACACAGCCTACGTGCCGCTGGCGCCCTACACGCGCGTGCCCATCTTCGTCGCGCCCGGCGCGGTGAAGGAGGTCCCGGTGGTGGAGGACGGCAAGGTGGTGCCGGGCAAGGTGATGAACATCAACGCCACCTTCGACCACCGCTTCATCGACGGGTTCCACGCGGGCGTGCTCGCCAACACCCTTCGGGAGATGCTGGAGAACCCCTTCGAGAGCTTCGACGCGCTCCCGGAGGACGCCTCGGCGCAGGTCGCCGCGGTCGGCTAGGGGCGGCCCGGCTCCGGAGGACCCGGAGCCCAGCGGCCGGCAGGAGGCTCCGGCGACCCCGGCTGTGGCCGGGGCTTCGACGTGGGTGTCCGCTGGAAGCGGCCTGTGCCCGGGGCGCGGGGACGCCTGTCGGCCCGCTGCCCGGACGTCCGGCCCGACGTTGCCCGGAGCGTGGGTTGTGGAGGAGGCCCCGGGGGCCCAGCGTGACTCTCACACGCGGAGGGCAAATGATGGCACAGGGTGGCTCGCGGCGAATCCGGTATGCGGTGGTGGGGGCGGGGAACATCGCGCAGGTGGCGGTCCTGCCCGCCTTCCAGCACGCCCGGGCGAACTCGGAGCTGGTGGCCATCCTCTCTTCGGACGCGGAGAAGCGCGACGTGCTGGGGAAGCGGTACGGCGTGCGCCACTGCGCGGACTACGACGCCTTCGAGCAGGTGCTCCAGGACGCGGACGTCGACGCGGTCTACGTCGCGCTGCCCAACACCCTGCATCGTACCTTCACCGAACGGGCGGCGCGCGCGGGTGTCCATGTCCTCTGCGAGAAGCCGATGGCCACCTCGGTGGAGGACTGCGAGGCGATGATTCGCGTCACGGACGAGCACCACGTCAAGCTGATGATCGCCTACCGGCTGCACTTCGAGGAGGCGAACCTGCGGGCCATCGAGTTGCTGCGCTCGGGGCGCCTGGGGGCGCCGCTCATGCTGTCCGCGTTGCTGACGCAGCAGGTGCGGGAAGGGGACATCCGGACGCGGGTGGATGTGGGTGGCGGCGCGCTGCTCGATGAGGGGCCGTACCCCATCAACGCCGCGCGCTACCTCTTCGGCGACGAGCCCACCGAGGTGTTCTGCTACGCGAACGAAGAGCAGGACCCGCGCTTCCAGGGCGTCGACGCTACGGCGTTCGCGTTGATGCGCTTCTCGAACGGGCGCATCGCGCAGTTCGGCATCAGCCATGCGGCGTCGGCGGTCTCCGCGTATCGTGTGGTGGGTGAGAAGGGCGACCTGCGGGTCGAGTCTGCGTTCGGCTACGAGAAGGAGCGCACGCACATCCTCACCGTGGAGGGCAAGACGGAGGAGCGCGTGTTCGCGGCGCATGACCAGTTCGCGCCGGAGCTCATCTACTTCTCGAAGTGCGTGCTGGAGGACCTGGAGCCCGAGCCGTCCGGGTGGGAGGGGCTCGCGGACGTGCGCGTCATCACCGCACTCCAGGAGTCGGCGCGGACCGGACGCCCCGTGAAGCTCGACCCCTTCCAGCGGCGGCGCAGGCCGTCGGGAGGTCAGCTCATCATCCGCCCCGCGGCCGAGCCGCCGGAGCCGGTGAACGCGCCCGCGCCCGCGCAAGGCTGAAGCCACCTGGAAAGGTGAATCTTTCCGCGCGTGCGCTTTTCCCGTGGCGCATGTGTGGTGACCTCCGCCTCCCCGAACATGGTTCTGTTCCTCTCGGCGCCGGCTTCACACAGAGGGCGGGGCGACGGCACGTGTGGGCTCGCGGGCGAAACGCCGAGGTGGGAAAATGTCGCATGTTTCGAGGCGCGCGCAGGTGCAGGGATGAAGCTCTGCCCAGGCGGCTTCGTGGCCCATGGCGGCCGGCCTGGCCCGCGTCCATGGCCGCGGGTGGCTGTTGGGGCCGCCGCGCCTGACCGCCGGGCGGCTTGGCTCTGTCCGCCACTGTCGCGTCCACCGCCACCGGACGGAGAGGCTTGGAGTGGGGCGAGGGGCAGGCCTGTCCCTGCGCGTAGTGCGCAGTAGCTCGGGGCTGGATTGGATGCCGTCGAGTTTCTGCGCGCCGATACCCACAATGGGGCATTGCGTCGATGGCTCGGGCTGCTGCGCGCTGAGCGCGCTGTTCGTAGAATCCTACGCCATGGGCCTCCTCACCTTCGGTCTCAATGTGACTCTGGACGGGTGCATCGATCACACCCAAGGAATCGTGGACGACGAGCTGCACGACTATTGGAGGCAGCTCATGGACCAGAGCGGGGCGATGCTCTTCGGGCGCAACACCTACGAGCTGATGGAGGGTGCCTGGCCCTCGGTGGCACGCGACGAAAAGGCGCCGCGCGCGATGCGCGAGTGGGCACAGAACCTCGAGGCGAAGGCGAAGTACGTCGTGTCGGGCTCGCGGAGCGACTTTCCGTGGCAGAACACGATCAAGGTGGAGGGGGACCTTCGCGAGGCGATCTCGGCGCTGAAAGAGAAGACCGAGCGGGGTGTCCTCGTTGGAGCGCCCAAGCTCGCGGCCGCGCTCGAGGAGTGGGGGCTCATCGACGAGTACCGCATCGTCGTTCATCCCATCATCAGTGGCCGCGGGCCGACGTTGTTTCATGGCCTGTCGAGTGCGCGGCATCTCGAGCTCCTCTCGACGCAGCGGTTCAAGTCCGGCGTGCAGGCGCTCCACTTCCGTCGCAAAGCGGGATGAGCGTGGAGGGACCCGAGCGCTTCATCGACGGCTGCCTGTGCGGCAGGGGCTGGAGGTCCCGCTCCTCCATGCTGTCAGCGACAAGCAGCTCGCCTACGCGTGCCGTCCGCGCGAGTGCCGTCCATGGCTTCCTCAGCAGGGGGCTGGCGCGCGGCTCGAAGTTGCCGCGGGCAAACGTCGAGGAGCAGGTGCCGATGCTCGCTGGCTGGGTGCAGAGCCATGTGCGCGTGGAGACGGAGAGCCGCTACTGGCTAGACGGCCAGGTGCGCGCAGCCCCGGGTATCGGTGTGTTGGGCGAAGCTTTCCGCGAGGTCGCGGGGCCAGACGACGGGAGTCCCGTCGGCCTTGGCCGTGGAGGTGGACTCCGGTGTCGTCGCGTTGCCCTCGGGCGTTGGAGGTGAGGTGGGGGTAGGTGTCGAGGTGGCCTGCATGGCGTTTCGTCTCTGGAAGGGACAAAGGCCTGCGGCCCGAAATCGGGGACATCGCTACGTGACAGCGCGTGTCGTGGTACGGCACAGGCCGTGGTACGGCGGGAAGCCAATACCAATCTCTCTCAGCGTGCTGTCGCTGGCGAGCGCGCGGAAGTCGCCGAGGTCGTACTCCGGCTGTGTTCACTCTCGCCAAGTGAGCTCGCTGCGAGCGTAACGCTTCAGCAGTCCGTCGAGATCGTCAGGCGGTTGCGGTGTGAGCCGCTCGAGCAATGGCCGCAGCGCGTTGGGCTTCACCACGAAGGGGAGATCGGCGTCGGCGCTCCAATGCTCGGCAATCATCGCCCGCGCACTTATGCGCCCACCGTGCGCGATGGTCGTGCTCTCGGAGTCGATGTGGAGAATCTCGGTGTTGAGATCGCCGCTCACGAGGTGATCGCCGCACGCGCTCAACACCTTCACCCGCTCGTGACCGATCACCACCAGCGCCGACTCGGACGACCAGCCGTCGATGAGGTGCCCGTCGACGGTGAGATCACCGACGACCACCACTGTGCCGGTGAGCCGCACCGTGCCGCGCAGCGACAACGGCCCGCGATAGACCGTCACGCACTCAGAGTCTCCGGTCGCACCGAGCCGGACCGTGTCACCATTCACCGTCGCGCACTCGGGGAACGTCGCGAGCGCCGCGCCGCTGCGATGCATCGCCCACGCGAGCAGCATCTCACCCCTCGGAGGGCAGCGGCCTTCTGGCATCTCCAAGGGCACAAAGGTCTCGTTCGCCTTCGCCCGTGCGAGGACCTCGGCATACGCCGCCTGCCAACGGAGTTCGGCTTCCCTGCTGCGCGCTTCACCCCACCAGCGATATGGCCGCGAGGCTCCGGGCACGTGATGACGCAGTTCTTCGTCGGCCATCGCGATGACATCTTTCATCAGGACCTCGGTGCGCGATTGAGGTGAGGCTGGTTCCTGCTCGCAGCGGGCTTCGTCGAGAGCCCGAGGCGCTTGAGGGGCGACGCATACTCCTCCGAGCCAATGAGGTACGAAATCTACCCGGAAGTCGAGCTCGCGCTTCACGGGCGTCCACCGCTCGTGCGGCCCGATGAACCACTGGGCCTTGGTCTCCACATGGTGGAGTGCAGCATGAGCGCCTCCGCGGGCTGGATGCACAGTTCCCTGCGGCTCGTGCCGTCCGAGGCGTTGCGGAACGCCAGGAACAGCGCGTCGACTTCGCGGTGCTGTTGAATCAACAGGTCGATGACGTCCACGGGTGCGTTCCTTTCAATGGGGTCGCTCTCCAACTGTCCGCATGCGCCCCTGCCGCGGCAATCGCGCACCTCGTCGTGCGAGCTCCCTCGCCCCGTCCCGTGTGAGGAGGGGCAGGGGAGCGCTTCCGCTGGGCCGCGGCGGGGGGCTCAAAGAGCCACAGGGCCCGCCGCCGGATTCTCAAGCACCGACGAAACTTTCGCCGCAACCTCAGGAAAATGAAGGAAGTTCCTCGATACGAATGCCCATCCCCCGGGCAGGAGCCTTCCATGTCGTGGTCCACGTCCTCGCATCCCGAGGGGGGCCTCAGTCCATGGTGCTGAACCCGCATGCGTCCAGAGGACGAAGGCCGTTGCTGAAGTTCGAGGAGGGCGTGTCGGGGCGGCATGCCTCGCACTCCCGCGCGAACGGGCGACGCGCTTCATGACGCCCCTCGCGCTCCCACCCCAGCCCCAGTGAACCGGCGGTGCCCGCGTCACTCCGTGAGGAGCAGGAGGATGCGGACGCCCGCCCCAACCAGGACATCCCATGGGAATCGGCGGAATCATCGGTGGTGCGGCGGATGCCGCTCGACGCGCGGCGGAAGCGGCGAAGCGCGCAGCGGAGGCGGCCGCGAAGAAGGCCGCGGAGGCGGCGACGAAGGCCAAGGAGCAGATTGAGTCGGTCGCCAAGAAGCGCACGCAGGACGTCTTCGAGCGACACGAGGCGCCGGGCGACGGCGGGCGCGACGTGAAGCAGAAGGACCGCGAGACGGTGGGCGACTTCTTCGAGGACCTGAGGTCCAAGGCGGGCGACGCGCTCAAGGACACGGCCCAGAAGGTGGGCGAGGAGCTGGACAAGGCGACGGACGTCGTGGCCAACGGGCTGGACCAACTGGGGCAGGCCATCCAGGACGCGCCGGCGCGGAATCCGCTGCAGGACTTCGCCCAGGACCTCGTCGGGGGCGTCCTCCAGGGCGCGGCCGGCGTGGTGCGCGACTCGGCGGAGACCGTGGGCGCGGTCAAGGACGCGCTCGACTTCAACACGCAGGTGGAACAGCTCAAGCCGGGCGAGAGCGTCTCCGTGGGCCTCAATGCCGAGGCGGATGTCTACGCCGTCGGCATCACCGGCAAGGGTGACCTGACCGTCAGCCGTAGCGCCGAGGCGGGAGGGGGCTACACCGTCTCCGTCAGCGGAGATGTGGGGGCGGGCATCATGGGGAAGATGGGCGGCAAGGGGGCGGCGGACGCGAGCGCCAGCGCGTTCGGTACCGCGGGCGCCAAGGTGGAGTACCAGTTCGACACCCTGGAGGAGGCCCAGCGCGCCACCGGCATCATCGCGGCCACGGCCGCCGTGTCGGGCGCCTCGGGGAGCAACCCGCTGCTGGGCCTGGGCTTGAACTTCGTGCTGGGCGACCCGCGGTCGGAGCTGGCGGGCCTGCGCGACAAGGTGAGCGCGGTGGAGTTCGAGCTGGGCGCGGAGGGGAGCGTCGCGGGCGAGCTGGGCATGAAGGGCCTGCAGGACGTGCTCAGCGCGGGCGCGAGCGCGGGCGTGGGCATGAACCAGTCGACCACGGCGCGCATCGAGATGGAGGGGGGCAAGCCGACGTCGCTGACGCTTACCCAGTCGCAGGAGATTTCGGCCAACGCGGGAGCGAGCGTGGGCCTGGGGGTTCCGAGCCAGGGCAAGGGCGGCGCCAGCGCGTCGCTGCCGACGAATGCCTCGGCCGGAGTCGAGGGGGCGCTCAAGGTGGAGCTGGAGCAGAGCATCGACCTGTCGGAGAACTTCGACCTGGACGACTTCCTGCGGGACCCGAAGAGCGCCGCGCACGAGCTGGGCCAGACGGTCCTCCAGTCGAGCGAGGCGAAGCTGACGCTCACAGACTCGCGCCAGGGCACCGCGCAGGCGCTTGGTCTGGGCGGGAGCATGGGCCGCGAGGTGAATGTGGAAATCAGCGGCAACCTCCAGGACATCGCGAACAGCGGCGCGTTCACCAGCATCGCCAACGGCGACGTGGGTCAGGCGGTGACGCAGCTTGGCGGCAAGGTCGACATCAAGGCCACCGTGCAGGACAAGACCACCGTGAACGGTGACATCGGCGTCGGGGTTCACGCCGCCGTGGTCGGCGCCGAGGTGGGGGTCACCACCGAGCGCACCACGGTGGGCGAGGAGCACGAGCTCACCGCCGCGCAGCTCGTGGAGCTGTACCTCACGCAGCGCTGGTCCGCCGGAGTCGCCAGCTGAGACCGGTCCGCGGCGAGGGCTGCTCGCGCCATGCGGTGCGCTCAGCCCTCGCCCTTGCCTCCGGACTCGTACTTCTTGCGCTTGCACCACAGTGTGGGCGCGTCGATGCCGAGCACCCTGGCGGCCTCGTCCAGCGTGGGCGCGGAGGCCATGACGCGCAGCGTGTGCTCGCGGTCCGCCGTCCTGTCCTGCTTCTGCAGCTTCTTCACATCCACCTCACGAGGGGGAGGTTATCCCCCAGAGAGATGCCTCAAGAAATCCTGGGGCGGAGGACCTCCAGCGGTCGCATTTCGGTCCACGAAAAGACGTGGTGCAGTTCGTGGAAGCGCACCGCGCGCTTGCGAGCCTCGGTGTTGGGGAGCGGGAAGGGGAGGGGGCCGAGCTTGAAGTCGGCCCAATCGGACGCGTACTCGCCGTCCTCTCCGAAGCCGCTCTCGTCGAAGTAGCGTCGCAGCGCTGTGGCCATCGTCTCCATCGCGTGGACTCCCTCGCAGCGGGCGCAGCTGCCCCGCAGGTTCGCAAGGAGTCTGACGCGGAGACCTCCGTGCCGCACGTCGCTTCCGAGGAGAGGCATCAGGCCCGGCGATGCGCGCGGGGACCGGTGCTCATGCGCCGGTCTGCGGGTGTGCCTGGGCTTCAGGCGGGGCGCCGTGTGTACGACCGCGTGAACGGCGGCGCCGAGCGCGAGCTCCCAGCTCGGAACAGCAAGGCCGGCCATGGGGACGTGCCCCTCGACCGGCCTTGCTCCTCGGCGTGTCGACGCGGTCCTACCGCAGGGGCACGCGCTTGAGCCTGAAGGGCGAGGGGCTCTCGCTCATCGTGAAGTAGCTCGCGCCGTTGGCCTCGTACTCGATCGCCTCACCCTGGCCCTCGGAGGTGTCGGTCAGCGTGACGGGCGTCGCGAAGACGGCCGACTCGAAGCCAAGTCCCGGCGTCGCACGGAACTCGTAGACAGTGCGGTAGGTGCGAAGGAGGAAGCGATCCGCGCATGGGTGGATCGCCGCCGCGGTCGCGGCCGAGAAGTTGGCGTCTCCGTTCAGCGGCAGCTGGATCGTGTGGACGTGGATCAGCGTGGCCTGCACGCCCGGCGTCAGCGGCTGGGGGAACTTGTACACGCCGCTCTGCCCCGTGCCCCCGTTCTTGGTGACGACGTAGATGTCCCCGGTGGTGGGGTGCACCATCAGCGACTCCGCGTCCTTCGCGCCGTCCGGATAGACGAACGGGAAGGCCTCGGCGACGAGCCCCCCCGAGGTCTGGCCGTTGGCGAGATCCGGCTCGGGCACGCGGTAGATCGTGAACGACGTGGGGCTGCCACCCGGAGGGAAGTTGGCGCTCCACTTCCCGATGTCACCGATGAAGATGCACGAGCCGCTCGGGCAGGGCCCGGTCGCGAGGTCCTCCCAGTCGGCCGGCGTCACGTTGGTCACGTTGAACGTGCCGATCGTGCTCGCGTTGAGGGTGTTGATCGCGACGATCGCGGTGGTGTCCTCGTTGTGCACGTAGAGCGCGTTGCCGACGACGCGGCTCGCGGCCAGGCCCGAGGGCTCCACGATCTCCGGCGCGGTCACGGTGCCCTGGAGCGTGAAGGTGCTCGCGTACGTGTCGCCGACCATGCAACTGGGGGCGTTGGCGGCGCGCAGGACGATCACGTGCGCGGTGTTGGTCTGCACGAACGCGGAGCTGCCGGAGAGGCCCGTCTGGAGGCCCGGAGCGGTGAGCGACCGGTAGGCGGCATTGAAGAGCAGTCCATTGGTGTGACCCAGGCACGCGTCGAAGGCCTCGGTGAAGCCGAGCGGCGGCTCGATGCCGGTGGCAGGGCAGGTGGCGTCCGGCCAGACCTGTGAGCCGTACCAGACGGCGAGGCCACCCGCGCTGCCGGTCACCACGTCGGGCACGGTGAACGACGCGGAGTCGCCGTTCTTCTGGCCTGCATGCACGTCGATTGGCTGGATCGGATCGACGCCGCTGAAGGCCTCCACGCTCCCCGCCATGTGGGTGGTCGCGTCCAGTCCGAACGCGTAGCTCGCGGGCTCGGAGGCGCCCGCGACGCGGTAGAAGATCCAGGTGCGGATGGCCCAGGCGCTCTGCTCCGAGCGCAGGAACGTCCAGCCGGCGGGCGGCGTGACGGTCGCGGAGATGTTGTTGCGCACGGTCACCCGCGCGATGAGCGCGTCGTTGGCCTCGGTCCCCGACGGCTTGGGGATCGACAGCGAAGCGATCGACAGGCCGCTGTGGTGCGAGCTCCCACGCAACGCGACCCCCGAGGACGGCGCGACCTCGGCGCGGCGAAGGGCGACGACCTGCGCGACGTTGGTCTCGGCGAACGTCGAGCTCCCGTTGAACGGTCCCTGGAGGCCGGCACCGGCGAGGGGCATGAAGGCGGCGTTGAAGACGAGGCCCTGGGACGAGGACACCAAGCAGGTGTCGTAGGTCTCGGCGAAGCCCACGGGGGGCTCGATCGCCGGGGTCGGACACGCGGCGCCGGTCCACGCCTGCGCGCCGAACCAGACGGCAGCCCCGCCCGCGGTCGAGGTGCTCAGCTGTGGCGTCGTGAAGGCCGTCGAGCCGCTGTTGCTCTTGCCGGCGTGCGTGTCGATCGGGTTGGCCGGATTGACGCCGGCATACGCCACGAGGTTGCCGACGAGGTAGCTCGCGATGGAACTCTGGAACGTGTGGCTCGCGGGCTCGCTAGCGGTGGCGACGCGGACGAAGACCCAGCCGCGGATGCTCCAGGTGCTCATGTCGGTGCGCACCAGCGTCCAACCTGCAGGCGGGGTGATCTCGGCACCGACCTGGTTCCGGTTCGCTAGGTGCGCCAGCAGCACGTTACCGGCGGCGACGCCCGTAGGGGTCGAGAGGGTCAGGCTGGTGACCGTCTTGCCGCTCGCGTGCGTGGTGCCGACGAGGGTGATCTCCCCGGTGGCCGGCGGCTGGAGGGGACGCAGCACCACCGCGTGCGTGATGTTGGTGTTGGGGAGCGTGGAGCTGCCGGTGAAGGCGGGCTGGGCACCTGCGGCCCCGAGCTCCGAGGTGGCGGCGCTGTGCAGCACGCCGCGCGACGACGAGACGAGGCAGGTGTCGAGCTGCTCGGTGAAGCCCGTCGGAGGGGTGTGGACCGCGGGGCACGCGGCGCCTCCCCAGACCTGGGCCGAGAACCACACTGCGAGGCCGTTCGCGGACGACGTGGTGGCGACGGGCAGCGCGAGGCTCGCGCTGTTGCCATTCTTTTGGCCCACGTGCACGTCGATCGGCTGGAGCGGATCCGCGCCCGACACCGCGACCAGTGTGGCCGCCATGGAGCTGGCGAGGTCGAGGGTGAACGTGTGACTGCTCGGCTCGGCCGCGCTGGCCACGCGGAGGAAGAGCCAGGACTTGATGGCCGAGGCGCTCTGCTCGGAGCGCAGCAGCGTCCAGCCAGCGGGTGGGGTGGCGACGGCGGTGACGGCCTCGCGATTGCTCAGCTGCATCACCAGCACATCTCCGGCGGCCGTACCGACGGGGGTGGGGATGGAGAGGGTGGTGGTGGCCAGGCCGCTCGCGCTGGTGGTTCCTCGCACGGAGAGCGTGGAGAGGCCCTGGGCCGTCGTCGCATCCTGTACGTCGTCGTGCTGCGCGAGCTCAGTCGTTCCACAGGCGGCCATCAGTAGGGCGGCCGCGAGCCACAGACTTCGGAATGGGGTCATGGGGTTTCGATCGGGTGTCGACTCACCGGACTGGAGGTCCGGGAATCGGCCATGTGAAGGACCCCGAAGTGCGAAGCGCAATCGACTGTCATGACACGGGAAAGCTGCCGTGAAATGGTTGGGACCGTCGGGTGTCATCGAAAGAAGGTGGCAGTCCTGTCCATGCGGTCACGCGGAGTACTTGGAGAACGCGAAGCCCAAAGACATCTGCGCACGGTGCAAGGGCCGAAGGGCGGTCGGCACCCCGAGGGGTGGGCCTCCAGGCAAGCCTCGTGACCGTGGCTGTGACCGGCTCGTGACGTCAGCAGAACGGTGGGCGTGCGCAATGGCCCCACGGTGGACACCGTCAGCGTGCAGGCCGGGTGCGTGGCCGAGGGCTGGCTGCCCGAGGCGGCGTTGCCCATGGCGTACCTTCTGGCCCGGGGCACTTCGCGAGAAGCGGAGGCGACGGCGCATCGGGTGGGCGTGCTCCCCTACTGCCGGGCCTCGTTCGAGCGGGTGGGCCATGCGGTGGGAGCGCTGTACGCAGCTCACCTTCCATGACGCTCAAGGAGACGCACTGGGCGCCGTCCGCTACGGCCGCATGCCTCAGGGCGATGCTCACGGGCTGGCCGAGGGACTGGGCCGCGACGTCCAGGCGTTGGTTTCCAAACAGCCCACCCTCCACGTCACCACCCTCACCGATGGCGCTCCCGAACTGCACGCCTTGCTGGACGAGGCGCTGGCAGCCCATGCTCCCGCGGCCGCCCACGTCGTACGACTGGTGGACTTCTGGCATTTGATGGAGAAGCTCGGCGCCGCGGCCCTCGTGGTAGCAGGTGAAAAGCAGTCCTCCGTGCTGTGTGAGACGTGGAAGCTTGCCCTGCTCGATATGCCCGGGGCGGTGTGGGCCATCGCCAGTGCGCTGCACGCCAGCGGCAAGCGGGATGTCGTCCTCGGCGACCGTAGGCCCGTGCACGAGGCGCTCACCTATCTGGAAAACCACGGCGAGCGAATGCACTACGCCGAGGCACGAGCACGGGGGCTGCCCATCGGCAGCGGCAACGTCGAGGCTACCTGCAAGTCGCTGGTCGCCCTTCGCATGAAACGCTCGGGGGCTCGCTGGAAGCAGGAGTCCGGCCAGCACATCCTGGACCTCCGTGCCCTGGTGCTCTCGAACCGATGGAATGCTGCAATGAACCTCACGCTCGCGCCGCAACGCGCAGAGGTGCGGCGCGCCGCGTGCTCAGGATGAGCGCCACACCCCCAAGAAGAAGCTGGGTCGACCTCGAGCGGACGACCGGGCGGCACTGGAAGCCATCGTCTTCGTGCTGCGAAGTGGCATTCCCTGGGAGATGTTGCCCCGCAAGCGTTTCGGCCTGTCGGGCATGACGGCCTTGCGCAGACTGGAGGAGTGGACCCGAACAGGCGTGTGGCAGACGTTGCAAGGACGGACGATGTCCATTTCGGCTTCCTCGTCTTCGGTTGCTGCCTCATGCTTCCGCGCCGCCTCTACCCTGACTTTCGTTAGGTGCTCCCCCCCCGCGACCTGCTCGACCATGCCTGTCTGTGCGGCCGTTTCCCAAGCAGGACGATGACGGAGTCGGAGTTCGAGAAGGATGGCGAGGTCGTCAAGGTCGAGCCGACAGGGCCGTTGAGTGTCCGGGTCGGAGGGGCGACCGACCTCGCCGTCGACGCGGCGATCGCCGGTTGCGGCATCGTCTTCCTCTTCGAGGACTGGCTGCGTCCTCACCTGGAGCGCGGTGTCCTCGAACCCTGGTGGCTGTCCTTCTCCGGGCCGTTTCTCTACTACCCCGGGCGGCGTTTCGTGCCAGCGCCGCTCCGGGCGTTCGTCGACTTCATCAAGGCCTCGGCGGAACAGGCCTGCCCCCCGGCGACGTCACAACGCGACGTTGACCGCGACACCCTCGCGCCCGGTCGCCCACTCGCGCAAGTACGTGTTGAGTTCCCCGAAGAACGATATCGACACCAGGTCCGACACCGCGAAGAGCTCCCGGAGCAGTGCGCCCACGTGGTTGTTATGTGTTTCGGCCGCGTCAGCGTCCACGTACTCTTCGATGATCGAATAGTGACTGGGCTTCTGCGTGGTGAACCACTGGTAGCGCAATGTTCCCGGCTCGGTCGCGGCGACGGAGGCCAATGCCCGCGCCGCGCGGAGGAACTCCGTCTCCCCGCCGGTCCGTGTCTTGAATTCACAAATCACCAGAAGGCTCATTCGACGCTCCTGCACAGGCTGCATTTCGAGGGCTGGCGTCCGTCATACCATCCGACAGGCTCGAAGTCGTCAACGAACGCATGCCGGTGGAGCCGCCCTTCCCGCAGCATCCTCTTGACGCACGCATGGCGCAGCGTCCTGATTCTGGCGCGGCGCGGGGCAGGTTCGGTCCTGCGCTGGCGTGCGGTGCGGGGACGACAAGTGATGGGATGTCCCTGCTGCTCTTTGCGCGTTTTGCGGCGGTGGAGGACCCGAGGCGGCACGCGCACAAGGTGGTCTTCCCACTCGAACTGCTGCTGCTCATCGTCTTTGGAGCGGCGCTGAGTGACATGCCTGGATGGCAGGGGGCCGCGGACTTTGCGCGTCTGAAGGAGGCATGGCTGCGCAAGCTGTGTCCCTGGGATAGCGATGGGACGCCGTCCGCCGATACCCTGGAGCGAGTCATGGGGAGACTGGACGCGGAACTCTTCGCGGAGGGGTTCTCGGTCTGGATGAGGGATGTGGCGGCACGGCGCGCGCTGCCTTCGGGCGGAGTGCAGCAGGTGGCCGTGGACGGCAAGAGTCTCCGGGGGGCACGTACGACGGGAGCGCCGAGCGTGCCGATGCACCTTGTTCACACCTACCTGGTCGAGGGACGCGACAGCCTCCTGGTGGGGCTGGCGCCCGCGCCAGGTGGTGCGTCAAGTGAGGCAGCGGTAGCCGCGGACCTGCTGAGCCTGCTGGAGTTGACCGACACTGTCGTAACAGGCGACGCGAACCTCCTGACGGGCGCACTGGCCGACGACATCGTGAAGGCCGGGGGAGACTATGTCCTGGCTCTCAAGGGCAACCGGGGGCCCTCGCACGCCGCGGTGTGCGAGAGGCTGTGCGTCGTGGGCAGCAAAGACGTGCTGGATGAGGCGCGGGCAGAGCCCTTTTGCGCTTCGCGCACGGACAGTGGGGAGGAAGTAGGCCATGGCCGAAAAGAGCAACGACGTGGTTGGGCATTTGACGTGAAGCACTTTCCTGACGTGCAGCACTACCTACCGCACGCCAGGAGCGTGTTGGCGCTGGCTCGAGAGCGTTCTGTCGTTACGCCGAACGGCACCGAGACAAGCCGCGAGCTGCATTTCTTCGTCAGCACTCGCAAGCCTACCGATGCCGAAGCCATGGCGACCTTCGTGCGTGCGCACTGGGAGGTGGAAAATGGGCTGCATCAGCGTCTGGACGTCGTGCTGCATGAGGACGCCACGCGCATCCACAATGGCCCGGGCGCTCAGAACCTCGCCGTGGTACGCCGTGCTGCCCTTACCGCTCTGAAGGCTGACACCTCGTTCAAGGCCAGCCTGCCTAGGCGCGTGCGGCAGGCTGCTCACGACGACACCTACCGCACCCACCTCCTCACCCTCGTCATTTCATAGGCCTATCGTGCGGGCACCCTGCCGCCACCGGTCAGGCGCAGATTACGTACGGGTACGACGCGGCAGGTCGGTTGACGAACATCACACAAGGCACCCGCCCGGTGTCCTTCATCTATGACGCCGCCGGCCGTCGCGCCTCCACCTTGCTGCCGGGCGGGATTTCCCAGCAGTACACCTATGACGGCGCGGGCCGGATTGAGCGCATCGAGTACTCGGTGGGCGCGAACGTTCTGGGAGACCTGCGGTACGGCTATGACGCCGAAGGAAACATTTCGTCCGTGGGCGGAACATATGCGCGTACCCAGCTTCCCGACGCTATGTCCGCGGCCGTGTATGACGCCGCGGGCAGGTGATGACGTGGCAGGGGCGCACGTTTATCCATGATGCCAATGGCAACGTCACCTCTGACGGATCCAAGACGTACCAGTGGGACGCGCGCAACCTACTCTCGCAGGTAGGCGACGGCGCGGGCGCGCTCGCGACTTTCCTGTACGAGCCTACGGGACGGCGCCTTCGCAAGAGCGTAGGAGGCACGGCGACAGACTACCTGTACAGCGGACGGAACTTCATCCAGGAGCAGAGTGGCGGTGTGACGACGAGCCTGCTCACCGGCTTCAGCATGGATGAAGTGTATGGCCGCTCGACGCCGTCGGGCTCGCGAAGCTACCTCGTCGACGCGCTTGGCTCGACGCTTGCGCTCGCAGACGAGACGGGCACGCCGGTGGCTGAGTACACCTACGGGCCTTACGGCGCATCCACGCATACAGGGGATGCCGCCGGGAACACGCAGACCTTCACCGGCCGGGAGGATGACGGCACGGGACTGCGTTACCACCGCGCTCGCTACTACGATCCGATGCTGGGGCGATTCCTGCAGCCCGAGCCGCTTCGGAAGGACCCGAGGTTCCTGGTCGTGATGGCGATGCGGGGCGAGGGGCTCCCAACGTACGGCTATGCGCTCAACAGCCCGACGATGTATGGGGACCCGGACGGCCGGGTTCCTGCCCTGATTGCCGGGGCCCTCATCGGCGGTGCGGCCATCTACTTCGGCTACGAAGTCTGGGCCTTGAGGGATAGTGCTCTTGAAGGGCGCGACCAAGCCGAGAATGCCCTTCCTCCCGACACGGATCGGGGCCGACTTGACGCGCTGAGACACTGTACCGCCAGCTGTCTGGCCAACTATCGGGCTGGCTACCTGCAGGCGATGGTGGCTGGTTGGTACAATGAGCTCCCGCTCTCAGGCAACAACCCGGATCAGCGCCGCCAAGACCTGGACAACAACGCGTGTGGCCGGCTAAAGGCCTTCTCGGTGGCGCTGTTCTCCGAGCCGACCTGCATTGACGCATGCCTGGGCGCGCTGAATGGAGGAGAGCTTGAAGTCCGCTTCCCCTGAGGTCTCGACATGCGCAAAGTTTCGATGCCCACCCTGCTTCTCTCGATCTGCGCCGTTGGCATCATCATGGCCGTGGGAGCGACGTGGTGGATGGGCAGGACGAGCATCCTCGTCGTCAATGCGTCGGAACGAGAGCTGCGGAGTCTGGAGGTGAAGTTCCCGGGACGCACATGCCGTTACGAAAATGTCGCCCCTCATGCCGAGGTCCGGTGTGAGGGGCGGGCGGACGGGGATGGCTACGTCGAGGTCTCGTACCGTTTCGATGAAGGGGCCGAACTCGGCGTGGTTTCGACGAAGTACGTCAATCCCACGCTGGGATGGCGGGGCTCCATGTTGTTGCGGCCCGATGGCACCATCGACGCCACCACGGGTCGGTAGCCCCCTGCGTCAGGAAAGATGTCGCCTCTGCCGTGCGCGCCTCACTCCCTCGCATTGACGCACTGAGAGTCCCCGCTTCCGTGGACACCCTCGATGTGATGGAAGGGTGTTCGATGTCGGAGAGCGAGAAGAAGCAGAGGCGACAGCGGCGTAGCTTCAGCCCGGAGTTCAAGGCCGGGGCCGTGAAGCTGGTGCTGGAGGAGGGCAAGTCCGTCGCGGAGGTGGCGAGAGACTTGGACCTGACCGAGACGGCCTTCCGCAGGTGGGTAGAGCAGGCCAGGACGGACAAGGGCCAGGGCAAGCCCGGCGCGCTCACCAGCGAGGAGAAGGCGGAGCTCTCCCAGCTGCGCAAGCGCGTGCGCCAGCTCGAAATGGAGCGAGACCTGCTAAAAAATCTACGCCGGCAAATACCTCCTGCCCTGCCCGGTGTTGCCTCCGTAGGGAGGTAGCACCATGGGACGAACAACTGCCCACCCACCGGCGAGCAAGCAAGTAGGGCTGGAGAACCAGCGACGGCAGTGCGCTGCGTGCGGAGAACTGGCTCCGGCGGACTACCGGGCCCGACGAAACGTGGTGACGTTGGAAGGGGTGGTCGCCCTCAAGGTGCAGGTGCGGGTGTGTCACCGAGAGGGCTGCCCGTTGTACCTCAAGCCCGTCCGTGCCGAAGAGGAAGGCCGGTGGGCGCTGCCGGACCATGAGTTTGGTTTGGATGTTGTCGCCCTCATTGGGGCGTTGCGCTACCAGCGGCATCGCAGCGTCCCGGAAATCCACGCGGCCCTGCGGGCTCGCGGCGTCCCCATTTCCGAGCGAAGCGTCACCAACCAACTCGACCGGTACGACGAGTTGCTGTCGCTGCGAATGACAGACAGTCACCGACTCCGGGAGGTGACGCGTCGGCAGGGCCGGGTGGTGCTGGCCCTGGACGGGCTGCAGCCGGAGGTAGGCCACGAGGTGCTGTGGGTGGTGCGCGACTGCCTTTCCGGTGAGGTGCTGGCGGCCCAAAGTCTTCTGGGCAGTGGCGAGGAGGAATTGGCCCCACTGCTTCGAGAGGTGAAAGAGACGTTGGAGGTGCCCATTGCCGGAGTCGTCTCCGATGGCCAGCGTCCTCCGCAACACGGTGGCCTCGGTGCTGCCTGGCGTACCCCACCAACTCTGCCATTTCCACTACCTGCGCGAAGCGGCACGGCCCCTCTATGAGGCGGACCGGCACGTCAAGAAGGTGCTGAAGAGCCACGTGCGCGGAGTCCGCAAGATTGAGCGCGCTGTCGAGGGGCGCCAGGATGCGCAGGCGCGGGCCGTCCGCGGCTATTGCGCGGCAGTGCGCAGCGCACTCACTGATGACAGACGTCCGCCATTGAAGGCCTCGGGACTGGAGTTGCACCGGCGCTTGCAAGCCATTGAAGAGAGCCTCGGCCGAGCGGAAAAAGGGGGGCGTGCCCCTCAGAATTGAACCGGCTGCGGCGTCTCTTGCGGTACGGCCTGAAGCAGACAGCCCGCCTGTGGCCACCGCTGCAGAAGGCCTGGTGCTGGGTAGAGCGAGTCGCCGGAATCCTCACCAACGCTTCCGGCGAGGAGGGCTGTCACGTGAAGAAGCGCATGCGCGGCCTCGTGGGGGCGCTGGCTCGTACCGTGCGGCGCACCCGCTCCCCTCTCCGCGCCGCCCTGGCACATTTCCTCCTGGAGACGGGCCGGTACTGGCCAGGCCTCTTCCACTGCTACGACGTGCCAGGCCTGCCCCGTACGGACAATGCCCTCGAGCACCTGTTTGGCAGTTGCCGCTACCACGAGCGCCGCGCCTCGGGACGGCGTCGCGGTAGTGAGGGCCTGGTGGTCCGTGGCCAGGTGAGAGTGGTTGCCGCCGTGGCCACACGTCTGGCCCCTGCTTCCGGCGTGGAACTGGCTCCCAAGGACGTGGCCACTTGGCAGCACCTGCGCGCCGCGC
>JAFAAN010000077.1 GCA_023426545.1 Pseudomonadota bacterium
GTCGTATCCGAGGCACTTCGGCTCGGGGGCTCGGGGGCTTTGACGATGGGAGTCGTCGACGACGCGTCTGCTGCCTCTGGGCGCGAGGTGGGGACTCCTCGTCCCGGCGGAGGCGGTACGCGCACGGCCGGCATCGAAGGACGCGAGCCGTCACCGGCGTCGATGCTCGACGCGGGGCCGCTCCGGTTCGGCGGAGGCGGCATGCGCACCACGGGCGTCGGGGAGGGCGTCGCCTCCTCGGGTTCGAGCTCCGTCGCCTGGACGATGGGGAGCGCTGCTTCCGCGTCCGCATCCACATCCTGCTTGGGCGTCGCGGGCACCGCCGTCTCTGCCGCCTCCAGTCCTTCCGAGGCTGGCGCCGCAGCTTCGTGACCAGCAGCGTCCACGGTGCCCGTCGCGGAAGGCGATTCGCGCAGCGGCGCGCCCATCACCACCGGAGGCTCGATCGGGTTGGATTCCAGCTCCGTCTTGATGAGCCGTGTGTCGATGCCCTCCTCGACAAGCACCTGCCCCTTGACCAGCGGCAGGTCGTCGCGCGCAGGGGGCTTGGGCGTGGCGTCCTTCTTCGACTCCGGGCCCCTCGGCCGGGCCACGGGCGCAGCGGTGGGCGAGGGCTCGGGCGGGAGCAGTGCCGCCAGGCGGTTGGTGGGCGTCCCCGTCACCGTGGTGGGCATCGGGAGGTCGTCTTCGCTCGTGGTCGAGATGGGCTCCGACCGCTTCTCCAGGAGCGAGTCGTACAGGTCGAGGAGCTTGCCGCGGATGAGCCCCGCGTCGAGCGCTTCCTCCGCATGGGCTCGGGCCGCGCGGCCCAGGGCCAGCCGGCGCGGGACATCGCGTGCGAGCTCGATGATGCAGTCGGCCAGCGCGAGGCTGTTGCCCGGCGGGAAGAACACGGCGGCGCCTTCGGGAACCAGCTCGCGCGTCACCGGCAGGTCGGAGGTGATGACCGGGCGTCCGGCGGCGAGGTACTCCGACACCTTGGCCAGGGGCCCGCCCTGAACGCGATTGCGCTCCACGTCATCCAGCGGGAGCACCCCCACGTCCGCGAGCGCGAGGACCTTGGCCAGGTCATCGTGGTGCACGGGAGGCTGGAACTCCACCCGGTCACCCAGGCCCAACTCCTTCACCAGGTCGTCCAGGTGCGGCTGCCAGTCCGGGTGTCGCGCGCCCACCACCGTGAGGCGCACCTCCTCCTCCCGGGCCGCCAGGGCCATCGCGCGCAGCAGCGTGGACAGGCCCTGCCATCCCACCTGGCTCCCCAGGTACATCATCCGCAGGGGCTCGCCATCGGGGACGCCCAGGACCTCGGGCGTATAGGGGGCGAGGTCCACCGGTGCGGGGAGCACCCGGATCTGCTCCTCGCTCGCACCCAGCGACTGGATGTACGCACGCGTCGTCGCCGAGCCGGTGACGACGAGGTCCGCGTTCATCAGGCAGAACAGCTCCTGCCGCCGGACCTTGGACAGGAAGCGCCGGTCACCCTCTGTCTGAGGGTGTGTGTAGCGAAGCTCCTGGGAGGGGAAGGACTGCGCCTCGTAGATGAGGCGGTACCCGTAGTCGCCCTTCAGCTCGCACAGCGCGTATCCCCCGAAGGGGTCCGTGAAGTGGGCGAGGGCGTAGTCCTCGCTTTCGAGCTGCCGCCGCACGGCTCGTTCGAAGGCCTGGATGCGGGAGGCCAGGTCGCCCGAGCCTACCGGGACGCGCAGCAGCCGGGCGCCCTGGTACTTCTCGATGTGGGAGTGGTCAGGTGTCTTCGCCGACAGCACCACCACAGAGAAGCGGTCCGGCAACGCCTTCAAGTATTCGGTCAAACGTCGGGAGGAACCCGACGGACCGGGGATGACGTCGAAACTGCACAGGAGCAGTCTGGGCAGGTCGCTCAAGCGTGGGCAGGATACCCGGCCATCTCCGGAGTGTCATCGGCAGATGGAAGAGAAGCGGGGTCGGGCGAAGAACACATGAAATGCTGGCACGTTGACCCTCCACGACCAGCAACCTAAAGGCCTGCATGCCTATGGAAGACCTCAAGAGCGTGACGGTCGGCTACCTCCGCGGGTTGGCCCGGAAGCACCTGGGGGCCGGCTACAGCCGGATGAAGAAGGAGGAGCTGCTCGCCGCCCTGGCCGCCTATGTCCCCGCCCTGGTGAGGCTCGCCCGGCTGGCGGGCCGCCGCCTGCCGCGCAAGCGCACGTTTTCAAGGCCCGTACAGCCTTCGGCCGAACTTTCCGTTTCCAATGCGCCTCGGGCCGCCCCTGATAGGCCGCCCGAGCAGCCCAAGGCTCCGGCCGCCGCCAAGGCGGACGATGTGACGCCACCGGACAAGGGGAGCGTATCCGCGCCCAGGCGAGTTGCCGCCAAGCGCGCCTCTGAGAAGCCTGGAAGCAAGCCCTCCGCCAGGCCCGCGACAGTGGTGACCTTCCCGCCTCGTCCCCGCGCCGAGCGCGCGCGAGAGCCGGTGACACCCGTGGTCCCGTCCTTCACGAGGGCCGTCGCTCCGAGCCCGAATGGTGACGCGGTGCCCACCGTGCCACCAGCCTCCGTCCAGCAGCCCGCGGAACCGGTGGTGGAGGGCTTCTTCGTGGCGCGCGTCGCGGGTGAAGACGAGGCACGTCACCACCACATGGTGGGACGCTCGCCCGTGGGGGCGTCGGTGAGCGAGCCCAAGGACCCCGAGGGACTCGGCGCGTTGCCGTCAGCGTATGAAGACGACACGGTGCTGCTGTTGCCACGGGATCCGCAAACGCTCTTCGTGTCCTGGGACTTCAGCCCGGGGACACGGCTGCTGGCCGAGGGCGGGCTGGAGGCGCCTCGGCCGGTGCTGCGGGTGTTCGATGGTGAACAGCTCGTGAGGGAGCTGGGCTTCGCGATGGAGGCGAGCGGCTTCTACATCCAGGGGATGACGCCGGGCCGGACGTACCGCGTCGAGGCACACGTCGTCGGCAAGGATGGCCGCAGCCGGCGCATCGGTGCGTCGAGCAACCGTGTCACATTGCCGCCCTCGGGAGTCTCCTCGGACCACACGGTGCGTTTCCTGCGGGTGCCGCCCGTCGAATCACCGGCGCTCACACCCGCCGCCCACGAGCTGCCAGACGAGGAGCGCGAGTACATCTCCTGGCGCCGCGTGAACCTGCCTGGAAGTGGCGGCGTGTTCGACCTGCCAGAGGTCCGCCGCGAGCGCCGGAGGGCCGTGAAGCGCGAGGCGCATCTCGAAGGTGTCGAGCGCGCTCCAGGGGCCTCCGACCAGCGCTACGTGGCTTCGTTGGCGCGTGCGCCCGGGGCCTCCGACCAGCGTTATCTGGGGGCGTCGGACCAGCGGTATCTGGCGGACGCGGTGTTGCGGAGTGTCCGTGGCCCTGGACCTTCCCCGGTACCTCGCTATCTGGAGATGCCGAGCCGAGCGCCAGGCGCGTCGGACCAACGCTATGCGGAGGGCCTCGTGGGGCAGGGCGGGTTGGGGCCGGCGTCGCGCACCTATCTGGATGTGCGCGGCGTGCCGGGCGCGTCGGACCTGCGCTATCCCGAGCAGCCACCGGGTTTGCTGGGACAGGCGGAACAGCGTTACCTGGGGCACGTGGCGCGCCCTCCGGGGGCTTCGGACCAGCGCTATGTGGCCGCTTCGCCCGGTTCGCTGGACCACCGCTACCTCGACGTGCGGCAGGACGCGGCCGGTGCGTCGGAGCTGCGCTACCTGGAGACACCGGGGCGCGCGTCAGTCGCGTCGGACCGACGCTACCTGGAGGCGCTCGCGCGAGCCTCGGAGACCTCCGATGGCCGGTATCCTGGAGAAGTCTCCGGCGCCTCGGCGTCTCGCGGGCTTGGAGAGGGCCCGGCGCGACGGAATGGAACGGCAGCCGCGGGTGATGCCCAGGCGTCGTGGCGCTCCGTTGACGCGGAGTCGCGGCGCCCGTCCTCCACGGACGCACCACGCCCCGCTGGTGCGGGGGCGCACGCGACAGGCACGCCAGAGAACCACAGTTCCGTCGACGCTCACGAGCGCTCGCACGGGGGGGCCTCACCGTCGTCCGAGGGGGCGCCGTCACGCGCCACGGACGCGGAGGAGAATCACCGCTACTTCGAGGTGCCCGCGCGCCCGTCTGGCTCCCGCGATGCTCGTCGTGGCGCGCCGAGAGTCCAGGGCGGTGAGGGCGCGGCGCATGCGCCCGACTTGGCGCGACGGCCTGGAGGCCACGCCACGCCTGCGGCGGGCACGGAGGCCCACACGCACGAGGCAAGCGGCGCCTTCGGAGCGGCGCCCCGAGAAGCGCCAGTGTCCCTTCCACGGAAGACGCCCTCGGGCGACGGCCGTTCCTGAACCCGCACGGAGGCTTTGCACGACCATGAGCCTGGGCTCCCTCGCGTTGGTTCTCCACGCGCATCTCCCGTTCGTCCGTCACCCCGAGCACGAGGATTTCCTCGAGGAGGACTGGCTCTACGAAGCCATCTCCGAGACGTACCTCCCCCTGCTCCAGGTCTTCGACGGGTTGGTAGAGGACGGCGTCCCGTTCCGTCTGGCGATGACGCTGTCCCCGACGCTCGTCTCGATGCTGCGTGACGAGCTGCTGATGAGCCGGTACGCGCGGCGGCTGGACCTGCTCTGCGAGCTGGGGGGGCGCGAGGTGTACCGGACGCGGCATGACGCCACCTTCGGGCCCATCGCCCACTTCTACCGCGACCACTTCGAGTCCCTGCGCCGCGTGTTCCACGAGCGCTACCGGCGCGACCTGGTCTCCGCGTTCCGCCGCCTCCAGGACGCGGGCCATCTGGACATCCTCACCTGCAACGCCACGCACGGCTTCCTGCCGCTGATGCAGCAGGTGCCCGAGGCCGTCCGGGCCCAGGTGACGGTGGCGGCCAATCACTACCGCCAGCACTTCGGCCGGGACCCCGCCGGCATCTGGCTCGCGGAGTGCGGCTATTACCCGGGCCTGGAGCGCCTGCTGGCCAGCGAGCGCATCCGCTACTTCTTCGTGGACACGCACGGCCTGACGGACGCAGTGCCCCGGCCGCTGCACGGGCCCTACGCGCCCGTCTTCACGGAGGCGGGCGTGGCCGCGTATGCCCGCGACCCGGAGAGCAGCCAGCAGGTGTGGAGCACGGAGCACGGCTACCCGGGCGACCCGGACTACCGCGAGTTCTACCGGGACATCGGGTGGGACCTGGACCTGGACTACATCCGCCCGTTCATCCAGCCCACCGGTGAGCGGAAGAACACTGGCTTCAAGTACTACCGCATCACCGGCAGGACGGATGACAAGCGGCCCTATGACCCCAGGGCCGCGCGTGAGCGCGCCGCCGTCCACGCGGGCAACTTCCTATTCAACCGCGAACGTCAGATCGAGAACCTGGCCTCGCGCCTGGGCGGGCGGGCGCCGGTGGTGGTCGCCCCCTATGACGCGGAGCTCTTCGGGCACTGGTGGTTCGAGGGGCCACAGTTCCTCGACTTCTTCATCCGCAAGGCGGCGTACGACCAGAAGACGTTCCGGTTGGTGACCCCGTCCGACGACCTGCGCGAGTCCCCGGAGAACCAGGTGGCGACGCCACCGCTGTCCTCATGGGGCGCGGGGGGCTATGCGGGGATGTGGCTCGACGGCAGCAACGATTGGATCTACCGGCACCTCACCCACTGCGCGAAGCAGATGGTGGCGCTGGCGCGGGACTTCCCGGACGCGGGGGAGCTGCAGCGGCGCGCGCTCAACCAGGCGGCGAGGGAGCTGCTGCTCGCCCAGTCCTCCGACTGGGCCTTCATCATGAAGACGGGAACCATGGTGGAGTACGCCCAGCGCCGCACGCGTGAGCACCTTCTCCGCTTCCAGCGCCTGCATGAGCAGCTGCGCGGAGGCAACGTGGACGAAGGCTGGCTCTCTCATGTCGAGGGGCGCGACAATATCTACCCGGAGCTGGACTACCGCCTGTATCTACCCGCTTGAGGGACCAGGGAGTGAGGGTGGGGTGGGGTGTCTCCTGGCCGCTACGACAGGCGGCTGGGCTTGCGGGGCGACTTTTCGGAGCTAGCTTGGAGTGCATATGAACCGTTTGACCGTGCCGTTCCGGAAAGCGCTCCTCGCCGCGCTCCTGGCCGCGTTGCCTTCCGCCGCCGTCGCCCAGGCGCCCGCGTCGATGCCGGGGCTGACGGCCAAAGCACGAGAGCAGGGCCATGTTCTCCAGCCCGCGACACGGGAAGCCCAGACGCTGCCGTCCCTGGCGCCGCTGGTGGAGTCCGTGAAGACCGCCGTCGTCAACGTGGACGTGCAGTCCCGCGGCGGCGGCCAGCCGCGCGGCATGGAGGACAACCCCTTCTTCGATCGATTCTTTGGTGGCGGACGCGGGGGCGGGAGCCAACGCCGCGAGCAAATCCGGCAGGGCGCGGGCTCTGGCTTCATCATCGACCCGAAGGGACTCATCCTCACGAACAACCACGTGGTGGAGGACGCGGTCAGCATCACCATCCGGCTGGATGACGGGCGCACCTTCAGCGGCGAAGTCGTGGGCCGAGACCCACTCACCGACGTGGCGCTCGTCCGGTTGAAGGAGAAGGTGGAGGGGTTGCCCACGGTGAAGCTGGGCGATTCGAACGCGCTGCGCGTGGGCGACTGGGTGGTGGCCATCGGCAACCCGTTCGGTCTGGCCTCCAGTGTCAGCCTGGGCATCGTCTCCGCGCGGGCCCGTGAGATTGGCGCCAGTCAGTACGACGAGTTCCTCCAGACGGACGCCGCCATCAACCCTGGCAACTCCGGCGGTCCGCTCTTCAACATGCAGGGCGAGGTGGTGGGCATCAACACCGCCATCGTCGGAGGCGGCTCCGGCATCGGCTTCGCGGTGCCGAGCAGCCTCATCAGCTCCCTGCTGCCACAGCTGGAGAAGGAGGGCTCCGTCACGCGCGCCTGGCTGGGTGTGGGCATCCAGAACCTGACGCGAGACCTGGCGAGCGCGCTCAAGCTCCCGGTGGATAAGGGCGCCATCCTCTCGCAGGTGATGCCGTCGTCTCCCGCGGCGAAGGCGGGCCTGAAGCAGGACGACGTCGTCGTCGCCATCGATGGGCGGACCGTCACGTCCAGTGGCGAGCTGACGCGCACCGTGGCGCTCAAGCGGCCGGGCAGCACGTCGACGCTGACGCTCTACCGCGACGGCAAGAAGATGGACGTGAAGGTGGAGCTGGGCACGCGGCCGGACCTGGAGGGCGTGTCCTCGGCGAAGCAAAGGCCGGAAGAGCAGCAGGAGAGCTCGCGGCGCGTGGGCGTCAGCCTCCAGAACCTGGATGCGAGCACGGCGAAGCAGGCCGGCTTCGCGGACAGCAGCGGCGCGCTCATCACCGATGTCGTCCCCGGCTCGCCGGCCGACCGCGCGCAGCTGGAGCCCGGCATGGTCGTCATCGAGGCCAACCGCCAGAAGGTGGAGAACGCGGACGCGCTGGCCCGTATCATCAAGGGCGCCGCGTCCGGGAGCACCTTGCTGCTGCGAGTGACGGCGCCCGGCGGCGCTCGCAACCTGCGGGCCCTGCGCGTTCCGTGAGCACCCGGCCCGGGAGCGGCGGATGAGCGTCCACTACGTCGCGCTCGGCGACAGCACGGCCGTGGGCGTGGGGGCATCGCGAGGGGGCGGCTATCCCGACCGCCTCGCCTCCGCGCTGCGCGCCGCCGGCCTGTCCGTGGGCCTCACCAACCTGGGGCAGAGCGGCGCGCGCATCCGCGACGTCATCACCGGCCAGGTGAAGCGCGCCGTGGCCGCGCAGCCCACGCTGGTGACGCTGGGCATTGGCACCAACGACGTCTGGCGGGGCACGCCGGTGGACGAGTTCCAGGACGACCTGGACCGCATCGCGCGGCGCCTGAAGCAGACGGGCGCGCCGCTGGTGGTGGTGAACCTCGTGGACCTGGCGCTCGCGCCCGTGGCGCGGCTGGTGCCCGCCGCGCTGTACGAGGGCCGCATCGAGCCCTTCAACGCCGCCATCGCCGAGGTGTCCCGCTTGCACGGAATGCACGTGGTGGACCTCTTCTCGGCGAGCAAGGCGATGATTCCGCGCAGCCCGCACTTCTTCTCCAGCGACGGGTTCCACCCCTCGGACGAGGGGTATGCGCAATGGGCGGAGCTGATGTTGCCCCTGATGCGGTCGCTGGCGCGGCGCTGAGTCCGTCCGGCTACGCCTTGGCCAGTCCGCCCGGCGGCTGGGGGGCCGTCACGGCGGGCGGCTCCGCGGAGGGCGCGTGAGGGCCCCGCTCGCGGCCGGGGTGCAGCTCCATGCCGGCCTCATACAGCGTGGTGCGGTTCCGGCCGGTGCGCTTGCTGTAGTAGAGCGCCGCGTCCGCGCAGTCCACGAGCTCTTCCTGGGCGGCGGCGTCGGTGGGGAAGTGGGACACGCCGATGGACACCGTGATGTGGTTGCCGGGCAGGCCCGGTTGGGCGAGCGCCACCGAGTCCGCCACCGCGCGGCGCAGCTTCTCCGCGACCTCCAGCGCCTCCGCCTTGGCCGTCTGCGGCAGCAGCAGCACGAACTCCTCGCCGCCGTAGCGCGCCAGCGTGTCCACCTTGCGCACGCGCAGCCGCAGCACGTCACAGACGCGGCGCAAGGTCTCGTCGCCCACGCGGTGCCCGGCCAGGTCGTTGATGCGCTTGAAGTGGTCCACGTCCACCATGAGCAGCGCCAGCGGCGTGCCGAAGCGATGCGCCCGCGCGAGCTCCAGCTCCATGCGCTGGAAGAGGTGGCGCCGGTTGGGCACGCCGGTGAGCGGGTCCGTCATGGTGAGCTTCACCGTCTCCGCGTGCAGCCGGGCGTTCTTCACCGCGGTGGCCACCACGTCCGCCACGGCGGTGAGCAGCTCGATCTCCTCCGCGGAGAAGCTGGCCACCTCCGGCCGTTGGAAGTTCATCACCCCCAGCAGCGTCTCCATGTGCACCATGGGAGCGGCCAGCAGCGCGCCGGTGTTCAGCCCGCCCTTCACCACGTCCGGCCTGGCGAACACGCTGGAGCGGTCCGCGGTGTCCGGCAGATACACCGCCTTGCGCGTCTCCGCCGCGCGCCCGCAGGCGCCCTCGCCCAGGGCGAAGGTGAGTCCCTCGGCGCCCCGGCCCTCGGGCCACGCGTGCTTGATTTCCAGCAGGCCGTCCGGGTTCATCAGCATGATGGAGAACTCGGGGATGCGAAGCCGCTCCGTCACCAGCCGGGTGACGGCGTCCAGCAGCTCGTCCAGCTCCAGCGTGGCGTTGAGCGAGCGCGCCACGTCGAACAGCAGCGCCAGCTCCTTGAGGCGGTCCTCCAACTCGTCCTTGAGGGCCAGCTTCTCTCGCACCAGCTCCAGGTCGCGGTGGGTGTCGATCTCCTCCGCCTTCATGGAGGTGAGCCGCGCCAGCATCTGGTTGAAGGCCGCGCCGAGCTGCGCCAGCTCGTCCGTGCCCCGCGCGTCCGCGCGCACCAGCAGGTCACCGGCCTCGGCGCGCCGCATGGCCGCGCTCAGCTTGCGCAGCGGGCGGGTGAGGACGAAGTGCAGCGCCAGCCCGGTGATGAGCGCCAGCACCACCACGAACAGGCCCATGGACCCGAGCGCGGCGCCGAACACCGAGGACAACTGCTGGTGCAGCGCCGGCTCCGCCATGCGGAGCTGGAGGATGCTCGCGCCCGGGACGTCTCCGGCGGCGTGACAGCCGGCGCACTCGGGGCCACCGAGGGGCCGGACCACCTCCGTCATCTGCGCCACCGAGCTCGCGCGCTCGGGGCCCGGGGCCGTCAGCCGCGCGGCCTCCGGGTGCATCGTGTCTTGCTCGCCAGGGCGGCGGGACCAGAGGATGCGCCCGTCCGGCGCCAGCACCCGCACGTCCTCCACCGAGCGGAACAGGCGCGTGTCCGAGCGGATGACCTCCGCCACCGCGCCGTGGGCCGGGGTGCCTCGCGCTTGCGGAAGGCCGAAGGTCGAGGCGACGAACTCGGCGAGCGCCAGGGCCTCTACCTGCGTCGCGTCCTGAACCGAGATACGCGCTTCGCGCCAGAAGTGGCCCACACCCAGCAGCGCCACGAGCAGGCCGGGCAGGGCGATGCTCCAAAGCAGCTTGCGGCCAACGGTGTCGGGACCCAGGGGCATGCGGACGCTCGCAGCTCTCCAGCGCAGCGGTTCAGACGTTTCTCTCGGAATTGGATTGGTCCGCGGAATTGTCAGTTGGGTGACGCGGCCTGTCAAACGAAGCCGTGAGAACATCCTACGATTGCGCTGACGCTGGATCACCTCCTGGTGCGTCAGTGAGGTGGATTCCTGGAGATTCCATGTCGACCGAGTTCCTCACCTCCACGCTGCTGCCCGTGCCGCACGGCTTCACCACCCGCGCGGGCGGATGTTCCGAAGGGCCCTTCGCGTCACTCAACCTGGGCTTCTCCGTGGGCGACGAGCGAGCCCGCGTCGAGGAGAACCATCGCCGGTTGGCCAGGGCGGCCGGCGCGGACCTTGGGGTCTTGAGCCGCGTGTCGCAGGTGCATGGTGATCGCGTGCTGGAGGCGCGGGGAGGTGAGGGCGGCGCGGAGCTGCGCCCCACCGAGGGGGAGGCGGATGGCCTGTGGACGCAGGCGCCGGAGCACTGGGTGGCGGTGGGCACCGCGGACTGTGTGCCGGTGCTGCTGGTGGACCCGGACAGGCGGCGCGTGGCGGCGGTGCACTCGGGCTGGCGCGGCACGGACGCGGACATCAGCGCGCGCGCCGTCGAGGCGCTGGTGGCGCGCGGCGCCCGCCCGGAGCGGCTGCTGGCGGCGGTGGGGCCGGCGATACAGGCGTGTTGCTACGAGGTGTCGGAGGAGCTGGGGCAGCGCTTCCGCGCGCGCTTCGGGGCGGAGGTGGTGGTGGCCTCGGCGGGCCAGGTGCGCCTGGACCTGACGCGGGCGGTGCGCCTGTCGTTGGAGCGCGCGGGGCTGAAGCCGGCGCACGTCGATGTGCTACAGGCATGTACGGCGTGTGATCCCACGCGCTTCTTCTCCCACCGCCGCGACGCGGGGCGTACAGGGCGGCACCTCAGCTACGTGGTACACCGCTTCTAGCCTTCCCGTGTCCGGGGGGGCGATTTCTTGACGCTCTCCGACGGGCCTTCCTATCCTCGGGGAGACCCCTCTGCTGAAAAGGCCCGTGCCCGCGCGCTCCGTCATCCTCCGCCTGCTCGCCGCCGCGCCCCTGTGCGCGCTGAGCGCTTGCGCCACCACCGCTCCGGCGGAGGCGGAGGTGAGCGCGCTGCGGGCCGAGCTGCGCACCCTGCGCGCGTCGCAGGAGCGGCTGATGGAGAGGGTGTCCCGCCTGGAGGCCCATGAAGCCGTGGCGCGCGCCGCCGGAGCCAGCAGCGCCGCGGGACCGGTTCCGGTGAAGGTGGAGCCGGCCGGTGGTGGGGCGCCGCTGGGCGCCATGCCGGACCTGGCGGTGGTGAAGCTCAAGCCGCGCCACGAGCCCGCGCCGAAGCTGCCCACCGCCGTGGCCGTGCTGGAGCCGGACGACGAGCAGATGGAGATGTTCATCAGCCCCGTGGGCGGGACTTCCGCTGGCGCCACCATGGTCGCGTCGAACGTCGACGAAGAGGCGGCGAAGGACCCCGACGTGCTGGAGGCGGAGTTCGAGAAGGCCGTGTCGATGCTGCGCACCGGCAACGTGGAGGGCGGGGTGGAGCGGCTGCAGCGCTTCGCCGCGGAGAACCCACGGCACCCGCGGGCGGACAACGCGCTCTACTTCAGCGGGCTGGGGCAGATCGGCCTCAACGAGTTCAAGCAGGCCGCGAAGACGTTCGAGCGGCTCATCGACAGCTATCCCGCCGGGGACGCCATGCTGGACGGCATGCTCCGGCTCGCTGAGTGCCGGATGCGGCTCAACCAGGCCGCGGATGCCAAGGTGCTCTACACCCGCGTCGTCACCCAGTTCCCGGGGACGGCGGCTGCTACCCAGGCGGAACAGCGGCTCGCCGCGCTCCCCCAGTGAAGCTTCTTTCGAAAGGACGTCTCGCGATGCGCTCCCGGATCCTCACCTCGCTGATGTTGAGCCTCGCCGTCGCGCCGGCCGCGCATGCCCAGCAGGAGTACGAGGAGGAGCAGGACACGGGCGGGGAGATGGAGGGCGCCGAGGTGATGGACGAGGCGCCCGACTCCTCGCGGCCGACCTCCGTGGCCATCCCGCCGGGCGCGCCGCGCGGCCGCGAGAGCGCCCCGGGCGAGGTCCACTCCGTCGTGACGGGTGACACCCTCTGGGACCTGTCCCAGCGCTACCTCGGCAGCCCCTGGTACTGGCCCAAGGTCTGGTCCTACAACCCGGAGATCGCCAACCCGCACTGGATCTACCCGGGCAATCAGGTCCGCTTCTTCCCCTCGGGCGAGGAAGTCCCCACGCAGGTGACGGAGATGGTGGTCGACGAGGGCGACGTGACGGCGCCCACGGAGATGGCCTCCAACGACCAGGTCACCGTGACGGGGAAGATTGGCTACGACGTGGCCAGCTCCGTCCCCGTGACGACGCAGGGCTTCGTCACCCAGCGCGAGCTGGACGAGGCCGGCCGCATCGAGGGTTCGCCCTCCAACGCGGTGATGCTGTCCTTCCCGGACAGCGTCTACGTGCGCTTCAAGCGGCGGGGTGACGTGAAGGTGGGGGACCGCTACGTCGTCTACCACACCACCCAGGCGGTGAAGCACCCGCTGACGGGGAAGCCGCTGGGCTACCTCACCGACTTCGTGGGCACCCTGCGCGTGCAGCGCGTGGGCGACGGCGTCGTCACCGCGCAGATCATGGACACGTGGGACGGCATCGAGCGCGGCGACCTGGTGGGCCCCGTGGGTGAGCGACTCACCGAGCGCGTGGCGCCGAGGCCGAACGCGAAGCAGGTGGACGGCACCGTCGTCACCGCCCTGGTGCCCTACCTCACGGTGCTGGGGGAGAATCACAGCATCGTCGTGGACCGGGGCAGCGCGGACGGCGTGCAGCTCGGCAACACCTTCGAAATCCTCCGCAAGGGCGACCCGTCGCGGCACGTGCTGGGCCACGATGTGCGCAAGCCGTCCAAGGAGGAGAAGGCCTTCCCGTGGCGGAGCATCGGCACGTGCATGGTGACCGAGGTGAAGGAGCGCACGTCCAACTGCCTCATGACGCGCTCGCTCGAGGAGCTCGTCCCGGGTGACCGCGCCCACATGGCGGCCTCCTCGTCGCCCACCGCCAGCCGCTGAGCGGCGGCAGGAAAAGTGCATCCGGCCCCTTGTTCGGAGGGGCTGAGTGCTTGACCGGTGGCGGTCCGGTGTTTATGTGTCGCGCCCCTCCCAGCGGCCCCACCTTCTATATAGGTGGGTATCGAGCGGGGGACGGGTATGGCGGACGCTGTGACGGACAGCCTTACGGCGGAGCAGCAGGCATGCCTGGCGCTCTGGGCCGTTCCCGGCCTGGGGCCGAGGACGCTGGCCGCCTTGTGCGCGTTCGCGGACGGAAGCCTCGCGCCGCTCGCCGCGGCTCCGGTGCGAGACTGGGTGTCCCAGGCGCCGGTTTCCCCACAGGTGCGGCGCCGGCTGGCCTCCGTGGAGCGCCTGTCGCCGGTGGCGTGGCGCATCCTGGAGACCTGCCGGGCCTCGGGCATGCGGGTGGCCTTCGCGGGCCAGCGGGCCTATCCGGAGCGGCTGGCGGAGGTGCTGGACGCCCCGCCGCTGCTGTTCTACCGGGGCGAGCCAGGGCTGCCCCGGCGGCGGTTGGCCATGGTGGGCAGCCGGCACCCGGACCAGGGCTTCCTGCCCTTCGCGCGGCGGTTCGCCCGGCAGGTGGCGGAGGCCGGGGTGGGGGTGGTCTCGGGCGCCGCGGCGGGGGTGGACCAGGCCTGCCACTGGGGCGCGCTGGACGTGAAGGGGGAGACGTGGGCCTTCCTGGGCTCGGCCCTGGATGCGCTCGACACGGCGCAGGCCCGCCTGCTCCCCCATTTCCTGGACAGAGGGGGCATGTTCTTCAGCGAGCTGCCGCCCGGAGTCCGGGCGAGCACCACGACCTTCCCGCGCCGCAACCGGCTCATCTCCGGGGCATCTGACGCGGTTCTGGTGCTGAGAGCGGGGGAGCGGTCGGGGAGCCTCTACACGGCGAAGGCGGGCCGGGCGCAGGGGCGGCCGGTGTTCGCCATGCCAGGCGACGTGCGGCAGGAGGCGGCGGCGGGTTGCAACGCGCTCCTGCGGGGCGGGGAGGCGGCGGCGTGCCTGGAGCCCCGGGACGTATGGAGGGTGCTGAAGGTGGATCCACTCGCGCCGGTTCCCTCCGCCGCGGTGGGGATGTGGGAGGCGCTCTCGGCGGAAGCCAAGGGGGCCTTCGAGATGTTGGACCGGGTTCCCCGGAGCTTCGATGAGGTGCTGGTCGGCAGCACCCTGTCCCCCGCCGCGCTCGCCAGCGCGCTGGTGGAGCTGGAGTTGACGGGGCTGGTCATCCAGCACCCGGGAAGGCTGTACGAGAGAATCTAGGTAGGAGAGTCATGGCCACGCGGACGAAGAAGAAGGTGGAAGAGACCGAGGCAGCCGAGGAGAAGGCGCCTGTCAGGAAGGCCGCCGCCAAGAAGAAGCCTGCGGCCCGGAAGAAGACCGCAGCCAAGAAGAAGACGGCGGCCCGCCGCCGCACGAAGAAGGGCGACGAGGACGCGCTCCCCACCGTGGAGGCCGACGCGGAGGAGGAGGCCACGCCGCGCGGCAAGGGCCCGCACTACCTGGTCGTCGTGGAGTCTCCCGCGAAGGCGAAGACCATCAAGAAGTACCTGGGCTCCGGCTACACCGTGAAGGCGTCCGTGGGCCACGTGAAGGACCTGCCCAAGAGCAAGATGGGCGTCGACGTGGAGCACGACTTCCAGCCCGAGTACACGGTCATCAAGGGCAAGGAGAAGGTCCTCAACGAGCTCAAGAAGATGGCGAAGTCGGCCGACCGCGTCTTCCTGGCCACGGACCCCGACCGCGAGGGAGAGGCCATTGCCTGGCACATCAAGGAGGAGCTCGCGCACCCCGACGCGCTCCGGGTGACCTTCAACGAAATCACCAAGAAGGCCATCCAGGAGGCCATCGCGCAGCCGCGCGAGCTCAACCAGGACAACTACGACTCGCAGCAGACGCGCCGCATCCTCGACCGGCTGGTGGGGTATCAAATCTCCCCGCTGCTCTGGAAGAAGGTGCGCCGCGGCCTGTCCGCCGGCCGCGTGCAGTCCGTGGCGGTGCGGCTCATCGTGGAGCGCGAGGACGAGATCAAGGCCTTCGTCCCGGAGGAGTACTGGACGCTGGACGCGCTGCTGGAGGGGCCCGCCGGCCCGCCGCCGTTCAAGGCCAAGCTGTCCAAGGTGGACGGCAAGAAGGTGGAGCTCAAGGAGCGCGCCGTCACGGAGGGCCTGGTCGCCGAGCTCCAGACGGCCAGCTTCGTGGTGTCCAAGGTGGACCGCCGCGAGCGCCGCCGCAACGCGCCCGCGCCCTTCATCACCTCCAAGCTCCAGCAGGAGGCCGCCAACCGGCTGTCCTTCACCGCGAAGAAGACGATGACGCTGGCGCAGCGCCTCTATGAAGGCGTGCCGCTGGGCGACGAGGGCCAGACGGCGCTCATCACGTACATGCGTACGGACTCCACGCGCCTGTCCGACGACGCGGTGAAGCAGGTGCGCGAGTTCATCGACGGCCGCTACGGCAGGGACTACCTGCCCGACGAGCCCATGGTGTACCGCACCAAGAAGAGCGCCCAGGACGCGCACGAGGCCATCCGGCCCACGTCGCTGGAGTACCCGCCGGAGCGGGTGAAGCCCTTCTTCGAGGCCATGGGCGAGGAGGACATGTACCGCCTCTACGAGCTCATCTGGAACCGCTTCGTGGCGTGTCAGATGAAGCCCGCCGTCTATGACCAGACCAGCGCGGACATCGCCGCGGGCCGGGCCACCTTCCGCGCCTCCGGCAGCACGCTGAAGTTCCCCGGCTACCTGGCGGTGTACGGCGCCGGCCTGACGCCGGAGGAAGAGGCGGAGAAGGAGAAGGCCAAGGCCGCGGGTGACGAGAACGCGGAGGCCGCCGACGCCGTGGGCGAGCTGCCGGTGCTCAACGACGGCGACGCGCTGAACCTCCAGAAGCTGCTCCACGAGCAGCACTTCACCCAGCCGCCCCCGCGCTTCAGCGAGGCCACGCTGGTGAAGGAGCTGGAGGAGCGCGGCATCGGCCGCCCGTCCACCTACGCCGCCATCCTCTCCACCATCCAGGACAAGAAGTACGTGGAGAAGCTGGAGGGCCGCTTCCGGCCCACGGACCTGGGGCAGATGACCAACGAGATGCTGGTCAAGCACTTCCCCCATGAGCTGGACGTCACCTTCACGGCCACCATGGAGGAGAAGCTCGACCAGATTTCCGAGGGCGGCGCCAACTGGAAGACGGTGCTGCACGACTTCTACGGGCCCTTCAAGGAGACGCTCGAGAAGGCCGAAGCGGAGATGCGCGACGTCAAGCGGGAGGAGATCAAGACGGACATCCCCTGCGAGAAGTGCGGCAACCTCTTCGTCATCAAGTTCGGGAAGATGGGGCACTTCCTCGCGTGCTCGAACTACCCGGACTGCAAGAACACGAAGGACTTCAAGCGCGACGCCGAGGGCAAGATCGTCATGGTGGAGGAGGAGACCACCGATGAGATCTGCGAGAAGTGCGGCAAGCCCATGGTCATCAAGCGGGGCCGCTTCGGCCGCTTCCTGGCCTGCTCGGGCTACCCGGATTGCAAGACGTCGAAGCCCATCTCCATCGGAGTGGCCTGCCCGGAGTGCAAGGAGGGCTACCTGACGGAGCGGCGCAGCGGCCGTGGGAAGATCTTCTTCGGCTGCAACCGCTACCCGGATTGCAAGTTCGCTGCCTGGGACCGTCCGCTGGCCGAGCCGTGCCCCACCTGCGCCTCGCCCTACCTGCTCCAGAAGTTCTCCAAGCGGGACGGCCCGTATGTGGCGTGCCCGAACAAGGAGTGCGACTACCGGCGCGAAATCACCGAGCCGCCGCCGGGGCCGGGTGGGACGCCCGAGGCCACCTCGGCCGCTTGAAAGTCCAGTAGTTACGTGGGCATGGCCCGTCCTTGGCTTGACAGCCTTGGCGGGCCCGCCCTAGAAGTCCTGGCTGCCCTCCCCGGGGAACGTCGAGCCGGTGCCCGCGTCCGGACGGGTGCGCCCGGGGGGCGGGCGTCGAAAGGATTCGGGGCGCAATGATTCCCTCGGTAAGCGAGCTGCTGCTGGACGTGACTTTCGCGGCCACGGAGGGCGGCAAGATGGGCGTCACGGACTCCGTCATCAAGTTCTTCAAGGATGGCGGACCGTTCATGTTCGTGAACCTGTTCTGGCTGGCGTGCTCGCTGGCGGTGGCGCTGGAGCGGGTGGTGACGCTCGTGTTCCGCTACAACCTCAACGCGCCGCCCTTCATGGAGCAGATTGCCAAGCTGGTGCGCGGCGGCAACCTGGACCGGGCCGTGAAGGTCTGCGCCATGGCGCCCAACGCGCCGCTGGCCAAGGTGGTCCGCGCGGGCCTGGTGAACGCCAATCGCGGAGAGATCGAGGTCGCCAAGGCGGTGGAGGAGGCCATCGTCGAGCACAGCCCCCACGTGACCAAGCGCATCCCCTGGTTGTGGTCGCTGGCGAACATCGCCACGCTGGTGGGGCTGGTGGGCACCATCTTCGGCCTCATCGGGACCTTCCAGGCGCTGGGCAACGTGCCGGCGGAGCAAAAGCAGGTGCTGCTGTCGGACGGCATCTCCAAGGCGATGAACAACACCGCCTTCGCGCTCTCCATCGCCGTCATCTGCATCATCTTCCACCTGTTCCTCACGTCGTACGCGAAGAGCATGGTGGAGGGACTGGAGCTGAACGCGCTCAAGCTGGAGAACCTGCTGTCGCGCCGCGGCGCCGTGGACCCGGGCACGACGGAGCTCGAAGCGCGCGCGTCGTAAGACGAGGGGCACGCGGCCATGGCGTTCTACTACTCCCGGCGCAAGCTGAAGGTTCGCGATGAAGAGGAGACGGGCGAGCTGAACATCGTCCCGTACCTCGACATCCTCATGAACCTCATCATCTTCATGCTGCTGTCCATCACCGGGCTGGCGACGTTCGGCATCATCAACGTCAACGCTCCCGCCTATGGCGGCCCGACAGCGGGCATGACGCAGGAGAACCCGGACGACGCGCCCAAGCTGACGCTGTCCGTGCTCATCTCGAAGAAGGGCCACTTCGTCAGCAGCGAGAACGCCATCCTCGGCGAGGCGGGCGTGCCCACCATCCCGGTGAAGGCGGATGGGGCGCACGACTTCGGCGCGCTGAACGCGAAGATGGTGGAGATCAAGTCCGCGTTCCCCCAGGAGACGAAGGTCATCGTGGGCGCGGACCCGGACGTCCCCTACGAGACGCTGACGCAGACGCTGGACGCCATCCGCGAGACGCAGGGCCGCGAGCGGCGGCTGCTGTTCCCGGATGTCACCCTGGGAGCCATCTGAGCCATGGCCGAGCCGACGACATCCGCCCTGGAGGCGCCCGACGCGGAGGCGGTGGCGCGGATGAGCTACCGCCGGGCCCTGGCGCGCAAGAAGCGCAAGGAGCGCGAGGCCGCGGGCGAAATCAAGGAGCTGAACATCACCGCGATGATGGACATGATGACCATCCTCCTGGTGTTCCTGCTCAAGTCGTTCGCGTCGTCCTCCACGGCGGTGACGGCGTCCGAGGACGTGCGTCCGCCCGTGTCCTCCACGCGCGCCACGCCGCGAGACACCGTGGCCGTCACCATCACCCCCAGGAACGTCCTGGTGGGGGAGCGGGAAGTCCTGCGGCTGCAGAACGGTCAGTTCCCGCCCGACATGGTCCAGGGCCGGCTGGTGATGCCGCTGGACGCGCAGCTGAAGAAGGAAGTGGAGAAGCTGAAGTACATCGCCGCGCGCAACCCGTCGGCGCCCTTCAGCGGGGAGCTGTCCGTCATCGCGGACAAGAAGATTCCCTACGACATGCTGCTGACGGTGCTCTACACGGCCGGGCAGAACGAGCTGGAGAACTACCGCTTCGTGGTGCTGAAGAAGGACGGCGAGTAGCACGCCCCCGGTCCGGCGCCGGGAGCGCGCGCCCTGCGCGGCTCAGAGAGACGGGCTGGCCATGGGGCCGCCGCGCGTCTCGTGCTCGTGGATGCTGGCGTCCTCCTCGCAGCGGATGGCGAAGGGCAGGGCCTCCAGGCGCTCGATGGGAATCTCGAAGCCGCAGTCCACGCACTCGCCGAAGACGCCCATGTCCATGCGCCGCAGCGCGGCGTCGATGAGCATGATTTCGCGCCGCTGCGACTCCATGAGGCTGGAGAGCGTGTAGTCGGCGAGCTCGGCCTGGGCGTTCTCCTCGTACTCCGGGTCCCGCTCCTGGTTCTTCAGGGCGGTGAGCTCGCGGTGCGCCCCCTCGTTGGCGCTGAGGATTTCCCGGCGGCGTCGCTGAAGGATTTCGCGGATCCGGTTCAGGTCCTGGGTTCGGCGGCTGACCATGGCTTCGGTACTCCCAGTCTACGAGTTCAGTGGCGCTCGCCCGGATGCAGGCTCCCCCCGGGCGACGAACGCGAGAAACCTAGGGGTGCAACCCGGGTAGGGAAACCGCGCCTTCCAGTCGGCAGTGCTGGCGGGCCGGTGGACAGCCGGGCGGCCACGGCGGCGAGGCGCGAGCGCCGCGGAGCGCACGGCCGAAACGAGGCTGGGCCCGGGCGCGTCAGTCCTGCTAACAGGGATGGGACGGCCCCGCGGCGCGGGCCGGGAGGAAGCGGATGTCGGATCAGAAGCAGCGGGTGACGGTGATTGGCGGAGGCCTGGCGGGGACCGAGTGCGCCTACCAGCTCGCCCGCCGCGGGGTTCCAGTGGTGCTGCGGGAGATGAAGCCCCACAAGCGTTCGCCCGCGCACAAGTCGGACTCGCTGGCGGAGCTGGTGTGCAGCAACTCGCTGCGCTCGGACAACCCGGAGAGCGCCATTGGCGTGCTGCACGCGGAGCTGCGCGCGCTGGGCTCGCTGGTGCTGGGCGCCGCGGACGCGAACCGCGTGCCCGCCGGTGACGCGCTGGCGGTGGAGCGCGAGCGCTTCTCCGGCGCCATCACCGAGTCGCTCCTGCGCCAGCCCGGCGTGGAGCTCGTCGCCGGCGAGGTGGAGCACCTGCCCGGGGAGGGGCCGGTGGTGATTGCCACGGGGCCGCTCACGTCGGACGCACTGACGCGGGAGCTGGAGCGCTACGTGGGCACCAGGCTCTACTTCTACGACTCCATCGCGCCCATCGTCTCCGCGGACTCCATCGACATGAACGTCGCGTTCCGCCAGAGCCGCTACGGCAAGGGGGGCGGGGACGACTACCTCAACCTGCCGCTGACGCGGGACGAGTACTATCGCTTCATCGCCGAGGTGAAGGCGGGCCAGAAGGTGGTGCCGCACGCTTTCGAGGAACCCAAGTACTTCGAAGGGTGTCTGCCCATCGAAGTGATGGCCGAGCGCGGCGACGATACCCTGGCCTACGGGCCCATGAAGCCGGTGGGGCTGAGAGACCCGCGCACCGGGCAGGAGCCCTACGCGGTGGTGCAGCTGCGCATGGAGGACGCGGGCGGTACGTCCTGGAACATGGTGGGCTTCCAGACGCGGCTGACCTGGGGAGAGCAGAAGCGCATCTTCACCAGCTGCATCCCGGGGCTTCAGCAGGCGGAGTTCCTCCGGATGGGGCAGATCCACCGCAACACCTTCATCGACTCGCCCCGGCTGCTCTCCAAGGACCTGTCGTTGAAGACGGAGCCCCGGCTCTACTTCGCGGGGCAGATCTCCGGCGTGGAGGGCTACGTGGAGAGCGCGGCGTGTGGCTACCTGGTGGCGCTGGCGCTGCACGCGCGGCTGACGGGCGCGGAGTGGGTGCCTCCGCCGGCCACCACGGCCCTGGGCGCGCTGCTGCGGCACGTGACGGGGGAGGCGCACCCGCCGGACTACCCGCACCAGCCCTCCAACATTACCTTCGGCATCTTCCCGCCGCTCACCGGGCGGATGAAGAAGGCCGAGAAGCGCGCGGCGTATTCGGCGCGGGCGAAGCAGGACCTCGCGGCATGGCTGCCGCACGCGGGCGTGCCGGTCTCGGACGCCTCCGAGCACGTGGAGCACAGGAGCGCATGATGCGGATGCGGCAGGGGCGGCTTTGGACCGTGGGCCTGTTGGCCTCGCTGGCGATGGCGGGCACGGGCTGCAAGCAGCGGGAGAATGGCGGCTCGGAGGCGCCGGGCGTGCGCCGCACCAAGGCCGCGGCGGCGGAGAAGCCGCCCCCGCCCGGCGCCCCTGGCGCGGGACAGGGCACGCTGCTGGCCTCGGGCCGCGTGACGGACCTGCGGGTGACGCCGGACGGCCGCTTCGCCACGTACATCCGCAACGGCGAGAAGCCCCGCCTGGACGGCATTCCTCCGCAGATGGTGCTGGGCGAGCTGTTCGTGGTGCCGGTGTCGGGCGGCGAGCCGCGCAAGCTGGGTGAAGGCGTGACGAACGTGCCGGGGGGGCAGCTCACGGCGCCGGGCTCGAAGTTCGTGCTGTTCCTGACGGGCTACAACCCGGCGTCGCAGTCGGGCGCGCTGAACGTGGCCTCGCTGGAGGACGCGAAGGCGGAGCCCGTGGTGCTGGGCACGGCGGTCAGCTACATGCTGCCCAGCCCGGACGGGGCCCGGCTGGCCTTCGTGGACGGCGGCAAGCTGAAGGTGGGCGCGCTGCCCGCGGGGCCCTTCACCGACGTGGCGGCGGAGGTCAGCACGGCCCAGTTCACGCCGGACGGGAAGACGCTGCTCTTCAAGCGCCGCCTGTCCGCGGCGGGCGGGCTGGCGGCGGTGTCGGTGGAGACGCCTGGCGCCGCGCCGCTCAAGCTGGCGGACCAGGTGGGCGACTATGACATCTCCCCGGACGGCCAGCGCGTGGCCTTCCAGGTGCGCAGCGAGTCGGTGCGGGGGCTGTATGACCTGTATCTGGCGGAGCTGCCGGAGCTGAAGGCGAAGCGCGTGGCGGTGGCGTCGGGCGTGTTCGCCTTCTCGCCGGACGGCAAGTGGCTGGCGCGCACGGAGAATGGAAAGCCGAACGTGCCCGGAGACCTGTACCTGGGGCCGGCGTCGGGCGGCGCGGGGCGCAAGCTGGGCGTGCAGGTGGAGAAGGTGGCCTTCTCGCCGGATGCCCAGGCCGTGGGCTTCCTGGAGAAGTACGACTCGACGGCCAGCGCGGGGTTGATGTCGGTGGCATCGTTGCCGGATGGGACGGCGAAGCAGGTGGGCAGCCGCGTCCCCAACTTCGTCTGGGGCTCGGACGGGCGCTACGTCGCGTTCCTCTCGCGCTTCCTCAAGCCGGCGTACTCCGTGGACCTGATGCTCTACGCGGTGGGCGAGGAGAAGGCCATCAAGGTGCAGCAGGGCGTCTTCGGCTATGGCTTCACGCCGGGCAGCAGGCAGGTGGTGTACCGGTCCAGCTGCATCCGCAACGGGCGCTCATGTGACTTCATGGCGCTGGACCTGCCCCGGGAGGCGGACCCCCGGACGTGGCTGCAGGGCATCTTCAGCTACAAGATTTCGGAGGATGGGGGCCGCGTGCTGGCGACGTATGCCCGCATGGACTCGGACACCTACGACGTGGCGGTGTACGACGTGAAGACGCAGGCGCGGAAGACGCTGGACCAGGGCGTCCAGGTGCCGGTGGCCTTCGGTGGCGAGAACGACTCACTGGCCGTGTACGCCATCACCCAGGGCCCGAAGGCGGGCGTCTACAGCGTCCCGGCAACGCCTTAGCCTGCAGATTGTTGGGAATCGTGCGATCCGGCGTGCGGTGTGCTTATTTCCGCTGTCCGTATGGCTCCGCTCATCTATCGCCGCTACGGCGGCTCGCTCCAGGTGGACATTCCCTCCTTCGATGTGCTCGTGGAGGCGGTCCGGATTCCCGAAACGCAGTGGATTGCCACTGCCTGCCCGCTCGAAGGGCTGAGCTGTGACCCCCGGCTGTTGCAGTTGATGGACTCGGACGGCAATGGCCGCATCCGGGTGGGGGAAGTGCGGGGCGCGGTGGACTGGGCCGCCCAGCAGCTCAAGGACCGGCGCGGCGCGGATGCCTCCAGCGATGTCCTGGAGCTGGACGCGCTCAGCGAGGAGGGCCGGCCCCTGCGGAGCGCGGCGGAGATGATTCTCCGGACGCTGAATGCCACCGACGGGGGGCGAATCTCCCTGGCGCAGGTGCGTGAGAGCGAGAAGGCCCTGCGCGAGTCCGGCCAGAATGGCGACGGCATCGTCGCACCCGAGCACCTGCCCGAGCACCTGCGGCCCCTGGCGCAGGAGATGATGGCCGCCTTCCCGCCGCTGACGAACCGGGCGGGGAAGGCGGGCGTGGACACGTCGCTGGTGACGCGCTTCCGTGAGGAGCGCGCCGCGCTGCTGGCGCACCAGGAGAAGAAGGGCGCGGCCTTCGTGTGGGGCGACACGAGCCTGGACACGGCGAAGCGCGTGCGCGAGGTGACGCCGCTGCTGGACGCGTACTTCGTGCAGTGCCGGCTGGTGGCCGCGCAGCCGGAGGCCGCGGCGAGCCTGCGCCTCCGCGCGGAGCGGGTGGAGGGCGCGCTGGGCGACGTCGCGGCGCTGGGCAAGGCGGCCGGCGACCTGCCCATCGCGCCGCCCGATGCCTCGGGTGTGCTGGAGTGGTCCCGTCTCCTGCGCGGCCCGGCGTACGAGGCGCTGGAGGCGTTCCGCAAGGACGTCGCCACGCCGATGACGGGAGACTCGCAGCGGCTGACGGACGCGGCCTGGCGCGAGATGGTCGCGAAGGCGGACGGCGTGCTGGCGTGGGAGGCTCAGCATGACGCGAGCCCGGTGCGCAAGCTGATGGAGGCGCTGCCGTCGGTGTCGGACGCGGACCTGGACGCCCTGGACGCGGCGAGCGCGGCGGACCTCGCGCTCAAGCCCACGCTGGACGCCATCGTGGAGCTGGAGCGGCTGGTGCTGTACCAGCGCTGGTTGCTGCTGTTCGCCAACAACTTCATCAGCATGCCCAACCTCTACATGCCGAAGCGGCTGGCGCTGGTGGAGAAGGGGACGCTCATCCTGGCCGGGCGCAAGTACACGCTGTCGGTGCAGGTGACGAACCGGGCCGAGCACTCCGCGCTCACGTCGGAGGGGACCACGTGCATCCTCTACGTCGAGGTGGCGCCGAAGGACGGCTCGCCCGTGTACGAGGTGGCGGTGCCCGTGACGAGCGGGCGGAGCACGGAGCTCACGGTGGGCAAGCGGGGCATCTTCTACGACGTCGATGGCGTCGAGAGCGATGCCATCGTGACGCAGGTGGTTCGTCAGCCCGTGTCGCTGTGGGAATCGATGACCATGCCGTTCGCGCGCATTGGCGAGTTCATCACCCAGAAGGTGGAGGGCCTGGCGTCGGCGGGGGAGAAGACCTTCGATTCGACGCTGGAGCAGAGCTACACGCACGCGACGAATGCGCCGCCCGTGGCGCCGCGTCCGCCCGCGAGCGCGGCTCCTGCCGCAGCGGCGCCTCCGGGAGGCGGGCTGGCGGGCATCGTGGCGGCGGGTGGTCTGGCGGCGGCGGCGCTGGGCTCGTCCTTCGCGTTCATCATGACGCAGGTGAAGTCGCTGACGCTGGTGGACCTCATCTCCGCGGCGACGCTGATTGCCATCGTCGTCATGGCCCCGGCGGGCCTGCTGGGCTGGCTGAAGCTGCGCCGGCGCAACCTGGCGCTGCTGCTGGAGGGCTCCGGCTGGGCGCTGAATGACCGGCTGATGCTGACGCCAGAGCTGTCCTCGCTGGTGACGCGCCGCCCGAAGCTGCCGGCGAACGCCCGCGTGGACCGCCTGGACATGGTGCGCTCCGCGCTGGCCCGTCAGCAGCAGGACGATGAGACGGAAGGCGCGTCCGGCTGGACGAAGCTCGCCATCGCGTTGGCGGTGATTTTCATCCTGCTCTGGCAGGTCCGGATTCCGCTGCTGACCTGGTTCTGCCACGCGGAATGGCTGTCCTCGGATACCTGCCTGGCGGTGCTGCCGTCCTCGCAGGTTGGGAAGACCCCGGCGGCGCCCGCGGCTGCGCAGCCCGCGGCGGCTCCTGCCCCGGCCCCGTAGGGCCTCCGCGAATCTTGCCAGGAATCCTCCGGCCCGTAGGCTCGTCTCCGATGACGAGCCTTTCGCCGCTGCTGGAGAAGTTCCGCGCCCACCTGGAGGACGAGAAGGGCTCGTCCCCGCACACGGTGCGCAACTACCTCATCGACCTGGTGGACTTCGAGCGGTACCTCGTCGAGCGGATGAAGCTGTCGCTCCTGTCGGGGACGCACGCGGCGATTCGCGGCTACCTGGGGACGCTGAGCACGGACCACGCGCCGTCGAGCCGGGCTCGGCGGCTGGCGAGCATCAAGTCATTCTACAAGTACCTGGTGCGGCAGAAGCTGTTGTCCGCCAGCCCCGCGAAGCTGGTGAAGAGCCCGAAGCTGCCGAAGTCGCTGCCCAAGGTGCTGCCGGTGGAGGAAGTGTTCGCCATCCTGGACATGCCCGATGTGAAGACGGTGCTCGGGCTGCGGGACAAGGCGATTCTGGAGCTGCTCTACGGCGGCGGCCTGCGTATCAGCGAGCTGTGTGGCCTGGACCTGCTGGACATCGACCGGAGCGGGCGCATCGTCCGGGTGATGGGCAAGGGGAGCAAGGAGCGGCTCGTTCCGGTGAATGCGCAGTCCATCCGCGCGCTGGAGGCGTACCTCGCGAGGCGCGGCGAGCTGCTGGCCACGGTTCGGCCAGGGCAGGCGCCGGAGGCGATGTTCCTCAACTTCCGCGGTGGGCGCCTGACGCCGCGGAGCATCGCGCGGCACCTGGACACGTACGTGCTGAAGTGCGCGCTGACGCGGAAGGTGAGCCCGCACGCCATGCGTCACTCCTTCGCCACACACCTGCTGGGCGGCGGCGCGGACATCCGCAGCATCCAGGAGCTGCTGGGCCACTCGAGCCTGTCCACCACGCAGCGGTATACGCAGGTGACGTGGGAGCAGCTCCAGCAGGTCTACGACTCCGCGCATCCCCGGGCGTGAGCGCTTCAGGGGATTTCGTCGAGCCGCTCCAACGCGGACCGTCTGCGTCCACGCGCATATCCGGCGCAGACGCTTCGCGCGCGCAACTCAGGCGCAAATCCTGCGCATGTCCTTGTGTGGAGCACGGGCGGGTGGCGAATCCTCGGGTGGAGTGGCATAGCTGCGCGGCGTGACCACGCCCGCGCTCATCACCCTTGGCATCCTCGCCGGTTCCCTCGCGCTCTTCGTGAGCGACCGCGTGCGGCTCGACATCGTGGCGTTGCTCGCGCTCCTGGCGCTCCTCGTCTTCGACATCGTCCCGGTGGACGAGGCGCTCGCGGGCTTCGGCAATCCCGTGGTCATCATGCTCGTGGGCCTCTTCGTGATTGGCGGCGCCATCACGGAGACGGGACTGGCCGGGTGGCTGGGCCAGCGGCTGGGGCACCTCGCCGGGGAAGGGGAGGGGCGCACCATCGCCGTGGTGATGCTCGCCACCGCCGCCCTGTCCGCCTTCATGAGCTCCACGGGGACCGTGGCCATCCTGATGCCCGTGGTGGGAACGATTGCGCTCCGGCGAGGCATCGCGCCCGCTCGCATCTACCTGCCCTTCGCGTTCGCTGCCCACCTGGGCAGCATGCTGACGCTCATCAGCACCCCGCCCAACCTCATCGCGAGCGGAGCGCTCCGTGACGCCGGCTACGAGCCGTTCCGCTTCTTCACCTTCTTCCCCATCGGCGTGGTGATGCTCGGCGCGGGCATGGCGTTCCTCATCTTCATCGGGAAGTACCTGCTGCCCTCGGCGGCGCAGTCGCCCGTCACGGCGCAGACCGCGCTGTCCTCCGAGGACTTCGCCAGCGAGTACGGCCTGGGCACCTCCCTCCACTCCCTGCGTATCCCTCCTGGCTCGAAGCTCGTCGGCCGGACGCTCGGCGAGGCCAACCTGCGCTCCGCGCATGCGGTGAACGTGGTGGGAATTTCCTCGGACGGCGCGGCGCATCCGGTGGTGCCGCTCCGCTCCTTCGGTCCGGAAGACATCCTCGTCGTCCAGGGCCGCGAGGAGGCCGTGGCCGCCACGGTGGAGCACTGGGGCCTGGAGCGGCTCCCCGCCCTGGGCGCGCTGTCGCTGCCTCCCGGGGAGTCCCTCGCGGAGGTGGTGATTCCCCGCCGTTCGGAGCTGTCGGGCCGGACGCTGCGGGAGGTCCGGTTTCGTGACCAGTTCCGGGCCACGGTGCTCGCCATCCGGCGTGGCACGGATGAGGTGGTGGATGCCTCCTCGCCCGAGCTCAAGGACTTCACGCTGCGGCGCGGTGACACGCTGCTCGTGAAGGGGCGCAAGAAGCACCTGCGCAACCTGACCGATGCCCGCCGGGACCTCGTGCTGCTCGCGGAGCCCGATCCCCGCACCGACCGACTCGCGGACCCCCGGCGGGCCGCCATCACCGTCGCCATCACCCTGGCGATGTTGACGGTGATGACCCTGGGCCTGCTGCCCAACGTGGTGGCGGTGCTCCTGGCGGCCGTGGCCGTGGTGCTCACCGGCTGCGTGCGCCCCGCGGATGTCTACCGCACGGTGAACTGGGAGAGCGTGGTGCTCATCGCCGGGATGCTGCCGCTGGCCACGGCCCTGGAGCGGACCGGGGTGACCCAGGCGGTGGTGGCCGGCCTGGAGCGATTCTTCGCTGGCGCCAGCCCTCACGGCGTGCTGGCCGTGCTCGCCATCGCGACGTCGACGCTGGGCCTGTTCATCTCCAATACGGCCACCGCCGTCCTCGTGGCGCCCGTGGCCATCCGCATCGCGCAGGCCCTGGAGCTCCGGCCCGAGCCGCTGCTGATGGCGGTGGCCATCACCGCGTCGGCGGCGTTCGCCACGCCCATCGCGTCGCCGGTGAATACGCTCGTCATGAACCCCGGGGGCTACCGGTTCGCCGACTATGCCCGGGTGGGCGTCCCGCTCCAGATCCTCATCGTGGCGCTGGCGGTGCTGGTGGTGCCGTGGGTGCTTCCTTTCTGAAGCACCGGTCCGCCACCCCGGGGCCGGGCCAACGGTACGGGAGCAGACAGGCAGTCACTGTTCCTTGGAATCGCCGCGCCCGGCTTGTTAAACCCGGGGTCCTATGTTCCACGGCACCACCATTCTCTGCGTGCGGCGCGACGGGAAGGTCGCCATCGCCAGCGACGGCCAGGTCTCCCTCGAGAAGACCGTGATGAAGAACACGGCGAAGAAGGTCCGCCGACTGGGCGAGGGCCAGGTGCTCGCCGGCTTCGCTGGCAGCACCGCGGACGCCTTCACCCTCTTCGAGCGCTTCGAGGCCAAGCTGAAGGAGCACCAGAAGAACATGGCCCGCGCCTGTGTGGAGCTGGGCAAGGACTGGCGCACCGACCGCTTCCTCCGCCGCCTGGAGGCACTGCTCATCGTCGCGGACAAGGAGAAGACCTTCATCCTCTCCGGCGCTGGCGACGTCATCGAGCCCGACTACGGCATCGCCGCCGTGGGCAGCGGTGGCCCCTACGCCTTCGCCGCCGCGCGCGCCTTGATGGCCCACACCCAGCTCTCCGCGCGCGAGGTGGTCCAGGAGTCGCTCTCCATCGCGGGCGAAATCGACATCTACACCAACGCCAACATCTCCATCGAAGAGCTCTAGGAGACACACCCCGTGGCCGAATCGCGCAAGTTGCCCGCCTTCACGCCTCGCGAGGTCGTCAGCGAGCTGGACCGCTACATCGTCGGGCAGAACGACGCCAAGCGCGCCGTCGCCATCGCCCTGCGCAACCGGTGGCGCCGCCAGCAGGTCCATGACGACCTGCGCGACGAAATCCACCCGAAGAACATCATCATGATTGGCCCCACCGGCGTGGGGAAGACGGAGATTGCGCGCCGCCTCGCGAAGCTCGCGCAGGCCCCCTTCGTCAAGGTGGAGGCCTCCAAGTTCACCGAGGTCGGCTACGTGGGCCGCGACGTCGAGTCGATGATCCGCGACCTCGTGGAGGCCGCCATCGCCCTGGTCCGGGAGGAGGAGACGGAGAAGGTCGGTCCCCGCGCCGAGGAGCTGGCCGAGGACCGGGTGATGGAGCTCATCCAGGGGGGCACGAAGCCGCCGCCCTCGGCGCCGCCGTTCGGCTTCGCCCCGCCTCCGCCGCCTCCGCCCCAGCGCATGAGCGACAGCGCGCGAGAGAAGTTCCGCGCCCAGCTCCGCGCCGGCACCCTGGACGACGTGGAGGTCGACGTGGAGACCGCCGACTCCGCGCCGACCTTCATGCGCGGCTTCTCCGGCCAGGGCATGGAGGAGATTGGCGTCAACCTCCAGGACCTCTTCAAGAACATGCCGGGCATGAACAAGACGCGGCGGCGCCGCGTGCGCGTGCCCGAGGCGCTCCAGCTCTTGCGCAAGGAAGAGGCCGCCAAGCTGGTGGACCCCGACCGCGTCCAGCGCGAGGCGGTGGCCCGCGCGGAGACGAGCGGCATCATCTTCATCGACGAGATCGACAAGATCGCCAGCCGTGAGGGCGGCAAGGGCGGGGGCGGCCCGGACGTGTCCCGCGAGGGCGTCCAGCGGGACATCCTGCCCATCGTCGAGGGCTCCTCCGTCAACACGAAGTACGGCGTGGTGAAGACAGACCACATGCTCTTCATCGCCGCCGGCGCCTTCCACGTCTCCAAGCCCAGCGACCTCATCCCGGAGCTCCAGGGGCGCTTCCCCATCCGCGTGGAGCTGGAGCCCCTGACGGGCGAGGACCTGGTGCGAATCCTCCGGGAGCCGAAGAATTCACTCCTGCGACAGTACACGGCCCTGCTCGGCACGGAGGGGGTGCGCCTGTCCTTCGCGGACGAGGCGGTGACGGAGCTCGCTCGCATCGCCCAGCAGGCCAACGAGCGCACGGCGAACATCGGCGCCCGGCGGCTCCACACCATCCTGGAGCGCTTGCTGGACGAGGTGTCGTTCTCCGCCAGTGAGATGGGGCCCCGGGATTTCCACGTTGACGCCGCCTACGTGCGCGAGCGTCTGGCCGCCATCGTCCAGGACGAGGACCTGTCGCGCTACATCCTGTAGCGCGCTATATGCGGAGGGGCACCATACCGCACGAAGGATGACTGCCTTGTCGCACTCCGAGCCGTCCCCCTCCGCATCGTCCGAATCCTCCACCGATGCCCTCGTCCAGAAGGCGAAGCGCCACCTGCTGCAGAACTACAAGCAGCCGCCCTTCGTGCTGACGCGCGGCCAGGGCACGCGCGTCTGGGACATGGATGGCCGGGAGTACCTGGACCTGATTGGCGGCATCGCCACGTGCGCGCTGGGCCACTGCCACCCGGACGTGGTGGCCGCGGCGAAGGCGCAGCTCGACTCGTTGTGGCATGTCTCCAACGCCTTCTACTCGCAGCCGTCCATCGACCTGGCCGCGCAGCTCACGGAGTGGTCCGGGCTGTCGCGCGTGTTCTTCTGCAACTCGGGCGCGGAGGCGAACGAGGCGCTGCTCAAGCTGGCGCGCAAGGTGATGAAGGACCGCGGAACGCCCGAGCGCTTCGAGGTCATCACCTTCGAGAGCAGCTTCCACGGGCGCACCCTGGCCACCGTCACCGCCACCGGCCAGGCGAAGTACCAGCGGGGCTTCGAGCCGTTGCCCGCGGGCTTCTCGCATGTGCCCTATGGGGACCTGGAGGCGGTGCGCAGGGCCGTGGGGCCGTCCACCGCCGCCATCCTCGTGGAGCCCATCCAGGGCGAGGGTGGGGTGCGGCTGGCGCCTCCGGGCTTCCTCGCCAGCCTGCGCGCGCTGTGCGACGAGCACGGACTGCTGCTCCTGGTGGATGAGGTGCAGACGGGCATGGGCCGCACCGGCAAGCCGTTTGGCTTCATGCACGAGGGCATCCACCCGGACGCCATCAGCATCGCCAAGGCGCTGGGCAACGGCCTGCCCATTGGCGCCATGCTCTGCACGGACGCGCTGGGGGGGAGTCTCACGCCGGGCACGCACGGCTCCACCTTCGGCGGCAACCCGGTGGCCGCCGCGGCCGCCAACGCGGTGGTGCGCATTCTCCGGCGCCCCGGCTTCCTCGACGAGGTCCAGGAGAAGGGGGCCTACTTCCTGGCTCGGGCGCGCGAGCTCCAGGGACGGCTGCCCGCGGGGCGCATCCAGGCCGTGCGCGGCCAGGGCCTGCTCATGGGCGTGGAGCTGGACCGTGAGGTGGCGCCCGTCGTCGGCCAGCTTCGCGGCGAGGGGCTGCTCGTGAATGCCGCAGGTGACCGGACGCTCCGCTTCGCGCCGCCCTTCATCGTTACGGTGCGCGAGCTGGACGAGGGCCTGGCCATCCTCGAGCGCGTCCTCTCCGTCAATTGACGGGCGCGCGCTCCGTTCACCGCGCGCGCCAGGGGTTCATGGATGTTTGACGCCCTGCGTCCGGAGCCCCTACGCTGGTCGCTCCGGAAGAAGAGACTCGGACCGTCACTGTGAGTGCGCCAAATACGATCGTCGGGTTGGGGGCCCTGACGGATCACATCGCCACGGTGCCCCAACTGGATGCCGCTCGCCTCCAGCTCTCCGCGGAGGAGGGCGCGGTGCTCCAGCTCGTGGGGCGGGTGGAGCGCATCGACCAGGTGCTCGCTCGCTCCAAGCTGGGCGAGCCGCGCACCATTGCCGTGTTGCTGTCGCTGCGCGCCAAGGGCGCCATCGTCCCGGCCCGGGTGGTCCCCCGAGGGGCGCCCGCGCCGGTGCTGGACGCGGCCCTGGCCGAGGAAGTGGACCTCGAACCTGAGCGGAAGAAGGAGATCATCGAGCTGGAGCGCTCGCTCGATGGCCTGGACCACTTCGCCGTGCTGGGGCTGAAGCCCGGGGCCTCGGCGGCGGAGGCGAAGCAGGCGTATTACAACGCCTCGCGCCGCTTCCACCCGGACCGCTACTTCGGGAAGAACCTGGGCAGCTTCCGCGCCCGCATGGAGCGCATCTTCCGGCGCCTCACGGACGCGCACAACGTGCTCGTCCAGCAGGACAAGCGAGAGGCCTACCTCCGCGCGAACCCCGCGCTCGCGGCAGCCGAGCGCGCCAGCGCGCAGCCGCCTCCCGTCGAGCCGCCGCCCACGCAGCCCCTGTTGACGCCCGAGCCGCCGCCCGTCCATGTGGCGTCACCGCCCCCGGCCGCCCCGATACCGCCCGCGCCGTCCCGGGTGCCGCCACCGTCCCAACCGCTGTCTCCGCCGCCGATGGATGACGAAGCGTCCGAGGCGCGCCGGGCGGAGCGGCAGGCGCGGCTGGCCCGCCATCCCTATCTGGCCCGGACGGGGCGGTTGGCCGAGTTGATGGCTCGGGGCAAGGCCGCCGTCGCCCGGGGCGACTGGGAGCGCGCCTACCATGACTTCCATCAGGTCCAGACGCTGGACCCGAAGAACCGGGAGGCCGCGCTTCTCCTGGTGAAGGCGCGGCGTGGCCATGACGCGCAGCGGGCGGGCATCGAGGTGGAGCGGGGGCGGGTGATGGAGCAGGAGGGCGACAGCCAGGGGGCGCAGGCAGCCTACCGGCTCGCTTGCTCGCTCGATGACCAGAACGCCGAGGCCGCGTGGCGCGCCGCTCGCCTGGGGCACCTGCTGGGACAGGACGTGGCGGAGATTCGCGGGTTGGCACAGCGGGCCGTGGAGCTGGATTCCAGCAAGGTCGAGCACCATCTGACGTTGGGAAAGGTGCTGTTGGAGGCCGGATCGAAGAAACTCGCGAAGCGGGCCTTCGAGGACGCGGCGAAGCGGGCCCCGGACAACGCCGAAGCGAAGGCGGCGCTGAAGAAGTTGCGATGGACGTTCTAGGAGTGAGCACCGTTCCCCATGGCTGAGCCCGAACCCCTCATAGGCATCGACCTGGGCACGACGAACAGCATCGTCGCCACCATCCAGGACGGCCAGCCTGTGGTCATCAAGAACCGCACGGGACAGGCGCTCACGCCCTCCGTCGTCGCCATGGCGAAGAATGGCAAGCGCCTGGTGGGCGGCATCGCCAAGCGTCAGGCCATCACCAACCCGCAGGAGACGGTGTACGCCTCGAAGCGGCTCATCGGCCGCAAGTACTCCTCCCACGAGGTGCAGGACGCGCTGCGGGCGCTGCCCTACGAGGTCGTGGCCGGGCAGCACGACGACCTGCGCATCTGCATGGGCGGCAAGGAGCTGTCGGTTCCGGAGGTCAGCGCGATGATCCTCCAGGAGCTGAAGGCGGACGCGGAGGCGCACTTCGGCCGCCCCGTCAGCAAGGCCGTCATCACCGTGCCGGCGTACTTCAATGACGCCCAGCGCCAGGCCACCAAGGACGCCGGCCGCATCGCCGGACTGGACGTGCTGCGCATCATCAACGAGCCCACGGCGGCGGCGCTGGCCTACGGCTTCGGGCGCACGGTGAACGGGCGCGTGGCGGTGTTGGACCTGGGCGGCGGCACCTTCGACGTGTCCGTGCTGGAGATCTCCCAGGGCGTCTTCGACGTGGTGGGCACCGGCGGGGACACGTACCTGGGCGGCGAGGACTGGGACAACCGCGTCATCGAGTGGCTCGTCTTCGGCTTCGCGAAGGAGCACGGCATCGACCTGCGCAAGGACCGCATGGCGCTGCAGCGGCTCAAGGACGCGGCGGAGAAGGCCAAGGTGGAGCTGTCCAGCGTGCGCGAGGCGGCGCTCAACCTACCCTTCATCTGCACGCCGCCCGGCGGCGGGGCCGCGCTCCACCTTCAGGCCACGCTCGGCCGCGACAAGCTGGATGACCTGACGTCCGACCTGGCGGAGCGGGTGGTGGGCATCACCACCGAGGTGCTGGGCGAGGCGGGGGTGCGCGCCTCCGAGCTGAAGGAGGTCATCCTCGTCGGCGGCATGTCGCGCATGCCGAAGATTGTCGAGGCCGTGCGCGGCTACTTCCGCCGCGAGCCCTGCAAGGGCGTACACCCGGACGAGGTGGTGGCGCTGGGCGCGGCCATCCAGGCGCACGCGCTGGTGCAGCCCGAGCACGAACTGCTGCTCCTGGACGTGACGCCGCAGAGCCTGGGCGTGGCCATCGCCGGCGGCTCCGTGCGCCGGCTCATCCCCAAGAACACCACCGTGCCCACGTCCGCCACCGAGGTCTTCGCCACGTCGAAGGACTTCCAGCGCGTGGTGAAGATCATGGTGCTCCAGGGCGAGCATGACGTGGCGCACCAGAACGAGCTGCTGGGCGAGTTCGTCCTCACCGGCCTGCGCGAGGCGCCGCGGGGGCAGGTGGAGATCGACGTGACGTTCGACATCAACGCGGAGGGCATCGTCTCCGTCCACGCGAAGGACCGGGAGACGGGGCTGCGCCAGTCCATCACCGTCACCGCGTCCAGCGGCCTCACGGAGGAGGAGCTCCAGCGCATCATGGACGAGCAGCGCGAGTACCTGCTGGCCGCGCGCGCGTCCGACGAGCTGAAGTCGCGGCGCGTGGAGCTGGACTCGCTGGCGCGCGACGTGGTGGACGCGCTGACGCGGGCGCGGCTGCTCCCAGGAGGGGGCGGGCTGGCCCCGGACGTCATGCCTCGCGCGGAGCAGGTGCTGGAGCACGCGCGCGCGGTCCGCGCCGGAGAAGACATGGCGGCGCTGGGGCGCGCGAGCGAGCTGCTCGCCGCGTGTCTGGCGCAGCTCAAGGGGGCGGCAGGCAGTGGTACGGGGCGGTAGATGAGGAGCCAGCGCGCGAACCAGCTCATCGAGGCGGGGCTGTGGCTGCGCCTCAGCGGCGACGCACAGGGCGCGCGGCGCCTCTTCGAGCGGGCCCTGGAGCTGGACCCCGCCAATACCCGCGCGCGCGAGTACCTCGCGGCCGCCGAGGGGGCGCCCTCCCGTGGAGCGGCGACCCCCTTCGAGCGGCCTCCGGACCTGGAGCCCTCCCCCGGACGGCTGGCGCCCGCCGGCAACCAGGACCTGCCCGTCGCGCCGGCCCTGGAGGGGGACTGGGGCGCCTGGGCGGAAGGGCAGGGCGGCCCGCGGGAGCCCGGTGGCCAGACGCCATCAGGGCCCATGGTCCAGGAGGAGGGGGCTCCGGCGGACGTGCTGGAGCTGCTGGCGCGCGACGTGGTGTCCGACGTCGAGGCGCCCGTCTTCGCCACCAGCGGCGACACCGACGAGTACGGCGTCCCCGAGGGCAATACCCAGGAGTTCGGGCTGCCCGCGGCAGAGAGCGAGCTGGACCTGCTGCTGCGCGGGGCGGAGGACCTGCTGGAGCTGGATGACCACTCCGGCGCGGTGGACCTGCTCTTCAAGGCCAAGGAGCTGGCGCCCGCGGATGGCCGCGTCGAGGCGCTGCGCGTGCGCAGCGAGCGGATGCTGATGATGCGGCTGGAGTCTCGGCTGGGCGACCTGGGGCGGGTGCCCGGGGTGCGCCTGCCGCCGGACGACATCATCTGGCTCAACCTGGACCACCGCGCCGGCTTCGTGCTGGCCCAGATTGATGGCCTGGTGAGCTACGAGGACCTCTTCTCCCTGTCGGGGATGACGCGGTTGGACACCGCGCGCATCCTCGTCCAGCTCCTCGACGAAGGCGTCATCTCCACGGACTGACGGCTAGCCGCGGATGATGGCCGTCCACGTCCCCTTCACCACGACGTTGCCATGCTGATTGCGCGACTCGCTGGTGACGACGACGAAGCCCATGCGGGCGCGCTCGTAGAGGTCCGCGATGCGGCCGGTGGTCGTCATGACGTCGCCGGGGCGCATGACGTCCAGGAACTCCAGGTCCTGCTCGCCGTGCACCAGCATCTGCATGTTGATGTTCAGCTCGGGGTCCGCGATGGCGGCGCTGAAGGGGCGGATGGCGAAGACGACGGCGAAGCTGGGGAAGGCGATGAGGCCGCCGTGGGGGCCCGCCTTCGCGGCCTGCGCGTCGTAGAGGAGCGGGCTGACGTGCGCGGGAGGCTCGCCCGGCGTGCCGGCGCCGGGCTTCGCGCCGCCGAGGGCGAGCGTGAACTCGCGCATCTTCTCCTCGCCGATGGTGTAGCGGTAGGGGCCGTACTCACGGCCGATGAAGCGCTTGTCGAGGGCCATGGGCGTTACTCGATGGAGGCTTCGACGATGGCGCCCTTGAGGACGTCCTCGCCGCGCTGGTTGGTGGCGGTGACTTCCGCCGTGAGACGGCCGTCCTGCACGTGGGTGACGCGGCCCTGGAAGGTGAGGGTGTCCTCGGGCCGGACCGGGCGGGAGAAGCGCGCCTTCACGCGGCGGACCCGGCCCGGGTCCTCCACGAAGCCGGCGATGGCCTCCACCACCCAGCCCAGGGTGCAGAGCCCCTGGAGGATGTTGCCGTTGAGCCCCGCGGCCGCGCCGGCCTCCGGGTCGATGTGGATGGGGTTGTAGTCCCCGGAAGCGCCCGCGTAATAAATCGGCCGGTACCGGTCGCACTCGCGGACGTGCGTGAACGTGTCGCCTGGCTGGTAGGTGCGTGGCATGGAGCCGTGGATCTACCACGGCTGACCACCGCGCGCGCTCAGCGACCCTCTACGTCCCGGGCGATTCCCTGATCCAGCGGGTCGTCCTCGTCCGAGCCCTCGCGGCGCTTGCGGTACTGCTCCCGCACGTAGGCCACGAGCTGGTCCAGATAGGAGGACAGGGGCGGGCACCGCACGCCGGTGCCGTCCAGCAGCTCCAGCGTGTTGTGGCAGTTGTAGATGGCCAGGTGGTTGACGTAGCTGATGGCGGCGCGCTGCGGGCGGGCCAGCTTCTCCAGCACGGGCAGCCGCAGCATGACGTCCGCCGCCCGGGCGGAGAGGTTGAAGCGCGGCAGCTTCTTGTTCGACTTCTCCGCGATGAGCTCGTAGACGCGCCGCGCGCTCATGGGGTTGGGGTCCACCAGGTGGAAGGTGTTGCCCCTGGCGCGCGGGTCCTTCGACAGGCGCCACACCGCCTCCACCACGTAGTCCACCGGCACCACGTTGAGGGGCGCCACGCCGTTGCCCGGCAGGGGCAGGGGCACCACCAGCGGCGACGTCACGAGCAGGATGCCCAGGTAGTAGGGCCCCTCGAAGCGGTCGATCTCGCCCGTGCGCGAGTCTCCCACCACGCTGGAGGGGCGGAAGACGGTGATGGGCAGGGTGGCGCCGGCGCGCTGCACCAGCCGCTCCGCCTGGAACTTCGTCTCCTCGTAGGCGTTGCGGAAGCCCTGGCCCCGGTCCAGCTCGTCCTCGGCGATGACGCCCACGCGGTCGCCGGACACGTAGCAGGTGGAGAAGTAGTTGAAGCGCGCCAGCTTCCCGCAGTCGCGGGCCAGCTCCAGCATGTTGCGGGTGCCGTCCACGTTCACCCGCCACGCCGTCTCCTTGGCCACCCCGAGCTGGGCCACCGCGGCGAGGTGGAAGATGTCCGTCACCCCTTCGCAGAGGCGCTGGTACTCCTCGCCGGACAGGCCCAGGTGCATGTCCACCACGTCGCCGGTGAGCAGCTCCACCCGGGCGCCCTTCACGCGGGCGGCGTGCTGCTGCGCCTCCTTGAGGGACTTGGGCTGCACCAGCGCGTAGATGTGCCCCTTGGGGTCCTCGCGGGCGATGTGCTCCACCAGCCGCTTGCCGATGAACCCCGGGTAGCCGGTGAGGAAGTACGTCCCGGCCGTGGCCTTCTTGCGCGTCTCGCTCATGCTGCGCGCAGCATACCCGGCGCTCAGCCTCGCGCGAGCATGGCGCGCCACATCGCCTCCACCTGGGCCCGGGTGGACGCCAGGTCGCCGCTGTTGTCGATGAGCCAGGTGGCGTGGGCTCGCTTGTCGTCCAGGGGGAGCTGGGCGGCCAGCCGGGCCTCGGCGGCGGCGGCGTCCAGCCCGTCCCGCGACATCAGCCGGGCCTTCTGCACCTCCCGGGGCACCCACACCACCGCCACGCCCTCCATCCAGGCGTGCATGCCGCTCTCGACGAGCAGGGGGACGTCATAGATGACGCGCTCCACGCCCCGCGCCTCCAGCGCTTGAAGCTTCTCCATGAAGGCCTGGCGCACCAGCGGGTGGGTGATGTCGTTGAGCGCGGCGCGCTCCGCGGGCTCCGCGAAGACGCGGGCGCCCAGCTTGGCCCGGTCCAGCCGGCCGTCCGGACCCACCACGCCAGGGAAGCGCGCGGCCACCGCGGCGAGCCCGGGGGTGCCGGGCTCCACCACCTCGCGGGCAATCACGTCAGCGTCCAGCACCTCCGCGCCCAGCTCCCGCAGCAGCCGGGTGACGGTGCTCTTCCCGGAGGCGATGCCTCCCGTCAGGCCAAAGACATGCACGAGGGCCTACCGCGCGGCCTTCTGCGTGGTGAACGTCAACGACTGGACCGTCTTGCCGTCCTCGTTGAAGAAGATGGCCAGACCCAGGCGGGGGTAGAGGAAGTAGGTGCGGAAGTCGTCCGTCAGCTTGCGCAGGTAGCAGGGCGTGGCGGGCGCGGCGCCGGAGGGGCAGGCGGGGCCGTAGGTGTTCTCCACCGTCTCCTTGTCGATGACGGGGCCGGGGAACACGTCGATGCGCTCCACGAGCTGCGTCTCCGGGTCCACCTTGAACTGGGCCTGGGTGGTGCCCTTGATGGCCTCCTTGGCCAGGTAGGCGATGACGTCCTTGCCATCCTGTTTGACGGTGCGCGAGGGCTCGCCGAACTTCTTGAGGATGTCCTCGCGCTTGGACACGCCCGGCTCGATTCCCTGCCAGGGCTTGGCCGCGGCGGGGATGGCGAGTGTGAGAACGGCGAGCATGGTCAGGATGCGCATCACGGCTCCTCCCTGATGGAACGGGCGGGCAAGGCTCTAGCAATCCCCCATGCCCGACGGAAGTTTCTACCGGTCATTCAACCACGAGACGCCTTGCCCCGTCCGGGGGGCTCTGCTACTCCGGCTTCCATGCGCGTTCCTGGCATCAGGCTCGTCTCCCTTCTCGTGCTGGCCGCCGCGGGTGTGGCCGGGGGCGCCGACTTCGTGGGCCCGGACAGCTGCAAGGGGTGTCACCCCGAGGCGTACGAGGCCTGGATGCAGTCGAAGCATGCCCGGGCGGAGAGCTCGCTGACCGAGCAGCAGAAGAAGGACGGGCGCTGCCTGTCCTGCCACTCGCCGGAGCAGGTCACCCAGGCCACCGTCAATGTCACGTGCGAGACGTGCCACGGCGGCGGCCAGTACTACTCACCCGAGTACGTGATGAAGGACTCGGAGCTGGCGCGGCTGGTGGGACTGGTGGACCCCTCGGAGAAGCAGTGCCGCTCCTGCCACGACGCCTCCTCGCCCTCCCTGCGGCCGTTCGACTTCAAGGAGTCGCTCAAGGCCATCGACCACTGGTCCGCCGAGCGCGCCCGCCGCGCTGCCGGCACGGATCCGTCGGCCAAGAAATGACGTCGTGATCAAGGTCCTCGACGCACGCTTCATCACCACCGCCGTGGAGCCCAAGGGCTACCCGCCGGGCCACACGGTGGAGGTGGCCTTCGTCGGCCGCTCCAACGTGGGCAAGTCCTCCATGATCAACGCGCTCACCGGCCGCAAGAAGCTGGTGCGCGTGTCCAACACGCCGGGCCGCACCCGGACGCTGAACTTCTTCGACGTGGACCTGGAGCGTGGCAGCGCCCGTCACCAGATCCGCCTGGCGGACCTGCCCGGGTACGGCTTCGCCCGCGCCAGCAAGGCGGACAAGGCCCAGTGGGAGAAGATGATCACCACCTACCTGGAGAAGCGGCACCGGCTGGAGGCCGTGGTGAGCATCATCGACGCCGAGGTGGGCCCCACCCCGGACGACCTCACCACGCTCGACTATCTCCAGGCGCACAGTCGCCGCGTGCTGGTGGTGGCCACCAAGGTGGACCGGCTGACCAAGGCCCGGCGCAAGCCCCGCATGCTGGAGCTCTCCAAGGCCATGGACCTCCCCCTGGAGGTCATCCTCCCGTTCTCCTCCACGGAGAAGCTGGGGGTGGAGGACGTCTGGGGAGCGCTGCTGGACACCTTCGGCAAGTCCGCCCGTATCTAGCAGGGGCCCCTGGGCGGCAGGCTCCATCCGGAAGCCGCCGCTCCCGGTGGGGTTCCCCTCCCGGGCCGGTGGGCGCTGTGGTAGGGACCGCGCCGTGTCCGAGAACGGCAACGGAAATGGCAGGGATGTGCAGCTCGCCCCACGGGAGCTGCGCCAGCGGTTGATGAGGCTGTCCCCGCGTCAGCGGGTGGACGCCCTCCTGGACGTCGCGGAGGCGCGGGCGCTGGTGCGCTCGCTGCCCGCCGAGGACGTCTACGTCACCATTCAGGAGCTGGGGCTGGCGGACGCGACGGAGCTGGTGCAGCTCGCGTCGCCCGGACAGTTCCGTGCCTTCGTGGACCTGGGCGGCTGGCAGCGCGACAAGCTGGACGCCCACGCCGTCCTCACCTGGCTGCGCGCCGCGCGCGGCGGGCTGGAGGACACGGCGGAGTTCCTCCACAAGCTCCACGCGGTGGACCTGGAGGTGCTGGAGCTCCTCCTGCGCGAGTTCATCGAGGTGCACGACCTGGAGGAGAATCCGGACGTCAACCCGCCGGGCGTGACGATGGAGACGCCCGAGGGGCGCTACCTCATCGAATTCAAGGCGGAGGGCGTGGAGATGTCCGCCATCCGCATGGTCCTCAACGACCTCATCGCGGAGAGCCCCTTCGAGGCCGTGCGGCTGCTGGAGGCGGTGCGCTGGGAGCTCCCCAGTGAGCTGGAGGAGACGGCGTTCCAGTTCCGCAGGGGCCGGCTGGCCGACCTGGGCTTCCCGCCGCTGGAGGACGCCGTCTCGCTCTTCAGCCGCGTGGACGTGGGGCCCGCGCCCTCGGCCCCCTCGCGCCCCGGGCTGGCGCCCACCAACGGCCACGTGGATTACCTGGAGGCGGCCTTCCGCGGCCTGACGGAGACGGAGGCCATCAACGCCGAGGACGAGCTGCGGGAGGTGGCCAGCGCCGCGCTGGTGGCGGACCTGGCGGACCCCGGGGACCTGGACGCCATCCGCCGCGCGAGCGAGACGGTGCGGGACTACCTGTCGCTGGGGCTCGAGCACCTGACGGGCGGGGACACGGAGCGCGCGACGGACATGCTGCGCGACACGCCCATGCGGCGCGTCTTCCAGACGGGCTTCTCGCTGACGCTCCAGCTCAAGTTCCGCGCGGACCGGTTGGCGAAGTCGCCCGGGGCCATGCTGGACGGCGTGCTGATGGTGCTCCCGGAGGAGGCCGCCGCCATCGCCGCCCTGCGCCAGAAGCGGCCCCGGCGCGCGCTGCGCGTGGAGGGCGCGGAGCCGGTACCGTTCCGCTCCCGGCGCGAGCTGGCCGCCAGTGAGGCGTTGCTCGCCCGCGCGGAGGCCCAGGTGCAGCTGCTGCGCGGTGTGCTGGGGGGCAATGACGACGCCGCGCGGGAGGCGTTGGCCCGCTTCGGCGTGCCCCTGGAGACGCTGGGGCTGGAGCGGCTCTTCGCGGCGGTGGTGGCCATGGCGGTGCTGGAGGAGCGGGCGGACGCGCGCCCCGTGCCCCTGGGGCGCGTGGTGGAGCTGGGCCAGCGCCTCTTCGAGGGCCCCCCGGGCGCGCCGCGCGTCCGGGACTCCGCGGCTGAGCGTGCCCGCAAGGGGCTGGAGCCGTCGGTGCCCCCCGAGGCGCACGCGGAGCTGCACCGGCTGGTGGGCGTCACCCTCACGCGGCTGCTGGATGAGCTGGCCGTGGCGTGGCTCCAGGAGGGACGCCTGGAGCCGGTGGCCTCGGCGATCCTCCCGATGGAGTCCGCCCCCATCCCGTAGGAATTTCAGTCTGGGGCGGCCCGCCCGCCGGCCGTGGCCGCCCCGTCTGAGAAGATTCAGGGCTTTGCCCGATGGGGCCCCTGGCATGTCCTCTGCTTTCGCCCAGGCACGCGTATGGGTGCGCGACGCAACTGCCGGGAGGTGGGGTGAATGGTGCTGGGAGAGCAGGGGCAGCGCCGTGACGTGTGGGCCTTCTATGCGCTGACCGCTTTCGCGGCGGTGATGTATGCGGTGCCGGGCGAGTGGATACCGGCGCTCGAGCCGCTGCGGCTGGCGCTGGTGACGTCCGGTCTGGCGGCCGGGCTGATGGTGATGCGCCGGCTGGGGCGAGCGGAGCCGCTCTACCTGGACGGCTCGCGGGGGCTGGCGCTCATCGCCTTCTCCACGCTGGCGGTGGCGTCCGTCGCCTGGTCGGTGAACCCGGAGGTGACGAGCGCCACGGGCATCGAGCTGCTGAAGCTGACGGCCATCTACCTCACCTTCGTCAACGTCATCACCACCGGCCGCCGGCTGGCGGCGGTGTGCGGCGCCATGGTGCTGGCATCGGTGGTGACGTCCATTGGCGCCATCAACTGGTACCTGGTGGGCGAGGACCTGGTGGAGGGCTTCCGCGCGCGCTGGGTGGGCGTCTACGCGGACCCCAACCACATGGCCATGAACCTGGCGCTGGTGGTGCCGCTGGCGGTGGCCTTCGTCGCGCGCAAGAACAGCGGCTGGGTCTGGCGGCTGGCCTGCCTGGTGGCGGCGGGACTGTCCGTCGCGGCCATCGTCGTCTCGCACTCGCGTGGTGGCTTCATCGGCCTGTCGGTGGCGATGGCGCTGTGGGCCATCCGCGAGAAGCGCCGCATCCAGGCCATCGTCGTGGGCTCGCTCTTCGTGCTGGGCCTGCTCGTGTTCGCGCCGCAGAGCTTCTGGCAGCGCAACGAGACGGTGGCCGAGTTCCACGAGGATGCATCCGCCATGGGCCGCGTGTACGCGTGGCAGGTGGCCAGCCGCATCAGCAAGGACAAGCCGCTGCTGGGCGTGGGCGTGGGCAGCTTCCGTTACGCGTGGCCCATGTACGCGCCGCCCGAGGCCCGCCGGGCCTACGTGGCCCACAACATCTTCCTGGACGTCATCGGCGAGCTGGGCTGGGTGGGCCTGCTGTTCTTCATGGTGTTCTCGGGCGGCGCCGCGGGCGGCGCGTTCGAGGCGTCGCGGGACAGGGACATCGGCTGGCTGGCGCGGGCGCTCTCGGCGTCGGTGGCGGGCTACCTCGTCTGTGACTTGTTCTCCGGCTACATCCTGTCCGCGCACTGCTACGTGCTCTTCGGGCTGGCGGCGGCGGCGCACCGCATCGCGCGCGCGTCGGCGGCCGCGGACATGCAACGGGTTCCGGCTCCGCGCGGGCCGGTGGCGGCGACGTGGGAGGGGGCCGGACATGCGGCGTGAGGAGGCGCGGATGGGGCAGGAGCCCCTCCGCCTGGTGCAGTTCACCCGGTCCTTCCACATTGGAGGGACCGAGGTGCAGGTGCTGGAGCTGCTGCGGGGCTTGCCCTCCAGCTATCGGTTGCAGGTGTCCGTCCTGGATGACTCGGGGCCGCTCATCGGCGCGGTGTGGAAGCTGGGCCATGCGCCCGCGGCCTTCCCGCTCAAGGGCTCGGTGCTGCAACCGAACACGGCGTATCAGGTGTACCGCATGGCGCGCTGGCTCCGGGAGCAGCGCGTGGAGCTGGTGCACGTCCACGACTTCTATTCCACGCTGTTGGCCGTGCCGGCGGCGAAGCTGGCGGGCACGAAGGTCATCGTGGGCCGGCTGGACCTGTCGCACTGGCAGGGCCGGGCGCGGCGGGCGGTGCACGCGCGCCTGACGCGCATGGCGGACCACGTGATTGGCAACGCGGAGGCCATCCGCCAGCAGCTCATCACCGAGGAGGGCCTGCCCGCCTCGCGGGTGTCCGTCATCCACAACGGCCTGGACCTGGAGCGCTTCGAGGCCCGCCAGCGCGAGGGGCTGCGGGGACCGCTCCCCGACACGGGCGGCGCGCCGGTGGTGGTCCACGTGGCCAACATGAACCACCCGGTGAAGCGCCAGGAGGACCTGCTGCTCGCGCTGGCCATGCTGCGCCACGGCGGCCTGACGCTGCACGCCTTCCTGGTGGGGGACGGCGCGCGCCGGCAGGGCCTGGAGAAGCTGGCGGGCGAGCTGGGGGTGTCCGATACCGTGCACTTCCTGCGGCACCGCACCGACGTGCCCGCCATCTACGCTCGCGCCAGCTTCGGCGTCCTCTGCTCCACCGCGGAGGGCATGTCCAACGCGGTGATGGAAGGCATGGCCTCCGGGCTCCCCATGGTGGTGACGCGGGTGGGGGGAAACTCCGACCTCATCCGCGATGGTGAGCGGGGCCTGCTGGTGGAGCCCGAGCGCCCCGCCCAGCTCGCCCAGGCCTTCCGTCAGCTGCTCTCGAATCCCGAGAAGGCGAGAGCGCTGGGGCGGGCGGCGCGGGACTTCGTGGCGCGTGAGCTGTCGCTCGGGAAGATGATCCGGCACCATGACGCGCTGTATCAGCGCGTCGTCCGGGGCGCCGCCGCCTGAGGCATGTCAGAGCGGTGTGGATACTTCGTCTCCGCCGGACGCAATGAGGGCGGGGCCGGGCCGTAGGGAAGGGTGCGTCGAACCCACGCATGGAGCCTTCCCATGGTCATTCCCCTGATGCTCGTCCTTGCCGCCGCGCCGGCCACCCAGACGTGGAAGTTCGACACGGAGGGTGCGCCGGATGTCCACATCGCCAATGTTGATGGCGCGGTGCGCGTAGATGCGGTAGACGGGAATGGCGTGCTTTTCGAGGTTGTTAAGGAAGGCGCGGAGAATTCTCGGAACGAAGTCGATGTGAAGGTCGTCCAAGAGGGGAACGCCATCCGGGCGAGGGTGTGCTGCGGCCCGTGTGAACAAGAGTCGCGGAGCTGCCGTCGGGGAATTCCCGCGGTGCGGTTCTCGGTGAAGGTTCCGCGGGCAACGCGTTTGGAAGTGGCGACGGTGGGCGGTCCGGTGACGGTGACGGGAGTGGCGGGGCCTCAGGAACTGGCGACGGTCAGCGGCCGCGTGGAGGTGAGCGGCTCTGAGGAGCGGTTGGACGTCAGCACGGTGGAAGGCAGCGTGGCGTTGGCACCACGCAAGGTCGTGAATACGTCTGTGGCCACGGTGGGTGGGGATGTCCGGCTGAAGCTGCCGGCCAGGGCGGATGTGGCGGTGGAATTCAACTCTGTCAGTGGTCGTTTCAACGACAGCGCCGCGAGAATGGGCAGCCGCGAGAAGACGTACGGCGCGGGCACCCACGCGGTGGAGGTCAGCACGGTCAGCGGCTCGCTCTCCGTGCAGCAATAGCTTTCGAGGCCCGTCCAGCACTGGGCCCGGGGCGCTCGCCGGTGAAACTCCAAGGCGCCGGCGAGCGCTCATTTTTTGCCCGAAGAATGACTCACTGCCTCATTCGGCCGCGCCGGGGGCCCGGTGCTCGGCGCCGATGACATCGCGGACCTGCTTGTAGCCGTCGCGGGCGAGCAGGGTGGCCAGGGCGGGGAGGATGTGTCCCACCATGCCGGGCCCCTCGTAGATGAAGCCCGTGTACACCTGGACCACGGACGCGCCCGCGCGGAGCTTCTCGTAGACGTCCTGGGCGGTGAAGACGCCCCCCACGCCGATGATGGGGAGCGCGCCTCCGCTGCGCAGCCAGGCGCGGCGGATGCCGGCGTTGGCCGGCGCCCCCCCCGGGGCGCCGGGCCCCCCCCCCGCCCCCCGCGCCCGGGGCCACGTCCCGGTGCCGCCCGGTGCCGCTCAGCGCGGCACGTGCTGCACGGCCCACGCGTGCATGACGATCGCGGCGGCGGCCCCGGCGTTGAGCGAGCGGGTGCTGCCGTGCTGCGTGACGTGCACGACGACGTCGCACGCGTCCTGGGCCTCGCGGGTCAGCCCGGTCGACTCCTGGCCCAGCACGAGTACGCACGCGCGCGGCAGCGCGTACCCCTCGAGCGGCACCGACCCCGGGACGTTGTCGACGCCGACGAGCGGCAGCCGCGTGCCGTCCGGCCCCGCGGCGGCGGCCCACGCCACGAGCGCGGCCGCGTCGGGGTGGTGGTGCACGTGCAGGTAGCGGTCGGTGACCATCGCGCCGCGCCGGTTCCAGCGCCGCCGCCCGACCACGTGCACGCCCGCGGCGTTGAACGCGTTGGCGGTGCGCACGACCGACCCGATGTTGAGGTCGTGCGCCCAGTTCTCGATCGCGACGTGGAACGCGTGCCGGCGCGTGTCGAGGTCGGCGACGATCGCCTCGACGCTCCAGTACCGGTAGGCGTCGACGACGTTGCGCCGGTCACCGTGCGCGAGCAGCTCAGGGTCGTAGCGCGGGTCGGCGGGCCACGCGTCGGGGCCGCCCGGCCAGGGGCCGACGCCGACCTCCAGGGGCGCGTCGTCGCCGGGCACGGCCGCGTCGTCACCCGGAGCGGGCACGCCGAGGACGGGTTCGCGCGTCACCCGACGGCCGGCGCGGCGGGCTCGGCG
>JAFAAN010000079.1 GCA_023426545.1 Pseudomonadota bacterium
CTGCGCTCGCCGCCATCGAGAACCCAGGCACCGTCACACTTCCCAAGAGTCAGGACTGACGGCCGCTCCCGCTGGTCGTCCCGGGCGGGTCAGCACGGCGCCGGGACGGGGCACGGCGAACAGTTACGCTCTCGCCGCCATTGAGAACCCCGGCACCGTCACCCTGCCGAAGAACCACGACTGACCGCTGGCCGTCCGGTGCGCTCCGGCATGGTCAGCTACGCGTCGACTGGGGGCACGGCGAGCTTTTACGCCTCGAAGGCTTCGGCGACCGGGGACCACTCCTGCATCTCCATCGGCTTCGACATGCGCGCCAGCGTCCACAGCGGTGACGCCTCACTCAACGCCCCTCTGCACGTCATTGGCCGGACGGATACATATCGGTTACTGGACGGGTGTTCTGGTTGTGCGGAGATCGGTGCAACTTGATCGGTGTCGACGTGGGCAGGGCGGTCGCGACTTTCATCGAGCCTGCATCCCAGTCAGTCGACGTCATCCTGCGCAAGCTTCACGCTCAAGGTGCATCGCTGCTCGAAGCGGAAAACTCGTCGCCTACAGCCCAGTGGCTTTTGGGGCCGCCTGCGCCGCTAGCAGGGGCGCAAAAGTTCCGGAGTCAGCTCAGTTCGTAGAGTGGAAGGGCTCGGCGACGCACGAAGTCATGCTGGCCCAGGAACCAGCGTGGGTTGGAAGTGAGTCGCCTTGCTCGGTGTGCCCTCGCTGCTCAGGGGGCCCCACAAGCGAGCAACTCGACGCGAACATCAATCGCAGTGTCCTGCTTGAAAAACTCGAGGGTGCTGTGTCCGTGGGAACCAAAACCGAAATCATCGTGTTGGGCCCGTTCATCATCGCGCTCACCGAGGCGGGAACACAGGCAATGCAACAGTCGCCGCAGAGTGGGCTTCACGGCAGAGCAGTGAGTTGTCCTCTCGCTGCCCCGAGCGGTGAGCCGTCCTCTGGCTGACTCAACCGGGGGCGGCGCGTAAGCCGCGCCCCGGGACACAGCGCACAGCCGCTCAGAACGCTGCGTCGAGGACCACGTCGGTCGCCGCACCAACCCCCACGGCCACCTGGTACGACGACACGCGGCGCTCGAAGAAGTTCGTGAGCTCCTGCACGTCCTGCAGGTCCATGAAGTGCAGCGGGTTCTTCGTGCCGAACACCGGCGACATGCCCAGCAGTTGGAGCCGCTGGTCCGCCACGTACTCCAGGTAGCCGCGCATGTCCTGCACGGACAGGCCCACCACGCCGCCGCTCAGCAGGTCCTGCGCGAACTGCGTCTCGCACTCCACCGCCTCGCGGAGCATGGCCAGCACGTCGCGCTCCATCTGCGCGTCGAAGAGGTCCGGCTCCTCCTTGCGCGCCACCTGGATGGCCTCGAACGCGAACGCCATGTGCGCGCTCTCGTCCCGGAACACCCAGTTGGTGCCCGCCGCAAGGCCATTCAGCAGGCCCTTGCTGCGCAGGAAGTACACGTAGGCGAAGGCCGCGAAGAAGAAGAGGCCCTCGATGCAGCCCGCGAAGCAGATGAGGTTCAGCAGGAACTGGCGCCGGTCCGCCTTCGTCTTCAGCGTGTCCAGCCCCTGGATGCTGTCCATCCACTTCATGCAGAACTGCGCCTTGCGGTGGATGGAGGGGATGTTGTCGACGGCCGCGAAGGCCATCGCCCGCTCCGCCGGGTCCGGCACGTACGTGTCCAGCAGCGTCAGGTAGAACTGGACGTGCAGCGCCTCCTCGTAGAGCTGGCGCGACAGGTACATCCGCGCCTCGGGCGCGTTCAGGTGCTTGTAGAGGTTCAGCACCAGGTTGTTGCCGACGATGCTGTCACCCGTCGCGAAGAACGCCACCAGCCGGTGGATGAGGTGCCGCTCCGCGTCCGTCATCTTCGAGCGCAGGTCCACCAGGTCCGTGGAGAAGTCCACCTCCTCCACGGTCCAGGTGTTCTTGATGGCGTTCCGGTACATCTCGAAGAACTGCGGGTACGCCATGGGGCGCAGCGTGAGATTCAGGCCAGGGTCCAACAGCATTGCTTCCGTGCTCCTCGCGCTGCGGCGCGGTGATTCGATTCAGTTGTTCTTTTGAGCGAAGCCTCGAGGCCCAGGACCTACTGGCAGGCCTCGCACGCCTCGGGGTTCTCCAGCGAGCAGGCCACCGCCTCCGCCTCGGTCGCCTTCGCCACCGGGGCAGGGGCCGAGGATGCCAGGCCGGCGCCGCCTCCCGCGCCCACCGTTGCCTTGGCGATGCGGGTCGCCGGGCGCGAGCGCAGGTAGTACGTCGTCTTCAGGCCCTTCTGCCACGCGTAGAAGTACATCGAGGACAGCTTCCCGATGTTCGGCGTCTCCACGAACAGGTTGAGCGACTGGCTCTGGTCGATGAACGCTCCGCGGTCCGCGCCCATGTCCAGCAGCGAGCGCATCGGCAGCTCCCAGGCCGTGCGGTACACCGCGCGGAGGTGCTCGGGCAGTTCGGTGAGGTCCTGCACGCTGCCCTCCGCCAGCTTGATGCGGTTGCGGATGTTCTCGTTCCACAGCCCCAGCGCCTGGAGGTCGCGCACCAGGTAGCGGTTCACCTGGAGGAAGTCACCCGACAGCGTCTCGCGCTTGAACAGGTTGGACACCTGCGGCTCGATGCACTCGTAGCAGCCCACGATGGAGGCAATCGTCGCCGTGGGGGCAATCGCAATCATCAGCGAGTTGCGCAGGCCGTGCTTCATGATGCGCTGGCGCAGCGCGTCCCAGCGCGCCGTGTCCTCGGGCACCACGCCCCAGTGGTCGAACTGGAGCTCGCCCTTCGCCGCCCGCGTCTCCGGGAAGGAGGGGTGCGCGCCGTACTGCTCGGCCAGCTCGCACGACGTGGTCAGCGCCGCGAAGTAGATCTCCTCCGAAATCTTCTTGGACAGCGCGCGGGCCTCGGGCGCGTCGAAGGGCAGCTTGAGCTGGAAGAAGACGTCCTGGAGCCCCATCAGGCCCAGGCCCACCGGGCGCCAGCGCTTGTTGGACGAGGCCGCCGCGGGGATGGGGTAGTAGTTCAGGTCGATGACGCGGTCGAGCTGCCGCATCGCGAGCTGGGCGTTGGCGCGCAGCCGCTCGAAGTCGAACTTCCCGTCCACCAGCATCCGGCTCAGGTTCAGCGAGCCCAGGTTGCACACCGCCGTCTCACCCTGGCTCGTCACCTCCAGGATTTCGGTGCACAGGTTGGACAGGTGGATGACGTTGCCGTCCTTGCCCGTCTGGTTGCTCTTGCGGTTGCTGGTGTCCTTGAAGGTCATCCAGCCGTTCCCCGTCTGCGCCAGGCACTTCATCATCCGGGCGTAGAGGTCGCGCGCCTTCACCTTGCGCATGGCCAGGCCATCCGCCTCGGCCTTCGCGTAGGCCTGCTCGAAGGCGTCGCCGTAGAGGTCCGTGAAGTGGGGGACGGCCTTCGGGTCGAACAGGCTCCACTCGCCGTCCGCCTCCACGCGCTTCATGAAGAGGTCCGGCACCCAGTTGGCCAGGTTCAGGTTGTGCGTGCGGCGCGCGTCGTCGCCGGTGTTCTCACGCAGCTCGAGGAAGTCCTCGATGTCCGCGTGCCACGTCTCCAGGTACACGCAGCACGCGCCCTTGCGCTTGCCGCCCTGGTTCACCGCCGCCACGGAGGCGTCCAGCGTCTTCAGCCAGGGGACGATGCCGTTGGAGTGCCCGTTGGTGGACTTGATGAGCGAGCCGCGCGCGCGCACCCGGTGGTACGCCACGCCGATGCCGCCGGAGAACTTCGACAGCATCGCGATGTCCGAGTACTTCTTGTAGATGGCGTCCAGCTCGTCCGCGGGCGAGTCCAACAGGAAGCAGCTCGACAGCTGCTCGTGGCGCGTGCCCGAGTTGAACAGGGTAGGGGAGCTGGGCAGGTACTCCAGCGAGCTGAACAGCCGGTACATCTCGATGGCCTCGTTCACATTATCGCCGCTGAGCGCGCTCGCCACGCGGAGGAAGAACTCCTGCGGCGTCTCCAGCACCTCGCGCGTCTGCGGGTTCTTCAGCAGGTACCGGTCATAGACGGTGCGCAGGCCGAAGTACTCGAAGAGGTCGTTGCGTGACGGGTCGATGGCCGCGTTGAGCTTGCGCGCGTTGGCCTGGACGAACTGGAGCAGCCGGTCCGCGATGAGGCCATGCTTGTGGCCCGCGGCGATGGACTGGCTGAAGGAGTGGATGTCCTGGTTGCTGACCTCCTTCTGGATGAAGGTGGCCAGCAGGCGCGCGGAGAGGCGGCCGTACTCGGGCTCCTCGACGATGAGGGCCGCGGCCGTCTGGATGGAGAGGCTGTCCAGCTCGCGCGTGGTGGCGCCGTCATACAGGCCGGAGATGGTCTTCGTGGCCACCCGCATGGCGTCCACGCGGGGCAGGCCCACGCAGGAGCGGCCCACCGCGCGGACAATCTTGTTGAGGTCCACCGTCTCGGCGCCGCCGTTGCGCTTGCGCACGCGCATCGACGTGGCTCCGAACTCGCCCGCCGTGGGCTCGGTCGCCGGAGCGGCCGTGGCTGCGGTGCCCGCCGGCGCGGCTGCCACCGGCGTGGGGCTGCTGGCGGTGACGGGCGGGACGGTCATGGTGGCGGTGGGCTTCACGGGCGTATCGAAGTTCACGAGCGGCTCACTCCAGACAAAAGCGGGGCCCTTCGGGCAGACACGTAGCCTGTCCAGGGAAGCGGACTTCCCCACGACATTACTGGAAATCTGTTCAGGAAAAGGCCCGTTCCGGGTGGAACGGGTCAGCGTTTGGCGCCGAGGGTGCGTCTCAGGAGTTTTATGGGCCAAACCGATGCTGTGCGCAAGAAACCCACAGTCCCTCCTCTGCCCCAGCTTCCGGCTCCATCGGCTGGTGGGGCGCCATCGACCGGCCACAAGCTATGGGGGGGTACCCAGCATGTCAACGCGAGATCTAGTGTTCGGCCCGGCATGGGCCGTGCAATCTATGATCGATCTCCCACGCGATTTCGACGTCACGGACCCGACACTCCGCGCCCCCCATCAGGAACGTGGAGTGTGGGCCTCGTGGAATCCACCGTGGACGGTCAGAAAGTGCCCGAAGGAGGGGGTTGAACCACACCGCCCGCAGCCGTGCCGGTAGGGGCCTGGGGGGCCTCGTCCAGGGACTCGCCGGTGGTCTCCGGCTGGGGCGCGGGGGCCGGAGCGGGCGGGGCGGCCGGAGCCGGCTGCGGCGCGGCCTGCTGCTGTGCCTGGGGGCCGCTGAGGGTGTGCACGGCGCGGCGCAGGGCCTCCTCCAGGTCGCGCGCCGGGGGCGCCACGGCGGACAGCATCTGGTTGGCGCTGCGCGCGTGGCGGCTCTGGCTCTCCGCCGCCAGCTTGAGCTGGGTGAGGGCCTCGCTGACCAGTCGGCGGGCATCCTCCAGCTTCTGCCGGGCCTGGTAGTAGGCCACGTCCACCATGTGCTTCTGGAGGGTCAGGCGCTGCTCCTCGGTGATGCCGGAGAGCTTCTCCGCGCGCCGGAGGTAGTAGAGGCCCTGGTCGACCCGGGCCGGCTCGTCCGAGGCGATGCGCGGCCGGGCCAGGGACTCCAGGACGGGGAACAGGGCCTGGTCCAGCTCGTCCCTGTCGGTGAACTTGCGCGCGAGGAGCGCGGAGACGTCCTGCCCCTCGATGGCGATGGGGGCGTAGGCGTCCGCCAGCCGCGGGTCCCCGGTGCGGTAGGGGAGGGCTCCCATGGGGGCGTTGCGGCCCTTCATCACCACCAGCTGCCCGTCCTGTAGCGCCAGGGTGAAGGTGCGCGCGTTGAGCTGGGACAACAGGAAGACGACGACGCCGCCCAGGCCCAGGATGAGAGTGAAGACGAGCAGCCGCGTGAAGGTGCGCCTCGCCCGATAGCCGAATCCCTGTTGTGCGTTTCCGTTCATGTCGCCTGCCCTCCTGACGTGCGAGCGCGAGGCCGATTTCCGGCCCCGGCGCTTAACTTGGGGCGCGCCTGCCCGGGGGTATACTCCCACTCCCGAACACACCGATGCACCACACATTCCGCCGCCTGGGGCCCAGCGAGCTGCTGCCCCGCTACATCTTCGCGGAGAGCCTCTTCGCCCGTCGCCGGGTCCTGGAAGTCGACGCCGTGGCCTCCACCGGGGGCGAGAGCGCGCGCTTCCTCGTGGAGCGGGGTGCGCGCGCGGTCGTGTCGTGCGACAGGGATGTAGCGGCCGTCGAGGCGGCGCAAAAGGCGCACGGCGGTCCCAACCTGCGCTTCCGGGCCAACGTCTACGACGACTTCGAGTCGGGCAGCTTCGACGTGGTGCTGGTGGCGGACCTGGCGCCCTACGTGAAGGCGCCGGAGCTGCTGGCGGAGCTGGCGCGGCTGGTGACGCGGCAGGGCTTCCTCGTGGGCGGCCTGCGCAACGTCGCGGGGCTCGCGCTGCCCCAGCTGCTGGATGCCGAGGAGGCCGTGCCGCCCACCTATGGGCAGCTGCTGGACGCCCTGTCGGCGCACTTCGCCAAGGTGGAGGTGGCCACGCAGTCGCCGGTGCTGGGCTACCAGCTCGCCTTCGAGCGGGGCGAGGGGCTCCAGGTGGACGGCACGCTCGTGAATCACAGCGAGGCCGCCTACTTCCTGGTGGTGGCGGGGCAGGAGCCCGCGCGCGTGGTGGACCCCACGTGGGTGCAGCTGGCTCCGGAGCCGCTGGCCTTCACGCGCGGCAAGCTCGACGAGGTGGTGGCGCGCGCGAAGTCCTGGGAGGAGCGCAGCGGCCGTCTGAAGGAGGCGCTGACGAAGCTCCGCGCGGAGCTGACGGACCGGGAGGCCGAGGCGGCGTCGCTGCGGCCCGCGCTGGAGACGGCTCGCGACGAGGTGGCCCGGCTCACCGCGCAGCTGGAGCAGTCACGCGGGAGCGAGGCGGCGCAGCGCGAGCGCGACGAGCTGTCCGGGAAGCTGCGGCGGCGCGAGCTGGAGCTCCAGGTGGCGCAGGAGCGCCTGGCCGACGCGGACCGGCGGCTGGCGGCGCAGCGGCTGGAGGTCGAGGCCGCGCAGCGCGCGCAGGCGGATGCGGGCGTGCAGGTGCTCGCGGCGCAGGAGGCCCTGCGGCTGGAGCGCGCCCGCCGGGAGGAGACGGCGGCGTCGCTGGAGGAGGCTCGCGAGCGGCTGACGCAGGCGTACGCGCAGGTGCGGGAGCTCCAGGACGAGCAGTCCACGCTGCGCATCGAGCGTGAGCGGGACCGGCTGGCGGCCGAGCGCGCCGTGGAGCAGGTCGAGGACCAGCGCCGCGCCGCGGAGGCCGCGCGGGAGCGCGAGCTGCGCATCGCGGAGCAGTACTCGGCGGCGCTGGCGGCCGTGGAGCACCTGAAGGCCGAGGCGGCTCGGGCGGCGGAGCTGTCCCAGGACGCGGGCGCCGCGGTCTCCGTGAAGGACGCGGAGCTGGCGCGCACGGCGCGAGAGCTGGCGGAGGCGCAGCAGCGGACGGCCTCGGCGGAGGGGGCACGGAAGGACGCGGAGTCGCGGCTGGAGGCGCTCCAGGCGGAGGTCCGCGGGCTGGAGACGGAGCTGACCGCGGCGCGCGAGGCGCAGGCGAGGCTGAGCCAGGACGTGGAGGCGCTCACGCGCGCGGAGTCTGCCGCGCGGGCCACGGCGCAGAAGTGGGAAGAGTCGCTTCACGAGGCCACCCAGCGGCTGGAGGTGCTGGAGGCGGAGCGCGCGCGGACCGCGGAGCGCCTCGGCCAGGCGTTGGAGGAGGAGCGGGCGGAGCTGGAGGCCCGGCTGGCCGCGCAGGAGCGCGAGCTGGAGGAGGAGCGGGCGCGCGCGGCGGCCCTGGAGCGGCAGGTCCTCGACGGTGTCTCCGAGAAGGCCGAGGTCGAGGCCCGCAGGCAGGAGTTGGCGGAGGAGCGCGGGGCCCTGGTCCGGCGCGTGGTCGAGCTGGAAGCGGAGGCCTCTTCGCACGCGCGCGATGGGCGGCTGGCCTCGGAGCGCGTGGCGGAGCTGGAGACGTCGCTTCAGTCCACGCGGACCGAGCTGGACTCCGCGCATCTGGAGTGGCAGGCGTCGGAAGAGGAGCTGGCGCGGGTTCGCGGCGAGCTGGACTCCGAGCGCGAGGCGCGGGCCGCCGTCGAGGAGGCGCTGCGGGTCGCTCGGGGGAAGCTGGAGAGCGCCGCGCAGCGGCTGGCGGAGGCCGAGGCCACGCTCGCGCGGACCCGTGAAGCCCTGGACGCGGAGGTGCTGCGGCGCACGGAGCTGGAGGCGGCTCTCGCGGAGGCGCGGGCGCTGCTGGCCTCCGAACAGGAGGGCCGGGCGGAGTCGGGCAGCGCCCTGGAGACGCTGCGCGCGGAGCTGGCGTCAGAGCGGGCGCGGCGAGGGGAGTCCGAGACGGCGCTGGCGGAGACCCGGGCCGGGCTGGATGAGGCCCGCCACGCGTTGACGCAGGTCCGGGAGGCGCTTGCGTCCGAGGAGGAGCGGCGCGCTCGTTGGGAAGCCGCGCTCGCGGATGCGCAGTCGCAGCTCCAGGTGGAGGGCCAGCAGCGGGCCCGGCTGGAGACGGCGTTGGCCGAGGCGGCGCAGCGGCGCGCGGAGGTGGAGGCTTCCCTCACGGCGGCCGAAGCGCTTCAGGCCGAGGAAGCACGGCGGCGCGAAGAAGTCGAGGCCGCGCTTGCGACCGTCGAAGCGAGTCACGCCGAGGAGGTCCGGCGGCGCGAGGCCGCCGAGGCCGCCTTCTCGGCGACGGAGGCACGGCTGCGCGGTGACGTAGAAGCCGCGCTCGCGACGGCGGCGGCAGGCCAGTCAGAGGAAGCACGGCGGCGCGAGGCCGTCGAGGCCACGCTCGCCGAGGCAGAGGCGCATCTCCGAGAGGAGGCCCAGCGGCTGGCCGAGCTGACGGCCGCGCTGTCCGAAGCCCAGTCCCGGCACGCCTCGGAATTGGAGGCCCGAGCGCAGTCGGAAGAAGCGCTCTCCGCCGCGCGGCTTCGTCTCGATGAGGCGCAGGCGGAGCGGGGCCGGGTCGAAGCGGCGCTGACGGCATCCCTGGGCGAGACGCGACAGGAACTCGTCACCGAGCGCGAACACCGCGAGCGGCTGGCCGCCGAGCTCACCGCGATGCGGGAGCGCGCCTTCGGCGCGGACGAGGTCGTCACCCGGCTCCAGGACGAGACGGCCCGCGAGCGCGATGAGCGGACCCGGATTGAAGGCGCATGGGCTCAGACGCGGTCCGAGCTTCAGGAGGAGCGCGCCGCGCGCGCGGAACTCGATGCGTCGCTAGCGAGTGTTCGCGCACAGCTCGGGACCGAGCAGCAGGCACGCGCCGACGCCGAGGCCACCCTGGCGCAGCTCCGCGCGATGTTGGAGGCCGAGCAGCGGGCTCGCGCCGAAGCCGAGGCTTCCCTGGCTCAGTCCAGCGTGGCACTCGACGCCGAGCGGCAGGCGCGGACCGAAGCAGGGGAGGCGCTGGCCCGGCTTCGAGAGGAGTCCGCGCGCGAGCGCGGCGCACGCGAGGAAGCCGAGTCCGCGCTGGCCTCGCTGCGGGCGGAGACGTCCGAACGAGAGCGGGCGCATCAGGAGCGCCTGACGGCCGCGGAGCGGGTGATGGCCGAACAGGAGCGCGCGCTGGAGTCGCAGCGTGTGTCATGGGAAGCCCAGCTCGCAGAGGCTCGCGCGGCGCGGGAGTCGGACGCGGAACGTGCCGCCGCGCTGGCGCAGTCGCTCACGGAGCTGGAGGCGGCTCGGAGCGCCGCGGATGCGCAGCTCGTCGAGCGTGCTGGCGACATCGAGGCACTGGAGGCCCAGGTCGCTAGGCTTCGGGCGCAGGTCGCGGAAGGCGAGGCCGAGATGGGCCGCGTCCGGGAGGCTGCGGCGCGACATGAGCAGGCGCTGGGCGAGGCGCGCGATGCGCTCTCCCTTCTGGAGACCGCGTCGCGGGAGCGGGTCGAGGAGCTGGAGCGCGAGCTTGCCGGAGCGCGAGCCCGCGCGGAGCAGCAGCAGGGCGACCTGGAGTCGCTGGCGTCGGAGCGGGATCGGGACCGGGTGGCCCTGGAAACCGCCCTGCAGGAGCTGGTGACGGTCCGGACGGAGCTGACACATCTCGGCGCCGCCCAGCAGGAGAACCTGCGCCTGGGGTCGCAGCTTCAGCGTGCGATGGCGGCCGTGCACGAGCGTGGAATGCACATCGCCCGGCTCGATGCCGAGCTGGTGGACGCTCAGGACCGGCTCGCGGCGCAACGGGAGAACGCAGAGCTGCTCATGGTGCAGCTCGAAACGGCGCGCCGCTTCGCGGGCAAGGCCACCGCGATGGAAAGCTCGCTCGAGGCCGAGCGCGCGGCATTGGAGACGCTGCGCGGCGAGCTGGCGGGGGCGAACGAGGCGCTCGCAGTGGAGCAGGCACGGGCGGGCGCGCTGGAGGCCGAGCTCTCGGCGTCAACGGAAGGACTGGCCCGCGCCCGGGCCGAGCTGGAGGCCCGGGGCTCGGAGCTTACGGAGCTCTCCTCCCGCGCCGACGCGCAGCGTGCCGAGCTGGAGACCCGGCTGGCCGGTATCGCCACCCAACTGGAGGCACAGCGCACCGAGCTTGCCGCCGCCGAGGCGGGCCGGAGCGAGCTGGAGGCGCGCCTCTCCGAGGTCTCCGAGCGTGCCTCTCTGCTCACCGACGCCGCGGCCAGGGCCGAGGCCGACAAGGTCTCGCAAGAGGCGCGCATCGCGGAACTGACGGCCCAGCTCGAAGCCCTCCGCACGGACCTGGACGCCGCCGCGGAACGCGCCGCCGCGCTCCAGTCCGCGCAGGAGCGGCTCGCCCGCGCCGACTCCGACCGCGAGCGCCTCCAGTCCGACCTGGCGGTGGCCCGCGCCGCCCGGGTCCGCCTCGAAGGCCGGGTGACGGCGCTGGAGGCCGCATCCGCCGACGCCGTCCGCCTCCTCGACGCCGAGCGGGCCGAGCGCACCCGGCTCAGCGAGGCGCTCGAAGACGCCACGAAGCAGCTCCAGCAGTACGAAGGCGGCGCCTCCGAACAGCTCGCGGCGCTCCAGGCCGAGCGGGCCGAGCGCGAAGAGCAGCTCCGGGGCCTCCATGCCCAGCTCCAGGAGCAGCAGGCCCGGCTGGCCGCCCTGGAGTCGGAGCGCGCCGAGCTGCTCGCCACCGTGGAGTCGCTCAAGGCGTCCGCTCAGCCCGAGGCCGTGCTGGAGATGGCCGCGGAGATGGAGCTCCTCCAGTCCCTGGTGGAAGACCTTCAGCAGAAGCTCGCGGACCACGAGGCCGCGCGCGCCGCCGCCTCGCGGACAGCGGCTCGGGACGGCAGCATGACCCTCGCCGATGTGCCGGAGGCCCCGGCGGTCATCGGCAGGAATGAGCTGGCGGGGAGCCCTGGTGCCTCGGCATCGGGCCCGGCGGCGGGCGCTCGGACCCAGGCACGGCCTCCGCGGGGCGCGGTGCCGGCCCTGGATCTGCCGCCCCAGCGTCCCGCCGTGAAACCGGACGAGCGCGAGTAGCAGCCCGCGACTAGGATTGCGCCCGTGGGAGCTCGCGAGCGCATCTTCAAGTACCAGGGCCTGGGCAATGACTTCGTCGTGCTGGACCGCAGAGGCTCCGGCGAGGACATCGACGCCGCCGCGTCACGGTGGATGTGCGACCGGCGCCTCGGCATCGGCGCGGACGGCGTGCTGTCGTTGCTGCCCTCCGAGCGGGGCGCCGCCCGCATGGTCGTCCACAACGCGGATGGCAGCATCGCGGAGATGTGCGGCAACGGCCTGCGCTGCGCGGTGAAGTACCTCGTGGACAGCGCGGGCGACACGCCGGGCCACCTCGACGTGGAGACAGGGGCGGGCGTGCTCACCTGCTTCCCGTCCTACGGTGAGGGCGGGGTCGTGGGCGTGGACATCTCCATGGGGCCCGCGCGGCTGGTCGAGCCCAACCTGCCCTCGGGCGTCACGGGGCAGCCCTTCCTGGACGCCAGCGTGCCTGGCCACCCGGCGCTGCGCGCCTACGCGGTGAGCATGGGCAATCCCCACATGGTCCTCCTGGACCAGCCGCTGGAGGAGGCTCCCCGGCTGGGCCCCATTCTCGAGCACCACCCGTCCTTCCCGGACCGAACGAACGTGGAGTTCGTCCGCGTGGAGCCGGATGGGCTCACCGTCGTCGTCTGGGAGCGGGGCTGTGGCCTCACGCAGGCCTGTGGCACGGGCGCCTGCGCGTCCGCCGTGGCGGCCGTGCTGGCGAAGCGGCTCCCAGCGGATGCCTGGCTGCGCGTCACCCTGCCTGGGGGCGACCTGAGCATCCGTGTCCCCGCCGACCTGTCCGACATCCGCCTCCGTGGACCGGTCGCATTCGTTTTCGAGGGCGTTGTCGCGGTTCCCTCGGGCCGGTAACCTCCCGCGTTCCTCTTTCGCCCCCAGGTCAGAACGCGCCGTGGCCGGACCCATCCTCGTCGTCGACGACGACCTGTTCTTCCGTCAGCTCGCCAGCGACTTGCTCACGCGTAACGGGCATCGCGTGGTGGCCGTGGAGAACGCAACGCTCGCGCTCGAAGAGGCGGCCCGCACGGTGTTCGACCTGGTCATCACCGACGTGGTGATGCCGGGCGTGGACGGCTTCGCCCTCACCGCGCGCCTGCGCGAGCGGGACCCGGACCAGGAGGTCATCCTCATCAGCCAGCGCACGGACCTCCGGGGCTCGGAGATGGCGCTGCGCTCGGGGGCCGCGGACTGCCTCACCAAGCCGGTGGACACCCACGACATGCTCCTCGCCGTGGACCGGGCGCTGGAGCGCGCGTCCCTGCGCCGCGAGCGGACGCAGCTCCGCGACGAGAACTTCGAGTTCGCCCGCTTCCACAACCTGCACCAGCGCTGCCTGGAGCTGCTGTCGCACCCCGACCTGGAGTGGCTCCAGGAGCGGCTCACCTCCGAGCTGGCGGCCGTCTGCGACGCGCAGAGCGCCGCGCTGTGGGTGTCGGACGACCGGGGGAGCCTGGTGCTGCGGGCCTACCGCGGCCTGCTCGACCGGCATTTCCTCGCGGAGAAGATGAGCCCGGAGGGGCCGCTGGCCGAGCGGCTGCGTGAAGCCAGGCCCTGGCTGGCCCGGGACGAGCGCTCGGCGGTGATGTACGTGCCGCTGGTGTCCTCGGGAGAAATCGTGGGGCTGGCGCAGCTCTCCGACCCGCTGTCGGGGGACTTCCGCCTCGAGCACATGCGCGATGCCCGCGTGCTGGCGGACTTCGCGGCGGTGGGCCTGAAGAACGGCCGGAAGATGCTCGCGCTCCAGCGCCTGGGCCTGAGGGACCGCGAGACGGCGGCGTACAACCTCAGCTACTTCACCGACTACGCCTCGAAGGAAATCTACAAGGCGCGGCGCTACGGCCGGACCTTCTCGCTGCTGACCTTCTCCATCGACAACCTGCCGCTGGTGCGCGTGCGCCAGGGCGCGGCGGACGCGAAGAAGGCGGTGCGCGGCATCATCAAGGCGCTCAGCAAGATCATCCGCGACTCGGACGTCATCGCGAAGGCGAGCGACCAGGAGTTCTACCTCCTGCTGCCGGAGACGGACTTCTTCGGCGCGCTGATGTTCGTGCGCCGGGCCGTGGCCGCGGTCCGCGAGGAGCCCGAGGCCATGGAGGTGGACCAGCGGCTGCCGCTGGCGCTGGTCGGCGGCGCGAGCACCTTCCCCAAGGACGGCGAGGACTTCGACGAGCTGGTGCACCGCTGCCGCCGCCGCATGGACGAGCGGCGCGCGTCGTTGCAGCGCCGGCTCATGCTGGACGGACTGCCTTTCTGGGACGAGGTGGACCTGCTGCTGGGCACGCCCGCCAGTCCCCGGCTGCCGGTGGACGAGCGCTCCGAGCCGAGCCGCCGGGGCAAGGTGTCCGACGTCCTCTTCGACGAGCTCCAGGCGGAGATCGCCCGCGAGATGATGCGTGACCCGGGCTCGCGCGGGCTGCTGTACGTGGGCGGGCCGGAGATTCGCGCGGACCTGCCCATCGCCGCCGGCTTGGAGTCAGCGCCCCCCGACCTCGCGTCGCGAATCTATCTGCTGGGGCGCCGGGTGGACCTGGAGTCGCACCCCGCGCTCACGCCCGTCTTCCTGGAGGGCGACGACCGGGTGGCGCGCCACGAGTTCATCCTCTGGCTCTCCGAGAACGCGGCCTACGCGCTCATCCAGCGGCGCGGGCACGGGGCGACGTGGGGGTTCCACACCTCGGACACCGCGGTGGTGGACGGGCTCATCTCCAAGCTGCAGGCCGAATACGACCTGCAGCCCTACTGACACGAAGCGGAGCGCCACCGTGGCCCCGGTCCGGAAAATCCTCATCGCCGACCCCGACCTCGAGTCCGTGCGCTCGCTGTCGCGGGCGCTGCGCACCAAGGGGTATCAGGTGCACTACGCGCCGGATGGCTCGCGGGCCCTGGAGGTGGCCGTGCTGCGCCACCCGGACCTCACGCTGTTCGACGAGTCCTGCCGGCTGCTGGACGCGCGCACCTTCATCCAGATTCTGCGCACCAACCCGCGCACCGAAGACATCCCGGTGGTGCTCACCACCTCGAGCTTCGAGTCGGACCGGCTGCGCGGCCTGCGCGACGGCTACCTGCGCAAGCCCTTCAACCTGGACGAGGTGCTCAGCCGCATCGAGCACATCTTCCGCCGCAGCGAGGCGGCCAAGGACCTCAAGAGCGAGCAGCAGGAAATCGAGGGCTCGCTCAGCCAGCTCAGCATCCCGGACCTGATGCAGCTGCTGGGGATGAACCGCCGCAGCGGCCGGCTGTCGCTGGAGCGCGGCAACGACCGGGGGGAGATCACCGTCGTCGAGGGCCGCCCCGTGAACGCGAAGCTGGGGCGCGTGGAAGGGGAGAAGGCCCTGTTCCGCCTGTTGGCGTGGGTGGACGGGACGTTCACCTTCTCGCCCGGCGGGAACACGGCGCGTCCGCGCATCAACCGCGGCATGGACGACGCGCTACTGGAGGGCATGCGCCAGTCGGACGAGGTGAACCGGCTCATGCCCGGCCTGCCGCCCCGGCACACGCGGCTGATGCTCGCGCCGGACGCCGACCTGCAGGGGGACCAGCACCCGGTGACGCAGCAGGTGGTGGACCTGCTGCGCCAGCCGCGCGCCCTGGGCGAGGTGCTGGACCTGGCGCCGGCCACGGACCTGGAGGTGCTCAACGTCCTCACCACGCTCATGCAGCGGGGCGTGGCGAAGGCCGCGGATGGCGACGGCGCGGACGCGGTGGCTGGCGAGCTGCTGGGCGCGGCGGAGGTTCACGCGCTGCGCGGACGGCTCCTGCGGACCCGGGCTCCGACGAAGGTGGCCACCGCGAAGATCTTCGTGTGCGGCAGCGGCGCGGGCGCGGCGCGGCGGGTGCTCTCGCGCATGCCTGGAATGGAGGCGCTGTCCGCCGAGCCCACCGCGGTGAAGAGCGGCTTCGGCACGTTGGGGCGCCTGGTGTTGAACGAGGTCCTGCGCCTGGACTTCTGCGTGTTGCCCCCCGCGGAGGCGGCCCGTCCGTTGTGGCGGCCCTTCACGGCGGGTGCCATGGGGGCGCTGCTGATGGACGTGGCCGAGCCCACCGTGCGGCTCGCGCACTATCTGGCCTGGGAGGTCCGGATGCCGGTGGTGGTGGTGGGCGCGGAGGTGCCGGCGCCGCTCCAGGGGGCCCCCGCGGGGGCGCTGGGCGCGGGGGATGACCTGGCGGACGCGCTGCGCTCGCTGCTCGTCCAGGCGCTCAATCCGGCGCCCACGCTGCCCGGAGTGCCCCAGGCGCAGCGGGCCGTGGCGTCCATCGTGTAGCCGCTTCGAAACCGCGCGAGAATCTCCGCGCCTTGCTCGCAGCTGCGTCCTGCGCACCACGCGGGCGAGGCCCCAAAGGACCTGTCAAGTCAGGCGCCGTCCGCAACCTGTGTGCAGAGGCGGACAGTGCGTGGACACTCTGTGTGCGGGAGGCGATGTCCAGGGGATGTGGACGTGGCCCACGGGGGCCGGCGCTGGCCACGGCCGAGGCCAGGGACCGGGCACATCCCTGGGTCCATCCAGTCCTTCCAACCCACCGGATTCTCACGACGTTTGCTGGGCGGATGAACCCAGCGTTCGGGCGTCCGGGAGTGTAGGCTCAAAGGGTATCCCAGGACTCATGCGATTCCCCATGCAGCAGAAACTCGCAGCAGACATGTCGACCACAGCGGGCCACGCGCAGGCAGGACAGACGCCGGTGGCGCTGTCCGTGCCCGCCTTGACGATCGTGTCCCACCCCCAGCCGCAGCGCATCGGCGAGCGGCTGCTGCTGGAGGTGCTCGCGGCGCAGGGGCGCACGGCGGCCCTGTCTCGCAACGCGCCGGACTTCTCCCGTCCCAGCGGGCTCATGGCGCTCCCCCTGGGGGACCCCTTCCTCAGCCGCAAGCCGGTGGAGTTCGAACCCGGACCGCGCGGCGGCCTCCGGATGCTGGTGCCGGAGGACGGGACGCAGGTGCGCGTGGCGGATGAGCCCATCCAGGCCGGCCGCGAGTTCTCGCGCGAGGAGCTGTCCGCCGGCGTGCCGCTGGTGTTCGCCGACCGTGTGGTGCTGCTGCTCCACCTGGCGTCATCCTTCCGTCAGCCAGGCCCGCTGGACCTGGGCATCGTCGGGCACGGCGAGGGCATCCACCGCGTGCGCGAGGACATCGTCCGGGTGGCCGACCTCAACGTGCCGGTGCTCATCCGCGGCGAGACGGGCACGGGCAAGGAGCTGGTGGCGCGCGCCATCCACGCCAACGGCCCCCGCCGCTCCGGGCCCTTCGTCAGCGTCAACCTGGGCGCGCTCTCCAAGGAGCTGGTCGCCGCGGAGCTCTTCGGCGCCCAGCGCGGGGCCTACACGGGCGCCAGCCGGGACCGCGAGGGTTACTTCCGGGCCGCGCAGGGCGGCACGCTCTTCCTCGACGAGGTTGGTGAGGCGCCCCCCGAAGTCCAGGCGGCGCTCCTGCGGGTGCTGGAGACGGGGGAAATCTACCCGGTGGGCGGGCACACGCCGGTGCCCGTCGACGTGCGGCTCGTCTCCGCCACGGACGCACACCTGGAGGCGCGCATCCAGGAGCGGCTCTTCAAGGCGCCGCTGCTGCACCGCCTGGCCGGCTTCGAAATCCTGGTGCCACCGCTGCGCGAGCGCCGCGAGGACATTGGCCTGCTCTTCCTCCACTTCGCCCGCCAGGAGCTGGAGGCCACGGGGGAGAGCGGACGGTTGACGTCCTCGGACCCGCGTGCCGAGCCGTGGCTGCCCGCGTCCCTGGCCGTCCGGCTGGTGCGCCACGCGTGGGCCGGCAACATCCGCCAGCTGCGCAACATCGCCCGGCAGCTCGTCATCGGGAGCCGGGGCCTGCCGGGGCTGCGCGCCGACGCGCGGCTGGAGCAGCTGCTGGACACGGACGCGCAGCCCGTGCCCGGGCGGCCGTTGACCCCGCGTACCGGTGAGGAGGAAGGGGCGAAGGCCACCCGGCGCAAGCCCGCAGACGTGGGCGAACAGGAGCTGCTGGAGGCGCTTCGGGCCTGCTCCTGGGACCTCAAGGCCACCGCGGACTGGCTGGGCATCCCCCGGCCCTCCGTCTACGTCCTCATCGACAAGAGCTCGTTGCTGCGCACCGCCCGCGACCTGAGCCCCGAGGAGATCACCCGCTGCTTCCACGAGTGCGAGGGTGACCTCGACCGGATGGTGCTGCGGCTGGAGGTCTCCAAGCGCGCGCTCCAGCGGCGGGTGCGGGAGCTGGGCCTCGGGGGCGGGTCGGGGACCTGACGCGTCAACTCGAACCTGGTGGGTTCGGTTGACGCGTCCGCGCCCCTCCTGGCGGCGGCGCTGACGCGCGTCTTCGAGGGAGCCACGCGCAATACCTGTCTGGTACGGTGCGTGCAAACCACAACTGGCAACAGTTCTTCACCTGCCCCGGTGGGGCTCAGGAGTCACGGCCTATGGCCATTGTCACTGTCATCATCAAGAAGTCGGGGGATCTGGTCTACGTCCCCAGCAACAAGGTCAACCACGGGGACACCGTCACCTTCATCCTCGACTCGGCAGTAGGGCCTTCGAGCGCGACGGTGAATCCGCCCGCTTGTCTCGCCTCGACGGCACCGTTCACCCTGGACAACACTTCCTTGGCGGCGGCGAAGCGCGATGACCCTGTCAATGACGGGGCCGCGTACACGTCGTACCCGTTCACGGTGGTGGTCCCCACCTCGCCCGTGAAGCCGAACCACGGAAGCGAGCTGGAGACGAAGAACGGCAACCTGGACGTGACGACGGACCCGCCGAAGCTGTAGCCACCGGCGCGTCAGGGCACAGGAGGGCCAGCCAGCGGCTCGCGAGCCGTGATGAGCAGGCCCCTCCACTCGGGTTCGAGGTGGGGGTTGCGGGCCAGGGCCTGCCGCAACACCGACTGCCCCTCGGTGCGCCACGCGAGCCGCTGCTCCGGGGCGGCGTGCGTCTCCGCCAGCGCGAGCAGCCCGCTGCCGCGAAGCGCCTGCGCCCACGCCCACGCGGGCCGGTCCGCCAGCACCGCGTCCACCAGCGCGAGCCCTTGTTTGAGCTGCGGCGCCGCGTCCTCGCCGCGCTGCTGCCGCCACGCGGCCCAGGTGAGCTGGAAGCGCGCGGCGGCGAGCCGGTAGTCGTGCCGCTGCGCTTGCAGGGACAAGGCCTGCTGGAAGGCCTGGGCCGCCAGCTCGAAGTCCGCGTCCCGGGCGGCGCTCCGCCGCGCCAGCCAGCGCGCCTTGAGGGCCCGGGCCTCGCCCATGTTGCGCCACGCATGGGCCTGGCGGGGGTTCAGCGCCGTCGCTTTCGTCAGGGACTCCTCGGCGCGGGTCAGCTCCGGCCGCGGGTCGCCCCCCGTGTCCAGGGCCCAGGTGGCCAGCAGCGTCTGGACGCGGCCCAGGTTGGCCCAGAGGTCGGCGTCCCCCGGCTGGAGCGCGAGCGCCTGCCGGTAGGCCTCCACGGCGGCGCGTCCGCTGGGCCCCGGGGCTTCGCGGCGCGCGGACTGGAAGGTGGCGCGCAGCGTCCATACCTCGCCCAGGTTGTTGTGCGCGTACACCTGCTTGGGGGCCAGCGTCCGGGCCTGCTCGAAGGCCGCCTGGGCCTGCCGGAGCAGGGGCTCGGGGTCGCCGCCGTCCTCCCAGCGCTGCTCCGCCTGCCACAGCAGCGCCGCGCCCAGCCCGTTGTGGAGCGGGGGCAGGCGCGCGTTGATGCCCAGCCCCTGGCGGAAGAGCGTCAAGGCCTGCTCCAGGTCCGCTTCGTGGGGCTCGCCATGGTTCGCGCGCCAGCGCGCGAGCTGCTCGGAGATTTCCGCTCCCCGGAAGCAGGCCACGACGTTGCCGGGGTTGAGCGCCAGCGCCTTGGCCAGCGCGTCGCGGGCGCGCGTCAGGTCCCCCGCGGCGTCGGTGGCGCTCGGGTTCGAGGCCCGCCGGCGCAGCGCGGTGCCCAGGTTGATCCACGCGTCGGCCTGGTTCTCCCGCACGCGGATGGCGGCGAGGTACGCGTCAATCGCCTTGCCCTGGTGCTCCAGCGGGTCCACGCCGCGCTCCGCCTCCGCGTCGGCCCACACCTGGTAGGTCAGGCCGAGGTTGGCGTGGAAGGCGTAGTCCCGCTCCTCGGGACGCAAGCGTTCGAAGGCCTCGATGGCCAGCCGGAGCTGCTCGGCCGGGTCCTGGCCCTGCTCCTGGCGGTAGCGGGCCCACAGGCGGTAGGAGATGGCCAGCTCCAAGGCCACGCGGTCGCTGGGCGGCGCCAGGGCCAGGGCCTCGCGCGCGGCGTGGATGGACTTCTCCAGCAGCGGCTCGGCGTCCTCGCGCCCCTGGTTGATGCGCTGCTCCGCGAGCCGCCGGTGCAGGCGCGCCATGACGACCAGCGAGCGGTGGTGGTCCGGCGCGGCGGTGAGCGCGCGGGAGGCGGCCTCCACGCCGCGCTCGTAGTACGGCAGGACGTCGCCCTCGCCGTAGAGCGCCATCACCATGGCGGCCAGCTCCAGCCGCGCGAGCACGTAGTGGCCCATCGGCTGGCTCTCCGCGGTGGCGATGGCGGAGGCGTAGGCGCGCCGGCCCGCGTCCAGGTCCTCCTGGGAGCCGGCCTTGTCGCCCTGGTGCCAGCGCTGCGTGGCGCGCGCCAGCAGGACGTCTCCTTGCAGCAGCGGCGCCTCGTAGAACCAGGGCTGCGCGCGGCCCATGGCCTCCAGGTGGGCCAGGGCCTCCTCGTGGCGGCCCTCGTAGAAGGCGAACAGCGCCTTCACGTAGAGGGGGGGCACGGGGACATCGGGGCCCTCGGCCTGGCGCAGGTAGGCCAGGGCCGGCTCCAGGAAGCGCTGCTCCAGCTCCTTGCGCCGTGCCTCGCGCTGCTCGGGGCTGCGGCGCTCCACGTCCAGCAGGAGCCGCTCCTGGTAGAGGTCGCCCAGCACCTGCGCCAGCGCCCAGGCCACCCGGGGCTCGCGGTAGCCCTGGGCCCAGGCGGCCTCCAGCCTCGTGCGCGCGGCCTCCCGCGCGTCCAGGACGAGCAACGCGCGGCCCAGGGCGTACTGGCCCGGGCCCAGCGCGTGCGGGCCCGCCTCCCGGACCTCGGCCTCCAGGGCGCCCATGCTGGCGCGCAGCTCCCGCCGGTCCTCGCGGGTGTCGTGCAGCCGGGACAGGGCGGAGTAGCGCGCCGCTGCCTCGATTCGCTCCACCCGCTCCGTGAAGCGGCGGGTCAGGCGCTCGCGCTCGGCCACCTCGCCCCGGGCGATGGCCGCCTGGACGAGCGCCAGCAGCACCACCGTCAGCGCCGCGGAGCCCAGCGTCAGCGCCACCCGGTGTTTGCCGGCCTTGCGGCGCAGCCGGTAGGCGAGGCCGGGGCGCGCGAGGACGGGCTCGCCGTCCAGGAAGCGCTCCAGGTCCTCCGCCAGCGCCCGCGCGGAGTCGTAGCGGTCCGGCCGCTGCTTCTCCAGGCACTTGAGGACGATGGCCTCCAGGTCCGACGGGATGTCCGCGTCCAGGGCGCGCGGGGGCACCGGTACCTCATGCTGTAGCCGGGTGATGACCTCCACCTCCGTGGCGCCGGTGAAGGGCGGCCGGCCGGTGAGGAGCGCGTAGAGCGTGGCGCCCAGCGCGTAGACGTCCGCGCGCCGGTCCAGGCGGGCCACCTCGCCGCGCGCCTGCTCCGGCGCCATGTAACGCGGGGTGCCCTGGACGGCGTTGGGCGCGGCGCCCTCCTCGCGCCAGTCACGCGCCAGTCCGAAGTCCATGACGAAGGGGGCCAGCCCCCCATCCGGGGTGCGCTCCACCAGGATGTTGCCGGGCTTGATGTCGCGGTGGATGAGCCCCGCGACGTGGGCGGCGTGGACGCCCTCGGCGGCCTGGCGCAACAGCAGCACCTTCTGCTCCAGGGTGAGCGAGGGCGCCAACTGCCCCAGGGGCTGCCCGTCCACGTAGCGCATGGCGATGTAGCCGCGGCCGCGCACCTCGCCGACCTCGTACACCTCGCACACGCGCTCATGCCGGACGCGGGCCTGGGCCCGGGCCTCGGACAGGAAGCGGCGGGCCAGCTCCGGGTCGTCTCCCCGGACGAACTTCAGCGCCACGTTGCGCCGGAGCATCGGGTCATACGCCAGGAACACGCGGCCCATGCCACCCTGGCCCAGGAAGCGCACGGACTGGTAGCGGTCCCAGTCGGGGATGGGGAAGGCGGCCTCGTCCGGCTCGCGAGCCGCCGGCGGAGGGACGCCCGGGGTGGCGGGTGTCAGGGTCGCGGCCTCGTGGGGGCGCCCGGCGCCCGAGTGGGTGCTCTCGGCGGCCAGCTCCTCCCGCAGCGCCGCCAGGGACTCGTCGGAGAGCCGGCCTCGCTCCCGCAGCAGCTCCAGGGGGCCACGCCGCAGGCGGACGGCTTCCTCGCGCAGGGCCGCGGCCTCCTCACCGGAGAGCAGCCCTTCGTCCATCGCGAGGAGGAGCTCCTCCTCATATGTCTCGCTCAATCGCCCCGCCACGTGCACGGCCCCAGCATACGGGCTGGCGCGTGGCGGGGGGAGAATCCGCCGGGAGGCCCACGAGGCCGGCGGAGAGGCCCCAGAGGGAAGTGGTGTGGGCCTCCCGGCGGAAGGTCGCGGAGCGGTCCGCCCTTAGTGCTGCTTGCGCCGGCGCAGGCCGAGCAGACCCAGCAGCGCCAGCCACGACGCGCCAGGCGCCGCGCTGCAGCCGCCGCCCGCGAAGGCGCGCGTCAGCTCCACCCGCCACGAGTACTGGGCGGGGGTGCTGTCCACGTTGCCCGCACGGTCCGTGGCGCGAACGCGCAGGGTGTGCTGGCCCTCGCCCACGTCGTAGCGCTCCTGGCACGGCCCGAAGGGGCCACCGTCGAGGCTGCACTCGTAGGTGACGTCCTCCTCGGAGGCGCCGTATTCGAACGCCGCCGTCCGGCTCTCGCTACGGGCGGGCGGCGAGCGCCGGAAGAAGGTCTCCGGCTCCTGCGTGTCGATGAGGAGCTCGCTGGGCGCCGAGGGTTCGCTGGTGCGGCCCGTGGTGCTGTCGGTGGCGGTGGCCGTCAGCGTGTGCGGCCCGTCCTCGAGCGGCTCGGACGGCGTGCAGGTCCACACGCCCACGTCGTTCGTGGTGGTGGTGCACAGCACCGTGTCACCCGAGGACACCGTCACCACCGTGCCCGGCGCCGACGTGCCGCTCAGGGGCGGCGTCGGGTCGTTCAGGATGGCGCCGTTGGCGGGGCCGGTGATGACCGGCGCAGTCGGCCCGGAGAGGGCGATGGTGAACGTGACGGGCGCCGAGGTGGGGCTGGAGATGCCGCCCGGAGGCGTGGCGACAGCCGTCACCGTGTGCGAGCCCTCGGGAAGGGACGTGGTGGGCGAGCAGCTCCAGTCGCCCCCCGCGTCGGCCGTGGTGGTGCAGAGCACGGTGCCACCCTCGTAGACCGTCACCTCGGCCCCCGGCTCCGAGGTGCCGCTGAGCACCGGCGTCTGGGTGGCGAGCACGTCTCCGTTGGCGGGACCCGTGATGACCGGCGCGGGCGGCGCCGTGGGGTCGACGACGAAGTCCACCTGCGTGGACGTCTGCGGCGCGCCCGGGAAGGTGGACGTGACGACCGCCGTGTGCGTCCCTCCCGCCAGGCCCCCGGGCAGCGTGCAGCTCCAGTTCCCCGCGCTGTCGGCGACGACGGTGCACACCGGCGTGTTGCCGCCGTCGATGAACACCTCGACCGTGGCGCCTGGCGTGGCCGTGCCCTCCATCTCCGAGCCCGCCGTGCCGCCCGGCGTGGGCGTGATGATGACGGGGGCCTGCTGGCAGATGGACAGCGCGTCCACGCGGTACGTCACCACGTTGTTGGAGTTGTTGTTGAGCGCGCAGTCGGTGTCCACCAGCGCGACGCGCACGTCGCCCGTGGCCGCCGTGAAGTCACGCGACTGCGGGAAGCCGAGCGCCATGGCCTCGGCCCGCGTGGCCGAGCCCGGTCCGGAGGCCGGCGTGTGGCCCAGGGAGAAGGCCTGCGCCTGCGTGCCGGGGTTGGCGTTGACCCCGATGATGCCGGGGAACCAGCTGGCGCCGCCCGAGTATCGCACCGCGCCCGACACGTACTGGATGCGGTAGCGGCCCGGGGCCTCCAGCGCCGCCTGGCCGGCGCTGCTGGGCAGTGCAGGAGCGGCGAGGTCCGTCACCTGCGTGCAGTCCGCGCGGCCCCGCTGGCTGATGAACACCTGGACGTCCGCCGTCTGGCACGCGAAGCCCGCCTCGATGGCGCAGGTGGCCGAGCAGCCGTCACCGTCGGAGGTGTTGCCGTCGTCGCAGGCCTCGCTGTCCGCCTTGATGCCGTCACCACACGTCACGGTGCACACCGAGGGGATGCCGGTGCAGCCATGGCCCGCCTCGATGGCGCAGGTGGCCGAGCAGCCGTCCCCGTTGGCGGTGTTGCCGTCGTCGCACTGCTCGCCCTCGTCGAGGGCGCCGTTGCCGCAGGCGTCGGGGCTGGTGCAGGTGTTGGTGCTGGGGCTGCAGGTTCCGCTCTCGCAGACGCCAGACGCCATGCAGGGCTGGCCATCCTCCAGGAGGCAGCGGGAGGAGCAGCCGTCGCCGTTTTCCAGGTTGCCGTCGTCGCACACCTCGTTGCCGGCGCGGAAGCCGTCACCGCAGGTGGTGGTGCAGGTGCTGGGCGCGCCGCTGCACGCGTAGCCATCCTCCACGCGGCAGGTGGTCGAGCATCCGTCGCCGTTGGTGGCGTTGCCGTCGTCGCACTCCTCGCCGCTGTCCACCGCGCCGTTGCCGCAGGTGTTGAAGCACTGCGTGCCCGCGCCAGGGCAGCTCCAGCCCGGCTCCACCGTGCAGGTGGCGGAGCAGCCGTCGCCGTTGGCGGTGTTGCCGTCGTCGCACGCCTCGTTGCCCGCGCGGACGCCGTCACCGCAGGTGGTGACGCAGGTGCTGGGCTCGCCGCTGCACGAATAGCCATTCTCCTCGCGGCAGCCGGTCGAGCAGCCGTCGCCGTTGGTGGTATTGCCGTCGTCGCACGCCTCGTTCGGGTCCAGCACACCGTCGCCGCAGCTGGGGACACACTCGGACGGCCCGCTCTCGGGCGCGCTGCACGCGTATCCCTCCTCCACGCGGCACTCGGTGCTGCAGCCGTCCATCGAATTCAGGTTGCCGTCGTCGCACTGCTCGCCCGGGTCCACGTTGCCGTTGCCGCAGGTGGCCACGCAGGCCTGGCCCGGGGTGGGGCAGGCGTAGCCCAGCTCCAGGGTGCAGGCGTTGGTGCAGCCGTCGCCCAGGATGGTGTTGCCGTCGTCGCACAGCTCACCCGGGTCCAGGTGGCCGTTGCCGCACAGGGGGGCGCACTTGGACGGGGCGTCGTGGCACTCGTAGCCGCGCTCGATGCGGCACGCCGAGGAGCAGCCGTCCGAGTCGTATGTGTTGCCGTCGTCACACTGCTCGCCCGGGTCGATGATGCCGTCGCCGCAGGTGGGCTCGCAGGCCTGGCCCGGGGTGGGGCAGGCGTAGCCGGACTCCACGCGGCAGCTCGCGTTGCAGCCGTCGCCGGAGGTGGTGTTGCCGTCGTCGCACTGCTCGCCCGGGTTCAGCGTGCCGTTGCCACACGTCTGGGCGCAGGTGCTGGGCTGGCCGGTGCAGCCATAACCCGCCTCGATGCCGCACGTGGAGGAGCAACCATCGCCGTCAACGGCGTTGCCGTCGTCGCACTCCTCACGCAGGGACACCAGCCCGTCGCCGCAGCGGTCGTCATAGGCGTCCACGAACAGGTAGCGGAAGGCGTTGGGCTCGGAGTCCGAGTTCTCGTTGCACAGCTCGATGCGGTTGAGGCCCGCGCGCCAGGGCGCGTTGGTGCCGAACTCGCGGAAGATGTTCTTCTCCCAGGGCATGCCCGGCGGCTCGCTGACGACGGTCGGGGTGACGGGCTGCCCGTTCACCCGCGCGCTGGAGAATTCGTTGTCGTTGAAGGTGGCCAGCCGCAGCCGGAACTGCGCGATGTTGGTCGTCGAAGGCACCATGAAGTCCTGGTACACACAGACGTCCGCGCCCAGGGGCGCCGCCATGAAGCGGGCCGTCTGGAGCTCCTGTGGCCAGTCGATGGCGGAGCGCAGGTCAGTGGCGGCGCCGGTCTGGGTGCCGCTGTAGAACCAGTGTGGATCCGCGCCACTTTCCAGCCGGCGGTTGTTCTGGTCCACGCCAGTGTTGAAGACCGTCACGCCCGCCCGCACGCAGCGGCTGGGGCTGCCCGCGCAGGCGAAGCCGGGCTCCACCTCGCACAGGTGGTTGCAGCCGTCGCCGTCGAAGCGGTTGCCGTCGTCGCAGATCTCCTGCGCGTAGGACGGGTGCGCGCGGTTGTCGAAGACGCCGTCGCCACACCGCGCCAGGGCGCAGGTCGCGGTGCAGTCGGCCCCGGGGTCGCGGCTGTCGCAGGCCTCGCCCGAGTCGACGACGTCGTTGCCGCACAGGCTCGCCAGCGAGCAGGGCCGCCCCGGCACGTGGCAGAGGTAGCCGGCCTCGATGGTGCCGTTCGCCGAGCAGCCGTCGCCGCTGACGGTGTTCCCGTCATCGCACTGCTCGCCGGGCTCGAGCCGGCCGTCGCCCATGATGGCGGACGACTGGCGCGCGAGCACGGGCTCGGAGGGGGCGGGAGACGGGCGTGAGCCGCCCGAGTCACAGCCCGTCAGGGAGGAGAGCAGCGCGAGACAGAGCGCCGCCGTCTTGAAGAGGACACGCGTTTTCATGGGGATGTCTGCCTCGGTTCTCAGTGGGTGTCGGGCGAGGGCTCGCCCTGCTGCGTCTGCACGCCCTCGGCGTCGCCGACGATCTTGAACTCCACGCGGCGGTTCTTCGCGCGGCCCTGGGTGGTGTTGTTGTCGGCGATCGGCTGGCCTGGACCGAAGCCCTTGGGCTCCAGCCGCTCACGGGCCACGCCCTTGCCCACCAGGTACCGGACGACGGCCTCGGCGCGGCGCTGGGACAGGTCCAGGTTGTAGTCGGCGTTGCCACGGTTGTCCGTGTGGCCCTCGACCCGCACCTTCTCGACCTCCGGGTGGCTGTTGAGGATGTTGGCCACCGTGTCGAGCAGCTTGTTGCTGCGCGCGACGATGACGTCCTTGTTGTTCTCGAAGTAGACGGCCTCCAGGAGCTGGATGCGGTTCTCGCCAATCTGCGCGAGCTGCTTCTCCTTGCAGCCGTGGTTCTTCGCCGGGCCCGGCTCGTCGGGGCAGTTGTCCAGCCGGTCGACGATGCCGTCACCGTCGCGGTCCTTGTCCGGGCAGCCGCGGTTCTCCTTGGGGCCGGCCTCGTTCGGGCAGCGGTCGGCGGTGTCGGGCACGCCGTCGTTGTCGTTGTCCGGGTCGGGGCAGCCGTCCTCGTCCTGGAAGCCGTCCTTGTCCTCCGGCTGGTCCGGGCACTGGTCCTGGGAGTCGGAGATGCCGTCACCATCACGGTCCGGGTCATCCGGGCAGCCGTCATGGTCCTCGAAGCCGTTGATGTTCTCGGGCTCGTTCGGGCAGCGGTCCGCCAGGTTGGGGATGCCGTCGCCGTCGTCGTCGCCGTCCGGGCAGCCGTAGAGCTCGGACAGGCCCGGCTCGGTGGGGCAGCGGTCCGCCGCGTTCTTGATGCCGTCGCCGTCCAGGTCGTACTCCGGACAGCGGGCAGGATCATGCGGCTGGCCCTCCACACATGCGTTGGGCGGGGCGGAGGGGACGCCGAAGGTGAGGCCCGCGAGCACGCGGAACGCCGGCGTGCCCGGCGTGCGGCCGAAGCCGGGGCCGCCCATGGCGTAGAACTCCGTGTCGGCCGTCATGGGGACGCGCACGCCCAGCAGCACCTCCATGGACTCCGGCGCGTCCGCGACGGGCAGGGTGCCACGCACCACCAGCTCTTCACGGAGGCCGAAGAGCTGGGCGGACAGGTTGACGCCGCCGTTCAGCTCCGTGCCCAGCTCGTCACGGAAGGGCTGCGTGTTGGGGGACAGCGCATACGACTTGGTCCGCACCAGCGCGCCCACGTCGGCGCCCACGCGCCACGTGTCACCCAGCTGCTTGCCCAGGCCCACGCGCGGGCTGAAGACGAAGCCCTGGTCCCGGGTGAGCGTCTCCATGCTGCCCAGGGGCAGGGCCGCGCCGAGGTGCACGCCCAGGTCCATCCAGCCGCCGCGCCGCTCGGAGAGGACGCCCGCGCGAGCCTGGAGCCACGGCGTGCCCAGCGCGCTCGTCGAAGGCGTGGTGACGCCCAGCGCCCCGGTGTCCGGGCCCCACTGGGAGACGATGGGCACCTGCGCGCCCAACTCGAGCCAGTCGGTGAGGGCGTAGGCGCCGCTGAGGTGCACCGTCACGCGGTTGGAGACGATGATGCCCTGCTGCTCCCCACCGGAGACGAGCACCAGGGGCTCTCTCTCATAATGTCCGGTGAGGCCAAGGCGATACTCGCCACGAGACATCAGGTCGCCGGTGGACAGCACGAGGCTGTCGCGCGCGCTGGGATTGAGTTGCAGCCGCTCCAGCTCGATGCCGGGGATGCGCTGCGTCTGGGCCTGAGCTGTCATCGCCCAGAGGACGGCCAGTCCCCCGAGCCAGGGATGATACGAGTTTGAAGACAAGGGTTCCTCCCCCTCAACGTGGCGCCAATCGTGACGCACGCGGGTCCGCCTACCATGAAACGCGCGATGTTTTGCACGCAACGCGCCACATCCTCAATCGGGGGAACCCGTGACGTCTGTGAGAGGGACCCATGGAGTGGGTTGGGTCGAAACGCCGCGGTTGACGTGTCAATGACGTGGGACGCCCCCCGCCTGACACGTCAATGACGCGTCAGGCGAGGTCCCAGGACAGGACACCCAAGGTGGGGTGCGGGCGCACCCAGGGGCGGCAAGACGCGCCGCGTCAGGTTTGAGCTGGAAACACTGCGGCCCGCGCCGGTTGTCGTTCCCGCGAGGGTTCCACCAAGATTCAGGGCCCTTGGGGACGCTTACGCTCAGCGCATCACCGCTCCTGTGGGAGCAGTTCCTCGTCGGGGCGCTCGACGGAGAGGCGGGTTTGCGCCCCGAGCTGCGGTCCATCCTTCCGCGCTGGCAACGCTCGCGCACTTTGGGCGCCCCGAGCACCGGGCAGCCCGCCGAGGGGCCCAGTGTGGGGAGCCTGGCGCTCGTGGAGCGCCGTGCCCGGCTGGAGCCGGTGTGGCATGAGCTGGGGGGGATGCTGGAGATGCTCGCCGCCGCGCCCCTGCCGTCGGGCCGGGTGGCGGTGCTCGCGGACCGGGAGGGCGTCATCCTGGCGACGCGCAGCTCGGGCGGGGACTTCACGGCTCAGGCCGACTACGTGCGGCTGGTGGAAGGCGCCTGCTGGGATGAGGCCTCTCGTGGGACGAATGCCATTGGCACCGCGCTGGCCGAGTCCTCCGCCGTCGCGGTGGTGGGCCCGGCGCACTATGCGCAGCGCCACCACGGGCTTGTTTGCTACGCGGCCCCCGTCCATGACCCCTTCGGGGAGCTGGTGGCCGTGCTGGACGTCACGGGGCCGGCGGGGGCGGCGGATCCGCTGGTGCTGGTGGCGGTGTCCAGCGTGGCCCAGGCCGCCGAGTCCCGGCTGCGAGAGGTGGCGTGGGCCCGGGTGGCCGCGGCGGCGCGGGGAGGACTGGAGTCCCGGCTTGCGCGTGAGGACGAGCCCGTGCTCGTCGTCGAGGCGCCCGGGCACGTGAGCCGCGCCAACGCCGCGGCGCGGGCGCTGCTGGGCGGACGGAGCTCGGCGTCCGTGGAGGCCGCGCTCGGCATGACCTGGCGGGCCCTGGCGGATGCAGCGCTGCGGGGCGAGGCGCTGGAGGCGCGGATGCCCACGGCAGGCCCGGCATGGCGCCTCCATGCGGAGGCGGTGGGGACGGGGAGCGCGGCGCTCGCGGTCCTGGTCCGGTTGGAGCCGCTTGGCGGCCGGGGCGTGCTCGGGGCGCCATCCTCCACCACCGGCGCGGAGCTCCCGGGGTGGGCTTCGCCCGGGGCCCGCGGTGTATCGCCATCCTTTGATAGGGGAACAGAGTCCCCTGCGCGGGGCTCGTGGGGCGCCCCGGATGTATTGCCATGCCCTGGTGGAGGGATGGTGCCCCGTGCCTGGGACGTGCGCGGCGCCCCGGATGAATTGCCATCCCCTGGTGGGGGGACGGTGCCCCGCGCTCGGGACGTGCGCGGCGCCCCCGATGTATTGCCTTCCTCTCATGTGGGGCCCCTGGCCCGTGCCGCGCGTGGGACGCGGGATGCATCGCCATCCGCGGGGGCGGGCACCCTGGCCCATGCTGGCGTTTCGCAAATACCGGGAGACCTTCGCGCGCCACCGCGTGTCCCTGCTCATGGGGACTGGCGCATGGCCCCCCCGGCCTCGTCCGGGCCGTGGGCTGCGCTGAAGGGGCACGACGTCCAGCACCGGGCCACGCTCCAGGAGGCGGAGCGCTTCGCTCCCACCAGCCTGCCGGTACTGCTGCTGTCGGAGACGGGCACGGGCAAGGAACTCCTCGCGCGAGCCATCCACGCCGCGAGCGCTGTCGCCACGGGCCCCTTCGTCGCGGTGAACTGCGGCGCGCTGTCCCCCGCCCTGCTGGAGAGCGAGCTGTTCGGCCACGCGCCTGGAGCCTTTACTGGCGCGCGTGTGGGCGGCGCGGAAGGCAAGCTCGCGGCGGCGGATGGCGGGACGCTCTTCCTCGATGAGCTGGCGGAGATGTCCCCCGCGCTCCAGGTGCTGCTGCTGCGCGTTCTGGAGGATGGTTGTTATTCCCGTGTGGGCGAGTCCCGCGTGCGGCGCTCCCGCTTCCGGCTGGTGGGCGCCACCTGCCGGGACCTCGACGCGGCCGTGCGCAACGGCACCTTCCGCTCCGACCTCTACTTCCGGCTCCAGGGCGCCGTGCTGCGGCTGCCTCCGCTGCGGGAGCGCACGGACCTGCCGGAGCTGGCCCAGGCGCTGCTGTCCCGGCTGACCGAAGAGGAGGGGCAGCCGTCGCCCATGCTCACCGCCGCGGCGCTCGCGCGGTTGGCCACGCACCGCTGGCCCGGCAACGTACGCGAGCTGAAGACGGTGCTGCGTCTGGCCCTGGTTCGCGCTGGCGGCGCGCTCGTGCTGGATGTGGACGCGCTGCCGCCGAGCCTGGGGAGCCCGCCCGTCCCGGCGCCTTCGCTGGAGTCGCTCGGCGCCTTCACGCCGTCACCGTCCACATTGCCCTCAGCGGCTCCTACCCCGGCGCGGCACGCAGGCGCGGCGGCAGCGCGCCCGCTCCGTGAGCTGGAGGCGCACGCCATCCAGGAAGCGCTGGCGCTCAGCGGTGGCAACGTGGCACAGGCCGCTCGCCGGTTGGGCATTGCCCGCAGCACGCTCTACCGCATGGCGGAGCGCTACGGGCTCGTGCTGCCCTCGCGCGGCTGAGCGTTCACTTCGTGACAGTGCTCCGCTCGCGACGAAGGTGTCGCGACCTGCGCCACGCATGTCCGGACAGGTGTCGCAGAGCGCGACACGACGCGCCGCGACGCTGACGGAGGCGCGCCATGGCACGCGCGCTGCTGTGGCGGTGGCCCGCCCCAACGCAGCCGTCAACCGAAGGAGAGCGAAGTGATCTACGCCGCCCCCAACCAGCCTGGTTCCAAGGTCCAGTTCAAGTCCCGCTATCAGAACTTCATCGGCGGGCGCTGGGTCGAGCCCACGCGCGGTCAGTACTTCGAGAACATCAGCCCCGTTACGGGAAAGCCCTTCTCCGAGGTGGCGCGCTCCACCGCCGACGACATCGAGAAGGCGCTGGATGCGGCCCATGCGGCGCGCCTCGCGTGGGGCCGCACCTCGCCCGGGGCCCGGGCGAACATCCTCAACAAGATTGCCGACCGCATGGAGCAGAACCTGGAGATGCTCGCCGTCGCGGAGACCTGGGACAACGGCAAGCCCGTGCGCGAGACGCTCGCGGCGGACATCCCGCTGGCCATCGACCACTTCCGCTACTTCGCCGGGTGTATCCGTGCGCAGGAAGGCGGCGTCAGCGAGCTGGACCCTGACACGGTCGCCTACCACTTCCATGAGCCGCTCGGCGTGGTGGGGCAGATCATCCCCTGGAACTTCCCGCTGCTGATGGCGGCGTGGAAGCTGGCCCCGGCATTGGCCGCTGGCAACTGCGTGGTGCTCAAGCCGGCGGAGCAGACGCCCGGGAGCATCCTGCTGTGGACCGAGCTCATCCACGACCTGCTGCCCGATGGCGTGCTCAACGTCGTGAATGGCTTTGGCGTCGAGGCGGGCAAGCCGCTGGCCAGCAGCCCCCGCATCGCCAAGGTGGCCTTCACGGGCGAGACGAGCACGGGCCGGCTCATCATGCAGTACGCCAGCGAGAACCTCATCCCCGTTACGCTGGAGCTGGGCGGCAAGAGCCCCAACATCTTCTTCGAAGACGTGATGGCGCGGGACGACGACTTCCTGGACAAGTCGCTGGAAGGCTTCGCCATGTTCGCCCTCAACCAGGGCGAGGTCTGCACCTGCCCCTCGCGCTCCCTCATCAGCGAGCGCATCTACGGCCAGTTCATCGAGAAGGCGCTGGACCGCGTCCGCAAGGTGAAGCCGGGCAACCCGCTGGACACCGACACCAAGGTCGGCGCCCAGGCGTCCAACGACCAGCTCGAGAAGATCCTCAGCTACATCGACATCGGCAAGAAGGAGGGCGCCAGGGTCCTCATCGGCGGTGAGCGGGTGGAGCTGTCCGGCGACCTCAAGGGCGGCTACTACGTGGCGCCCACGGTGTTCCAGGGCCACAACCGGATGCGCGTGTTCCAGGAGGAGATTTTCGGTCCGGTGGTCAGCGTGACGACGTTCAAGGACTTCGACGACGCCATGCGCCAGGCCAACGACACGCTGTATGGCCTGGGGGCCGGCGTGTGGACGCGTGACGGCAACACCGCCTACCGCGCCGGGCGCGCCATCGAGGCGGGCCGCGTGTGGACCAATTGCTACCACATCTACCCGGCGCACGCGGCCTTCGGCGGCTACAAGCAGTCCGGCATCGGGCGTGAGAACCACCGGAAGATGCTGGACCACTACCAGCAGACGAAGAACCTGCTGGTCAGCTACAGCCCCAAGGCGATGGGCTTCTTCTGATGAGCGGCACCGGTGCTGGCTCCGGCACGGGCGGACAGGGCGGTGCCACGGCGGTGGCCCGGGTGGACGTGACGCCCGAAGCCGCCGCCGTCATCCGCCAGCTCCGCGCCACGCATGGGCCACTCATGTTCCACCAGTCGGGCGGCTGCTGCGACGGCAGCGCGCCCATGTGCTACCCCGTGGGGGACTTCCGCGTGGGGCAGCGAGACGTGTTCCTGGGGGAAGTGGAGGGCTGCCCCGTCTACATCGGCGGCGCGCAGTTCGAGTACTGGCAGCACACCCACCTCACTCTGGACGTGGTGAAGGGGAGGGGCGCGGGCTTCAGCCTGGAGGCCCCGCTGGGTGTGCGCTTCATCACCCGCAGCCGCGTCTTCACCGATGAGGAGTACGAAAGCTTGAGGAACGCGCCGCCGCCTCGGCGCGGGCCTCCAGAATAGCGTCCGACCGGCGGGGGGCCCCCCCCCCCCCCGCGGCCCCCGCCCCCCCCCGGG
>JAFAAN010000099.1 GCA_023426545.1 Pseudomonadota bacterium
CAGAGATCAGCGCCGCCGTCAGCTTCCGCAGCTGCTCGAGCTCCTGTTTCACCTGCGCCTTGCCGATCTCCGGGTCCCCCGCCGCGTACCGCCCCATCGTCCGCGGCAGCGGCGCGGGCCGGCGGATCGTCGCCTTCGGCGAGAGCATCCGCCACGTGTTCCACACCACCTGGTCCAGGCTCCCCAGCACCTCCCCCATCAGCGCCGCCAGCTCCACCGCCCGCTCCGCCTCCGCCCGCTGCTGCGCCGAGAGCTGCAGCCTCGTCCCGAACTCGTCCAGGGCCGCGTCGCTCACCCCCGCGCCCCCCCCCCCCGCCCGCGCCCGCCCCCCCCCCCCGGCGGGCCCCGCGGCCCCTCCTCTCCCCCTGAGACCCCCATGCGCCCCTTCATCTCCCGCATCATCAAGCCCTGGCTCGCCCTGACCGCGACCGCCGCCCTCGTGGGCCTCACCCAGCCGGGATGCACCAAGGACGCCGACGCGGCGAAGCCGCCCACCGTCCCCGAGAAGCGGGAGAACGGCGTGCGCATCGTCGAGCTGTCCGTCACGGAGAAGGGCTACGAGCCCAGCCCGGTGAATCTCAAGAAGGGCGAGCCGGTGAAGCTGGTGGTGACCCGCACGACGGACCACACCTGCGCCACCGAGGTCGTCATGGACGGCTACGACATCAACACGCCGCTGCCGCTGAACCAGCCGGTGGAGATTGCCTTCACGCCGAAGGAGTCCGGCAAGCTGGTGTACGGCTGCGCCATGAACAAGATGATTTCCGGCGTTTTCATGGTCGACTGACGGACGCTGGCCGATTTCTGGGCAGCGCCACCGAGAGGAGTAGTCTCGGCGCCCTGAATGGGCGGCGCGGCGGAGCTCTTCACCCGGCATGTCTTCCTCGACCTCGAGACGACGGGGCTGGACCCGCGTGTGGACGAGGTCATCGAGCTGGGCTGCATCTTCTTCGAGAACGGGCGCGAGGTGGACCGCTTCGCGCGCCTGTACTCGGCGTCACGGCCCCTCCCCCTCACCATCCGGCGGCTGACGGGCCTGACGGACGCCGTCCTCGCGCCCCACCCGCGCTTCGGCACCGACATGGCGGAGCTGCGGGCGCTGCTCACCGGCTGGACGGTGGTGGCGCACAACGCGCCCTTCGAGAAAGGTTTCCTGCCGGACCTGCTGGGCCCCATCCGCGCCCCGGTGCTCGACTCGTGCGAGCTGATGCACTACCTGCACCCGGAGCTGCCCAGCCACTCGCTGGAGTCACTGCTGCGCTGGGCCGGGTTGGCGTTGCGCCAGCCGCACCGCGCCGTGTCGGACTGCGAAGCGGTGTACTCGGTGCTGATGCACGCCACGGAGCGCTGCATCCGCGAAGGCCGCGGCGATGACGTGGTGGACCTGCTCGCCGCGCTGGACCCGCGCAAAGGGGCCGAGCTGCGGCTCGCCATGGAGGGCGTGGGCCTGACGAACGGCGCGAGCGGCGCGTTCGACTACGAGGAATGGCCGCTGGTGGACCTGCTGTCGCGCCTGGCCGCCGCGTGCCGCGCGGAGGCAGCGCCCCTCTCCCTGGAGGCGCAGGGGTTCCTCCGCGGACGACCGGAGCGGCGACGCGCGGGAGGCGCGAGCGCACCGCCGGAGCCCGAGGCCGAGGCCGCTGTGTTGCCGGTGCGCCCGGACGAGGTCGACGCGCTGCTGGGCGCGGGTGGAGCGCTGGAGCACTCCGGCGAGGGCTTCGTGAGCCGCCCCGCGCAGCTCGACGTGGCGCACGCCGTGGCTCGCGCGCTGTCGGACGGCGGGCAGCTCGCGGTGGAGGCCGGCACGGGTACGGGCAAGTCGCTGGCGTACCTGGCCCCCTCGGCCCTCTTCGCGGCGCGCAATGGGCGCAAGGTGGGCGTCGCGCCGCACACGAAGACGCTCCAGGACCAGCTCCTGGAGAAGGACCTTCCCCGGCTGCACCGGGCCACGAAGGGCGCCTTCGGCTACGCCCTGCTGAAGGGTCAGACGAACTACCTGTGCCGGCGCCGCACGCTGGAGGCCACGCGCGTGGAGCCCGGCATGGGGCACTCCGCGCGAGCGCCCCGGGCATACCTGCGGGCGTACCTGCGCCGCAGCGGCGAGGGCGACCTGGACCGGCTGAGCCACTGGTTCCGCGAGCGCTTCCCGGTGCTGATGGCGCTGGTGCCCGCCGTGCGCTCCGAGGCGTCGACGACGCTGGGGGAGAAGTGTCCCCACTACCACCGCTGCTTCTATCACTCGGCCGTGGCCCAGGCGCGCGAGGCGGACGTCCTGGTCATCAACCAGTCCCTCGCCTTCGCGTGGCCCGCGCGCTACCCGAAGCTGGACCACCTGGTCCTCGATGAGGCGCATGAGGTCGAGGACGTCGCGACCACCGCCCTGGCGCTGGAGCTGTCGGACCTCGCCTTCCTCCGCCTCACGGAGCGGCTGCACGGCCGGGACGGACGGCGCGGGCTCTTCGCCGAGCTGCGCAAGGCCCTGAGCGCCTCACGGAAGACGGAGACGCGCTTGCTGATGGGCGAGGTGGAGGATGGCCTCCGCCGGTTGCTCGATGAAGCGCGCGACCTCGGCGCCTGGGTGACGGAGCTGTGCGAGCCCGCGGCCACCACCGTGGGTGAGGACGCGGACGAGGGGGCGTACTCCCCGGAGCTGCGAATCACGGCCGCCATCCGCGCCCTGCCGGCCTGGGAGCCCGTGCGCGAAGGGCTGGAGTCCGTGCGTGGCGCGCTCCAGGCACTGCATGTCCTTCTGTCCGTGCGCGTACCAGCAGCGCTCCCCGAGCTGGCCGCGCGACAGCCCGCGCTGGAGCGAGAGCTGTCCGGAGCCACCACGGAGCTTGGCGAGCTGGCCATGCTCGCGGGCGAGCTGTCCGGCGAGGCGGCTCCGGGACGATGCTATTCCGCCACCGCGGAGCCGAAGCGGCAGCGCTGGAACCTGAGCGCCCAGCCCGTGGACGTGTCGGCCTACGTCTCGAAAGACTTCGCGGAGAGCAAGCGCACGCTGGTGCTCGCATCCGCGACGCTGGGCACGGGCGACGGCGCCCCTTTCGTCCTCCGCCGCCTCGGGCTGGACGGGCGCGGAGGACGTCCCGCGCCGCGGCTCGTCCGGGCGGCCACGCCGTTCAAGCTCCGGGAACAGGCGCTGGTGGTGCTCGTCACCGATGCGCCGCGCGCCCACGAGGAGCCCTTCATCGAGTGGGCATCGCTCCGGATTTCGGGCCTGGCGCAAACCATGGGAGGCCGGGTGCTGGGGCTGTTCGCCTCCACGCGGCGCATGGAGCGAGTGGGCGCGAGCGTCCGCGCACGGCTGGACCCGCTGGGCATCGAGGTGCTGCGCCAGTCCCGCGGGCACAGCCGCTCGCTGGCGGCACGGCAGGAGCGCGACACGGGCACGGTGTTGCTGGGCACCAAGAGCTTCTGGCAGGGCGTGGACATCCCGGGCCGCGGCGTGGGCTGCGTGTTCATCGACAAGCTGCCGCTGGAGCCTGCCCTGCGTCCCCTGGTAGCGGCGCGCGAGGAGCCCCTCTCTCGCAGCGGCGGCGAATACATGGGCTTCCTCCACTACCGGCTTCCCCGCGCCCTGCTGCAACTGCGCCAGGGCGTGGGCCGGCTCATCCGGGCAACGACGGACCGGGGCGTGGTCATCATCTCGGACCCGGGACACCCCAGCTACCGCGGCCACCTGATGAACGCGCTGGAGGGCTATCGCGTCGAGGCGCTTCCGTGGGCCCAGGCGCGCCTGCGCATCCACGCGATGCTGAAGGAGACAGGGCTCACCGTTGAGTCGGGGCCTGAACGGTCCTGGGGGTAGCGCCTACAGGCTCAGTCGTCGAGCCGAGCCCGGTAACGCGCCTCCAGCGCGCGCAGCTCATGGATGAGCTCGGCCGAAGCCCCCGAGTGCTCAGCGGCCAGGAGGACATTGGACAAGGTCCTCGCGTCCTCCTCGTTCTGCTCGCGGAGGCGCTGCACCATCTTCCGCGTAGCGTCGAAGAGGTCCTGGAGCTCGTCGCCATCCCGGAGCCCGTGCTGCGGCGGGCGCAGCCGGCCGTCGTGGACCTCCTGCACCATGCGACGGATGCGGAGGAGCGGGCCCGCCACCTTGTGCGTCACCACGATGGTCCCCAGCGCCACCACGGCGATGAAGGCCGCCAGGAAGCCGCCCAGCACCCACCAGGTGAGCTTCTGCTGCCGCTCCAGCTCGGAGCGCTGGGCGACGATGGCTGCACGCTCGGCCTCGTAGGCCGCGTCGATGGCCTGGGCCTTCTCGCGGAAGGTCGCTTCGAAGGCGGGGTCATCCATCCGAACCAGCAGCTCGTTGGAGAGCGTGGCGCCGGACAGCTCCCGGCTGACCTCCGCCGCGCGGGAACGGGCCTCCACCGCCGCCGCCGTCTCGCGCATCAGCGCCTGTGCGCCGCGGACGAGGAACACGCCCAGCAGCGCCGACAGCACCAGCGTCACCGCGACGATGTAGGCCGTCAGCTTGAGCTGGAAGCTCGTGTCGAGGAGGAAGTTGCGCCAGCGCCGCTTGGCAGGCGTCAGGGGCGCGGTGGTCGTCGTCATGTCTCGCTGCTCCACTCGAAGGTCTCCGCCGCTTCCTCCACCGCGCGAGGCACCAGCGCCTTGATGAGCTCACCCGGCTGAGCGCCCGCGGCATTCACTTCCACCTGCCCCATCAGCGACAAGTCCGGATAGGTGAGGCAGACGAGCGCTACGCGCAGCCCGCCTCCGTCCGTCTCATGTAGCTCCGGCGTGATGCGGTAGCCTCGCACTCGCAGCTTCTTCAGTGTGCCCTTCGCGGCCGCTTTCGTCTCCTTCGCCGGTGCGAGCTGGGCCCCGCTGCGCACCAGCCGCGAGCGAAGCCGGGCCTCGGTCGCCTTCACCAGCTCGGCGGGCAGCTTGCCCGTGCGGTCCTTCACCGCCTCGAGCTGCACGTAGAAGCGCGGCGGCCGGGACTGGTACTGCTTCAGCTCGTTCACGGCCTCTCTCACCGCGGCCTGGACCGTCGCGTCCGCTTCGCCCTTGTGGGCCTGGAGGCAGTCAAGCGCGTCGAGCTCCAGCAGCTTCGCCAGCCCCTTCGCGGCGGCCGCGCGGACGAGCTCGCTCTCGTCCTTCAGTCCCGTGCACAGCACGGGCACCGCCTCGGGGTCCTCCGTGGCGCCGAGCACCAGCGCCGCCTGCGAGCGCGAGCGCGGATCCTTGCTCTTCTGGAGCTGCTTGCCCAGGAAGGCAATACGGGAGCCCCCCTGAGCCAGGGCCGCGCCAGGCGCGAGGAGCAGCAGGACGAGGGCGGAAGAAAGCAGCTGCATGTGCAGGGAGGAAATCCGGGGGAGTCTAATGCCGACTGCCGATTGGCCGACAGTCGCATGGCCTTGCACGTGGAAGACAGTGGGTCATGTCCACTCCCACGCGGGAGGGCCTGCTCCGCCGACTCGGAGACAGGTGTCTGTTCAGACCTCGCGACGCCGGTGGCGACTGCCCCTGAACCCGGTCGCGATCGAGCCGGGCTGTCATTCTTCGAGCCGGTCGAAAGGACTACGCGCTGGAGGACCGGCACCGAGCCACGTCCGCAGCGCCTCGGGACTGGAGTTCGGACACGGCCGTAGTGAAGTCCCCAGCCCTCCGGCTCCAGCAGCGCCAGAAGGCGGCCTCTCCCTGGAAACACGCCCCAGCGGTCCACAGGGCCAGTGTTCCTCACCGCCTCCTGGACAGTCGGACCGGCAGGAATCGAGCCATCGGCTCGGGGATGTGGCGGTGATGGGGTAATGTGCGCATCTCCAGGAGGGCTCACCAGGTGTCTTTCACTTCCCGGTTGGAAGGTCTGCTCCAGAACGTGGGGCTGGGCGGTCTCGTGGGTGAGGTGCGTGCGCGGCTCGGGCTCAAAGGGCCTCGGGATACATCCGCGCCCCGTGGGGCAGACTTCCCCTCCCCTGCGCCCCGCGCGGCCCCCCAGCAGACCGTGGTCGAGCGCACCCCACGTCCCAGGCCTGTCGATACGACAGCAGCGCCGGAACCGACCGTGGCCGAGCGCACACCGCCCCGCAGCGCGGTGACCACCGACGCAGCGCCTCCTTCGGCCACGCCGACCTCGTCGGCCGAGCCCCGTCGCAAGGGGGCCGCGAAGGCTCCTCGCTCCGGTGCGAAGAAGAAGCCGACGGCGCGACAGGCGCAGGCGGGGGCATCGAGCACGAAGGCTGAGAAGCGAACGTCCCGCCCTGCCGCGAAGAGCAAGAAGCGAGTGCGTGCCTCGAAGGTACCCGCGTCCTCCGCGAACGGGCACGGCGGCACGGCCGTGGAACAACTGCTCGCCGCACTGCACAGCCATCCGCGTCAACAGGAGTTCATCTCTGCGGGCAAGCAGAAGGACCAGCTCGTGCGGTCGCTCATCCCTCTCTATCTCGCACGCTCGCTCGATGCGGATTTCGAGGTGACGTCTGGAACGACGTCCCGATTCTGGGGGGAGCTCGGCGTCTCCTATGCCGCACCGAATGCCGCCAAAGCGCTCCGCCTGCACGGCGGATATGCCCAGGACACCCAGAAGGGCAAAGCCATCACGCCCCGGGGCGTCCAGTATGTGGAAGAGATGCTCAATCGCTTCGGAGCCTCCTCGGGCACGTGAGTTTCACGTGGAGGGCGGCCTGATGCGCCGCGCATTCAACGCACTGGCTGAGTGAACCTGTGCAGTGGCATGGCGTCGGCGCTCTTCGCCCCCCACGTTTGCTAGGAAAAAGCCTGAGCCGCTGGTGACGACGTCCTGGCCGCACACGCCAGGGTTCCCTACACGGCCCCTGCTTATCGAAGCGCGCGGGCACGCCCTCGTACACCACCGAGGTGCATCCTTCTGCGAGCGGCATCAAGTCCTCGATGCCACAGGCCGGGCAGTGGCGCGCATTAGTGGGGACGGCGTGGCGAATTTCTCGCGCCAGGGCTTCCTCGGCATTCCAGGCGGCCCTCTCCCCCCGCTTCGAACTGACCGCCTCCACCCTGGCCGCCCTCGACTCCCCTGCTGATGCGCATCCTCGTCGTTCGGCGGCCACCATCGGCTGAATCTCTACCCTGCGTCCAAAGATGAAACACTGGAGGGCCGCCAGTCGCCCCCTTGAGCGCATCCAACTCCCCGCAAGTGCGGCCCACCTCCCGCCAGGGGCAGAAGTAGTCTTGTTGGAAGCTCGCTCGGCACGCAGCCTCAACACGCCGCAGCGGTGCCGAATCCCTAGCCATGCGCGTCAGGTGCCAGTACGCCCGGGAGGCATCCAGGCGGGATGGCGCCGCGCCTGCGCCACGTCAATCCCATCCAGCAGCATGGCAATTGCGTGATGTCCAAGTGCACCACCTGTGCGCCTACTTCGCTCATGCAGGCCTTTCTCTTAACTCAACAGGCAGAAGCTCATTGATCGCGCTCTCTGAAGTTCATCATCGATGAATGCGGTGCTGGTCGAGCCCTGAGTTATCCCCCTCATTACGAGCTTCCCCTCGTAGAACGCATGGGCAGCCAAGCGAGTAGGCACGAACCGGTGAACGGTTACAATCACACCTCATCGCCCGGGAACACAAATACCTGGCGCATCATCCGACGCCCCAAGAAGCAAGAACATCAATCATCGGCTCGTCATAAGCCACCAAACTGAACCCACAATGCATCACATAACAAAGATGAAAAATCTCCCCCGGCGCGCGTTCCGCTCCAGCCATTGGGCACGTCGGGACTAACTCGCCGCAGCAATTTCGCCTGACAGGCAGTCATGCGCACGGCCGACGGTCGAATTCGCCCCACCTGCATTCCCAGCCAACGCGCAGGCCGGACTGTCAGGCCAAGGCGACTGAGCATCGTGGTGGACGATGCACGTTCATTGCAGCCCCACGGGCCATGGAACCAATGCGTTGCAATGAAGACGTAGCGTTCGTGGCCACGCGCTCGCCAGACCACCCTGCGGCGAGCACCTTGCAGGTTATTCTGGATTACCTATTCTACTCCTGCGTGCTCTACGCGCGCAGTCCCACACCACAGAGCAGAACGGATGCACCGGGGATGCCGGCCGATTGCCACTCCGTCCTCCCCCCAGGCGGCCGGGCGGGTCAGCCCGGGGTTCCGGGGGTCGTCCGGCCCCTCATGGAACCGCCAAGAACTCCTGCGAAGCCGCCTCTTGTGGCATATACCCACACCATGCCTTCCGCCCTGACCGCCTCCGACATCCGCGAGGCGTTCCTCAAGTTCTTCGAGGAGCGCGGCCACCGCCGTGTGGCGTCCTCCTCCCTCGTGCCCGCCAATGACCCGACGCTGATGTTCACCAACGCGGGCATGGTGCAGTTCAAGGACGTCTTCACCGGCCGTGAGAGGCGCGAGTACCGCCGCGCCACCACGTCGCAGAAGTGCGTGCGCGCTGGCGGCAAGCACAACGACCTCGACAACGTGGGCTTCACCGCCCGGCATCACACGTTCTTCGAGATGCTCGGGAACTTCTCCTTCGGGGACTACTTCAAGGCCGACGCCATCGCCTACGGCTGGGAGTTCGTCACCCGGACGCTCGGCCTGTCCACCGACCGGCTCGCCGTCACCGTGTTCGATGGCGAGGGCGGCACCCCGTGGGACGAGGAGGCCTACGAGCTGTGGAAGAAGCAGGGCGTCCTCCCCGAGCGCATCTACAAGCTCGGCCTCAAGGACAACTTCTGGGCCATGGGCGACACCGGCCCCTGCGGCCCCTGCTCCGAAATCCACTACCACCAGGGCGACGACATCCCCTGTGCCGAAGAGGCCGCGGGCAAGAAGTGTCTGGGCGTCGCGTGCGACTGCGACCGCTGGCTCGAAATCTGGAACCTCGTGTTCATGCAGTTCGAGCGCAAGGAGAAGGACGCGCCGCTCATCCCCCTGCCGAAGCCGTCCATCGACACCGGCGCGGGCCTGGAGCGCATCGCCTCCGTCGTCCAGGGCAAGCGCTCCAACTACGAGACGGACCTCTTCCAGAACATCATCGCCACCGTCAGCGCGCTGAGCGGCAAGCCCTACTCGCAGGAGAGCGGCGCGTCCCACCGCGTGGTCGCGGACCACAGCCGCGCGGCGGCCTTCCTCATCTCCGACGGCGTCCAGCCGTCCAACGAGGGGCGCGGCTACGTCCTGCGCCGCATCATGCGCCGCGCCATCCGGCACGGCACCCAGCTCGGCCTGGATGATGTCTTCTTCTTCAAGGTCGTCGACCGCGTCATCGAGCTCATGGGCGACGCCTACCCCGAGCTCAAGGAGAGCCGCACCTTCGTGCTCGAAGTCTGCCGGCACGAGGAGACGAGCTTCCGCCAGACACTCAGCCGCGGACTCAAGCTCATCGAGGAGGAGCTGACGAAGCTGCAGAAGTCCGGCGGCAAGCAGCTCTCCGGCGAGGTCGTCTTCCTGCTCCACGGCACCTACGGCTTCCCGTGGGACCTCACGCAGATCATCGCCCGCGAGCGCGGCTTCGACGTGGACCTGCCCCGCTTCGAGCAGATCCTCGAAGAGGAAGCGAACAAGAACAAGTTCGCGGGCTCCGGCGAGAAGGCCACCGGCGAGGTCTACCTGAAGCTGGCGGAGCGGCTCGGACCGTCCGAGTTCCTCGGCTACGAGGGCGAGGGCCACGAGGGCGAAGGCAGTGTGCGCGCCATCGTGAAGGAGGGCGTCGAGGTCACCGAGGCCAGCCAGGGCGACAAGGTGGAGCTGGTCCTGGACCGCACCCCCTTCTACGGCGAATCCGGCGGTCAGCTTGGCGATACGGGCCGCATCGTCGGCCATGGAGGCAAGGCGGTGGCTCAGGTCACGGACGCACAACGCCCCGTCCCGGGGCTCGTGGTCCACTCGGTCGAGGTCACCCAGGGCACCTTCAAGGTCGGCGACATGGTCCAGGCCGGCGTGGACGCCGAGCGCCGCAAGGCCATCCGCGCGAACCACTCCGCGACGCACCTGCTCCACAAGGCGCTCAAGCTCGTGCTCGGTGAGCACGTGAAGCAGGCGGGCTCCGTCGTCGCGCCGGACTACCTGCGCTTCGACTTCGCGCACTTCTCCCCGGCCACGTCCGAGCAGCTCGAGCAGGTCGAGGACCTGGTCAACGGCTGGATTCGCGACAACGCGGCGGCCGAGACGCGCATCATGAACCTGGAGGACGCGAAGAAGTCCGGCGCCGTCGCCATGTTCGGCGAGAAGTACGGTGAGACGGTGCGCGTCGTCACCGTGCACCCCGAGTCCACCGAGCTGTGCGGCGGCACCCACGTGCGGCGCAGCGGCGACATCGGCCTGTTCAAGATTACCAGCGAGAGCGGCGTGGCCTCCGGCGTGCGTCGCATCGCCGCGCTCACCGCCACCGGCGCGCTCCAGTACATCCGCGAGCAGGAGCACGAGCTGCGCAAGGTGGCCGAGCTGCTCAAGTCGAACCCGAAGGAAGTCTCCAAGCGCGTCGAGGCGACCCAGAAGCGCGTGAAGGAGCTGGAGCGCAAGGTCGAGGAGGTCGCCGTCAAGGCGCAGACGGCCAGCAGCAAGGACCTGTTGGAGCAGGCTCGCGACGTGAACGGCATGAAGGTCCTCGCCACCCAGGTGGACGCGGCGGACGACAACGTCCTGCGCGGCATGGCGGACCAGCTCCGTGACCGCATCCGCTCGGGCGTGGTCGCCATCGGCGGCGAGAAGGACGGCCGCGCCATCATCCTGGTCGCGGCCACCAAGGACGTGGTGGCCAAGGGCATCAACGCCGGCGCGCTGGTGCGCGAGATGGCCAAGGAGGTCGGCGGGAAGGGCGGCGGCAAGGCGGAGATGGCCCAGGCGGGTGGTCCCGATGCCTCCAAGCTCCCCGCGGCGCTGGAGAAGCTGTACGAGCTGGTGAAGGGCACGGGCGCGGCATGAACCCACGGGCCTCCGCTGCCGTGACACTCCTGACGGCCGCCCTCTTCCTGGGCGGCTGCAAGGAGGAGTCCGTGCCTGAGTACCCAGGCGCGGGTGACGACCGGACGCTCCAGAAGCTCCGCCAGGAGGTGGACCGGGTCAATCAGGGGGGACGCCCCTCCCAAGGCCCCGAGGCCACACGCGGAGACCCGAACGCAAATCTCGCGGGCCTTGCCGCGGGCCTCAACGTTCCCACCGAACGCACGTGGGAGCTCCCCGCTCCCAACGAAGCCGTGCGCGTGGATGCCCTGTCCGTGAAGCTCGCGGGGCTGGAGTCCTCGCACTCGGTGAAGGGCTCGGGGAAGGTGAGCGTGACGTCCGAGGACCTGTTCTTCCGCGTCCAGCTCCTGACCCACAACCTGGGCAGCACGCCAACGACGCTGGACCTGGATGACGCGAAGCTCGTCGGTGCTGGGGGCCAATCGCATGCCGTGGCCCGGGATGCCCAGGCCGTCGCGGGCACCCGGCCCCTACGTCGCACCTGGGCTCCAGACGAGCGCACCGACGTGGTCCTCCTGTTCGAGCTTCCTCCGGAGGCCCTCCGGGACGAGGGGCTGCACCTGCTGCTTCAGGGTTCCGGGGGGGATGCACGGATTCCCCTGAAATGAGCGGGACCGCGTCCAACCTCCTCCCGCTTCGCATCCGCCTCCCGTACACGACGGAGGAGGAGTTCATCGACAAGTACGGCTCGAACGTGGCGCGCGGTGGCGTGTTCGTCGCCACGCGCGCCATGAAGCCCGAAGGCACCGGGCTCGCGTTCGAGTTCGTCCTCGCGGACGGGACACGGCTGATTCGCGGCGAAGGCGTCGTCGTGAAGGCCCAGGTGGACACGGTGGCTGGGCGCACCGGCATGACGGTGCGCTTCGTGAAACTGGATGCCGCCAGCAAGGCGCTCGTCGACCGGGTGGTGGCCCGACGCACCGGCGGCGCGGAACCTCCTCAATCGCCCGCCCAGGCGCATCCCACTCCGCCAGCGCACACGCCCCCGCCCGGGCTCGTTCGCCGCGCGACGGGAGCTCGGCCTTCCAACGCAGTGCGCGCGGCGGTGCCGTCCCCTTCGCCTTCGAGGAGGGAGGATGGACGCACCGAAGAGGCTTCGACGCTCGCTCTGACTGGCACGGTCCAGACTGCCCCCGCTGGTGCAAACGCGCCGTCCGTCTCGACCACGACGCCCGACGCCGAACAGTCCCCTGCGGGAAAAGAGACGGCGGCCGACTCCCTGCCAGATGCGACGGGCGCCCAGCACACGGCGTCTCCACACGAGCCGAACACTGCCCCTGGGGATGGGGAGGAGGCGAAGCCTGATGCGTCCTCCCGAGCCTCGAACGCCAGCGGCGTCGACGATGCCACTGCGCTCCCTGAATCAGCCTCCTCGCCTTCTCTGGACTCGGCCCCTCCGGACGAGGGCGAGCAACTCCGTCACGTCACCCCACGATTCGAGTCCGACTCCAGCGAAGGGCTCGACTTCGCCATCGCCGCAAGGCTTGCCGAGACCGAGACGGATGCAGCGAACTCCGTCGTGGGCCCCTCCACTCTCGATGCGTCCGGCAAGCCTCTGGATGCGCTGGAGCCAGCGGCTGCCGACACCTCCAAGCGTACCCGCTCGCACGAGCCGTCTCCTCCCGGAGCGGACACCAGCGACAGCCCCAGACACGAAGCGACGCCCCTCGCGCCGAGCGCCACGACCGTCGCCACGTCATACAGCGGCGATGCACTCGACACCTCCGCGACGCCAAGCCCGCCCCCACTCGCGCCAGACCTACCCGAGTCGGAGCCTGCGAAACGTCCCGCCCCGGTCGTTGAAGCAGCCAGCACGGAAGACTCACCCAGCTCTATCCCCGCCACAGTCGCGGCGACCCCACAGTCAGCGCCAGTCGCCAAGGCGGGAGACAAAGCGGACACGCGAATTCCCTCACCGGGCTCCGAGCCTGACGGTGCAACGGGCGCACGTCCTCTCATGGAGGGCCTCGACCTCGACAAGGTCGGTGCCCCCTCTGGCGATACGGTCGCGCCCGCTCCGGTGGCGGTAGCAAACAAGAGCAGCGAGCACAGAGCTGCGACAGACACGCACGCTTCCGAAGAGGCCAGCAGCACGCGTGCTGAAACGAGCGGGGAGCCAACCGAGACCGCCCACAAGGCCATTCCGCCGGACAGCACAAGCACACCAGCTCCCTCTCCCTCCGGGGTCGTTGCGGATGACGTCCCATCGGTCGCCGCGAGCCCCATTCCGTCGGGCGCCGTGACGGATGCCCCCTCGGACGGAGCGGATAAAGAAGCCGCGGAACGAGGCCAGGAAGACTCGACCGGAGACGACGTTCCAAGCCAGGCCCCGGCCCAAGGCGTGTCAGCACCGGCCCACGAACAACACAGCGGCGAGCTCGCAGCTCCCGACACGAGGCCTCCCCCCGCCGCCGAAACGGCGGCGCATGAATCTTCCCGCGACGGCGCAGGCGCCAGCCCCTCCTCCGATGCAGTCCTCATCGCGCCGGCCACATCCGCCCGCGCCGAGTCCACAGCTGACGCGGACGCGCCTCGCAACCGCCGCCGTGCGCTCTTCGAAGTCCCCGTACCGGCCCCGGTCTCGCCTCTGACGTCCCCCGAGGTCGTGCTTGGCATCGACCTCGGCACGACGCATGCGCGCGTCGCCATCGTCCAGGACGGCACGCCGAAGCTCATTCCCATTCCGGCCATCCATGGCACGGACCTCCCTGCCCTCATCGCCGTGAACGGCACCGGCGAACTCGTCGTGGGCGCCGCCGCCCAGGCCGAGGGCGCGCGCGCGCCTCGCCGCGCCATTCCCGGTCTCAAGCGGCTGCTCGGGCTGCGGCCCCGCTCTCCCCAGCTCCGCTGGCTGACCCCGCTGCTCCCCTACCCCGTCGCGACTGACGCGAACGGGGACGCCGCCGTCGAGGTCCGAGGCCGCGTCATCTCGCCAACCCTCTTCCTGGCCATGCTGCTTCGAGAGCTGAAGCAGGCCGCCGCCGCTCACCTCGGGCGCAAGCCGACTCGCGCCGTCATCTGCGCCCCCACCCACTTCACCGACCGCCAGTGCGCGGCGCTGCGTGAAGCCGCCACGCTCGCGGGGCTCGATGCCCAGCGCATCCTCATCGCCCCCGCCGCAGCGGCGCTGGCGTACGCGCATGGCCGGGGCCTCGCCCGAAAGCGCGTCCTCGTCGTGGACCTGGGCGGCGGCGGGCTCCAGGTCTGCGTGGTGCAAGTCACGGGCGATGACCTCGAAGTCATCACCACCGGCGGGGACCCTGCCCTGGGCGGCATGGACTTCGACGCGCGCATCGCCGAGGCGCTCGCCAGCGACCTCTCCGAGCAGGGCGTGCCCAAGCCAGACCACCCGCTCGACTGGGTGCCCCTGCGCGCGACCGCCGAGTCCACGAAGGTGGCCCTCTCCACCCAGGACCAGGTGGACGTCACGCTCCCATCGGGCACCGTGCCACCCTTCAGCCGCGAGCGCGTGGAAGCCCTCACCGCCGACCTCGCCCAGCGCGTCACCACGGTGGTCCGCGACGTGCTGGACTCCAACGCGCTCTCGCCCCAGGGGCTGGACGCGGTGCTCCTCGTCGGAGGGCAGAGCGCCACGCCCATGGTCCGCCGCCGGCTCGAGGAGAGCCTCGGTGTGAGCGTGCGTGACGACGTGGACGCGAAGAACAGCGTCGCGCTGGGCGCGGCGCTGCTGGGACAGGGCTTGTTGCTCGCCGAGGCCGGCAAGCCCGCGGCGACCGTCTCCGAGGTCCTCTCCCTCCCCCTCGCTGTCGCCGAGCGCGGCGGCACCCTGCGCCGTGTCCTCGAGCGGAACACCCGGCTGCCCGCGACCAAGACGCTGGTGCTCCCCTGCGCCCCCGGTCCGCTCGAGGTCGCCCTCTTCCAGGGCACCGCGCCTCAAGCCGCCGACGCCGAGTACCTCGGCCGCCTCGCCCTCAACGTGGAGCGCGCGGGCGAGGTGGAGTTGCACCTCACCCTCTCCGCGGATGGTGCCCTGTCGCTGGAGGCCACGCTGCCGGGCGTGAAGCGGCACGCGGTATCACTGTCCTCCGAGCCCCTGGACGATGCGGCCTTCGACGCCCTCATCGCCCGCTCGCCGTGGGCGCCCGCCCCGGAGCCGCGCCCTGGGGGCCTGCTGTCCGGACTCAAGAAGCTCTTCGGACGCCGCTGAGCCCCTGCCCGCTCGCCCGGGTAGAGACGCCGGTTCCGCCCGCCTCGCGGGCCGTTGCAGCCGCGGCCCTCCAGGCCACCGTGCGCCTCAGTGGCTCTCTCTGTAACCGTGGCGACAGATGAGCAGCTTTCTGGTGGCTGTTTTCTCGGGGAGGGATGCGATGCGACGTTCGATTGTGGGTGGAGCCGCCGCGGCGGCCCTGGGCATGGCGGGACCGGCCTTCGCCGTCGAGGCGCAGGAGGTGGGCAGGCGGCTTCGTGTCGAGGAGCGGCCACTGGTCGGCGTCGATGTCCGCCTGGGCCTGGGTGGCTTCACCGGCGAGCTCGGGCGCAGCACCAAGGTGGGCCCGTTGTTCGGCGTCAACGCCAGCGCCTATCCGTGGCGCTACGGCGGCATCGAGGTGGGCTACGAGGGCCAGCGGCTCCCCATCGACGATGCGCGCCTGCGAGACAACGGCGAGGGCGAGGGCGTCTGGCGCCACAACGCCACGCTGCTCGCGAAGGCGGGGCCGCTCATCGACCGGAAGTGGCGGCCCTTCGTCGGCGCGGGCGTGGGCCTGAGCTACCTCAACCCCTCGGAGGGCGCGGAGCGGTACTACAACAACGACTGGCAGACAGAGCTGCCGCTGGCCGCGGGATTGGATTATCGCTTCGGCAACCTGGTGGCTGGCGCGCGCGCCACATACCGCTTCGTCGGCGGCGAGGGGCTCGTCCGAAACCCCATCACCAACGCCGACGAGAAGGGCAGCCTCTTCAACGGCAATCTGATGTTTGGCGGCCAGTTCTAGCCGCCCGCCGCGTCACCGCCCGAAGCCGTCGAGCAGCGCCTCGGGGCTGGGGCGCTTCTCCCACGCCTCGAGCACCGCCTGCGCGGGTGAGCGCCCGGAGGCGGCCACCTCGGCCAGCGGCTCCAGCAGCGGCACATCCAACGCGTCCAGCCGCTCCAGCCCGCGCCGGGAGATGTCCACCATCTCCGCCGCCAGCCGGTGCAGCTCCTGGGTGCCCAGACGTCCCGCGAGCCCCTCGCGCCGCGCGGTGTCGTGAAACGCCAGGTGCTCGGTGTAGCTGAGCCTGGGCAACAGGCGCTCGGCCTCGTCCAGCGCGGTGGCGTCATACAGGATGCCGCGCCAGAGCGCCGCGAGCGCGCCCGTCATCGCCGGACTCACGCAGTCCGCGCCGCGCACCTCCACCACCGTCTTCAGCCGCACCTCCGGGAAGAGCGTGGAGAGGTGGTCCGTCCAGTCGCCCAGGTCGGGCGGCTTGCCCTCGAAGCCCTCCTTCAAGAGCTGCCGGAAGGTCAGCTTCGGATACAGGTACTCGTTGTTGCGCCGCAGGAAGAGCAGCGGCGCGTCCAGCGCCCACTCCACATAGGCCTGGTACGAGAAAGAGCCGTCGAAGAACGCGGGCAGGTACCCACAGCGCGTGGGGTCCACCTCGTCCCAGACGCGGTTGCGGAAGGACATGTAGCCAGAGGGCTTGCCCTCCACGATGGGGCTGTTGGCGTACAGCGCGTTCATCAGCGGGGCCAGCCGCGCCACCACCACCGTCTTGCGGACACAGTCCGCCTCGTCCGCCCAGTCCAGCGACACCTGACCGGTGGCCGTCATCAACATCATGTTCAGCGCCAGCCGGCCGCGCTCCGGCAGCGTGCGGCGCATGACGAGGTAGCGCGTCTTCGGCATCCACGGCATCTGCGCCGTCGTGCCGAAGGGCCGGTAGCCCAGGAACACGAGCCGAAGCCCCAGCGCCTCCGCGGCCGCCGACACCTCCGACAGGTGGGTCAGGTTCTCCGCGTGTGCCTCGCGCGCGGTGAGGAAGGGGCTCCCGGACAGCTCCAGCTGGCCGCCGGGCTCCAGGGAGATGGTGGCCCCGCCACGCTGCAACGCGATGACGGGCGACTCCGGCGTCTCCCGGAACGGGGTGTAGCCCGCGGCGGAGATCCGGTTCAGCAGCGCGCCCACCCCCCGCTCCCCGTCATAGGCAGGGGGCTCCGCTCCGCCCACCGGGTAGATGAACTTCTCGTGCTCGAGCCCCAGTCGGTGAGCGCCACGAGGCTTCTCGGCGGCTCGGAAACCGGACACCAGCATGTCGACGGAGGAGATGGGCTCGGAGGCCGCGCGCTTGAGGTCGAGAGACATGAGCGCGCCCTATATAACGTAGCCTTTCGGACCCGCTCTGATTTGCGCACCGTCCCTCGTATGAGCCCATCTTCCACCCTCCCCCGCATCGCCCCCCAGCCACGCCTGTCCGATTTCTTCCAGGGGTTGGGCCTGCTCGGCCGGGCCTGCTCCCTCATCCTGCGCGACCGCCGCCTGTTCCTCCTGTCCGCCCTCTGTGCGGCCGTCACCGCCGCGGCCCTGGCCGGCCTCGTCTGGCTGCTCTGGCACTACGCCCCTGGCGCCCTGGAGTCCCTCTGGGCCCGCCCCGACAGCTGGTATGGCCGGGCCGCGTGGACCACGGTGCTCGTCCTGTCCTCGGTGGTGCTCTGGGTGGTGGGCGCCAACGTGGTGCCCCCGCTGCTGCTCGCTCCGCTCCAAGACCCGTTGTCCGAGCTGACCGAGGAGGCCTGCGGCGGCGGCCCGAGCGCCCCCTTCACCGTGGCGGGCTTCATGCGCGGGCTCGTCACGGGCATCTCCCACACCCTCGCGCGGCTGTTCTTCCTCCTCGCGGGCCTGGCCGTGCTCCTGCCGCTCCACCTGATCCCCGGGGTGGGCGGCATCTTGTGGACCGTGCTCGGCAGCCTGTGGACCATGATGTGGATGGCCGGCGAGTTCCTGGCCGCGCCCATGACGCGGCACCTCTACCCCTTCGCCGAGGTGCGGAGGATGATGCGCACGCGCCGCTCGCTCTGCCTGGGCCTGGGCGCGGGCATCTACGTCCTGCTCTGGGTGCCCATCCTCAACGCCTTCTTCCTGCCGGTGGCCATCGTCGCGGGCACCCTCCTCTACGGTGGGCTGCGCGAGGCCGGGCTCCTGCCGCCCCCTCCCGACGGGGCCGCTACCGCGGCGTTGAAATAAACGTCCGGGCTGGCTGTCGAACGCGGGGAACCGGGAACGCAATGCCCACCAGGGACGTTCTGCCTCACCAGCAGAGAGGCGATGCCTTGAAGCACCAGGGGCCCGTGATTAGGCTTGCCCGGCCGCTTACAGTGTTCGCCTGCTCGCATAAACGGTCGAAATCTCAAGGCTTCTCGCCACACCCGGGGTGCCGGACAGCACCCCAGCTTGGATGAACCAAATGCCGCGTTTCCTCCGCCGCCTCACAGCCGTTGCCGTGCTCCTCGGCGCCTGGGCCCTGGTGGGCAATGACCGGGCGCCCTTGCCGCTGACCATGGGTGCAGCCGAGGCCGGGCAAGGCTCGTGGGATGGCAGCCTTCCTACCGCCAAGGGCGAGAAGGCCCCGCACGACCTCAACAGCCTCCGCGTGCTGACGAAGGTCATCCTGTACGTGAAGGAGAACTACGTCGACCCCAAGCGGGTGAAGCCGAAGGAGATGATGATCGCCTCGCTGGAGTACGTCGAGAAGAGCGTTCCCGACGTGCTCGTCGACGGCAACGCGGAGACGGGCAAGCTCAACGTCAACGTGAACGGCAAGCAGCGCGAGTTCGACATCGCCCACGTGGACTCGCTGTGGAAGATGTCCTTCGCGCTCAAGGACGTCTTCGACTTCCTGTCGAAGAACATGCGCCCCATCGAGGACACGCGCGACGTGGAGTACGCGGCCGTCAACGGCATGCTGTCCACGTTGGATCCGCACTCGGTGCTGCTGCGGCCGGAGCTGTACCGGGAGATGAAGCTGTCCACCAAGGGTGAGTTCGGCGGCCTGGGCTTCGTCATCCAGATGCGCGAGGGCAACCTCACCGTGGTGAAGGTGATCCCGAAGACGCCCGCCCACCGCGCCGGCATCCAGAAGGACGACCGCATCAAGAAGATTGGCGAGGAGTCCACCGTCAACATGGACCTCAACGAGGCCGTGTCGAAGCTGCGCGGACCGGTGGACAGCCGCATCATCATCACGGTGGAGCGCGACGCCTGGGACAAGCCCCGCGTCATGACGCTCTCCCGCGCGATGATTTCAATCGAGAGCGTGCAGCACAAGCTGCTCTCCAACAACGTGGGCTACATCCGCCTGAAGAACTTCCAGGGCAACACCACCCGCGACCTCGAGACGGCGCTGACGCAGCTGCGCAAGCAGGGGGACGCCAAGGGCGGCTTCAAGGGCCTGGTGCTCGATCTGCGCGGCAACCCGGGCGGCCTGCTGGAGCAGGCCATCCAGGTCTCCGACACGTTCCTGTCCAGCGGCACCATCGTCGCGACGGTGGGCCTGTCCGACAAGCTGCGCGAGGAGAAGCGCGCGCGTCCGTCGGAGGGCGAGGACACCTACCCCATCGCGGTGCTGGTCAACGCCGGCAGCGCCTCCGCGTCCGAAATCGTCGCGGGCGCGCTGAAGAACCTCGACCGCGCGACCATCATCGGCCGCCAGACGTTCGGCAAGGGCAGCGTGCAGGTGCTGTACGACTTCCCCGACGACAGCGCGCTGAAGCTCACCATCGCCAAGTACCTCACCCCGGGTGACGTCTCCATCCAGGAGGTGGGCATCGTCCCGGACATCCAGCTCGTGCCCACCCGCGCCACCGACGAGCGTGTGGACGTGTTCGCGCCGCGCCGCTCCATGGGCGAGGCGGACCTGGACCAGCACTTCGGCAACCCGGACTCCTCCACCGTCGCCAAGAAGCGCGAGGACGTGCTCAACCGCGAGAAGCCGCTGGAGAGCCTCAAGTACCTGAAGGTGGACGAGAAGCTGGCCCAGGCCACCGCCAAGAAGGACGAGGGCAAGCCGGCGCCGAAGACGGCCGCCAACGACAAGAAGCACGGGGACAAGGACCCGGCGCTGGACGTCGACGTGGCCGGCATGGGCGAGGACCTGGACGACCAGCTCGACGCCGAGGCCCAGGAGGAGATCAAGGAGGACTTCGAGGTCCAGTTCGCCCGTGACTTCGTGCTGCGCGCTCCGGCCACCACGCGCAAGGAGCAGCTCAAGCAGGGCAAGGCGTTCATCGACCAGAAGCGCGCCGAGGAAGAGGCCCGCATCAACGCCGCCATCGCGTCGCTGGGCGTGGACTGGAGCCCGGGCCCGACGCCGAAGAACGTGCAGATGGCCGTGTCGCTGACGCCGGGTCCGGACGCGAAGATTCCCGCGGGCGAGGTGATGGAGATGGCGCTGACGGCGGAGAACCGCGGGACCGAGCCGCTCAAGCGCGTGCGCGCCTGGACGGAGAGCGACAACGCGTTCCTCGACCGCCGTGAGTTCCTCTTCGGCGCGCTGAACCCGGGCGAGAAGAAGAGCTGGAAGGTGAAGGTGCGCCTGCCCAAGGACCTCACCAGCCGCCGCGACGACGTGACGGTGCGCTTCTTCGACGACAACGGCGCGCTGCCGGAGACGCGGGTGGCCGAGATCAACTTCGTGGAGCTGCCCCGCCCCGCCTTCGCGTTCAACTGGCAGGTCATCGACGACTGCGCCACCTGCAACGGCGACGGCACCGTCCAGCGCGGCGAGACGGTCTCCGTGCTGCTCGACGTGACCAACGCGGGCAACGGGCCGGCGCTCGACTCGTTCACGCAGATCAAGAATGGCGGCGACGCCAACATCTTCATCGAGAAGGGCCGCTTCAAGCTGGGCGAGCTGAAGCCCGGCGAGACGAAGACGGCGCGGTTCCAGCTCGAGGTGAAGAAGGGCTACAAGGGCGACACCTTCCCGCTGAAGCTGGCCATCATCGACGAGCCGCTCGAGGAGTTCGTGATGGAGAAGCTGGTGCTCCCCGTCACTGACGGCGCCGTCGCCACGATGGAGCCGAAGAAGGGTCTGGTCCGCCTGAATGACAAGGTGGAGCTCTACGGCGCGCCCACGCAGGGGGCGCGTCCGGTGGCGAAGCTGAGCGGGGCGACGGTGCTGCCCGCCGAGGCCATCACCAAGGGCTTCTACCGCGTGGAGCTGGAGAAGGACCGCTTCGCCTTCGTGCGCAGCCAGGACGCGCGCGAGGTGAAGGCGGGCCGCGCCACGCAGCCGAAGTCCACGCTGGCCACCAACCACCGGCCGCCCGACATCCGCCTGGACGTGGACCCCTCCGCTGGAGGCACGGTGGCCAACGGGGACAAGTTCACGCTCTCCGGCGTGGTGACGGACCCCAACGGGCTGCTGGACGTCTACGTGCTGGTGAACGACCAGAAGGTCTACTTCAAGGGCGTGGACCCCAAGGGCCGTGAGCCGAACACGCTGCGCTTCTCCACCGAGTTCGCGCTCAAGGAGGGCAACAACAACGTGCTGGTGGTGGCGCGCCAGGACAGCGACTTCGCCAGCCGCCGCACGCTGGTCATCCGCCGCCGTCCGGCCGAGGTCGCCCAGAAGATGGCCTCGCCGGCAGGGAGCCCGGCCGTGAAGCCGCAGCCGCAATAGGCCTCCCTGGCCCACACCGCCGCCTTCCGGGCGGCCTTTCCAGCGGGACTCCGGGTGGAGACCGCGGGAGGGGCCGCCCGTTTTGTTGACGCTCCTCGCAAGCAGGGGCTAGCGTCCGGCGCGGTGGGCGCCTCACCGGCCGGTCGCGCGCCCGGGAGGCGGTGACTCGAATGCGGACGTTCAGTCGGTGGCTGGCCCTCGCGGCATGGGCGTGTGGAGCGTCCGCGGTCGCGTCGCCCAATGACCTGGAGATTGTACGATTCGGCAACCCCACGGGCCCTGCCCGGGTGGCGTCCGCCGACGCGGACTTCCAGGCCTTCGCGCGCATCATGGGCGCCGCCATCACCTCGGCGAACCTGATGCCACCGGAGACGACGGGGCACTCGGCCTGGGCCATCAACGCGGAGCTGTCCGTGGTGTCCCTGCCGGGCAGCGTGAGCATCCCCACCCAGGGCGAGCAGCCCTCCACGGTGCTCATCCCCTCCTTCCACGCGCGCAAGGGCCTGCCCTTCTCGCTGGAGCTGGGCGGACGCGTGGGCTGGGTGGAGAAGAGCAGCCAGGTGGTGGCCACGGGCGAGCTGAAGTGGGCCGCCAACGAGGGCTTCACCTACCTGCCCGACTTCGGTGTGCGCGGACACGTGACGAAGCTGTTCGGCGCCCGCGACCTGGGCCTCACGGTGATGGGCCTGGACTTCGGCGTGGGCAAGCAGTTCCCGCTGGGGGGCATGGTGACGCTGACGCCCTATGGCGGCCTGGACCTGGGCTTCGTCGGGGCGACCTCCAGCCGCATCGACTTCAACACCAACCGCACCTTCGACGAGTCCACGGGGAACGACTCGCGCGAGGCCCTGACCGACACCGCCGTGTACCGGAAGGTGTCGTTCGGCAGCAACATCAACCAGCGCCTCTATGGCGGCGTGCGGTTCATCGGCGGCGTGCTCCAGCTGGGCGCGGAGCTGTCGCTGACGCGCACGGGCAGCGTCTCCTATGAGGAGAACGGCAGCACCGTGGACCGGGGACTGCCGGCCGTCTTCGCCTTCAACACCACGCTCGGCCTGGACTTCTGAGCGCTACGTGGCCGGGTGCAGGGCCTGACGGACCGCTCCCGGCCGGTTGGTGATGAGGTAGCTGATGCCCATGCGCGCCAGGACCTGGGCGCGCTGGGGGTCGTCCACCGTCCACGCGGCCACGCTCAGGCCCGCCGCGCGCCAGGCGGCCACCCGCGCCTCGGTGCAGGCCTCGTGGAACGGGTGGACCGAGTGTGACGAGACGAGCGGACTCAGCGCGTGGGCCTGGACGGCCCAGGACTTGTCCGGGTCGATGAGCAGGCCCCGCCGCAGCTCCGGGGCCTCGGCCGCGAGCCGGAAGAGGCACAGCGGGTTGAAGCTGGAGATGACGACCCGCTCCGCGAGCCCGCGCCCTCGCACGAGCCGCGCCACCTGCCTCGACAGGCCGCCGTCGTCGGCGCGCGAGCACTTGAGTTCGATGTTGACGAGGAGCTGCGGCGGCAGCGCGTCCAGCACCTCCTCCAGCAAGGGGATGCGGGCGGGCGCGAAGCCCAGCGGCGAGCCGACGTCCGCGCGCTGGAGCTTCCACCAGGGCGTCAGGCGGACCTCCCAGGGGAGGCGCGCGAGGCGCTCCAGCCGCTCGTCGTGGCACACGACGACCTCACCGGAGCCGCAGAGCATGGCATCCAGCTCCACCCCGTCCGCGCCCTGGCGGGCCGCCTCGGCGAAGGCTTCCAGGGTGTTCTCGGGGGCGTCGGCGCTGGCGCCACGGTGGGCAAGCAGGAGCATGCCCCCCAGTCTGCGTCGATGCGCGGCGCCGTGCAGTAGAAGTCCAGCCGGGCGTGCGGCGGTGGACGCATGGCTTGCCTCCCTCCGCCCTTTGCTGCACTGTGCCGCATCATGCTGGGCCTCGGCCTCGGAGAAATCATCGTCCTCGGCTTCATCCTGCTGGTGGTCTTCTCGGCCGCCCGCATGGGTCAGCTCGGCAACGCCGTGGGCAAGTTCGTCTACTCGTTCCGCAAGGCCTCTCGCGGCGGGGACCTGATCGACGCCAAGCCCCTGCCCCCGGCCCGCCGGAGCACCACGGACGCCGAGTTCACCGAGCCCGAGCAGCCGCGCCGCCGCTAGTCTCCTCAGTCGTGCCCGTGCGGCCCTGGCCGCGCCTGCATGCGTGTGAGCTCCGCCGCTGCGGCAGGCCCCAGCCGGGGCCCTTCCTCGAGCAGCCGGCTGGCCTGTGCGCGCAAGGCCGGATGCAGGGAGGCATTCGCGACGAGGTCCCTCAAGTCCGCCGTGTTGAGCAGCGGGACGATCTTCGCGCCCGTCTCGGGCGGCAGGTACGGGTTGAACACGAGCGCGCGCAGGACGGCATGGCGCACGGACCAGCGCGGTGTCTTCCAGATTTCGATGAGCGGCTCGGGCCGGGCCGGGCGTCGCGCCGCGATGCGAACCACCAACGCCTCGGTGAGGCGCGGGTTGATGAGCACGTTGCGCAGGACGGATGGGTTGCTGACCGTGGCGAGGCGGGACAGGGTGTCCGGGTCCCGGGTGAGGCGCGCCTGCTGCTTCAGGTGTCCGAGCGACTGGGAGAAGGCGTTGGCGTCCGCGCGGGCGGCGGCGTCCGCGTCCATCTCCAGCTTCGCGGGCCCCTGGGCGAACAAATCCGCCACCGTGTCGAGCGACTGCACGTGCGCGAGCCGCCGCAGGGACTCCACGTGGGGGATGTGCTCGGCTTCCTGCTCCAGCGCGGCCATGAAGTCGGACAGGGCACATGCCGCGAGCCCCCATCCAGCGCGGGAGAGGGCGATGAGCTCACCTATCAGCTCGTTGGAGTCGAGCGGGTCCCTCCAGGCGAGCTCGCGAGCGGCGGCCTTGCGCCGCACCTCGGCGCCCCCGCTCAGGGCGTGGATGAAGCGGGCGACCGTCCGGGCTTCCTCCTGCGTGGGCATGGCGCATCACTCCGTCCCGCGGCCCGTCTCCGGGGGCTTCGGCAGCTCGGGCTCCAAGGTCAACTCCAGCCGGAAGCTGCCCGGGTCTGCGGGGTGCTCGTGGAACAGGACGACGAAGGGCGCCTTGGCTCCGGGGGCCACGGAGACAGCCGCCGCATCGACACGCTGGCGCAAGGCCGAGGCCGACTCGGACGTGCTCACGTCGTAGAGTTCTTCGGGCGTGGGAATGCTCCCCACGAGCGCCTCGGAGGAGGCCACGCGCTGGCCACCATCGAACAGCGCGGCGCGCACCCGGATGCGTGAGGCGGCGTCGGAGTGGTTCACCGCATCCCCTCGGACGTAGAAGAGCGCCCGGCCGTCCCGCGTCTCATAGAGGCCCTGCGTCACCTCGACGGCCACGAGCGGCTTCGGGGCGGGCATGAGCAGAGCGCGCAGGGACTCCAGCGACAGCGCCGACGCGTCCACCCGCCCCTCGCGCAGGTACACACGGCCAAGCATGCCGAGCACCGCCACCAGCACCGTCGCCAGGACGATGTTGATGGTGAACGCCACGAGCTTGCGGCCCCGGCTCAGCGGGCGGCTCTGGGGGATGCCTACGTCCTCGGGACGCGCGGTGGGCCTGGCCACCGTGACGACGGGCTTCGCCGGAAGCCCGTCCATGTCCAGGACCTCGCGCTGGACGCCGCTCCCCGCCCCCACCCTGCCCAGGGTGACACCAAAGGCCTCTGCGTCATCCACGGGCGGCACATCCGCGAGCAACGAGCCGCCCTCGAAGGCCGTCAGCCCCTCGCTGGAGGACTCCATCGTCCCAAACAGCGCGGCACGGCCGGTGTCTGTCGGCTCAAGGCCCAAGTCCCCTTCCGAGGCCCCTGTGTCCGAGCCGAGGTCGAACAAGTCGCCGGCATTCACCGGGGCGGCGAGCCCCTCCGTCGTGGACGAGCCGGTTCGGGCCGTGCCGTGTGCCGGCCCCAGTCCCTCCGCGGTATTGGGGAGCCCGAAGTGCTCGGCTCCCGCTCCCGCTCCCGCGCCCTGCGCCGAGCCCGGGTGCGAGGATGCGCCCACCCCGATGGACGCGAACGGGTCAGGCGGCATCGATGGCGGCGCCCCATGGGAGGGCGCCGCGGCATGGATGTCGATGGACGCGAACGGGTCTGCCTCCCCCTGCGGCGATTCGCCAGGCGCCGGCCTCACTGGTGGAGCCCCTTGGATATCGATGGATGCGAATGGGTCAGCATCCCCCCGCAGCGAGCCGCCAGGAGCTGGCCTCGCTTGCGGCGCCCCATGGATATCGATGGCCGCGAATGGGTCAGCATTCCCCCGCAGCGAGCCGCCAGGAGCCGGCCTCGCTGGCGGCGCCCCATGGATATCGATGGATGAGAATGGGTCTGCATCCCCCCGCAGCGAGCCTCCAGGGGCCGGCCTTGCTGGCGGCGCCCCATGGATATCGATGGCCGCGAATGGGTCGCCGCCCTCCGCGGGAGGCCGCCCCGGCTGAGGAGACGGCACAGGCGCCACGTCCATGGTAATGGCCGCGAACGGGTCGCTGTCCCCAGAAGGCACGCCCTCCGAGGCCATGGCGGGCACCGGCGCCACATCGATGTCGATGGACGCGAACGGGTCATCCCCGCCATACGCGGGAGGAGCCGTCGGCGGCGCAGTCGCCGGACGCATCACCCCGAGCGCCACCGCCCCCGTGGGCGCGCCCCCCAGGGGAGGCTGCACCGCGCTCCGGCGGAGCGCATTCGCCGCCGACGCCGAGGGCCCAGCCGGAGCCGGCGCCCCCAGGAGGTCCGAGAAAGGGTCCGGAGCGGGCCCTGCTCCGGGCGGCACGGGAGACCGGCGGGCACTGGCTGGAGACACGGCCGGCCCCGCGGCATCGGGCACCGGTGGCGCGGACCGGTCCTCCCGCCCCGGGGGCACGGCCGCACCGAGGGCGCCGGACTTCGCGGGCGGCCGTCCCGGACTCTCACGCCCCGGAACGACGAAGGCACCCGGTGGCGAGCCCCCGCCCGACGCCAGGGGCGAAAGGGCGGCGGCGGGCACCGGCAACGGAGTGATGCGCGTCGGCTCCCGGAAGACGCTGTCTTCCGCCCCCAGGTCCCCGTCCACGCTGTTCCAGTTCGGGGCGGGAGCACGGGCCTGGGGCGACAGGGGCTTGCTGGCCTCGACGCCCAGCGCGAAGTAGCCCGGCTTGGTGACCTCCACCGTCCTGGGGTCTGGCGCCACCCCGAAGTGCGCGAAGGGGTCCACCTGCCCGTCCGCGGAGGAACCGGACGGCCCGGTCGGCGCGGCGGCAGTGGCGTCGCGCGCGACCCGGAACGTGTTCTGGCATTTGGTGCAGCGGACCTTGACCCCTTTCTCGGTCACCTTCTCGTCGGGGATCTTGAACCGCGTCTGGCACCGCTCACACTTGACGATCATTCAGCAGGCCCGGCAGGAACCACGAGTATAGGACGGCGGGGCGGCCACGGCGAACCGGGTTCACGTTGCTTGCTCGACTCCGACCCCTCTGCTACGAGAATCGCCCCTGCGAGACTCAGGCGGGGCACGTGGCTTGAAGTCGAGCCCAAAAGGGGCGGAGAGACACATGAGCGAGGCTGAGCAAGCAGGCGCTCCGAGCAAGGAGCCGAAGATCATCAAGCGGTACACGAACCGGAAGCTCTACGACACCGTGGAGAGCCGATACGTCACCCTTGATGAGATCGCAGCGATGATCAAGGAGGGCACCGAGGTACGGATTGTCGACAATCGTACCAAGGAAGACCTGACCTCCGTCACCCTCGCGCAGATCATCTTCGAAGAGGAAAAGAAGAAGAACCAGATGCCGCTGTCGGTGCTGCGGGAAATCATCCGCCACCCCGGCGAGTCCATCTCGGGCTTCATCCAGAAGGAGGTCTCCCCGCGAGTCGCCTCCATCCGCGAGGAGGCGGAGTCCCGGCTCGACAAGCTCCTGCGCCGGGACGAGAACGCGCCCCGCCCCGAGGGTGAAGAAGGCGAGGCGACGCCGGAGGCCTCCGCGGCCACCGATGCCTCGGCCGGGCTCAGCCCCGCGGACCTGCTCAAGGCCAGCCAGCGCGCCTTCGAGGAGTGGCAGCGGCGCATCGACGAGCGCGTGAAGCACGTCGTCGAGAACCTCACCGGCAACCTCCCCGCGCTCGGTCGCGACATGGCGACGCTCACGCAGCGCCTGGAGGAGCTGGAGAAGAAGCTGGAGCAGGTCGAACAGCAGAAGCAGGAGACGAAGCCGGAGTAACGGCGCCGCCTCACTCCCTCCGCGACGCCCGCCTCCGCTTGGGGGCGGGCTCCCCATGGAGCTCCGCCGCGATGGCGGCCAGCATCTGTGCGCCCCGGCTGCGCGGCGCGTACTCCCAGATGGTCTGCCCGTGGCTCTGGGCCTCGTCGACCTTCACGTCATAGCCCAGCGGCGTGGCGGCCAGCGCGTCCGGGAAGTAGGCCTTCAGACGCTCGAGAATCGCCGTGGCCAGCGCCGTCTTCCGGTACAGCGTGGGCACCACCTTGGTGACGCGCAGGTCCGGCCGGCCCTCCGCCTCGCCCACCTGACGGACGGTGTCCGCCACCTCCGCGCAGCCATCCAGCGCCAGGTACGTCAACGCCACCGGCACCACCACCTCCGTGGCGGCCACGAGGATGTTGCGCGTCGTGGTCCCCATGGACGGCGGCGCGTCGAACACGACGGCGTCGTACCCCGCCGCCTCGGCCGCGCGCAGCCGGTCCGCCAGCCGGTGGGCCCGGCGCGCATCGGCGGCCACCACCACCGGGAAGTCCGCCATCTCCTTGTAGGCCGGCAGCACGTCCAGCCCGGCGACGGCGGAGCGCTGGACGACGTCCTCGAAGGCCACCGATGTGTCCGTCAGCAGGTGGAACACGTTGCGAGGCAGCGTGCGCACATCCACGCCCAGCGCCTTGCCCGCATGCCCCTGCGTGTCCAGGTCCACCAGCAGCACCCGCAGCCCACGCTCCAGAGCCAGCCAGGCGGCCGTGTTCACCGCCAGGGTCGTCTTGCAGGTCCCACCCTTCTCATTGATGAACGCGATGCGCCTCATGGCCGGGCACTCCTCATCCACCGAGCAGGTGGCGACAGCCGACGTCTGTTGTGCGGACTACTTCTTCTGTGGGGCCTTCGCCTCCAGCAGCATGTCGACCTTGCCCTCGACGGACGAGAGCAGGCGCTCCAGGTCGTCCACCTTCGAACGAAGCTGCTCCAGGTCCGCGGTGGACGGCAGGTTCATGGCGGACAGGGCCGTGCGCAGCGCGCTGTCCAGGGTGCCCTTCGCCGCCAGGGAGCGGGACACCAGCGTCTGCACCGCCACCACGAACTTCTCATTCGACAGAAGCTGCTGGGCCAGCTTGCCGATGCGCTCCTCACCCGTCTCCACGAGCTTCTTCATCACCGGATTGTTCTTGAGCATGGGGAACCGCGTGTCCTCACGAACGAGGCCCTACCGGGCCCTCTGGAAGTCTTGAAGAAAACGCCGCACTCTGCGAGGGGGCAACGCGGCGTGTCAAGCAGGGCAACAACCTGCGGCCAAACGCGTTGACTCCCGTGAACACCATTCCTACGGTTCGCCGCTCTCTTTCTATGGCCGGACTACTCGACAAGCGCCTGTGGATCGTCTCCGGCAAGGGCGGAGTCGGCAAGAGCACCGTCGCGGCGGCATTGGCCCTGCGCTCGGCACGCGCCGGGCGGCGCACGCTGGTGTGTGAGGTGAACACCCAGGAGCGCGTCAGCCGCCTCCTGGAGCGCCCCGAAGCAGGGCCCGAGATTGCCTTGCTGGAGAAGAACCTCTGGGCCGTCAACGTGCGACCGCAGGAGGCCATGCGCGAGTACGGCCTCATGGTCCTCCGCTTCGAGGCCCTCTACAAGACGGTCTTCGAGAACCGGCTGGCGCGCCAGTTCCTCCGCTTCATCCCGTCCCTGCAGGAGCTGGTGCTGCTGGGGAAAATCATGTTCCACCTGCAGGAGACGCTCCCCGACGGGCGGCCGCGCTTCGACACCATCGTCATGGACGCGCCCGCCACCGGCCACGCCATCTCCTTCCTCAGCGTGCCGCAGGTGCTGCTTCAGACGGTGCCGCCGGGCCCCATGGCCCGCGAGGCCCAGAAGATGCGGGACCTCCTCGTCGACCCCTCCGTGACGGCCGCGGTGCTGGTGGCCCTGCCGGAGGAGATGCCGGTGAACGAGGCGGTGGAGCTGCACGCGGCGCTGCAGGACAAGGTGAACCTGCGCACGCACGCGGCCGTGCTCAACCAGTCCTTCCCGGAGCGCTTCACCGAGGCGGACCTGGAGGCGCTCCAGGGCCATCCGGAGCTGCTCGCCGTGGCCCAGGCGCACCACGACCGGGCGATGCAGGCGGTGCTCGCGGGGACCAAGCTGGAGCGCAACCTGCACGCGCCCGTGTACCCCGTCCCCCGGCTCTTCACGCCCGAGTTCGGGCGCAAGGCGATTGAACAGGTCATGGCGCACCTCGAACCTCTCGTGACGGGGGCCGCGTGAGCCCGGCCCTGACGCTCGCGCTCGCGGGCAAGCGCGTCCTCATCTGCGTGGGCTCCGGCGGTGTGGGCAAGACGACGGCGGCGGCGGCCCTGGCCCTGCGGGCCTCGGTGGATGGGCGCTCCAGCATGGTGTGCACCATCGACCCGGCGAGGCGGCTGGCCAACTCGCTGGGCCTCACGGCGCTGGGCAACGCGGAGACGCGGGTGCCGGCCACCGCCCTGGAGCCGCTGGGCATCCAGGCGCGCGCGCCCCTCTACGCGATGATGCTGGACATGAAGCAGACGTGGGACGACCTCATCGCCCGCGTCGCCTCGCCCGAGCAGCGCGAGCGCATCCTGGCCAACCGCTTCTACCAGTCGCTCTCCACGGCCCTGGCGGGCAGTCAGGAGTACATCTCCATGGAGAAGCTGTGGGAGCTGCGCCGCAGCAGCAACTACGAGCTCATCGTCCTGGACACCCCGCCCACCGCGCACGCGCTGGACTTCCTGGACGCCCCCAACCGGGTGCTGGACTTCCTGGACAACGACGCGGCGAAGTGGCTCCTCACCCCGGCGCTGAAGGCGGGCAAGCTGGGGATGTCGCTGTTCAACCGCAGCGGCTACGTCATGCGGGGGCTGGCGAAGTTCACCGGTACGGAGATGCTCCAGGAGCTCTCCAACTTCATGCTCGCCATCTCCTCCCTCAACGAGGGCTTCCGCGAGCGCGCCCGGGGCGTTCGCCAGCTCCTGGCGGACCCGAACACCGGCTTCGTGCTGGTGACGAGCCCCCACCGCGAGCGCATGGACGAGGCCATCCATTTCTACGAGCTGCTCCAGCAGCACCGGATGGAGGTGGTGTCCCTGGTGGTCAACCGCGTGCACCCCATGCCCACCGAGGCGCTCTGGGCGGACGCGGCCACGCTGACGCCCACCCGGCGGGCCAAGGTGGAGGAGACGCTCCGCGAGCAGCAGCTCATGGCCGAGCAGGACCGCGCCGGCATCGCGCAGCTCCAGGCCGCCTGTCCGGGCGTCCCCATCGTCCAGGTGCCCCGCTTCGCGTTGGATGTCCACGATATCTCCGCCCTGTGGCGGACCGGGCGGTATCTGGTGGGCGACGAGACGCTCGGGTGACCAGACAGGGCCTGACGGCTCCCGGTCCCCGGCTCCGTTTTCGCGTTTCCCCTGGAGCCCGTGCGCGCCGGGCGCACTTCTTCAATCCCGCCGTCCGCGGGGAGCAGACGGGCGGGGGAGCGTGACCGGGGGCCACGCATTAAGCTGGCGGGCACGGTGACGGTGGTGGGAACTCCACGGCGCCCGGCGCTGTCCGGGTGGGTGGCCGGTCCAGGAGGATGATGCGGTGAACGGGAAAGCGCGGAAGCAGGTGCCAGTCAACCGATGGTGGTGGGTGGCGGCGCTGGGCGTCGCCGTGTCCGGATGCCGGACGACGGGCGCCGCCTCGAAGGAGACGGCGCAGGCGGCGCCGAGGCAGGAAATCCACTTCGACGCGGTGACCGTCACGGCGGACCTGGAGCTGGACAAGCTCAATGACGAAGAGCTCTTCGCCGGTGGCACCTCGGCCTTCGCGGCGAACGACTTCCAGCAGGCGGCGCGCTACTTCGGCAGGCTCGCGGACTTCTTCCCGGACAGCCGCCACCGCCGCGCGGCGCTCTACAACGCGGGGCTCGCCCATCAGCGCCTCAAGGAGTGGGAGGAGGCCGGACACCGCTTCTCCGAGCTGTCGGACCCGGCGAAGGGCCAGGGCGACGCGCTCGACGCGGCCTTCCGCGTGGCGGAGGTGGACTACCACCTGGAGCGCTACGAGCAGGCCGCGAAGCAGTTGGGCATCATCGCCACTCGCGAGGACCTGCCCGTCAACCGCCGCCTGGAAGCGCAGGTGCAGCAGGGCATCTGCCAGTTGGAGAGCGGCGCGCCAGAGGCCGCCGAGTCCACGCTGCGCAAGGCGCTCTCCACCTACGACGCCCTGGAGGACAAGGGCGAGGTGGACGACTACTTCCCCGCGCAGGCCCACTTCTTCATCGGCGAGCTGTACCGGCTCCACTACGACAACGTGAGGCTGGACCCGGCGAAGGGCGTGGACAGGCTCTCCCAGGACCTCAACTACAAGGCGGAGCTGCTCCTGTCCGCGCAGGGGCACTACCTGCGCTCCATCCGCGTGGGCAACGGCTACTGGGCCACCGCGGCGGGCGCGCAGATTGGCGCGCTGTACGAGAACCTCTACGAGCACATGGTGAACTCGCCCGCGCCCGCGGAGCTGGACGCCAGCGAGGCCGAGGTCTACCGGCAGGAACTCCGGAAGAAGATTCGCGTGCTGCTCACCAAGTCCATCAACATCTACGAGCGCACCCTGGAGACGGCCGAGCGCATCGGCTCGCAGAGCACCTTCGTGGACCGCACGCGCGAGAGCCTCGCCAAGGTGAAGGCCCTGCTGCTGGCCGACGCGGAGGGAGAGCCCGCGTCCACGGCGCCTCCTTCCCCCAGGGGCGAGCCCCACACCTGAGCGCCCCGGCTGGCAGGCCCGATGCCCACGGCGTAGCCTGGGGCCTCCATGGAGCCCCTGTTCACGCCCGAGCAACTGGCGGAGATTCACGCCTTCCACCAGCCCTATTACATCCGGGCCGCGGTGGAGCCCTTCTTCCGCCTGGGCCTGCTCCTGCTGCTCCTGGGCGTGCTCGTCCAGCCCTTCTACCGCCTGGCCGTGGCGGCCGCCGCTGGCCTGGAGCGGCGGCTCGGCTTCCTCCGGACCGCACCCGTCAGCCGCGCCTTCTTCAGCGCCATGGACCGGCTGTGGGGTGAGCCCGGCTGGGGCGCGGCGGTGCTCTTCGCGCTCTTCACGGACCTCTTCGTCACGCTCGTCTACCTGCCGGTGGACGTCTGGTTCAGCTACACGCTCGAGCACCGGCACGGCATGTCCACGCAGACTCCGGGCACCTTCGCGTGGGACCTGCTGAAGGCCCACCTGGTGGCGGCCTTCGCCATCGCCACGCTCGTCATCGGGCTCTTTGGCCTGGCGCGCAGGCTGCGGCGGTGGTGGCTGGTGCTGGGCGTCCCCGTGGCCCTGCTGCTGCTCGTCTCCGCCGCGCTGGACCCGTATCGCGGGCGCCTCTTCTTCGACCAGAAGCCGCTGCCCGAGGGGCCCCTGCGCAACCGAATCACCGGGCTCATGGCGCGGGCGGACATCGCCTTCGCCGACGTCATGGTGGAGGAGACGTCCGTGGCCTCCCGCCGGCTCCAGGCCTACTTCGCCGGGCAGGGCCCCACGCGCACCATCGTCCTCAACGACGTCATCCTCCGGGAGCTGACGGAGGATGAAGTCCTGGCCGCGGTGGCCCACGAGGCGGGGCACGTGCAGGAGACGAAGTGGCCCGCACGCATCGCTTCGTCAGTGGCGCTCCTCGCCCTGCTCTTCACGCTCGACCGGCTGCTGCGCCGGTCCGCCTCCCAGGGCTGGTTCGGCGCCACCCGCTTCGCGGACATCCGGAACCTGCCCCTGCTCTCCCTGCTCTTCTTCACCGTCATGGTGGTGGGCAAGCCCGTCGCCGGTGCCTTCTCCCGGGAGCGGGAGCGCGTGGCGGACCGCTATGCCCTTCAGCTCACCGGTGATGTCGACGCCTTCCGCCGCATGCTGGTGAAGGCCGCGCGCGTCAACAAGATGGACCCCGAGCCCCCACGCTGGGTCGTCCTCAAGGGTATGAGCCATCCGCCCATTGGCGAGCGGATTGGCTCGCTCCCTCCTCCCTGAAACAGCGGTCGACAGGTGGGCTCCCCCCTCCCCTTCCATCCACGCCTCTTCCCCGAGCCCACCCGCCGACTGCCGCCACCGGGCCGCTCCCCGACGCCCCGGTGGCTCCCCCACTCCCCCATTTACGGCTGCGAGCCCTCCTTCAGCTTCTCCACGGCCATCAGCGTGATGGCCTTCACCAGCGCCTTCGCCCTGCGGCCTCCCGCGGTCTCTCCGTGCGGGTCGGCCTCCACGGCGTTCGCCAGGTCGGTGAAGCCCTGCCGCTCGCCCCTGCGCAGGTAGAGCTCACCCCGGTTCGCCAGCGCGACCGGATTGTCAGGCTCCCGCTCCAGGGCGGCGCTGTACTCGGCGATGGCTTCGTCGAGCTTGCCCAGCTTCTGGTACACGGTGCCCAGCGCCGCACGCGCCGCCGCATCCTTCGGGTTTCCCTCCACCAGCCCCTCGAAGAGGATGCGCGCCTCCTCCAGGCGGCCCGCCGCCGCGAGGTCACACCCCACCTGGGCAATGGCCTTCGCCTCCTCGAAGGTCATCCCCTCCACCTCGGCCCACGTCGCCTCGCCCCGGGCAAACGCCTTCAAGTCCTGAATCACACCGCGCTCCATCCGCATGGCCACCGCTCCCTCGTGTTTGATGATGCGTCCCATGACGGCTCAGGCGCTCCGCAGGTTGGAGATGGCCGTCTTGGCCATTTCGTGGAACTTCGAGGACATGTTGCTCATCAGGTCGAACATCGCCTTGCGCTTCTCCACGAGCCGTTGGAGGCGCAGCTCCAGCTCCTGCATGCTGCTCTCCAGCTTCGCGCCCGTCTTCCGGTCCGCTTCGCCAGTGCCCAGCGTCGCCCGCTGGTCGCGCACGTTCGCCATCTGCTCCATGACGTCGAGAATCTCCTCGTCCGTGTCACTGGAGATGGACATCAGGATGGCTTGAATCTTGTCCTCGATGCTCATGTTGGGGTTGTCGACGATGCTCCGCACGCCCGACGAGGCGCTGCCCGCCCTGCGGCTTCCCCCCGAGCCGCTCGTCGACTGCGATGCGCCCGAGGCGCCCTGCTCGGCGTCCGCCTGCCGGAGCGCGGCCGTCACGTCCGGCCGCCCCACGATGCCATCCCGCGAACCAATCCCCGCCGCCATCTCCAGCCGGTCGAAGTAGATGGGATGGTCCTTGAAGAACTGCGCCGCGCGCTTCAGCGTCGACGACGCGCCGGGGCTGCTCAGGATGGCGTCCAGGCTTTCACGTGTGAACCGGTTGTCCTTCACACCCGCCGCCGTGTCGAAGCTGTCCCAGTTCGCGTCCAGCACGCGCAACGCGTCGTGGTACTCGCGGAAGTCCGGGTCCAGCGCACGCGATGACGAGGCCGGTGGACAATCCGAAACGGGCGCGGTGCCCCCCCCACCCGTCGTGGCGCCCGTCCCCGGGGGCGGCGTCGAGCCCCCACCGCTGCCGGGGCGCGTGGGCCGGCCATACCTCGCGAACTCCGCCTCCACCGACTTCAGCTCCCGCTGGAGGTCCTTCACGGTGAAGGTGTCGAAGTTGTTCAGCACGGAGAAGATGCCCACCTTCGCGAGCGGCCCCTGCTGATCCAACCGCTCGAACAGCGCCGTGTTCTCCACCATGAAGCGGGCCGCGTCGCGGAGCTGGGGCGACAGGCTGGCGTCCGAGGCGATGCGCCGCAAGTCCGTCTTCGACAGCACGCCGTGCTTCTTGCCGTCGACCAGGTCCAGCTGCTGGAAGTTCGCCTCCAGCACCCGGAGCGCGTCCGCGTAGTCGAGCATCTTCGGGTCCAGCGGACTGCTGCCCGGGCTCAGGATGGGCGACGAGGACGGCGCGTAGCCGCTGTCGGCCTTCGATTGGCTCGACGAGGACGGATGATACTCCGTCTTCGCGGGTGGATTCTTCGACAGCTCCTGCGCGACGCCCATGGCGCCACTGGCCGCCATCATGACGTTGCCCGTTGCGGCGCCCGCCGCGACCTTGATGGAGTTGGTGATGAGTGGCGGCAATCCCAGCGCGTTGCCCGCGAAATCCACCGCGGTGGACATGGGGCCGGCCAGCATGTTGACCGCACCTTTGAGGAAGTCGAGCATGAGCCCTCTTGCGCGACGGGGTTGAAGTGGACGCCGCGCGGTCGTCCTTCGGACAGGACGACGGCAGTGCAGCGGCGGTGCCGCCTGGCGGTGCCCACCTCGGCCAGCGAATTCCGACGGTTAGCCCACCAGGCGGGCAGGGCACGTCCCCGAGCGTGGACGGAGCGGTCCACGGCGAAGGATTGCGGTTAAGTTGCGCCGCATGCGCACCATGGGCCTGGACCTGGGTACCAAAACCATTGGCGTGGCCGTGTCCGACGGCCTGGGCCTCACCGCTCAAGGCGTGACGACCGTTCGCAGGACTTCGCTCAAGGCAGACCTCGCCGCGCTGGCCACCGTCGCCAGCGAGCACGAGGTGAGCCATGTCGTCCTGGGCCTGCCGCTCAACATGGATGGCAGCGAGGGACCTCGCGCGGAGGCCTCCCGGAAGTTCGCGGACACGCTCGCCCAGTCGCTGGGGGTGACGGTGGAGCTGTGGGACGAACGGCTGTCGACCGTGGCCGCCACCCGGACCCTGCTCGAGGCGGACGTCAGCCGGGCCCGGCGCCGCGAGGTCATCGACCAAGTGGCCGCGCAGTTCATCCTCCAGGGATGGCTGGATGCCCGGCGGCCGCCCGTCACCGACTACGACTACCATCCCGACGACGACGTGGACCCTTGAGCGGCGCCCACGGGGACGGCCGCGCACGGGAGCATCCCGGCGCGGGACGTCGCGCGACTACGGCTGGCGCCGGTACACGTGCAGGGGCGCGGTGAAGCCATCCAGTTCCTGGTACGCGACGCCGTCCAGCACCAGCGAACGGCCATCCAGCGTCACGCCCGCGTCCTTCTCCAGGGTGCCGCCGTCGAAACGGACCAGCACCTCGGGCTGGACCTCACTCAAGCGCTGGCGGAAGGTCTCCCAGCGCGCGCGTGCCAGCCGCTCCTCGGGCAGCCCGGAGAAGAAGGCCAGCTGCAGGTCCATGTAGTCCGGGTCGATGTCGAGCGCCGCGGCGCCCCCCTTCGTGGCCACCTCCGCCTTCAGGTACTTCGCCACCTGCATCAACGCGACGGGGTTCGTGGAGGTGGGGCTCACCGGCCGCATCATGTCCTGGAGCGGCCCGTCCGAGCGGAAGGTGAAGAGGCCCATCGCCACCGGCACGGCGACGGCCACCACCGCCGTCACCACCGCCAGGGCCTTGCGCAGCCCGGGGCCACGCGTGCCCACCAGGCCGACGAAGCCGAACGCCACGAAGACCGTGACGATCGCGACCTGCGTCACCGTGAAGCGGCCCAGGGGAACGAAGGTCAGCAGCGCCGCCGCCCGGAAGGTGAAGTAGGCAGCGGGGACCACCGCCGCGGCCACCAGCCAGCGCGTGTCCGGCCGTGCCTTCCACGCGCGCACCATGCCCGCCATGCCCAGCAGCGCCACCAGCGGCGACAGCGTGAGCAGGGCGATGCCGGGCCAGAACGCGAGCTGCCGCAGCCGCCAGACAATCGTCGAGCCCGACCCCACCGACGACTGCACCCAGTTGCGATGGAAGTCCTCCACCGCCATCACCGGGAAGAACGGGTTGCCGTGGAGCAGCTCGTTGCCCTGCATCCACAGCAAGGGGAACGGCAGGCACATCAACCCGAAGCCCACGGCCCGGGTGAGCGCCGCCACCCTGTCCCCGCTGCTGAAGCACAGCGACAGCGTGAGCAGCGGGATGTACATCCACGCGTCGTAGCGGAGCGCACACGCCAGGTTGAGCATGAGCGCCGCCAGGAACAGCGGCGAGAAACGGTTCTCGTCCACCCCTTCGGCGTAGAGCGCGAAGGTGGTCAGCATGAAGAACAGGGACACCGCCTCGCTGCATGCCGTGGTGGCGAACTGCATGTGCATGCCCCACGCGGCGAAGCTCAGCCCCGCCACCACGCCGGCCCGCCAGCCAAAGAGCCTGCGCGTCAGGACGAACAGCGGGACCACCGACAGCACACCGAACAGCAGGCTCACCACGCGGCCCGCGACCTCCCGGTCGAACACCGACAGCGCCGCGCCCACCAGGTACATGTGCAACGGGCCGAACTGGTACGCGCCGTCGCCATAGGCGGTGATGAGGTGCGGCGCCCGGAACCAGCGCTCCGCCAGCTCCGTGCGCACCACCGCGTCACCGAAGAGGTTCTCGTTGACGAAGAACACCACCAACCGGGGCACCAGCGTCGCCGCCAGCAACCACCCGATAAGTTGCCGGGCGCTCGGCTCGTGCCGGGAGACGGGCACCGCCGACAGGCTAGGTGTGACGGAGGGCGAAAGGGAGAGGGGTGCGGGGGCGGTAGCCATGACGCGCGGGAGGATACGCAGGCACAGCCCAAAGCCAAGCCAACGTCCTCGGGTTCCCTGCTCACAGGGCGTCCTCGATTTCACCGGGCGCGAAACGCGCCTTCCTCCTCCCTCCAGGGTGCCGCGCCCCTCCCCCTCCTCCGCGAGCCACTCCCCACGCAGCGGCACCGATACCTCCGGGCCGTACTCCGTCCGCAGCGCCCGGCCAGCGCCGGTCCCCAGCACGGTCTCCACCTCCGGAGACACCACCAGCAACGCGCCCGCGGCCCAGCCCGGAGGCTTGCGCCAGCCGAAGCACCCGTCGCGGTAGCGCGCCCCCGCGTCCAGCAACGCCGAGGCCACCGCGCCACGCACCTCGGGCGCGCTGCCCGCGCCCGTCTAGAACCGGAGACGGCGAGTGTGAAACACGCAACGCTTTATCGCGCGAGCCGCCCCGCTCCGCCGGCGGAGCGCTTCGCCGCAAGCCAACTCCCGCGTTGAAACAAGCACAGAGGCAGCGAGGCGCCGACGCATGGAGCGCTCGCCCGATGTCGCTCCGCGCTCGAAGCCCTCCGTGGAGATCTGCCCCTGCGTCCTCGGGCGAAGCCCGCTCGCCTGCTTGCATTCAGCCGCGCGGACGACACGTGCCATGCGCTCACGTGAAGGCTTCGCGCCGACATGTGGAGTCAGAGGGCACGCCGCCCCACAACCCACCTGAGCACGGTTGCCTTCGGGCGCTTGGGAGATGACCGTTCAGGCGTTCACTACCCCTCGCGCAGCCGGTGTGCGCCTACCCCCGTGGGCGAGGACCCTTATAATCAAGATGCCTTTTCACCCCGTGGAGGGGGTGCGCCTCCGGGCGTTCCACCCCTGACACGAGCGTAACGCGCGGTCCCACTCCGCGGCGGGGTCCCGAAGGGGCAGCAGGGCTGTTGTGCCTGGGACCTTCGTCGGGGTGGGTGTGGAATGGCAGTCCTGCCCTCCAGGTTGACCATTTTGGCCCCCTGTCGGCGCGGCTCCTCCGCGCCCCGGGTGGCTCCGAGGGAGAGACATGAAGGACGCTGAGAAGGGTTCGTGGGTCTCCAGAATCGCCGCGTTGCAGGACGCGAAGACCTACGCGGAGCTCAACTGGGAAGGCTCGTTCGAGGACTACCTCGAAATCGTCCGGCAGAACCCCAAGGTCACCCGCACCGCCTTCCAGAGGATCTACGACATGATCCTCAGCCACGGGAAGACGGAGTACATCGACAACAAGAAGAAGCTCATCCGCTACCACTTCTTCAGCGACGAGAAGTTCGGCGGCCGTGACGCCATCTTCGGGCTCGACGTGCCGCTGATGAAGCTGGTGAACGTCTTCAAGTCCGCCGCCCAGGGCTACGGCACCGAGAAGCGCGTCATCCTCCTCCACGGCCCGGTGGGCTCGTCCAAGTCCACCATCGCTCGCCTGCTCAAGAAGGGCACCGAGGAGTACTCGAGGACGCCCGAGGGCGCCGCGTACACCTTCTCCTGGCTCGTCGACAAGAAGGGCCCCGACGGCGGCACCGTGAAGGAGAAGATGAAGTGCCCCATGAACGAGGAGCCGCTCAACCTCGTCCCGCGTGAGTGGCGCGCCAAGGTCCACGCCGAGCTGTGCCCGCCCGACAGCGGCTACACCATCCCCGACGGCTCCGAGCTGTGCCCCGCCTGCCGCTTCGTCTTCAAGGACCTGATGACGCAGTACCAGGGCGACTTCGCGCGGGTCATGGACCACGTGCGCGTCAACCGGCTCGTGTTCAGCGAGAAGGACCGCGTGGGCATCGGCACCTTCCAGCCCAAGGACGAGAAGAACCAGGACTCCACCGAGCTCACCGGTGACATCAACTACCGGAAGATCGCCGAGTACGGCTCGGACTCCGACCCGCGCGCCTTCAACTTCGACGGCGAGTTCAACATCGCCAACCGCGGCATCATCGAGTTCGTCGAGGTGCTCAAGCTGGACGTCGCGTTCCTCTACGACCTGCTCGGCGCGTCGCAGGAGCACAAGATCAAGCCGAAGAAGTTCCCGCAGACGGACATCGACGAGGTCATCCTCGGCCACACCAACGAGCCCGAGTACAAGAAGCTCGAGAACAACGAGTTCATGGAGGCGCTGCGGGACCGCACGGTGAAGATCGACGTGCCGTACATCACCAAGCTGTCCGAGGAGGTGAAGATCTACGAGAAGGACTTCAACTCCCGCGCCATCAAGGGCAAGCACATCGCGCCGCACACGCTGGAGATGGCCGCCATGTGGGCCGTCCTCACGCGCCTGGAGGAGCCCAAGAAGCACAACCTGTCGCTGCTCCAGAAGCTCAAGCTCTACAACGGCAAGACGCTCCCCAACTTCACCGAGGACAACATCAAGGAGCTGCGCAAGGAGAGCAACCGAGAGGGCCTGGAGGGCATCTCCCCGCGCTACATCCAGGACAAGATCTCCAACGCGCTGGTGAGCGACAAGGGCGAGGGCTGCATCAACCCCTTCATGGTCCTCAACGAGCTGGAGGCCGGCCTCAAGACGCACTCGCTCATCAACAGCGAGGACGTGCGCAAGGGGATGAAGGAGCTGCTCACCACGGTGAAGCAGGAGTACGAGGACATCGTCAAGAACGAGGTCCAGCGCGCCATCTCCGCGGACGAGGACGCCATCGCCAAGCTGTGCGGCAACTACATCGACAACATCAAGGCCTACACCCAGAAGGAGAAGGTCAAGAACAAGTACACCGGCCTCTACGAGGAGCCCGATGAGCGGCTGATGCGGTCCATCGAGGAGAAGATCGACATCCCCGAGACGCGCAAGGACGACTTCCGCCGCGAAATCATGAACTACATCGGCGCGCTCGCGGTGGAGGGGAAGACCTTCAACTACCGGACCAACGAGCGGCTCCACAAGTCGCTGGAGCTGAAGCTGTTCGAGGACCAGAAGGACAGCATCAAGCTCAAGAACCTGGTGTCCTCCGTCGTCGACAAGGAGACGCAGGAGAAGATCGACCTGGTGAAGGACCGGATGATGAAGAACTACGGCTACTGCGAGATCTGCTCCACGGACGTGCTGAACTTCGTGGCCAGCATCTTCGCCCGGGGCGACGCGAAGGAGTAACCCCTAGAGAGAGGCGTGCGCCGTGACCTTGAAGATCCACCAGGACCACTCCCGCTTCAAACAGATCGTCCGGGGGAAGATCAAAGCCAACCTGCGCAAGTACGTGCAGAAGGGCGAGATGATTGGAAAGAAGGGGAAGGACGCCATCTCCATCCCCATTCCCTTCATCGACATCCCCCGCTTCAAGTACGGCCACAAGGAGCAGGGCGGCGTCGGGCAGGGGGATGGCGAGGTCGGCCAGCAGCTCGGCCCCGGCGCGGTGGAGCCCGGAGAGGGCAAGCAGGCCGGCCAGGGCGAGGGCGATCACGCCCTGGAGGTGGACGTCACGCTCGACGAGCTCGCCCAGATCCTGGGCGAGGAGCTGCAGCTGCCCAACATCGAGCGGCGGCAGAACGAGCGCATCGTCACCCAGAAGGTCCGCTACACCGGCATCAACACCACCGGCCCGGAGTCGCTGCGGCACTTCAAGCGGACCTTCAAGCAGGCCCTGCGGCGGCAGATTGCATCCGGCACGTATGACCCGGCGCGGCCCGTCATCGTCCCCACGCGGGAGGACCGGCGCTACCGCAGCTACAAGCTCCAGGACCTGCCGGAGACGAACGCGGTCATCATCTACATGATGGACGTGTCCGGCTCCATGGGGGACGAGCAGAAGGAGATCGTCCGCATCGAGAGCTTCTGGCTCGATACGTGGCTGCGCCACCAGTACAAGGGCCTGGAGGCGCGCTACATCATCCACGACGCGGTGGCGCGCGAGGTGGACCGCGACACCTTCTTCCACACCCGCGAGTCCGGCGGGACGATGATCTCCAGCGCCTACAAGCTCTGCCGGGACATCATCCTGGCGGACTACCCGAAGAGCGCGTGGAACATCTACCCGTTCCACTTCAGCGACGGGGACAACTGGAGCGCGGACGACACGCGGCAGTGCATCGAGATGCTGCGCGACGACGTGCTCCCCAACGTCAACCAGTTCGCCTACGGCCAGGTGGAGTCCCCCTACGGCAGCGGGCAGTTCATCAAGGATTTGCGCGAAGCGGTGGGGGACTCGCCCAACGTCGCGCTGAGCGAAATCGCGGACAAGGACGCCATCTACGCGTCCATCAAGGACTTCCTCGGCAAGGGCCGCTGAACCTCAGCGTCCCTGTCCCACCGGAGCGACTGCCCGATGCCCAAGAGCCTCCCCCCCCGCCTCGCCGCGCTCAGGGACGAAATCCATGGCTACGCCAAGGAGTTCGGCCTGGATTTCTTCGACACCATCTTCGAGATGGTGTCCTACGACGAGATGAACATGGTGGCAGCCTACGGCGGCTTCCCCACCCGCTATCCCCACTGGCGCTGGGGCATGGAGTACGAGCAGCTCGCCAAGGGCTACGAGTACGGGCTGAGCAAGATCTACGAGCTCGTCATCAACAACGACCCCTGCTACGCCTACTTGATGGAGAGCAACCCGGAGGTGGACCAGAAGCTGGTCATGGCCCACGTCTACGGCCACTGCGACTTCTTCAAGAACAACTTCTCCTTCCGGCACACCAACCGCCGGATGATTGACGAGATGGCCAACCACGCCACGCGGGTGCGGCGCTGGGTGGACAAGATTGGCGTGGAGAAGGTCGAGGACTTCATCGACCGGACGCTGAGCCTGGAGAACCTCATCGACCAGCACGCGCCGCACATCCGGCGCAACCCGGACCCGAAGAAGGCCGAGGACGAGCTGAAGGCCAACGAGCGCGTGGGGGGCTTCAAGGTGGGCCGCGAGTACATGCGCGGCTACATCAACCCCTCCGAGTTCCTCGACTCCCAGCGCAAGAAGGTGGAGGACGAGAAGCAGCGCGCCAAGAAGTTCCCCGAGCGCCCGCAGCGCGACGTGCTGCTCTTCCTGCTGGAGGAGGCGCCGCTGGAGCCGTGGGAGGCGGACATCCTCGCCATTCTCCGCGACGAGGCCTACTACTTCGCCCCCCAGGGTCAGACGAAGATCATGAACGAGGGGTGGGCCAGCTACTGGCACTCCACCATCATGACGCGGCGGGCCCTCAAGGACGACGAGGTCATCGACTACGCGGACCACCACTCGGGCACCATGGGCACGCGGCCCGGCGCCATCAACCCGTACAAGCTGGGCATCGAGCTGTGGCGGGACATCGAGGAGCGGTGGAACAAGGGCCGCTTCGGCAAGGAGTGGGACGAGTGCGATGACTTGCGCGCGCGCCGCGCCTGGGACAAGAAGCTGGGCGCCGGCCGCGAGAAGATTTTCGAGGTCCGCAAGCACTACAACGACATCACCTTCATCGACACGTTCCTGACGCCCGAGTTCGCGATGGAGCAGAAGCTCTTCGTGTACGGCTTCAACGACAAGCGCAACTCGTGGGAGATCCTCGACCGCGAGTTCAAGAAGGTGAAGAACAAGCTCCTCCAGGGGCTCACCAACTTCGGCCAGCCCATCATCGAGGTGGTGGACGGCAACTTCGAGAACCGCAGCGAGCTCTTGCTGGCGCACCGGCACGACGGCCAGGACCTCAAGGGCGACTACGCGCGCGAGACGCTGCGCAACCTCCAGTCGCTGTGGCGGCGCCCCGTCAACATCCTCACCCGCTACGACAACAAGGGCACCCTGCTGCGCTTCGACGGGCAGAGCCACTCGGAGCGGAAGGTCGAGCTCTGAGCGGCCCGCCCTGCCCTGACCGGTGCGTCAGAGGTTCAGCGTCTGCATCGACTGCTCGGCGTAGCGGAGGCCCGCGGCCGCGCCCACGGGTGAGGCCTCATCGATGCGCCGGAGGTCCTCCGGCGACAGCTTCACCGTCAGCGCCCCGACGTTCTCCTCCAGGTAGCGCACGTGCTTCGTGCCGGGGATGGGCACGATGTCCTGCCCCTGGTGGAGCACCCACGCCAGCGCGAGCTGGGAGGCCGTCACGCCCCTGGCGCGGGCCAGCGCCTGGATGCGCTCCACGAGCTGGAGGTTGCGCTGGAAGTTCTCCCCCTGGAAGCGCGGGGACTCGCGCCGGAAGTCGCCCTCTGGCAGGTCCTCGAAGCGGCGGATGCGCCCGGTGAGGAAGCCGCGCCCCAGCGGGCTGTACGCCACGAAGCCGATGCCCAGCTCGCGCACGGTGGGGAGCAGCGCGTCCTCCGGGTCCCGGCTCCACAGCGAGTACTCCGTCTGGAGCGCGGTGATGGGGTGGACCGCGTGCGCGCGGCGGATGGTGGCCGGGGCCGCCTCGGAGAGCCCGAGATAACGGACCTTGCCCTCCCGCACCAGCTCGGCCATGGCGCCCACCGTCTCCTCGATGGGGACGTTCGGGTCCACCCGGTGCTGGTAGTACAGGTCGATGTAGTCCGTCCCCAGCCGCTGGAGCGAGCCCTCACAGGCGGCGCGCACGTACTCCGGCCGGCCGTTGATGCCCACCCAGCTCCCGTCGGGGCGCCGCTCGTTGCCGAACTTGGTGGCGAGCACCACGTCCCCCCGCCTGCCAGCCAGCACCTTCCCCACCAGCAGCTCGTTGGTGAAGGGGCCGTACATGTCGGCGGTGTCCAGGAAGTTGATGCCCAGCTCCAGGGCCCGGCCCAGGGTGGCGAGCGCCTCCTGCTCGTTCGCCTGGCCATAGAACTCACTCATTCCCATACAGCCCAGGCCCATCGCTGGCACCTCGAGGCCTTGCGAGCCCAGCTTGCGTTTCTGCATGTGCGCCTCCTCGGTTGGAATGCCGGGCGCGCGGGGTGCGACACCCAGCCACACCGAAAGGTGGCCAGCGTCGACCAGGGCCGCAGAGAGGCGCGGCCCGGAGGCCCGGCCGCAATCCCAAGCAGCCAGGCAACCGGGCTTGGAGATTTCAGAGCCGTCCGCTGGGCGAGCGCCGGAGTGTCCACTAGACTCGGCGCCTCTCCATGCGAATCGTCCCCCTGCTCTGCCTGGCCACCGCGCTGCTGGCCTCGACGTCCGAGGCCGCCGTCCGCTACGTCATCAAGAACCGCCGCATCGAGCCGAACCAGACGCTCGCGAAGGCGCTGCACGACGCGCAGCTCCCGGACGCGCAGGTGGCCGCGGTCATCTCCGCGCTGGAGGGCGTGTTCGACTTCCGCAAGTCACGCGTGGGGGACCAGCTCCGGCTCGTCATGCGCGACGGCGAGCTGGACTTCTTCGACTACCGGCAGAGCATGGTGGACGAGTGGCAGGTGCGCCGCGACGGCGAGAAGTACGTGGGCAGCAAGCGCGCCATCGAGGTGGAGAAGCAGGTCGCCGTCGTGTCGCTGGAGATCCAGTCGTCGCTGTACGAGGCGGCGGTGGCGGCGGGCGAGGACCCGGCCATCGGCATGGTGCTGGCGGACGTGTTCGCGTGGGACATCGACTTCTACCGGGACGTGCGCAAGGGCGACACGGCGCGCGCGCTGGTGGAGAAGTTCGTCTCCAAGGGCCGCCTGCTGCGCTACGGCGACGTGCTGGCGGCGACGTACGCGGGCGGCCTGGTGGGCGACAAGAAGGTGTTCCGCTACGTGCTCCCGGACGGACAGCCCAACTACTTCAACGAGGAGGGCGCCAGCGCGAAGAAGACCTTCCTCAAGACGCCCCTGAAGTACGCCCACGTCACCAGCCGCTTCGGCTCGCGCTTCCACCCGGTGCTCCAGTACCTCAAGGCCCACAACGGCGTGGACTACGGCACCCCCATTGGCACCCCGGTGTGGGCGGTGGCGGACGGCACGGTGACGCATGCGGGCAACGCGGGCGCCGCGGGCAACATGGTGGTCATCCGCCACGCCAACGGCTTCGAGACGCAGTACATGCACCTGTCGCGCTTCGGTGAGGGCGTCCGCGCGGGCGCGCGCGTGCGGCAGAAGCAGGTCATCGCCTACTCCGGCAACACCGGCCGCTCCACCGGGCCGCACCTGCACTTCGGCCTGAAGCGCAACGGCCAGTACACCAACCCGCTCAACCAGCAGTACCCCCGCGCGGACCCGCTGCCCAAGCCGCTGCTGCCCGACTTCCTCGCCAAGGCGCAGGAGCTGACCGCGCAGATGGAGGCCGTGTCCGTGGCGGCCGTCGCCGGGCAGGCCCAGGCCATGCCCTGAGGCCGTGCGCGGTCCTACTCCCAGGTGATGACGTAGTCGGCGCCCGTGACGCCGCGGGGCGTGCCCACCACCCGGCTCTTGCAGCCGATGACGCTCAGCGCCTCCTGCAGGACGCCCTCGTGGTACTGCACCGGCTGCATGTCGCCGTGGAAGGCCAGGCGCACCTGCTTGTCGCCCAGCACGGCGTACTCGCGCCGGCCGTAGTTCACCAACGTCGAGTAGGCGGTGGGCGCGTGGGAGAGGAGCCGCTTGGGGTCCCCCTTGCCGATGAGCCGGTTGAGCGTCTGCCCCACGGTGGACTGGAAGAAGTGCGAGACGGCCGCCGCGCCGCAGGCGCGCACCGCGTCCTCCATGGAGCCGTAGACGGGCGTGAGCGCCTCGGACGTGGTGTACAGCAGCCGCAGGGCATCCACGGCCGGGTACGAGAAGAAGTCCACCGGGGAGCGCTTGAAGAACGGCTCGCGCAGCCGCGTGGCCGCCTCCGCGCCGAGCTGCCTCTCCGTCAGGTTGAACACCGCGTTGAAGACGAGCCCACGCACCGTGTCGTTGGGCCGGATGACGGCCAGGCGTTGTTCGAAGTCGTTCTGCGGAAAGCCCATGGCGGAGGGGCTTCTACATCAATCCGTCTCGGGGTTGGCGCGACATCCACCGGCAGGCAGTCCGCCGCCCTTCCAGGTGAGCTGTCCCGAGGGACGGTGGCGCGCTTTACCGGTGCGACGCAAGACACGGCTGCGATAGCCTGACGCACCGTCCGTACCCGGGAAACCCCGGGGCTCGCGGAACCCTGAACCCGCAGCATCCACGTCCTGAGATACCCGCGCCATGGCCCCTCCCGCCTCCGCCTCCCAGCAACCCCGCTCCGCCCAGCCGGCCACGACCGACGACGGCGGCCGCGCCGGGCACGACGCGGCCAGCCTGCGCCGTTCCTTCCTCGACCACGTCCGCTACTCACGCGGGAAGAACTACGAGTCGTCCACCCCGTATGACCGCTTCATGGCGCTGTCGCTCGCCGTGAGGGACAGGCTGGCGGACCGGTGGGTGAAGACGTCGCGCACGTACTACGAGAACGACGTCAAGCGCGCGTATTACCTGTCCGCCGAGTACCTGCTGGGCCGGGCCCTGGGCAACAACCTGCTGAACCTGGGGATGTACGAGGCGGCCCTGAAGTCGATGCAGGAGGTGGGGGTGGACCTCACCAACCTGCTGGAGATGGAGCCGGACGCGGGCCTGGGCAACGGCGGCCTCGGCCGCCTGGCGGCGTGCTTCATGGAGTCGCTGGCCACCCTGTCCTACCCGGGCATGGGCTACGGCATCCGCTACGAGTTCGGCATCTTCACGCAGGACATCGTCGACGGGTACCAGGTGGAGCGCGCCGACGAGTGGCTGAAGTTCGGCAACCCGTGGGAAATCGTGCGGCCGGAGAAGGCGGTGCCGGTGCGCTTCTTCGGGCGGGTGGAGCACCACCAGGGCCCGGATGGCCGGCCCGTGGCCCGCTGGGTGGGCGGCAAGACGGTGATTGGCGTGCCGTACGACACGCCCATCGCCGGCTACCACAACAACACCGTCAACACGCTGCGGCTGTGGCAGGCGCGCGCCTCCGCGGAGTTCGACCTGCTGCTGTTCAACGCGGGCGACTACGAGCGCTCGGTGGTGGAGAAGAACGACTCGGAGGTCATCTCCAAGGTCCTCTACCCCAATGACGCCTTCCAGGCCGGCAAGGAGCTGCGGCTCAAGCAGCAGTACTTCTTCGTCGCCTGCTCCATCGCGGACATCGTCCGGCGCTACCTGAAGAACCACACGGACTTCAAGGGCTTCTCCCGCAAGGTGGCCATCCAGCTCAACGACACGCACCCGGCCATTGGCGTGGCGGAGCTGATGCGCGTGCTGGTGGACGAGAAGCGCCTGCTCTGGGACGAGGCGTGGACAATCACCCAGGAGACGTTCGGCTACACCAACCACACGCTGCTGGCGGAGGCGATGGAGAAGTGGCCGGCGACGCTCTTCGAGCGGCTGCTGCCCCGCCACCTGGAGATCATCTACGAAATCAACCAGCGCTTCCTGCGGCAGGTGCAGATTCGCTACCCGTACGACCAGGAGAAGATGCGGCGGATGAGCCTGGTGGAGGAAGGGGCCGAGAAGAAGATTCGCATGGCCCACCTCGCCGTCGTCGGCAGCCACAGCGTCAACGGCGTGGCGGCGCTGCACACGGACCTGCTGCGCCGGGACGTGCTGACGGACTTCGCGTCCATGAACCCGGAGCGGTTCAACAACAAGACGAACGGCGTGACGCCCCGCCGCTGGCTGGCGTGGTGCAACCCCCGCCTGTCGAAGCTCATCACCTCCCGCATCGGCGATGGCTGGGTCACGGACCTGGACCAGCTCACGAAGTTGGAGCCGCACGCGGAGGACCCCGAGTTCCGCAAGGCGTTCCGCGAGGTGAAGCGCGCCAACAAGGAAGACCTGGCGCAGCACATCCGCGACCTGCGCTGGGTGCAGCTCAATCCGGACGCCATCTTCGACGTGCAGATCAAGCGCCTGCACGAGTACAAGCGCCAGCTCCTCAACGCGCTGCACATCGTCGCGCTGTGGATGCGGGCCCGCCGGGACCCGTCCACCATCATCCACCCGCGCGCGTTCATCTTCGGCGCCAAGGCGGCGCCGGGCTACCACCTGGCGAAGCTGACCATCCGCCTCATCAATGGCATCGCCGAGGTGGTGAACAGCGACGCGGGCACCACGGGCCTCCAGGTGGTGTTCGCCCCCAACTACCGGGTGAGCCTGGCCGAGCGCATCATCCCCGCCGCCGACGTGTCCGAGCAGATCTCCACCGCGGGCATGGAGGCCTCCGGCACCGGCAACATGAAGTTGATGCTGAACGGCGCGCTGACGCTGGGCACCCTGGACGGCGCCAACGTGGAGATTCGCGAGGCGGTGGGCGACGAGAACTTCTTCCTCTTCGGCCTCACGGCGGACGAGGTGATTGCCCGCAAGCGCGAGGGCTACCGGCCCCGTGACGTGTACGACCAGCACCAGGACCTGCGCGAGGCGCTGGACCTGATTTCCACCGGCTTCTTCTCGCCGGAGGACAAGAACCTCTTCAAGCCGCTGGTGGACAGCCTCCTGGAGGAGGACCGCTACCTCATGCTGGCGGACTTCCCGTCGTACATGGCGAAGCAGGAGGAGGTCGCGCGCGCCTTCCTGGACGCGGACGCCTGGGCGCGCAAGTGCATCATCAACGTGGCGCGCGGCGGCATCTTCTCCTCGGACCGCACCATCAAGCAGTACGCCGAGGAGATCTGGCGCATCCAGAAGACGCCCGTTCTGCTGTAGGCCCCGCGTCGTGGCGCCTCCCCTTCCGGTCCACGCGGGTTCGGGCCGGGAGGGCGCTGGCGGCAGGTGCGGGCCAGAGGCCGCGCCCAACGTACGCCACCGGACGGATGCTTCGTCCATCACCCATCGGCGGCCCCTGACCTGAAGGCTCATGCGTTTGACCCGAGGCGCGGCCCCACGGCCTGCTCCGGTATTGGACGTGGAGCGAGGCAGGATGCGAGGGAGGACGCTGGCCATCACCGGCTCCGGCCTGCCGCTCGAACATGGGGGCGACATGAGAGCGCGAGCGATTCGGTGGCTGGGCGTCAGCGCGGTCCTGCTGTGCCTTCTCGCGGGGGTCCGCCTCATGCTCTCGATTCCACCCGAGGTGCCCGCGGCCGCACACGGCCGCCTCCCCGCGCCCCCGAGCCCCACCGTCACTCCACCGCCACCGCCCGCGCCAGGCGCCGGCGCCCCGCCCACGGTGACGGTGAGCGCGGCGGCCCTGGCACCGTCGCCCCTGGACGCGGAGCAGGAGGTGCTGCGCCTCTCCCTGCTCGAACGCTTCGGCGCGCGCCTGCACGAGCCGTCCGTCCAGCTCCGGATGCTGGAGCAGCTCATCCGGTACTTCAGGGAGCGCTCGCCGGACCACTGGTTGGAGGCGCTCCAGGACTTCCTGCGGAAGGCCTTCCCCGGCCAGCACGAGGCGCTGAGGGCCCTGCTGCGCGACCGCATGGACTACGAGAAGTGGGTGAACGACAACGACGCGTACCTGCGCGGGCTCGACGGCACGCAGCGGCGGGCCGCCCTCCGGGACGCGCGCAGCCGGCTCTTCGGAAAGGAGACGGCGGAGCGGCTCTGGGCCTCCGAGCTGAAGCACCAGGCCATGGCGGACACGCTCCAGGCGCTGGAGGCGCTGCAAGGCGCGTCGCTCGCGGAGAAGCTGTCGACCTACAAGCAGCGCCTCGGAGAAATCTACGGGAGCGGCGCGCAGGCGCACCTCGCCCGGCATCCGCAGGAGACGATGAGCCGCTTCCTCGAGCTGCCCTCCGTCCAGCGCGAGCTGACGGACATGCCCCCCTCCCAGCGGACCCGCAGCCTGCGGGCCGTGCGCAAGCAGATGGGATTGGGCGACGAGGCCCTCCAGCGCTGGGATGCGCTGGACCAGACACGCGATGCCCGCTGGGAAGCGGGCGCCCGGTACATGGCCGAGCGCGCGGCCCTGATGCAGACGCTCACCGGCGACGCGCTGGAGGCGCGCCTCCAGGAGCTGCGCGCCCGCTACTTCGGCGCGGAGGCGGACATCATCGCCCAGGAGGAGGCGAGCGGCCTCTTCCGCTTCACGCGCCCCCGGCAGTGGGGGCGCAACTGAGGCGCGGCCGGGCCGTCACGCCGCCTGGTTCAGCCAGTCCTCATAGGCGCGGAAGTCGTAGTCCCGCCCCAGGAAGGCGTGGACCAGGCGGGCCGCGTCGTCCGAGCCTCCCGGCTCCAGCACCGCGCGCCGGTACGCCTGGGCGGGCTCGGGAGACAGCAGCCCCTTCTGCTGGAACACCGTGAACAGGTCCTTCGCGATGACCAGCGACCACATATACGTGTAGTAGTTGGACGAGTACCCGTCGAGGTGCCCGAAGGAGAGGTGGAAGTAGGTGCCCTCCACGTAGGGGAAGGCCGTGAACTTCCCCTGCAGCTCGCGCACGAGCGACACGGCCTCCACGCTCTCTGGATCGCGCCGGTACAGCTCCAGGCTGAGCGCCGCGTAGAACATCTGCTGGCGCACCCACAGGCCCTTGCCGAACTCCTCCGCGCGCCGCATGCGCTCCACCATGTCCGCGGGAATGGGCTCGTTCGTCTGGTAGTGGCGGGCGAACGTCTGGAGGCTGGCGGTGTCACGCGCCCACTCCTCCAGCATCTGCGACGGCGCCTCCACGAAGTCCCACTCCGTGCGCACCCCCGACACGCCCGCCCAGCGCGTGTGCCCACCGAAGATGTGGTGCAGCAGGTGGCCGAACTCGTGGAAGAAGGTCTCCACGTCGCTGTGCTGGAGCAGCGCAGGCTCCGCGCCCGGGCGCGGGAAGTTACAGACGAGCACCCCTTCCGGCAGCCGCCGGCCCGCCTTCCCGCTGGTCAGCGTGAACTGGGCCGCGTGCTTGTACTTGTCCTCGCGCGGGTGCATGTCCAGGTAGAAGCGCCCGCGCAGCGTGGTGCCTTCGTAGACGTCGTAGGCCTCCACGTCCGGGTGCCACACCGGCGCGTCCGCGACACGGCGGTAGGTGACACCGAACAGGCGCGCCGTCAGGTCGAGCACGCCCTGCTTCACGCGCGTGTACTCGTAATAGGGCCGCACCGCCTGGGAGTCGAAGGCGTACTGCTCCGCCTTCACGCGGTCCTCCAGGTACGCCTGGTCCCAGGAATTCACGCGCTCGGCGCCGGGCGCATCGCGGCGCTTGCGCTCCAGCAGCACGGCGTAGTCGCGCTCCATGCGCGCCCCGGAGGCGGCGGCAATCTTCTCGATGAAGTCCGAGGCGGCCCGCTCGTCGCGAATCATCTTGTCCTCGGTCGCGTAGGCCGCCCAGTTGCGGTAGCCCAGCAGCGTCGCCAGCTCGTTGCGGCGGGACACCATGCGCCGCAGCACGTCCGCGTTGGCGGGGTGGCCGCGCTGGCGGAAGGTGCGCCACAGCTGCTCGCGGGCGCTGGCATCGCGCGAGTACGTCATGAAGGGGACGATGTCCGGGTAGTCCGTGGTGATGCGCACCTTGCCGTCCGCCCCCGGCGGGTGGGCCCGCACGTAGTCCTCCGGCAGTCCCTCCAGCGCGGAGGGCGGCAACGCCTCCGTGCGCGTGTCCTGGCGGATGTTGCGGCTGAACTCCTGGCCGATGCGGACCAGCTCCTCCTGGAGCGCCTTCACGCGGGCGCGCGTGGCGTCGTCCCGGTCCACGCCGGCGCGGCGGAACTCGCGCAGCACCTTCTCCATCCACTTGTGCGTGGCGGCGTCCTCGCCGGACAGGTCCAGCGCGGCGAGCACGTCGTAGACGCCCCGGTCCATGCGGATGTCGTTGCTGAGCGTCTCCAGGGCCTGCTCGGCGGACTCGGCGGCGTCACGCATGGCGGCGTCGGGGTGCGCGTGGCGGGCCACGCTGGCCCGGGCCCCCGCGTCATCGAGCGCGGCCGTCGCCTCGTCGTAGAGCTCCAGCACCTCGCGCGTGACGTAGGGGGGCCGGAGGGCCTTGAGGCGGGCGATTCCCTCGCGGGCGGCGGCCATGGCCTCCTCGGCGGCGCGTGTGAATTCGGCCGGCGGGCAGGTAACGAGGCGGGCGGCGTCGGGAACTTGGCTCTCTGACACAGTCTGCTCCTGGGCGTGGTGACGGCGGGGATACGGAGGCAAAGGTAATGCGCCGGCCGCTCGGGAGCAGCAGGGATTGGCGGCGGACATGACAGAGGCCGCCCGGCGCATGCACGCCAGGGCGGCCTCCGTGAGAATCGCGGCATCAGGGGTGGCGGCTACGGCTGTCCGGCCGGGCCCCGCGAGCCCTACGGCGAACGGCTGGAGCGCTCCACGAGGTCCGCGGCGGCGTCGCCCGCACTGGAGCCATTCCCGGTGGGCCCTCCGGCGCTCGGCTCGCCGACGATGATGGGGTTGGCCGCGGCCGGCGGAGGCGTCGCCGGACCGGTGATTTCCACGCCGCAGGACGCGTTGGCCGCGCCTGGCGTCCCCCGCCCGCCCCCGGGGAGCGGCGCGTCCGAGTCACACCAGGCCCAGGCGTGCTGACTGGCCCGGGTGCCCACCACCGCGGACGACAGGTTCATGGAGCGCCCCGTCGTCTGGGGGAAGGACGCCGAGTACGTCAGCGCGTCCACCACGACGTCCCCCATCTCAACGGAGAGGTTCCCCGAGTGCCCGAGCGCGAAGGGCGTGCCGCCGTACTCGTACTGCGCCTCCACGCCGCCATTCGTCGCTGGATTCGCGTTGCTCGCGGCGACGAAGGTCCCTCGGCCCCGGACGATGAGCGGCCGGTCGCCCGGAGTGAGCACGCTGAAGTCCGACACACCGCCCACGCCGTTGTCGAAGCGGATGCGCAGGTTCGCGATGTCCCGCAGGCCATCGACGGTGCTGGTCAGCTCCAGGTACTCGGTGGTGTTCGCGTCGGGGCGGTGCATCAGCTCGCTGATGACGAGCTCGCCCGCCACGGGCGCCGGGGCCGTGTCACAGACGCCCTCGAAGCAGACGCCATCCGGACCCGGGCACATCTCGGTGGTGGGCGTGTACTGGCACTCCGCCCCGCCCATTGTCACCACGCACGCCTCCGCGTACGTCACGCGCTGCACACCATCAGGGTCGCACTCCGCCGCGCGAGGCCCGCAGACGATGTCGCCACACGGGCCCGGCACCTCGATGGAGGTGAAGGACACCGTGCTGCCATTGCCCGCCGCGTCGAAGACCCGGACTCCGAAGTACCACGTCGTCGCCTGCGCCGGCGGCAGGGGCTGGATGACCTCCTCTTGCAGCCCCGGCGCCCGAGGCGTGCTGGTGGGCACCTCGAGCGCGAACTCGAAGCTCTGGGCATCGAGCGGCTCGTCGCTGTAGCGAAGCTCATAGCGGGCGGCGGTCCCCAGGACACCATCATCCCCGGTCGCCACCCAGGTCAGCCGCACCGTGGAGGTGTCCACCAGGCTGGCGCTCAGCATGACCGGATCGGGTGCCACATCATCGGTGATGGTGACCAGCGCCTCCGCTTGAATCAGCGACGGATTCGCCGTGGTCGCGACCAGGTAGAAGTCTCCCTCCTGGTCCACGGTCAGGTCGGTGAAGACGGCCACGCCGTCGACCGGCGCCACCGTCAACGTGCCACCCAGGCTCACTCCGGATGCATTCTCCAGGTGGAGCCTCACCGAGGGCGAGGTGACGCTCGCCGTGTTGCCGAACGCATCCTGCAGGGCCACGCGGGTCTCCGCCAGTGGCTGCCGCACGGTGCCCGTCTCCGGCGCCGCGAGGAAGGCGAGCCGCACCGGCGCCGCCGCGTTCACGGTGATTTCCTCCGTAACGGGCTCCTCGACGTCGGAGGCCCCGAACGTCACCGTCTGCACACCCGCAGTCTGGAAGGCGATACCGAACACATGAACGCCCAGGTCCACCTCCGTGTACGTGTGCGCGCTCAAGGGCTCCGCCTCCGCGTCGGAGGACGAGGGCGTCACCGTCCCCGCATAATCCGTCAGCACGTTTCCGAAAGAGTCCCGCGCGGAGACCGTGAAGGTCTGGGTCACGCCCGCGACGATGGCCTCCGTCGGCAGCTCCAGGTGCAACGCGGACAGCGCTCCGGGCCGCACCGTCACCGTGCCCACCGCCGTCAGCGTGGGCTGCGCCGTATCACTGACCACGAGCTGCCGCGCGCCCGCGGCGGCGAACCTCACGTTGAAGAGGTGATGACCACCGTCCTCCTCGCGGAACGTGTAGTCCTCCGGCACGGTGGCCTGCGTGTCGTCCGGGACCTCGAAGCGCACGGTGCCCCGGTAGCCGGTGGCGAGATTGCCGAACGCGTCATGCAGGGAGACGGTCGCCCCCACCGGAGAACCCGCGGCGGCCGTCGCCGTGGACAGGTCCAGCCGCAGCGCCGTCGCGGGACCTGCCACAACCTCGGTGCTCACCGTGCCCGTCAACTGCGTGTTGCCCACGTCGCGCACCGTCAGCGTGCGTGTGCCCGCGGTCATGAGCGTCACGACGAACGGGTGCTGCCCCGCATCCCCGGCAACGAAGGTGTACTCGCCAGGCAGCAGGGCCTCGTCGTCGTCGGACTCGAAGCGGACGGTGCCCGTGTAGCCTGTGACGACGTTGCTATACGTGTCTCGCGCGGTGACGGTGAAATGCTGCTCGTCGCCCGCCACGACCTCGGCGGGCAGTACGCTCAGCTCCAGCGACGCGGCGGCCCCCGTGCTCACCTCCACCGCGAGCTCCCCCGTCAGGTCCGACTGGACCCGGTCCGTCACGGTGATGCGCTGCGTCCCCGCGGTCTGGAGCTTCACGCCGTTGAAGACCTTGTGGCCCGCGTCCCCTGCCGTGAACGTGTAATCGTCGGGCAGTGTCGCCCTGAGGTCGGTCGACGTGAAGCCCACCGAGCCCGTGTAGGCCGTGACCACGTTGTCGAACGCGTCATGGACGGTCACCTCCAGGCTCCCCTCGACGCCAGCGGCCACCGGCCCGCTCAGCCCGGTGAGCCCCAGGCGCGCGGGCTCCGCGTGCGTGATGACGAACGGGTTGCTCTGCACCGGCGGGATGCTCGCCACGGTCGCGGTGAACCGGTGCGTGCCCGCCTTCTTCACCACCAGCCCGGAGAAGACGGCCACACCACCGGCAGCGGCGACCTGGACGCGCTCGAAGCCGTCCTCACCCTCCACCTCGAGCGTGACGGGAGACGTCGCCGTGGTGACGACGTCTCCGTTCAGATCCAGCAGCGACACATGGACGTCCGGCAGTCCCGCTCCCGCCACCCCGTCCTGGGGCTGCTGGGTGAAGGCGAGCTGCGACACGCCCGCCACCAGGGTCTGCACCATCAGGCTGGAGGAGCGCGCCGAATTGCCCTGGTTGTCCACCACCCGCAGGGCCACGTAGTAGTGGGTGTTGGGCTGAAGGCCCGCGACGACGGCGGTCTCCTGCGCGCCGGCCTCCTGGGGCTCGCCCAGGCCTCCCACCGGCGTCGCCTGGTTGAAGTCCGTGTCCGTCAGGATGGGGTTCAGCGAGTAGCGCAGAGAATGCGACGTCGCCCGGCCCTCGTCTCCGTCATCCCCCACGGCCTGCCACGACACCGTGACGCTGTCGGCCGTGGCGGCCGCCTCGGTGAGCACGGGAATCGAAGGCGGCACGTCGTCCACGATGGAGATGGAGGTGCTGGTGGCGGGCGCCAGGCCGTCCGCGGTGGCCTGGAACTGGAAGCTGCCCTCCGTGTCCACGTGGATGCCGCTGAAGGAGGCCACGCCTTCCACGGGCGCCACCTCGGTGATGCCTCGCAGGGGGGCACCACCGCCCGGCACCAGCGACAGCGTCACCGCGGGCGCGCCGACGGGGGTCTGGTTCCCATGGGCATCCTGGAGCACCACCCGCACGGTCCCCAGCGCGGCGCGCACGGACGCACGCGGAGGAACGAACGTGAAGGCCATGGCCGAGGTCCGGTCCGCCGCGACGCGAACGTCCTGGCGGCCCGCCAGCCCCGTCTGCGAGGTGTCCTGCACGTCGACCCGCTGGAGACCCGCCCTCCGCAGGGTGATGCCCGTGAAGCGGAAGCGGCCCGCGTCCCCCGCCGTGAAGGTGTGCGCGGCAGGCAGCGTGGCCGCGCCGTCCGACGACTGGACCACCAGCGTGCCGCGATAGCCGGTGGCGACGTTGCCGAACGCGTCACGCAGCGTCACCGCTGCTTCATGGGTAGCGCCCGCCGTGGCCCTCGCCGGTACGCCAGTCAGCTCGACCGTGGCCGCGGCGGCGGGCGTCACGTCGAAGAGGGGGCTGAGCGCCCCCTCCACGCCCGCGGACTCGGCCTTGAGCTGATAGCCGGTCCCCGCGCGCGTCAGCACCACCTCCGAGAAGCGGGCCACGCCGTCCACCGGCTGTGCCCGGAGGGTGCCCCCCAGCGGCGCTCCACCGGGGCCAGCGGCCAGCGACAGCGTCACCTCGCCCGAGGCGGAAGGCACCACGCGGCCGGCGGCATCCCGGAAGGTGACCTCCAGCCCCCCCACCGGCGCGCCCGCCCGGGCCGACACGGAAGAGGCCGTGAACGCCAGCCGCGCCGCGCGCAGGGCCGTGAAGGCAACGACGGGCCGCGAGCCCAGCACCACCGCCCCGCCCTCCGCGTCCACCGAGGCCGTCACCCGCTTCGAGCCGCCGCGCGTGGAGACCACGGACGCGGTGGCGACACCGGCTGCGTTCGTCCGGTCCGCCGGCTGCGTCACGGTGTTCCCGTCACCGGACACGTCCACCCGCACCGCGCGGCCGGCAAGCGGCGTGCCGTCCTTCTGCCGCACCGTCACGGTGATGGTGAGCCGATCACTCCCGTCCGCGAGCACCTGGGCCGTCCGGTCCACCTCCACCGTGGACAGAGAGGCATCGGGCAACGGAATCACGGGGGGCGGCGAGGTCGGCTTATCGCCGCCACCACACCCCATCGCGACGCCGACGCACAGCACGCCCAACCCCAGCCACCGGGAGAGCGCGAGAAGACAACGGGACATGTCTGGCTCCGGGAACGAACGAACCCCGCACGGAAGAAAGCACTCGCGAGGTCCCGGTTGCCTTCTACCAGACAACGCCCTTCACCACGTAGGTCCCAGCCCGACCTTTGCACCCCGGGTGGAACCCACGGGGCCATCATGACCCATGGGCCTCCAGCGGGGCTACATGCCGAGGGCGGCCATGAGCGCGCCGCCGCCCAGCAGGGACTGGCCGCCGTCGCAGACCATGATGGAGCCGGTGATGTAGGCCGAGCCCTCGGAGGCCAGGAAGAGCGCGAGCTGGGCGATGTCCTGCTTCTTCCCGAAGCGCTGGAGCGGCAGGGCCTGGGCGAGCTTGTCACGGCCCTCGTCGCTGGGGGCGAGCCGGCGCATGCCCTCGGTGTCGTCGATGGGGCCGGGGGTAATCGAGTTGACGCGCACGCCCGAGCCGCCCCACTCGATGGCCAGCACGCGGGTGAGCATGTCCACGCCGGCCTTCGCGGCACAGACGTGGGACTGCATGGCCATGGGCAGATAGGCCTGGGGCGCGGAGATGTTGATGATGGAGGCGCCCGGCTTGCGCAGGTGCTCGAAGGCGGCGCGGCTGATGTTGAAGGTGCCCAGCACGTCGATGTCCATCACCGCCTTGAAGCCGTTGGAGGACATGCCCAGGGCGGGGGCCGGGAAGTTGCCGGCGGCGCCACAGACGACGATGTCCAGTTCGCCGTAGGCTTCCCGCACCGTCTGGAGGGCCTTCTCCACGGCCGCGAAGTCCCGGACGTCGGCGGCCACGCCCATGGCGGTGCCGTGCGCCTGGAGGCCCTTCACCGCGCCTTCGAGCTTGTCCTGGTTGCGGCCATTGATGGCCACCTTGGCGCCCGCCTTCACGAAGGCCTCGGCGATGCCGAGGTTGATGCCACTGCTGCCGCCGGAAATGAACGCCACCTTGCCCGCGAGCAGCCCGTCCCGGAACACGCCATCAGCCATTTGGACCCGTCTCCTGTGGAAGCAACCGGGCAGGGACTTGAACAAACCCGCCGCACTGCGTCCACGTCCATCGCCAGGTGGACGGCGGAAGCGGGGCCCGTGTGTTAGAGGTCGCGCCATGACCCGCCGCCGCCCTGAAATCCTCGCCCCCGCCGGGGACCTCGACTCGATGAAAGCCGCGCTCGCCAGTGGCGCGGATGCCGTCTATTTCGGGTTGGACGAGGGTTTCAACGCCCGCGCCCGCGCGGAGAACTTCTCGCTCGCCACCCTGCCCGGGACGCTGGCCCTCATCCACCGCGCCGGAGCCCGGGCCTATCTGACGCTGAACACGCTGGTCTTCGAGCCCGAGCTGCCGGTGGTGGAGGCCATCCTCCGCCGGGTGGCCGAGGCCGGCGTGGACGCGCTCATCGTCCAGGACCCCGCGGTCGCCCTGGTGGCGCGCGCGGTGTGTCCGCAGATGGAGGTCCACGCCTCCACGCAGATGACGATTTCGAGCGCGGAGGGCGCGCGCTTCGCCAAGGGGCTGGGCGTCACGCGCGTGGTGGTGCCGCGCGAGCTGTCGGTGGCGGAGATTCGCCGGCTGGCGGCGGAGACGGACGTGGAGCTGGAGGTCTTCATCCACGGCGCGCTCTGCATGTCCTGGAGCGGCCAGTGCCTCACCAGCGAGGCGTGGGGTGGGCGCTCCGCCAACCGCGGCCAGTGCGCCCAGTCCTGCCGCCTCCCCTACGACCTGGTGGTGGACGGCCAGACGCGGGAGCTGGGGGACGTGCAGTACCTGCTCAGCCCCAAGGACCTCGCGGGTGTGATGGCGGTGCCCCAGCTCGTGGAGATTGGCGTCCACTCGCTGAAGATTGAAGGCCGGCAGAAGGGGCCGCAGTACGTCGCCACGGCGGTGCAGGGCTACCGCCGCTGGGTGGATGGCGTATCGGCGGGCAAGCCGGACTCGGGCGCGCTGCGCCGGGACCTGGCGGACATGACGCTGTCATACAGCCGGGGCTTCTCGCACGGCTTCTTCGCGGGCTCGGACCACCAGACGCTGGTGGAGGGGCGCTTCCCCAAGCACCGCGGCGCATACCTGGGCCGCGTGGAGTCCGTGCACGGGCGCGATGTGCGCGTGGTGGACGACACGGAGGGCCGTCCCTGGACGGGCGGCCTGGGCCAGGACGGCGCCCCCGAGCGTCCGGGCGCGCCCGTGGGCAAGGTGTCCTCGCCGCTGGAGACGGCGGCCCCGGTGGCGGCGGACGTGCCGCCCCGGCCCGGCATGGGCGTGGTCTTCGATGACGGGCACCCCGAGGACAAGCACGAGCCCGGAGGGCCCCTGTTCCGCGTGGAGCGCAAGGGCGCCGGGTGGGTGCTGGGCTTCGGCAACCCGGGGCCGGACCTGGCGCGGGTGAAGCCGGGCCAGCGCGTGTGGATGACGAGCGATCCTTCCCTGGCGAAGCGCACCGAGGAGCTGCTGGAGCGCGGCGAGCCGGAAGGCCGCGTGCCGCTGGAGCTGACCGTGACGGGCGCCGCGGGCGCGGCGCTGACGGTGGTGGGCCGGGCACGCGGAGGCCACGTGTCCACGGTGTCCAGCGAGGTGCCGCTGGCCGAGGCGCGCGGTGGCGGCATCGATGAAGCGCTGCTGCGGGACAAGCTGGCGGCGCTGGGCGGGACGCCCTTCACGCTGACGGGACTGGATACATCCGGACTGGCGGCGGGGCTCCACCTGCCGGTGTCGGAGATGAAGGCCCTGCGCCGCCGGCTGGTGGCGGAGCTGTCGGAAGCCGTGGCGCGCGGTCCGGTCCGGACCGTGAACGCGGGCTCCACCCTGGAGTCCCTGCGCGCGTCGCTGCGGGAGCGGGTGCAGCCGCCGCCCCGCGCGGAGGAGGGCGTGCGCCTGCTGCCGCTGTGCCGCACGGACGAGCAGCTCGAGGCGGCCATCGCCGCGGGCCTGCCCGAGGTAGAGCTGGACTGGATGGAGCTGGTGGGCCTTCAGCGCGCGGTGGAGCGGGCGCGCGCGGCGGGGCTGCGCGTGACGATTGCCACCGTGCGCGTGCAGAAGCCGGGCGAGGAGGGCTACGACGCGCGCATCGCGAAGCTGAAGCCGGACGCGGTGCTGGCGCGGCACTGGGGCGCGATGATGCACTTCCTGGAGCGCCCGCCCGCGCCCGGCGAGGCGCGCCCTGCCCTGCACGCGGACTTCTCGCTGAACGTCACCAACTCCGTGACGGCGCTGCACCTGCTGGGGCTCGGGCTGGACACGCTGACCTTCGCCCACGACCTGGACGCGGTGCAGCTCGGGGCCATGCTGGAGCACCTGCCGGCGGAGCGCTTCACGGTGACGGTGCACCACCACATCTCCACGTTCCACACCGAGCACTGCGTGTATTCCCACACGCTGTCCCATGGGCGCGACTACCGAAGCTGCGGGCGCCCCTGCGAGAAACACCGCGTGTCCCTGCGCGACCACAAGGGCCTGGAGCACCCGGTGGTGGTGGACGTGGGGTGCCGGAACACGGTGTTCAACGCGCAGGCCCAGAGCGCCGCGTCGCTCGTGCCCTCGCTGCTCGCGCGCGGCGTGCGGCGCTTCCGCGTGGAGTTCGTGCGCGAGTCCCGCGAGGAGGCCGCGCGGGTGCTCTCGGCATACCAGGAGCTGCTGGCGGGCCGAATCTCCCCCACGGAGGCCGTGCGGCGCGCGGCGGTCCACGAGCAGTTCGGCGTGACGAAGGGCACGATGAAGGTGCTCAACCCCACCTTCACCGTGCAGCGCTGAGGACGGCGCAGCGAGGCGCTCCGGCCCGCCCGGCGAAAGCCCCCGGGCCGGGCGTCAGCCGAACTCCACCACGCGCATGCCGAACAGGCGGTCCACCGCGAGCAGCAGGTCGTCGTTCACCTGCACCTTGATGGACGTGTTGCCGATGAGCGCCTCGCCCTCGCCCTTGAAGAGCACGCTCACGGCCACGGGCGTGGCGCCGGCGTACTTCTTCGCCAGCTCGTGCAGCTTCGCCACCCGCTCCTCCGTGAGCAGGTCCGCCGGCACGCGCAGCTCCAGCCGCTTGGTGCGCTTCTCGCGCACGGCCTTGAGGCTCTGGATGTCGTCGACGATGAGCTCCGGCGTGGGGCTGTCCTCGTCGCGCTGGCTGATCTGCACCGTGCCGGACACCAGGATGGGGTCGTCCGACTTGAGCAGGTGCTCCCAGTGCTCGAAGCCCGGCTTGGGGCCCTGCTTCGCCCACTTGCCGTCCCGGCCCATGACGTTGCGCGTGCCGTCCTTGCCCGGGAAGCACACCAGCTCGATGGAGCCGGACAGGTCTTCGATGGTCACCCACGCCATGCGCTTGCCCGTCTTCGTGGGCCGCTCGCGCAGAATCGTGACGATGCCCGCCACCGTGAGCTTGTCGTCCTTGCGCGCGCGCTGGACCGCGGTGATGGGCCGGGCGTAGCGCTTCAGCTCCTTGTCGTACTGGTGCAGCGGGTGGCCGGACACGTAGAAGCCGATGGCCTCCTTCTCCAGCGCCAGCCGCTCCTTCTCCGACCAGTCCTCCACCTCGACGTAGTCGTCCTTCAGGCCCCCGCTGCCGTTCGAGGACGGAGCGGCCAGCATCCCGAACAGCGAGCTCTGCCCCGCAGCCTTGTCCTTCTGGCTGGACGAGCCGCGGTTCATCGCCCTCTCGATGGTGTCGAAAATCTGCCGGCGCGAACGCTTCTCGAAGTCGAAGGCGCCCGCCTTCACGAGCGCCTCCATCACCTTCCGGTTCACCTTGCGGCTGTCCACGCGCTCGCAGAAGTCGAACAGGCTCTTGAAGGGGCCGTCCTTGCGGGCCTCGATGATGGCTTCGATGGCGCCCTCGCCCACGCCCTTGATGGCGCCCAGGCCGAAGCGAATCTTGCCGTTCACCGCGCCGAACTCCATGTCGGACTGATTCACGTCCGGCGGAAGCACCTCGAGGCCCGACTCGCGCGCCTCGCCGATGTGCTTCACCACCTTGTCCGTGTTGTCCTTCTCGCTGGAGAGAAGGGCCGCCATGAACTCGCAGGGGTAGTGCGCCTTCAGCCACGCCGTGTGGATGGTGACCAGGCCGTAGGCCGCCGAGTGGCTCTTGTTGAAGCCGTACTCCGCGAACTTCTCCATCAGGTCGAAGATTTCACCGGCGACCTTGAGGTCGACGTTGTTCTTCGCGCACCCCTCGAGGAAGCCGGCGCGCTCGGCCTGCATGACCTCGGCCTTCTTCTTGCCCATGGCGCGGCGAAGCAGGTCCGCGCGGCCCAGGGTGTAGCCACCCAGGACCTGCGAAATCTGCATCACCTGCTCCTGGTACACGATGACGCCGTACGTGTCCTTGAGCACCGGCTCCAGCGCGGGGTGCGGGTACGACACCTTCTCGCGGCCGTGCTTGCGGTTGATGAAGACGTCCACCATGCCGGAGTCCAGCGGCCCCGGCCGGTAGAGCGCGCCGGCGGCGATGACGTCTTCAAAGCAGGACGGCTTGAGCTTCACGACCATTTCCGTGAAGCCGCTCGACTCCATCTGGAAGACGCCGGCCGTGTCGCCCCGGGCCATCAGCTCCCAGACCTTCGGGTCATCCAGCGGAATCTCGTGCCGGGGGATGTCCAGGCCGTGGTTGCGCTTCACCAGGTCCAGCCCGTGCTGAATCACCGTGAGCGTCTTGAGGCCCAGGAAGTCGAACTTCACCAGGCCCGCCGCCTCCACCTCGTCCTTGGCGAACTGGGTGATGAGCGTCTTCTCCCCCGGCGGCTGGTAGACGGGCACGAACTCCCACAGCGGCTTGTCGGCAATGACCACGCCCGCGGCGTGCATGCCGGGCTGGCGGTGCAGGCCCTCCAGCGCGAGCGCGATTTCGAGCACGTCCTTCGTGGTGACGGGCTTGCCCTCCACCTCGCCGATGTTGGAGGGCGACTCCATCATCTCCTTGAGGCGCGGCTCCATCTCGATGGCCTCCCTCAAGGTGATGTTGAGCACCTCGGGGACCAGCTTGGCGATGCGGTCACCCTCGCTGAAGGGCAGCGCGAACACGCGGCACACGTCGCGCAGCACGCTCTTGGCCTTGAGCGAGCCGAAGGTGATGATCTGCCCCACGTTCATCTCGCCGTACTTGCGGCCGACGTACTGGATGACCTCGTCCCGGCGGTCCTGGCAGAAGTCGATATCGAAGTCGGGCATCGACACGCGCTCCGGGTTCAGGAAGCGCTCGAACAGGAGGTTGTACGGGATGGGGTCCACGTCGGTGATGCGCAGCGCGTAGGCCACCAGGCTGCCAGCGCCGGAGCCACGGCCCGGGCCCACGGGGATGCTCATCTTCTTCGCCCAGTTGATGAAGTCCTGGACGATGAGGAAGTAGCCGCTGAACCCCATCTTCTGGATGACGCCAATCTCCAGCGCCAGGCGCGCCTGGTACTGCTCGCGGTCGATGGGATAGGTGACGGTGGCCGCCAGCTCCTTGAAGCGCTCGCGCAGGCCCTCGTAGGCCAGCTCCGCCATGTAGCTGTCGGGCGTGTGGCTGTCAGGCACCTTGAAGGTGGGCAGCATCGGCTTGCCCAGCTTGAGCTCCAGGTTGCACTGCTCGGCGATGCGCTGGGTGTTGTGGACCGCCTCGGGCGTGTCCTTGAAGAACTCCAGCATCTCCTGGGGGCTGGTGACGTAGAGCTTGTCCGTGGAGTGCCGCATGCGCTTGCCGTCCGCCAGCGTCTTGCCGCTGGCGATGCACATGAGCAGCTCGTGGGCGCGCGCGTCCTCGCGCTTGATGTAGTGCGCGTCCGCGGTGGCACACAGCGGGATGTCCAGGTCGCGCGAGAGCTGCTTGAGGTTCTCGTTCGCCTTGTCCTGCTCCGGCATCCCGTTGGACTGCACCTCCAGGAAGAAGTGCCCGGGCTCGAAGATGTCCTTGTACTCCTGCGCGGCGCGGCGGGCGTGGTCCATGTCGCCGCGGAAGCAGGCGCTGGTGATTTCACCGCCCAGGCACGCGGTGAGCGCGAAGAGGCCCTTGCTGTGCTCCGCCAGCACCTTCTTGTCGATGCGCGGGTGGTAGTAGAACCCGTGCATGTACGCGGTGGAGGACAGATAACGGAGGTTGGCGTAGCCCTCCGCGTTCTTCGCGATCAGGATGAGGTGGTGGGAGACCTTCTCGGAGCGGTCCTCGCGCCCCTTGGGGCCGGCGACGTAGGCCTCCATGCCGAGAATCGGCTTGATCCCCGCGTCCTTCGCCTTCTTGTAGAAGTCGATGGCGCCGAACATGTTGCCGTGGTCCGTCACGGCGACACTGTTCATCCCCTTCTCCTTCACCGTCTTGATGAGGTCCTTCATCCGGATCGCCCCATCGAGGAGCGAGTAGAGGGTGTGCAGGTGGAGGTGGGTAAAGGACATAAGCGCGTTCCGCTCCTATAGGCCGGGGTGCTGCCGCCGAACACCGAACACTAGGGCCCAGGACCCCTGCTCGCCAGTCCAGTGTTCGCGGGGTCCTGGCCAGCGCTTGCAGGGCCGGAAAATCGGCCTCTTGCGACGTTCCGCCACGAGCGGAAGGCGTCCGGCGAAGCTCAACGGCCGGCCCGCCCCACCGCCCGTCTCCATGGAAGTCACGGTGCGTCTCCCCACGAAGCGCTGGACACGCCGCAGCGCCCCGCTCCCCAGCGGCCGAGCGGGCTCGGGACGCGCTTCATGCTTCGTCACGCCACGTCCGTCGCCACACGGTGGCGTGCGGCTGATGCAGGAGCACCGGGCCACGCGCGACGCAGCCCTGGAGGTCCACGGCGCGTTGACGCCGCAGCAGCGCCAGACGCTGGCCGAACAGCTCCGCGAGCGCATGGGTCCGAAGGGCGGCGCGCCTACTGGAAAGGGTGGGCGCGCCCGGGCCGCGCGGCTACCTTAAGCGCGTGAATTACACCGACTACGCCAGGCGAATCCGTGCCCACAGCCACCTCGCGGATATCTCCGAATATGGGAGGGTGACGGAGGGGGACCAGGACTATCCCCTCTTCCGGCTCGTCGTGCCGGGAGAGCGTTGGCTGGTCATCACCTCCGGCTTCCACGGCGAGGAGCCCGCCGGTCCCCTGACGCTGGCCGAGCACTTCGCCGAGGTCGCGGCCTATGCCGTGGAGCGCGGCGTGGGCCTGCGCGTCTACCCGTGCATCAATCCCTCCGGCTTCGAGGCTGGCACCCGCTACAACCGCAGCGGCGAGAAGCCCAACAACGACTTCCTCCGCTACGAAGTCGCGCCGGGCGAGTGGGTGGGAGAGCTGAACGTCCCGCGTCCCATCCTGCGCTGGGCGCTCTACGACGGCGGCCCCAAGGAGACGCGCGCGGTGCGAAGCGAGCTGGCGCGCTACCCGGCTCCCGCCGCCGCGCTCGACATCCACCAGGACGACTACCTGGGCGGGACGTCGACGTACGCGTACACCTTCGGAGACAAGGCCGCGTACCGTCCGCTGGTGGAGGCCAGCGCGAAGCACGTCTCCGTGGTGCGCGACCAGAAGGTGGACGACCACAGCTTCACCGACGCGGACGGCCTCATCGAGTACCACGACGGCAGCGTCACCGACTGGTACTCGCGCCAGGGCGTGCCCTACACCGCCGCGCTGGAGACGACGACGGCCACGCCGCGGGACGTGTGCCACGCGGTGAACCTCATCTGGATTCGCGGGTTCATCGACCTGGCCGCGCGTGGCGGCTGAGCGCCGGGCTTAAGGGGCGCGGACGCTGCCCACCCGGCGGGACCACAGCGTGAGCAGGTTGCGGACGACCGCCCCATCCGGCACTCCCGCGCTGGGCGGCACGTCCACCTGGAGGCCCTGCGCCTCCATCCGCTGGAAGGGGCTCTCCGCGCCCTCGGCCGCCATGGGCACCGTCGGGTCCGCGGGCCGGAAGCCATGGGCCAGGGCCCGCCGCTGGACGGGCCGGCTGCGCAGGTAGCGAAGCCACTCCAGCGCGGCCTCGCGTTGCCGGGGCAGCACCCACTCCCCTTGCAGCACCGCCGCGGGATGGTCGCTCCAGAAGGTGAGCGGCGGGTAGAGGACCCTCAACGCCCCCCACTGCCCCTCTGGCTGGGAGAGCTGGGCGATGGCCAGGTTCTCGTACACCACCGCGATGTCGTAGCGGGCCGGGCCGAAGCGGACCATGTCCGTCATCAGCGCGCCGGTGGTCTCCTGGAAGCGCCCCACGCCCCGCTCCAGCTCGCCCAGCCAGCGCTGGAAGTCAGGCTCCAGCAGGTCCGCCACCGTCAGCCCGCCCTGCTTCCCATAGAAGTCCAACGACGCCAGCAGCAGGGCCTGAAGGCCCGAGTTGGAGCGGGTCGGGTCCGTATGGCCCAGCTTCACGAAGCCCCACTCCGGCGGGCCCCCCACGGCGGGCCAACCCTGGTCGCTCGACACGGCGTCCTGGATGAGCCTCCAGCTCACGGCGCGCCCTCCGCTGGCCCGCGTCAACACCTCCGCCCGCGCTTCCCACGCCACGAAGACGAGCGGGGTGACGACCAGCGGCCGGGGCGCCGCGTCGCCGTCCGCGGCGAACAGCGGCTCGCGCGTGGGGTCCGTGGCCCAGTCCGAGGCCAGCATCCGCAGCACCGCGCTGTCCGCGGGGCTCCACACGGTGGGCCGCTCACGTCCCTCCAGGATGGCCTGCGCCGCTTCCAGCGAGCCCAGTCCCACCAGGTTCACCCGGATGAGCGGGTTCGCCGTCTGGAAGTCCGCCGCGGCCTCCTCCACCCAGGCCTGCTTCTCCGTGCTGTAGAGGAAGGTGATTTCAGTCCGCACGCCACGCGGAGCGGGCTCGGGCGCCGCGGAGCGCTCCACCGCGGGACGCTCGTGCGCGGGCCGCGCGGACAGGTAGAGGGCTCCCCCAATCGCCGTGAGCACCCCGATGATGATGAGGACCGCGGGCTTCATGTACCGACTCACACTTCCGTGAAGGCCTGCTCGGCGCCAAAGCAGTCTTGTAGGCAACCTGCGCGGCGCCGTACAGAGGGGCACGTCCACGACGGAATTCGGACCTTGGACTCCCAACCGTTCGCTGCCGCACGTTTGTTTGAACACAAATGGCATGTCAGAATGGGGGGATGACGGCAAACATTCGGCAGCTCGTGCTAGCGGGCCTGGGCACGGCGCTGAGCGCGTGCGCGACCAAGCCCGCCCCTCCGGTGGAGCACTTCACACTCGGCATGTCCCGAGCGGAGTACCGGGACTACAAGAAAGCGAAAGCGGACCCCTGCGCATCCTCGGAGCCCCGGTGGCTGGCGGACGAGCTGACGACGGTCAACGGGTTGATGGCGCGCTTCCTCAAGGAGACGGAGCAGGTCACCAACCTCGACGCCCCGGACCACTCGCGGCAGCTCGCGATGATGCAGGAGGGCATCAATACGCTGCCGCCCATCATGGACGTGCATCGCTATACCCTGAGCCGGCTCAAGGACTGCCGCTTCCGTAGCACGGGGGCCTTCCCCGAGATTTCCCGGCGTGGCCATGAGCTCCTGCAGGAGGCGGAAGCCCGGCTCGAAGAAGGCCCGAAGGTGATGGCGGCGGTGGCGCTGAAGGGGGCTCGCAAGCAGTGGCGGGAGGAGATTCCCGAGCGCGAGGAGACCGCCCGCCGGACGTGGTGCCCCGCCAAGCCCGAGATTGGTCAGACGGACCTCTATTACGCGCGCCAGGAGGTGGATGGCCGCAGGCTGTGGCGCTTCTGTGACGGGCACCTCGTGGAGCAGCGTCCGGACGGCGAGCCCGTGCTCATCCAGCCGGACAACCTGACATGGCGCATGCGCCGCCGCATCAAGCCCCAGTCCTATCTGGACGCGGCGCGCGACTATCCCGCGGGTGAGATGGACCGGCAGCCGGACAGCGTCCCGTCATCCGAACAGGGCGCGGCCACGAAGCCGTCTGCGACGAGCGGCGGTCCAGGCTAGCCCCCGCCCTGCCCAGGAGCGCGTGGCCCTGGCGCCTGCGCTCCATGGGCTCGCGGCAAGCCGCCGTCCAGCGACGCGAGAGTGCCTCACCGCCGCCGCGGCCCCCGAATCCGGCGGCGCTGCCGACCTCTCACCGGGACACGAAGTGCGCGGCGCTCACGGCGGAGACCGCGCGCGGCCCGGCGTCACGCCTCCAGTCGGGACAGCCGCTTCGCGAGGTGTGCGTCGCCCGCGGCATCGACCGACTGCGCCCACGCGGCCAACGAGCCCCCCTTCGACGTCAGGTGCTCCTCGACGTGGGGCCGGAGGAACTTCCACCGCTTGCTCCACCCCTCCTCCGAAGGCGCCCCGGCCTCTCCTGGCCGCTCCGCCAGCAACAACCCCAGGCGCAGCGCCAGCTCCGGCTGTCCCAGCGCGGACGCCTGACGGGCCACGGCCGTGGCCGCGGGAACCGCGGAGGGGGCGCCCAGCCACACCTCCGTCGCGCGGACGAAGGCCGCCACATCCAGTTCGCCGAGCAGCGCCAGCGCGTGACGCAGTGGCAGCCGGCCCTCCTGGCGCGGCGCGACCACGCGCGCCATCAGCGCGTTGAAGGTCCCCGCCAGCTCCGCGTGGGCCGCGGGGTCCACGCCGCCCAGGGCACGCAGCGCTCGGCGCGCGCGCCGCGCACGGGTGGTCACCTCCCAGCTGCGCCACCCCAGGCGGGCCCTCAGCGCAGCCAGCGCCTCGGCGGCGGCGTTCAGCGATTCGGGCGCGGGCGAGGCCACGGGCACGCGCCGGGGCAGCTCGGCCTTCTTCGGGGTGGGCGGTGGCGCGGGCGCGGCCTCCGCGGCGGCGCCCTCCGTCACCTCGCGGTAGCCCTCCCGCTGCTTCTCCGCCACCTTCTTCTCGTACTCCTTCCGGGCGCCGGCCTCGTCCGGGAAGGACTTCTCCCGGCGCTGACCCGCGGTGCCGATGCGGCCGAACGTGACGATGAAGGTGTTGCCCTTGAGCTCCGGCTCCCAGAACTTGGAGCTGGTGCCTTCCACGAACTCGAACCTGCGCATGCCTCAGAGCATATGCGACGCCGCGCCCCCGTGCTCCGCCTTCATCTCCCGGAGCCCCTCCTCGCGAGAGCGGCGGCCCTCGTAGCCCAGCTCGGCGCGCGCCTTGTCATCCCGCACCGTCACCTCCCGCCCCATGAGCAGCAGCTCGGCGCGGGTCAGCGGGGGCCTGCCCGGGAGGCCGAACGTCCCCCACAGCAGGTCTCCCACCATGGCGGTCGCAGCGGCCACGCCGAACGGCAGCGTGCGCGTCCCGGCGTCCACGCCGCGCGCCGCGAGCATCGCGGTGATGAACGCACGAAACTCCACGGGCGCCCCGTCGGTGAGGAAGTACGCCTCGCCGCCGCGCCCCTTCTCGGCCGCCAGCAACATGCCCTCCACGCAGTTGGCCACGTGGCAGGTGGACGTCAGGTAGCGCCCGCCGCTGAACCAGCGGAAGCGCCCTGTCCGCACCGCCTCCGCGAGCTGTGGAAACAGCGACGTGTCCCCCGCGCCCCACACGAAGCGGGGCCTCACCGCGACGGTGACGAAGTCCTGGGAGCTCACGCTCAACACGCGCCGCTCCGCCTCGCCCTTGGTGGAGGGATAGTCGCCGATGGGGCGCACGGGCAGGGGCATCGTCTCGTCCACGCCCACCAGCGGCGAGCCGTCCACGAGCACCGCCTCCGTGCTGACATGGACCAGGCGCTTGACGCCAGCGGCGCGCGCCGCCTCCAGCACCCGCTCGGTGCCACGCACGTTGGTCTCATAGAACTCGCTGCGCGCGCCCCAGCCCTTCACCACCGCGGCGGCATGGAAGACGGTGTCGCAGCCCTCCATGCCCGCCCTCAACTTCTCCACGTCCGACAGGTCTCCCTCGAAGGGCTCCCCGCCAGCCTCCGCCACCGCGGCGAGCGCCGCCGCGGAGCGCGCGAGCGCGCGGGCCGGCGTCCCCCGCACCTTCAGCGCGGTGAGGAGGTGTCGCCCCACGAAGCCAGAACCCCCAGTGACGAATGCCCGCATCGCCCACACTCCCTTGTGAAGACTGCGCTCGGTCCAACGACTCGACCTGACTCAGAACATGTCACGCATGGACGGCGGCGGTCCGGCGAAGAGGGCCCCCGCGACACGCACCGACGCATCATCCGCCTCGAGCGCGCCCAGGGCCCGCAGGGCCTCGGCCTGGAGGAGGCCAGAGTACAGCGGGGCCAGCGCCCGCACGTGCAGCCGCATGCGGCCGTCGCCTCCCCGGCGCACCGTGGCCCGGCCGTCCGACACCTCCAGCACGTAGCGCCCCTGATTCTCCGGGAGGAGGTCGTCCTCCACCTCCAGGTGGAGCGCCCCGGAGAGGCCCTCCGGCCAGCCACGCGCCTCCAGCGCGGAGGCCACGTCCAGCACGCGCAACATCCAGTGCATGTACAGCTTCACCGAGTACGTCTGCTCGCGCAGCAGGAGCAGCAACGGGTCGTCCACGCCGCCGTACCAGGAGGCCTCCATGGCCAGGGAGCGGTGGTCCCCCAGGAAGCGCAGGATGCGCCGCACGGCGGCCGGGGTGTGGGCCACGACGTCGGTGAGGAACAGCGCCTGCTTGAAGTCCTTGAGCGGCCTGCGGATGACGTAGAGGTGGCCCTCCACCCCGGCATCGCCCTCCACGAGGTAGCCGTGCGCCACCTCGCCGCGCAGGTTCCGCACGCGGTCCCATGAGAACTCCCCGCGGTCCAGCCACCCCGTGCGGTGCCGCGCGTGCCGCTGGTAGCCCCTGACGATGGCGGGCGTGTCCCCCTCCTCGATGGGCCGCAGCGCCAGCGTCCGCTCCCCGAAGTCGAGCGATGGGACATCGATGCGAATCTCATTGCGCGTCCCCGCGTGCTCGTAGCCCACGCGCCGGTAGAGCGGCTGTGTCGCGGGGTAGAGCACGGACAGCGGCGCGCCCGACGCTCGCGCCTCGCGCACCATGTGCTGCATGAGCCGCGTGGCGGTGCCGCGTCCCCGGTGGACGGGCGACACGCCCACGCCGCCAACGCCGATGATGGGCACGCTCCGCCCGCCGTACCACTGCCCCATGCGGATGAGCGCCAGCGAGCCCGCGATGGCGCTTCCCTCGCGCAGCACCCGCAGCTCCGCGACGGGCGTCGTCCGCTGCACCCACCCGGTGCTGTCCGCCGGCGACGTGGCGTACGAGTGCATGATGATGTCCGAGACGGCGGCCAGCTCACGCTCGTCCCGCGGTGGACCGAATTCGCCAGGCTGCGTTTCCACGTGCCCCTCCGTTTCCCGGGGGCAATGGCAGCGCCCCGCGGCGGGCCGCATTCTCACGACAGCCCCGGCGGCGTGTCGAGCGGCAAGCCAGAATGCCCCATGGGTACGCGCCCCGGGCTCGGGCGGTGAGCGGCGGCTCCATCCGCGCCAGGGGGGCGACCCGCCACGGCCGGGCCCTGCCGCTGGTATCCTCGCCGCCATGAAGCGCCCCTCCGAGCCCGACGCACCGGTGGTGCCGTCGCTGCTCGTCTTCGCCATCGCGGTGCTCCTCTTCGGCTCCCCGCTGCGCCGGCTGTGGCTGGCGGAGGGGGCACCCGGGTACCTGCCCTTCCTGGTGTGGCTGGGGGTCATCGTCCTGGGCGGCTGGGCGGCCCACCGGAGTGGCGGCCATGACGCTTGAGCTGGGCTCGCTCGTCGCCGCGTCGGTGGCCTACCTGCTGGTGCTCTTCCTGGTGGCCTATGCGGCGGAGCGAGGCGCCATCTCCTCGCGCATCACCCAGCATCCGCTCGTCTACGCGCTGGCCCTGGGCGTGTACGCGACTTCGTGGTCCTACTTTGGCAGCGTGGGCTACGCGGCCCGGCACGGCTTCCGCTACCTGGGCATCTACCTGGGCGCCACGCTGGCGTGCCTGCTGATTCCGGTGCTGTGGCGTCCCCTGCTGCGCCTGTCGCGTGAGCTTCAGCTCACCTCCCTGGCGGACGTACTGGCCTTCCGCTACCCGGGCCAGTCCACCGGCACCGCGGTGACGCTGTTCCTGCTGGCGGGCAGCCTGCCCTACCTGGCGCTCCAGGTGCGCGCCGTCGTGGAGTCCGCGCGCGTGCTCAGCCCGTCCGCGTCGCCCACGCTGGTGGGCCTGGGCTTCTGCGCGGTGCTCACCGTCTTCTCCGTCCTCTTCGGCGCGCGGCACCTCAGCCCGCGCGAGCGGCACGAAGGCCTGATGCTGGCCATCGCCTTCGAGTCCGCGGTGAAGCTGGTGGCCCTGGTGGCCGTGGGCGTCTGGGCGGTGTTCCACGTCTTCGGCGGCGTGGACGGGCTGCTGGCGTGGGTGGACGCGCATCCCGAGGCCATCGACAGCCTGCAGCGCCCGGCGCGCGACGCCTCCTGGTCACCGCTGCTGGTGCTGTCCTGCGCGGCCGCCTTCCTCACGCCGCGCAGCTACCACGTGGCCTTCACCGAGGCCCCGGAGCGCGAGGGCCTGGCCACCGCCACCTGGGCCTTTCCGCTGCTGCTGCTGGTGATGAACCTGGTGGTGCCGGTGGTGCTCTGGAGCGGCGAGGCGCTGGGCCTGCCCTGGCCCGCGGACTTCCACGTGTTGGCGGTGCCCGCGTCACGCGGCGCCACGTGGCTGGCGCTGGGCGCCTTCCTGGGCGGCGTCTCCGCGGCCAGCGCCATGGTCATCGTCACCACGCTGGCCCTGGCGCCCATGTGCCTCACGCACCTGGTGCTGCCGCTGGGCTACGCGCGCGGACAGCCGCACCTGTATGGCTGGCTGCTCTGGGCGCGCCGGCTGCTCATCGGCATCATCATCCTGGCCGGCTATGGCTTCCACTGGCTGCTGAACATCCGTGGCACGGGCCTGGTGGACCTGGGGCTGGTGTCCTTCGTCGCGGTGGCGCAATTCATCCCGGGCGTGCTGGGGCTGCTGTTCTGGAAGCGGGGCACGCGCGCGGGGTTGCTCGCGGGGCTGGGCGCGGGCGCCACCCTGTGGTTCCTGACGCTGGTGGTGCCCCTGTGGGCCTCTGCGGGCGTCGTCGCATGGACGCACCGCGTGGCGGCGCTGCTCGGCTTCTCCGTCAACGAGCCCTGGGGCTTCGCCACCTTCGCCTCGCTCACGCTCAACGGGCTCGCCTTCATGGGTGTCTCGCTGGCGACGCGTCAGTCCGCCGAGGAAGCCGAGGCCGCACGGGCCTGCACGCGCGAGGAGACGGCCCCCGCCGCGGGCGGTGTGGTGGCGGACTCCCCCGACGAGTTCCGCCGCAAGCTGGCCCCGCTGCTGGGCGAGGAGGCCGCGACGGCGGAAGTGGACCGGGCGCTGAAGGCCCTGTCGCTGCCGCCGGACGAGCGCCGGCCCTCCGAGCTGCGCCGCCTGCGCGACGGTGTGGAGCGCAACCTGTCCGGCCTCCTGGGGCCCGTGCTCGCGCGGATGACGGTGGAGGAGGCGCTGCGGCTGGAGCCCGGCGCGCGCACCGCCCTGGCGGAGCAACTCCGCTTCGTCGAGGAGCGCCTGCGCGACGCGCGAGGACTGCAAGGCCCGGTGCCCGCGCTGGAGGCCGTGCGCCGCTACCTGCGCCGCATCCTGGAGGACCTGCCCGTGGGCGTCTGCGCCGTGGGTCCGGATGGCGAGGTGGTCATCTGGAACGCGGCGCTCGAACAGCTCTCCGGCGTCGCGGTGGCCACGGTGCGCGGCCACGCCCTGGAGGCGCTGCCCGCACCCTGGGGCCCGCTGCTGTCCGGCTTCGCGGGCGGCGTGGAGGGTGACACGGAGACACACGTCACCGTGGCGGGTGTCGAGCGCATCCTCCGCCTGCACCGCTCCCGGCTGTCCCCCGCCGAGCAGGGCGCGGGCACATCCGAGGGCATGGCGCTCCTGGTGGAGGACCTCACGGCGCGCAAGGCGGTGGACGCGCGGATGGCGCACCAGGACCGGCTGGCCTCGCTGGGCCGGGTGGCCGCGGGCGTGGCCCATGAGATTGGCAATCCGCTGACGGCCATCGCCAGCCTGACGCAGAACCTCAAGTACGAGCTGGAGGACCCGGACGCGGTGCAGGAGCGCGCGGGGCTCATCCTCCAGCAGTGCCGGCGCATCGACGCCATCGTCCGGACGCTGGTGGGCTTCAGCCATGAGGGCACGGTGGGCGGACAGGCGCGGCCCTTCACGCGCGTCGCCGTGGCGCCGCTGCTGAGCGAGGCGGTGCAACTGGCGCGGCTGGCACGCAAGCAACGTGGGGTGCGCTTCGAGCACCGCTGCCCGGAAGGACTCGAAGTCCAGGGCGACGCGCAGCGGCTGGAGCAGGTGCTCGTCAACCTGCTGACCAACGCCATGGACGCCTCGCCCGAGCATGGCGTGGTGGAGCTGGAGGCGGACCGCGATAGCGCTGCGGTGCGGCTGCGCGTCATGGACCGGGGACACGGGATTCCCACCGAGCTGGCGCAGCGGGTGTTCGAGCCCTTCTTCACCACGAAGAACCCTGGCGAGGGAACGGGCCTGGGCCTGGCGCTCGCGGCGGGCATCGTCCGAGAGCACGGCGGGACGATGCAGGTGGACAAACGGCAGGGGGGAGGGACTAGCGTCGTGGTGAGCCTTCCGGAGCCACGCCGGATGGAAGCGAGCGTGAACCCCGAGCGGGAGGCCCCGGCATGAGCCGCATCCTGGTCATCGAAGACGAGCCCATCATCCGCACCGAGCTGCGCCGGCTGCTCGTGCGCGCGGGGCATGACGTGTCCGAGGCGAGCTCGGTGGCCGAGGCATCCAGTGACTACGCGCTGGACTCGTTCGACCTGGTGCTGTCGGACCTGCGCCTGCCGGGCGCGCCGGGGACGGACATCATCGCCCTGTGTCCCGGCGTGCCGGTGCTCATCATGACCAGCTACGCCACCGTGAAGTCCGCGGTGGACGCGATGAAGCTGGGCGCGGTGGACTACATTGCCAAGCCCTTCGACCATGACGAGCTGCTGATGCAGGTGGAGCGCGTGCTGCGCGAAGGCCTGCTGACGCGGCAGAACGCGGCGCTCAAGCGCGAGGTGGAGCAGGCGCATCCGGTCAGCGGCATGGTGGGCAACAGCGCCGCGATGCGCGAGGTCTTCGAGCGCGTCCGCAAGGTGGCGCCCTCCCCCGCCACCGTACTGGTGCTGGGCGAATCCGGCACCGGCAAGGAGCTGGTGGCCCGCGCCATCCACGCCCAGAGCCCCCGCGCCGAGGGGCCGCTGGTCGCGGTGAACTGCGCGGCCATCCCCGAAGGCCTGCTGGAGAGCGAGCTGTTCGGCCACGAGAAGGGCGCCTTCACCGGCGCGCAGGCCGCGCACCCGGGCCTGGTGGAGGCGGCGCACGGCGGCACGCTCTTCCTGGACGAGATTGGCGAGCTGCCCGCGCCCGCGCAGGCGCGCCTGCTGCGGATGCTCCAGGACGGCGAGGTGCGGCGGGTGGGCGCCACGCGGCCCCGCAAGGTGGACGTGCGCATCGTCGCGGCGACGCACCGGGATTTGCCCCGCCGGGTGCAGGAGGGCGCCTTCCGCCAGGACCTCTACTTCCGCCTGCGCGTGGTGGAGATTCGCCTGCCGCCGCTGCGGGAGCGCGCGGAGGACGTGCCCGCGCTGGCCAAGCACCTGCTGGAGAAAGCGAGCCGCAAGGTCGGCCGCCCCACCGCGAGCCTGGCGCCAGAAGCCCTGACAGCGCTGACCACCCATCCCTGGCCGGGCAACGTGCGAGAGCTGGAGAACGCGCTCGAGCGCGCCGTCATCCTCGCGGACGGGCCTGTGGTGACGGCGGGACTGCTGGCGCTGGAGCTGCCCGACACGCTGGACGGCTTCGGGCCCACGACCGAGCCTGGCGACACCGGCCCTGGCGCGCTCGAGGAGGCCAGCGCCGCGCCGGACTCGATGGAGGAGTACTTCCGCCGCTTCGTCATCGAGAACCAGGACCACATGGGCGAGACGGAGCTGGCGAAGCGCCTGGGCATCAGCCGCAAGGCGCTGTGGGAGAAGCGCCAGAAGCTGGGCATCCCCCGCACGCGCGCCTGATTCAGGACGCGGAAGAATCCTGCAGGACCTGGGTGTTACCCAGGTATGGCGGGGCTAATACTAAGCGAGCAGGCGCGAGCGGAACTGGAGGAGACGTTCCGCTCGACTGGGGACCGGCGTTTGGCGGAGCGCTGTCAGGCCGTGCTGATGGCTGCGCGCGGTCGCAAGCCGCAGGACATCGCCGTCGATGTCGCCGCTGGAGTTCGCACTGTCTACTGGTGGCTGAAACTGTACCGGGAGGGCGGGCTGGAAGCGCTGCGGATTCAGTGGGGGCCCGGCAGGGCGTTGCGCATCCCTGAAGCGCACGCCGAGTTGCTCAAGCAATGGGTGAGAGCGGGCCCGCAGGGGTGCGGAGTGCCACGTGCCAACTGGACGTACGCGACGCTGGCACAGCACTACACCTGCCAGATGCATGTGGACGTGAGCGAAACCTGCATGCGCGACTTCTGCCATCGCCACGGCATCCGTCCCTACAGGCCCACCTACCGCTTCCTCAAGGCGGACCCGGCTCGGCAGGCCAGGGCCGCCGAGGACATCGCAGCGCTTAAAGGGGGGCCCATCTCGGCCAGCTCATCGTTCTGAGCCAGGATGAGGGGCGCTTTGCGCTGGTGCCTACCCTCACCACGACGCTGGGCATCAAAGGCGAAAGGCCATGCGTGGGCAGCTGGGACTGCAAGGACGTCGTGCATGTCTTTGGCTCGGTCAACGTGGCCACCGGCCAACTCACCTATCATCTCTTCGAGAGTGCACACCGGGAACGCCGCCGCGACGGGCTGAGCAAGACGTCGAGGATGCAGCGCGAGTTCGCACACCACATCGAACAGGTGGGCCGCACTTACC
>JAFAAN010000107.1 GCA_023426545.1 Pseudomonadota bacterium
GACCGCGCCGGGGGGGCGCTGCTGGGGGTCGGGGGGGCGCGGGGCGGCCGCGGGCGGGGGCTCGAAGAAGGGGAAGGTGGCCAGGTCGGTGATGCCGGAGGCGCGCAGCGAGAGCACGGTCTCCGCCAGATCCATGCGGCGGATCTCCGGGGCGTCCTGCTCGGGACGGCCGTCGAAGTCGTGCTGCGTATAGAGGCGCAGGCAGTGTCCCGCGCGCGTGCGGCCCGCGCGTCCGGCCCGCTGGATGGCGGAGGCGCGGCTGACCTTGGACAGCTTGAGCGCGGGCAGGCCGGACCAGGGCGAGTGGGACGCCACCCGCGCGAGGCCCGAGTCGATGACCACCGCCACGCCGTCGATGGTGACGGACGTCTCCGCGACGTTGGTGGAGAGGATGATCTTCCGCCGGGAGCTGCGGCGCACGGCGCGGTCCTGCTCGGCGGGAGACAGGTCTCCGTGAAGGGGGAGGACATCGGCGCCATGACGTTCGGCGAAGTCGGCGCAGGCGTCGCGCGCGCGGCGAATCTCGCCGGCGCCCGGGAGGAAGACGAGCACGTCGCCATCCACGCCGTTGGCGAACACGCGCTTGATGCCGGAGAGCACCTGCTGGTCCAGGTGGCGGTCATCGGGCGCGGGCAGGTACTCAACGCTCACGTCGAAGCGGCGGCCCTCGGAGCGCAGCGACGGGCATCCGCCGAGGTACGCGCGGATGGGCTCCGCCTCCAGGGTCGCGGACATGACGACGACCTTGAGGTCGGGCCGGGTCGTCTCCTGGAGGCGGCGCAGCATCGCCAGGGAGATGTCGGCGGAGAGGTGGCGCTCGTGGAACTCGTCGAGCACGACGATGCCCACGTCGCGAAGGTTCGGGTCGGAGAGCAGGCGGCGGCCGAGCACGCCCTCGGTGACGAACGACAGGCGTGTCTTCGCGCTGCGGACGTCTTCGAAGCGGACCTGGTAGCCCACGGACTCGCCCACGCGTTCGCCCACCTCCTCGGCCACGCGCTGGGCGGCGAGCCGCGTCGGGAGCCGGCGGGGTTGGAGGACGATGAGCTCCTTCCCCTGGCCGAGCCCGGCCTCCAGGAGCGCGCGCGGCACACGCGTGGTCTTCCCGGCGCCGGGAGGGGCCTCCAGCACGAGCGACCGCGCCCCACGCAGCGTGGAGACGATGGCCGGCAACAGGGGATCGATGGGAAGCGCGACGTCCGCCATGGACCGGTGTCCTCTCAGGGAGTCTCCGCGCCCGGCGTCGTGGGCGCGGACTGCGCGGAGGCCTTCTTCTTTCGGACGCGAGGCGCCTGCGCCTCGGCCTCGGTGGTCGCTGGAGGAGGCTCCTCCGCTGCATCGGCCTTCTTGCGGCCGCGGCGCGAGGCGCGCGGCTCCGCACCGGAGGTGGGAGCATCCCCGACCGCCTCCATCGAGCCTTCCTCACGAGCCGGGGCCGTTTCAGAGGCCGAGCTCGTGTCTTCCGCCACCGTGTCGGTGCCGTCGCCGCCCAGGGGGGCGCCGTCATCGGTGCTTGCGCGGGCATCCGCGCGCTCAGGGGCCTCGCCGGTGGCGTGGGGAGCGTCAGCGCTGCCCTCATGGGCTGAGGCTTCGAGCTCCGGGACAGCGTCCTCCATCGCGGGGGACTCCGGCGCCGCCGTCTCCGCCGGCTCGGAGTTCGTGATCTCTCCGCCGGCATCCAGGGCTGCGACCTCTGCGAGCTCGGCCTCGGTGGGCTCCATGGAGTCCACGGCCTCATCGAAGCCGGGGAGGGCGTCGTCGGAGATGGACAGGCCTCGGCCAGCCCGGCGCTTGGGCTTGAGATTCAGCCCAGCGGCCTCGTAGACGGTGGGAGCGGGCACCAGGGCGGCCTCGGCCAGCAAGCGCGCCTGGCGAAGCGACTGGTCGAGCTTCCGCCCCAGCGACACCAGCTCCTCGCGCAGGAGGTTCTCCTGCTCCGGCGTCAGCGGCGCGGGCTCATGGCTGGAGCGCCATGCAGTGTGCGCGGCCAGCACCTGTTCCATGACGGGCCGGACGAGCGCGAAGTCGTCCCGGGCGAAGATGCGCGTCACATAAGTGCTCTTCGTCCGCCGCTCGTAGGATGTCGCGTACTCGAGGACGGCGTCGCGAGGCGCGCGGCGCAGCTGCGGAAACTTCAGGTGGGGGAAGAGGGCCTCGATGACGGGCGCGCGGCTGCTGGCCGTGAAGGTGATGCCAGCGTGCAGCTTCTCCAGGGCATCCACCCACAGACCCTGCTGGTGGAACGCATATTCCTCGCGGGCCTCCTCGAGCTCGGGCAGGTCCTTCACGCGGTCGAGCACCCCCTCGGTAGGGGCGCGCGCGGTACGCACCAGCTCCAGCGCGGTGGCCAGCCAACTCTTCTCGGGCTCCAGGCCGGGTCGGCCGGTGAGCATCTCCCCCGCGGTGGCGAGGCGGGCCTCGAAGGCTTCGGCGAAGCGGATGAGCTCGTACGATTCGAGCGTGGACGACATGCAGCGGCTCCTCGGAAGGGCGGCGGGAGATAGCACACCCGGCGCCATGCACCGAGCGGCCGGGCAGGGGCTCAGCGCCCGCCGAGCAGCGTCTCCAGCGCCTCGGGGTGCGAGAAATCAGGGAAGGCCACGGTGGCGCCCGCGTCGAGGAGCGCCTGGACCGTGAAGGTGCCGGTCCCCACGCCAATGCACTCGGCGCCGATGCCCTGGGCCGCATGCACGTCCTTCGGCGTATCGCCGATGACGACGACCCGGCATTCCTCCATGGGGACGCCGAGCCGCGCGGCGCCTGCCTTGGCGCCGCAGCGGATCAGCTCGGTACGGTCCTCGTTGTCGCAGCCGAAGCCTCCGAAGTCGAACTGGTCGTGGATGCTCACGCGCTCCAGCTTCACGCGAGCGCCGCTCCGGACGTTGCCGGTGCCCAGCCCCACCGCGAACCCGGGCCGGGAGCGGGCCTCCCGCACGGCCTCTCGCATGCCCGGGAAGACGCGGTAGCGCTGGTCATCGACCTTGTGCACCTCGTCCGCGAGGTGGGCGACATAGGCGTCGATGACGGCGTCGATGGCCACCTCGGTGTCCTCCACGCCGATGAGGCGCATGGCCTTGCGGACGATGGCGCGGTCGGTCATGCCGGACATGGGGAAGGAGTCGCAGGCGTCACGGCGCCCATGCAGCTTCTCGAAGGCGGCGTCCATGGAGCGGCGCCCCGCGCCGCCGGTGGTGACCAGGGTTCCATCGATATCGAAGAGGAGGACGGTGGGACGCATGGCTTCCATCTAATGGAAGCCCCGTGCCGACGCGAGCCCGGAGTCAGGGGCCTCCGCTCCCTCAAGGCTCGGTGAGCGTGAGTCCGCGCTGGAGGGCCTCCCGGACCAGGGCGCGCTCCTCGATGGGCAGCCGATCCTCCAGCGCCTGCCGGGCCTCCTGGCCTCCCAGGCGCCCCAGGGCGACGGCCACGGCTTCCCGGACCTGGAACTCCGGATCCTTCAGCCGGGCGATGAGGGTGGGGATGGCCTCCAGCCCCATGCAACGCCCCAAGGCCCCCGCTGCGCTCGCACGGACCTCGGCTGGCGCCTTGGCGTCCTCGAGCACCTCGCGGATGGGGGCCGCGCCGCTCGGTGGCGCCACCAGGGCCAGGGAGGAAACGGCCAGCGTCCGGCGCGCGGCTGGGGTGTTTGGATCCGCGACGAGCGCGGACAGGACGGGGATGGCCGAGGGGCCCAGCCGCTTCCAGGCCTCCGCGGGTGGGGGGCCGGTTCTCGTCGCATCGAGGAGCGCCAGCACCTGGGCCTGTACGTCACGGCCCGGCGCGGACGCACCAGAGGCGCGAGGTGCCTCCGTGTTGGCCGACTGGCTCACGCGGGCCACGCCCCCGGAGGCCGCGAGCAGGATGGCCCCGAGCATCGCGGGCTTCCACACGTGACTGCGGAAGGGGCGCGGGGCAGCGGAGCCGGGGTGTGGGGGAAGGGCGGTCGTCATGGGGGCGTCCCGGGCAGGGGATGGCCCGATTTATACGTCATGGGTGCCGCGGCCGGGGGAAGCCCGTTATGGTCGGCGCGTCATGGCCGGACGGGTCTTCTTCTTCCTTCAGCATGCGACGTACGAGCCGGCGTTCCAGGCCGCCACGATGGGAATCACCGCCGCCGCCATGGGCGACGAGGTGTACTTCGTCTTCGCCTTCGATGCGCTCCGCCAGCTCGTGAGTGGCACTTATGGCCAGCCGGAGTCCGAGCGTGAGCACGAGGAGTCCAGGCGCGCCGAGTCACTCGGGGTGTTGGCTCCGGCGCAGATGCTGGCGGAAGCGCGGACGCTGGGCGCGCGGCTGATCGCCTGCGACACCACGGTGCGGCTGTGTGGCTACGAGCCGGACGCGCTGCGGGGCACCCTCGACGAGGTGATGGGGATGGCCTCGCTGTGGCGGCTGACCGAAGGGGCGCGCACACTCTCCCTGTAGCGCGTGCGGGGCATGGCCGGATCCACGACGCGGAGGGGGCGTGTGCGCCTCTGACATCGGCCCTGGCTGTAACGTCGCAGTGGCATCCAAATGGTCACGAATCGGTCCGTCGATGCTGTAGCGCCCGACGGGATTGACGCGATAACCTGTGCCCACGCCGTACCCCCATTGGAGAACCCGGCCGCGCGGGAAGCTCCGCGTCCCCCAGTTGCAGAAGGAATCCATTGCCTATGCGCTCCAAGCTGCCCCTCCTGAGTGCACTCTCCGTCGGCGCCATCGTCCTGGCCTGCCAGACCTATGACTTCGAGCCGGTGGAGCCGCTGGCCATCGCGCAGACGACGGTCGAGGAGGTCATCAACGCTCGACGGAGCAAGCCCAACATCATGTTGTTGGTGGATACCTCTGCGTCGATGACAGACCCGGTGGACCCGTCGAATCCCAACTGCATGGTGCAGTACGACGATACGCGGATCCTTTGTGGCAGGCAGGCCCCGTGCGACGTCAGCGTCTGTCCTACGCGCTGGACGGAGCTGCAGGCGGCTGTTCCGACATTCCTCGCGAGCAGCGGCAAGTTCGTGCGCTTCGCGCTGACGACCTATCCGGAGACGCGCGGCGGAACCGGTGCGGTCGACTCGTGCCGGGAGGCCACCGCGAGCTCGCTGTTGAAGGGACTGCCGGACCAGGAGGATGACCTCTCCCTCGAGGCCCATGCGGGGGATATCAACGACATCCTACAGGGCATCCCCAATGCTGGTGAGGGCCGGCCTCTGGGCGGAACGCCGACGAGTGGAAGCCTGAACTTCGTGGGCTCGCTGCCGGGCCTTCAGGACCAGAACCGGGAGAACTTCGTCATCCTGCTGACGGACGGACTGCCGAACTGCAATGCGGCCAACGCCAACAGCAGCAGCGGCAACCCCGAGCTGTGCAAGTGCACCATTGAGAACAATGGCTGCCAGAACACGGCATACAACCAGCGCGGGTGCTTGGACGCCGACGCTTCCGTGGCGGCGGTGCGGGCCCTGGCTGACAAGCACATCTCGACCATCGTGATCGGCTTCGGCGCGGAGACCGCGTCGGGCGAGGGGCCCGCGGTGCTGGACGCCATGGCCCGGGCGGGTGGCTTCGCGCGTCAGTGCGACGAGCAGAACTCCTGCGGCGAGAACGACACGTGCAACCGGACCACTGGCTTGTGCAACCGCGCCTTCTTCCAGGCGGGCAATCAGCTCGAGCTCGCCCGCGCGCTGGAGGAGATCAGCCGGGCGGTCGTCAACCCGGAGCCCTGCCTGATCAAGCTGGATGGGCCCCAGCGCCCGTCCGATCCCAAGCTTCTCGTGGTCTACGTGGATGGCGTACGGACCGCGTCGAGCGACAGCACCTGGACGCTGGAGGATCGGGGCGTGCTCTTCAGGGGGGAGATCTGTGACCGCATCTTCAACTCCACCCCGGAGTTGCCCGTGAACATCGAAGTGCGGGCCATCCGTCAGCGGTAGTCGGGTATCTCGCGGGGCGGCTTTACCCGGCGTGGGGTGGGGATTATAGGTCCCTCGCCCCCCGGAACGGCCGCCCCGCTCATGAAAGCCACCATCCTGTCGCGCTCCGCTTCCATCCCGTCCACCCGGCGACTCGTCGAGGTGGCGCGCGCCAGAGGGCACCGGGTGCGGGTGCTCAACCCGCTCCGCGTGCAGATGCACCTGGATGGGCACCGCGCCACGCTCTACTACGGCCGCAAGAAGCTGGCGCCCACCGACGTCGTCCTCCCTCGCATCGCCCAGTCCATCAGCACCTACGGCCTGGCCGTGGTGAACCAGTTCGGGCTCGCGCGGGTGCCGCTGGTCAACCACGCGCAGGCCATCGCGCAGTCGCGCAACAAGATGCGCTCGCTGCAGCTGCTGTCCGCACACGGCATCGACATCCCGGGCACGGTGATGGCCCGCGATGCGGCGCACCTGAAGGAGATGGTGGGCCTGCTGGGAGGCGTGCCTGTCCTGGTCAAGCTGCTCCAAGGGCAGGAGAAGCACGGCGTCATGGTGTGCGAGAGCCTCCAGTCCCTCGAAGCCGCGCTCGAAGCGGTGCTCGGGCTCGGGCACAACCTCGTGATGCAGGAGTATGTGAAGAGCACGGGGCTCGACGTCCGCGTACTCGTCGTCGGAGGGCAGGCGGTGGCGGCGGTCCGGCGCCGGCCCCGTCCAGGCCGGCTGGCACACACCCTCATCAAGGGAGCGCGCCTGGAAGCGCACGCGCTGTCCCCGGGGCAGCGAGCCACCGCGGAGAAGGCCACCCGGCTCATCGGTCTCGAAGTAGCCGCGGTCGACCTGCTGGACGTGCAGGGGCAGCCCAAGGTCTTCGAGGTGAACAGCTCGCCCGCGCTGCCTGAGATGGAGGCGGCCACGGGCGTGGACCTGGCTTCGCTCATCATTTCCCGTGCGGAGGCGCTCGTGGCCGGTGCGCCCCCCGTGTCCGTTCCGGACCTGTCACCGCCCGAGAGCCTGCCAGCACCCGCCGCGCTGCCCACACCGTCCGTGGAGCGGAAGGGGCCGGGGCGCCGTGCACGGACTGGTGACGGCAGCGCATGAAGAGAAAGACGGCCTCGGCCGTCCCAGGCGTGATACGCACCCCTCGTTTCCAGGAGACGCCCCCATGCTTCACCGCCGACGCCTTTCGTCCATGGCCGCCCTGCTGGCGGCAGTGACCTGCTTCGCGCCAGCACTGGCCGCGGAGGTGGACCCCGCCTCACTGTATGAGGTCTCCACGGAAGGCACGTCGGCGCAGGTCAAGGCGGGCGAGCAGGGAACCTTCGTGCTGGCCATCAAGTCCAAGGCAGGCGCCCACGTCTCCGACGAGGCTCCGCTGAAGCTGGAGGTGAAGGGTGTCCGGCTGACGCCAGCGAAGGAGAAGCTGGCCCTCTCGGACTCGGTGGCCAAGAAGGCGGAGGGCCAGGAGTTCGCGGATCCGCGCTTCGAGGTCCCCTTCACGGCCGCGGCGGCGGGCAAGGGCTCGGTGGATGCCAGGCTCACCTTCTTCATCTGCACGGAGAAGATCTGCGCGCGTCAGCAGAAGACCTTCTCCCTTCCTGTCGAGGTCCTCTGACACCCCATGCGTGAGCGTTCTTCCAGGGGCGGCCGCGTCGAGCGCGGGAACGATGTCCCTTCCCAGCGAGCCAGCCGGGGTGAGGGGGGAGGGAGCGCGGCCTCCCGTTTCGTCTTTGGGGTCAACCCCGTCCTGGAGGCCCTTCGGGCCCGGCCGGACGAGGTGGAGCGCCTGTACCTCGTGGAAGGGCAACTCGGGGGCCGGGCCGCCGGGGAGCTGCTCAGCCGGGCGCGCGACTCCGGCGTCCGCGTGGAGAAGGTGACCCGCGAGCGCCTGTCCTCCCTGGCCGAGGGCGGCGTACATCAGGGGGTGGTCGTCGAGCTCCGCGGGTTCAAGTACGTCGAACTGGAGGACATCCTCGGCGCGGCGAAGGCTCGCGGGCAGGCGCCGCTGGTGGTCGTCCTCGACGGCATCCAGGACCCGCACAACCTGGGAGCCATCATCCGGTCTGCGGACGCCCTGGGGGCGCACGGCGTGGTGATTGCCAGGGACCGGGCGGTGCAGGTGACGGGGACGGTGGCCAAGGCCTCCGCGGGGGCGGTGGAGCACAGCCTCATCGCGCGGGTGGTGAACATCTCCCGAGCGCTGGAGGAGCTGAAGGAGGCGGGCCTCTGGGTCGCCGCGGCGGACGTGGACGCCCAGGAGCCCATGTGGAGCGCCCGGCTGGATGGGCCCCTGGCGCTCGTCGTGGGCGCCGAGGGCGCCGGCGTCCGGGAGGGCGTGCTCAAGCACTGCGACTTCCGGCTCCGGATTCCCATGGAAGGGCAGGTGGGGTCACTGAATGCGTCCGTTTCTGCCGGTATTCTGCTATACGAGGTCGCCCGGCAGCGGGGCACCGCCTCCCGCCGGTAGTCGAAGTTTGGGATCAATCTCCTTGACTTGGGCGAATGGGAATTCTAGAAGGGCGCCCCTCTCAGGGCGGTGACGGGTGGTTGACGGTGCCGCGGGGGCGGGGTAGGGCGGCAGTCGCAGTGCCGGATGAGTGCCGGTGTAGCTCAGCTGGTAGAGCAACTGATTTGTAATCAGTAGGTCGCGGGTTCAAATCCCGCCGCCGGCCAGGTAGGACGGGGCCGCGGATGAGGGCCCGGGATTGTGGTAGGACAAGTGAATATCTGGAGGGATACCCAAGCGGCCAAAGGGAGCAGACTGTAAATCTGCCGGCTCTACGCCTTCGATGGTTCGAATCCATCTCCCTCCACTCGGCAATGCGGGAATAGCTCAGTTGGTAGAGCGTCAGCCTTCCAAGCTGAATGTCGTGGGTTCGAATCCCATTTCCCGCTCCAAGTGTTGTAGTCACAGCATCGCCAAGCCCTGATAGCTCAGTTGGCAGAGCGCATCCTTGGTAAGGATGAGGTCACCAGTTCAATCCTGGTTCAGGGCTCCATTTAATTTTTTGAGGAGTGTCATGGCCAAGGAGAAGTTCGAGCGTAACAAGCCCCACGTGAACATCGGCACGATCGGACACGTGGACCACGGCAAGACGTCGCTGACGGCCGCCATCACCAAGGTGCTGGCGAAGGCGGGCGGCGCT
>JAFAAN010000020.1 GCA_023426545.1 Pseudomonadota bacterium
GCCGAGAGGCGTTGAGCACCTGAGACCCAGACCGAGGCCCAGCAGGAATGATGCGATGTCCCGCTCGCCGTGATGCCGAGAGGCGTTGAGCACTCGAGGCCCTCGATCACCACACCCACGTTGCTGAGTCCCGCTCGCCGTGATGCCGAGAGGCGTTGAGCACAGCCCCGAACGGAAGCGCATTGGTGAGGTCCCCTCGGAGTCCCGCTCGCCGTGATGCCGAGAGGCGTTGAGCACTTTACGGAGGTTACTCCTCTGGAGTGCTCCGGCGTCCCGCTCGCCGTGATGCCGAGAGGCGTTGAGCACTCCAGCGCGCTCCGGTGCTCCGAAAGCCCGCAGATGGTCCCGCTCGCCGTGATGCCGAGAGGCGTTGAGCACCTTTATGCGGCCGTGTTCATCGGCGGCATGCGGATTGGTCCCGCTCGCCGTGATGCCGAGAGGCGTTGAGCACTGCCACCCGCAGCGAGCGAACTCCGCCAGGTCGCGGTCCCGCTCGCCGTGATGCCGAGAGGCGTTGAGCACTCGAAGAACATGGTAGACCTTTAGGGTGGGTTTAGGTCCCGCTCGCCGTGATGCCGAGAGGCGTTGAGCACCTCACTGAGCCGCCACCGAAGCGGTCGATGAACTGGTCGTCCCGCTCGCCGTGATGCCGAGAGGCGTTGAGCACTCTGGGTGCTCCTGCCAGCGGACTTCCTCCCGCAGGTCCCGCTCGCCGTGATGCCGAGAGGCGTTGAGCACACCGACCGGTTGGCCATGTCCTTGTCGGAGACCGCCGTCCCGCTCGCCGTGATGCCGAGAGGCGTTGAGCACGTGGACTTCGACGACGAGGGCGGCGTCGTCCTGCCCGTCCCGCTCGCCGTGATGCCGAGAGGCGTTGAGCACGGCCGGAAGACGCCCGTCTTCACCGTCTCGCGGAGCTGTCCCGCTCGCCGTGATGCCGAGAGGCGTTGAGCACTTGGCCAGAGCAGCCCGGTCAGACTGCCCTTCGGACTGTCCCGCTCGCCGTGATGCCGAGAGGCGTTGAGCACTTATTGTACACGTCTTGCCTATCCATGGTGTTCTCGTCCCGCTCGCCGTGATGCCGAGAGGCGTTGAGCACCCTTCCTGCTGAAGCGCATCGCACGCGCCAAGCTCTGTCCCGCTCGCCGTGATGCCGAGAGGCGTTGAGCACGTGGACCTCATCCGTCACAAGGCGATGTTTCCCAGCGTCCCGCTCGCCGTGATGCCGAGAGGCGTTGAGCACTGGCGCCGCTCGTCAACACGGTGGCGGGTTTCCCGTCCCGCTCGCCGTGATGCCGAGAGGCGTTATGCGCAGGCAGTCGCTGATATGTGAATGCTGGACCTCATGCTCAGCGCAGCGGAAGTTCGCGGAAGCGAATGCCTTCCAACCCGAGATGGAGCACCGCTTCTCTGAAGCGCTCGCTGCCGATAATCATCGTGGCAAAGTTCCCCACGCGGAACAGGTCACGGCCGGAAGGCAGTGAGGATGTATCGAGCACGGGGGCATCGGGCCGCGAAAAGTCGATGCGACCACATGTCTCACAGGGTGGGCTGGTAATCTCGGGAAGGCAGTCGGGATGTAGCCGTCCATGGGGCTCAAGCTGGAGTTCGAAGAGTTCCGGAGGCGACTTCTGTCGGAACCGCAGTGAGGTCCTGCCGCCCAGCAGGCCGTTGATGTTCTCGGCGCGGAGTTGCTCCAGCGTCTCTCGGCGCAGGAGCAGCAGTGAGTTTCCCAGCCACGCCAAAGTGCCCAGGTTGCCTCGGGCTGTTCCTTCCAGTGGCCCGAATCGAGTTCCGGGCGGCAGCGGCACGTCTGGTGGCGCAAACGGACGCACGAGGTCACGTAGCCGCGCGTATTCGGAGAAGGGGGCGGGTCTGGCCTTCAAGAAGGACTCTTGCTCTGGGAGTCCGGATAGGTCGACGGCGGGGTAGGAGTACCCAGCGCTTGCCCATGCGGCGTTGCAGGCTGGGCACTGCGAGAGGCCGGGCAGCTTCCACCGATGTGCAGCGTCGATGTCGCCTTGGTGGTTGGATGCCGCAGCCTTGTCTTCGGTGAGCCAGTAGTAGCGGGGCATTCTTCGTCATGCTCTGGGCGGGAGCGGCACGCTCGTGGGCGTGGAGCGCGTGCCCTGCACGTGCCGGCAGCTCAGGAGGCGCCCGCGGCGGCGACGTCGGCCCAGAGGCTGTCGCCCTCCAGCACCTGGTTCAGGGGCGCGCGCCGCTCGGAGACGCGCAGCAGCACGGCGGCGAGCTGGTCCAGGTGGATGGGCCGCATGTTCCGCAGCGGGGGCAGGCGGGTGAGGGCGCGCAGCAGGGGGTTGACGTGGTGGTACTCGCCCTCGAAGGCGGGCGGGCGCACCACGGTCCAGGGGATGCCGCTCTCTCGCACCAGCCGCTCCGCCTCCGCCTTGGCCTTGAGGTACGCGCCCACCGGCCGGCCGGCGCCCACCGAGCTGAGCAGCACCATATGGTCCACGCCCGCGCGCTTCGCCGCCTCCACGAGCTGGCGCGTGGTGCCGATGTCGCTCGTCTCGTAGGTGTCCCCCGAGCCGAAGCGCTTGCGCATGGTGCCGATGAGCTGGAGCACCGTGGTGACGCCGCGCAGCTTCTCCACCAGCGCCTCGCTGTCGGACAGGTCCACCACGGCCTTGTCGGGCCACGCACTGGCCAGCTCGCTGCTGGCGCTCTGGGGCCGCAGGTGCGCCGCCGCGGGCACGCCGCGCGCAATCGCCTGGCGCATCACGTTGCGGCCAGTGGCGCCCGTGGCGCCGGCAACGAAGAGGTGTCGAGGGGACGAGGACATGACGGGCTCCGGCGAGGACGGTCGGGGTATCAGGACGGCATGTGTCGGCGTGACGCGGGCCGCCGTTTCAGCACACCGGGCCCAGCGTGGCGAGGCCCGCCGTGTCGCGTGAGGCCCGGCGTCAGGCCGTGACGCCGGACCAGGGGCGAATCCGGCCCGCCGGGTTGAGGCGGTGTCATCCAGACGATACATTGTCGCGGCTTGGAAAAGCCCGAACCTCTTGTATTCCAGCAGAGCTTCCAGGGGCTGATTCGTGCCCTGGGTGACCGCCTGGATGATGGCTGCGCGGACCGGCTGCGCGAGGTGGGCCTCGACGCCCGTGGCTCGCTGGCGGTGGCCTATCCGCTGGAGGTCTGGGTGGGCGCGCTGAAGGTGGCCGCGGCCACCCTGGCGCCGGAGTCGCCGCTGGACGAGGCCGCCGCGGTGGTGGGCCGCCGCTTCGTGGAGGGCTACAGCTCGACGCTCATCGGCAACGCGCTCCTGGGCACCGTCCGGCTGCTGGGGCCGCAGCGGATGCTGGCGCGGATGACGCGCAACCTGCGCACGGGCACCAACTATCTGGAAACGCACATGGAGCAGCTGGGGCCCACCCGCTACGCGCTGACGTGCCGGCCCGTGGTGGTGGCGGGCTTCTACGTGGGGCTCTTCCTGGCGGGGCTGGAGGCCAGCGGCGCCCCCCACCCCTCGGTCCAGATTGTTCGCCGGGAGGGCGAGGAAGCGGTGTACGACATCGCTTGGGGCTGAGCATCGGGCAGGGGGCCATGGTAGTGACGGCCTGAAATGTCCACGCCTTCGCCAAGCCCCTCTCCATCCACGAGTGTCCAGGACACCCAGGTCCAGCTCTCCGCCACGCTCCGCGCGCTCTCCGAGCGGCTGCCCGAAACCCTGACGGTGCGGGAGCTGATGCAGGCCTGTGGCGAGCAGGGGCTGCTGCTCTTCTGCTGCATCCTGACGTTCCCCTTCCTGCTGCCGGTGTCGATTCCGGGCGTGTCCACGGTGTTCGGCCTGCTCATCGTCCTCATCGGCGTGGGCGTGATGTTCAACCGGACGCCCTGGCTGCCCCGCAAGCTGCTGGAGAAGCCCCTGCTGCGCACCAGCCTGGCGCCGGCGCTGGACAAGGGGGCCGACGTCTTCACGAAGTACGTGGACCGGCTGAGCAAGCCGCGGCTGCTGGCCCTCACGCATGGCGGCAGCACCAACCGCTTCAACGGCTTCATGCTGTTCTTCGCCGGCGTGCTGCTGATGATGCCCTTCGGGCTGATTCCCTTCAGCAACACGCTGCCCGCGCTGGCCGCGCTCTTCTTCGCCATCGGCATCCTCCAGCGCGACGGCTACGCCATCCTCCTGGGGCACGGCATGACGGTGGGCACGCTCACCTACTTCACCGTCCTCATCTATGGCGCGGTGCAGGGCGGCCGCAGCCTGGCCAGCATCTTCGCGGGCGGCTGAGCCCGGCCCCGGGCAGGGGTGACCCGTCGCCCAGGCGGCCCTTATCTGTCCGGTGAGCCGGGCCGCCGGGGGCTGTCTGGAATCCATCCTGTCGTCCCGGGGCGTTCTCGTTATCATCCGTACGGGCGGCCCCCTGATGCGGCAACTCCCTCTCGAAACCCGGCCCCGACCGGAAGATTCGGCGCGTCGCCACGCGGAGGGCGAGGTCGTGGGCGGGCGCTACCGCATCCTCGACTTCCTCGGTCGCGGTGGAGCGGGCACCGTCTGGCGCGCGCAGGATTTGCTGGCGGGGCCCGTCGCGGTGAAGCGGCTGCACCAGACGCTGGAGGACCTGGCGCGGCCGCCCGAGGGCGAGAACACGCCGTCCTCCATGGCCCGGCACGAGCTGGCGCTGTCGCTGGCGCACGAGTTCCAGACGCTCGCCTCGCTGCGCCACCCCCATGTCATCAGCGTGCTGGACTACGGCTTCGACGCGGAGCGCCGGCCGTACCTGGCCATGGACCTGCTGGAGGACGCGCAGCACCTGGTGAAGGCGGGCACGGGGCAGCCACTGCGCGCGCAGGTGGGGCTGCTGGTGCAGACGCTGATGGCGCTGGCGTACCTGCACCGGCGCGGCATCATCCACCGCGACCTCAAGCCCGGCAACGTGCTGGTGGCGCACGGGCAGGTGAAGGTGCTGGACTTCGGGCTGGCGGTGGGGCGCGAGCAGGTGCACCGCGCGCAGCCGGGCGGCACGCCGGGCTACCTCGCGCCGGAGCTGTTCGAGGACCAGCCGCCCTCGGAGGTGACGGACCTCTTCAGCGTGGGGGCCATGGCCAGCCAGATGTTGTTCGGCCGGCTGCCGCACGCGGGGCAGGTGCCCGCGCCGCCGGACTTTCCGCCCGCGCTCAAGGCGGTGCTGGAGCGGCTGGTGTCGCCGGACCCGCGCCTGCGGCCTCGCAGCGCGGACGAGGTGATTGCCGAGCTCTGCGCCGCCACGGGCGAGCCGGTGCCGCCCGAGTCCGCCGCCATGCGCGAGAGCTTCCTCCAGGCCGCGCGCTACGTGGGCCGGGTGGAGGAGCTGGCGCGGCTGTCCTCGGTGCTGGAGGCGGCCATGGAGGGCCGCGGCGGCGCGTGGCTGGTGGGCGGCGAGAGCGGCGTGGGCAAGTCGCGGCTGCTGGAGGAGCTGCGCGCGCTGGCGCTGGTGAAGGGCGCGGTGGTGCCGCGGGGGCAGGGCGTGGCGGCGGGTGGCAGCCCCTACCAGGAGTGGCGTCCGGTGCTGCGCTGGCTGTCCGTCCTCACGGCGCTGAGCGAGCGCGAGGCCAGCGTCCTCAAGCCGCTGGTGCCGGACATCGAGACGCTGCTGGGCCACCCCGTGCCCGACCCGGCCGAGGTGGGCGCGGACATGGCGCAGGCGCGCCTGCTCCAGGTGGTGGAGGACCTCTTCGCGCGGCTGCCGCAGCCCGTGGTGGTGGTGCTGGAGGACCTGCACTGGGCGGGCGGCGAGTCGCTGCACCTGCTCTCCCGGCTCGCCGCGCGGGCGCCGTCGCTGCCCCTGCTGCTGCTGGGGAGCTTCCGCGACGACGAGGCGCCCGCGCTGCCCTCGGCGCTGCCCGGCCTGTCGCTGCTGCGGCTTCCCCGGCTGGACGCCCGGGAGGTCTCCATCCTCAGCGAGTCCATGATGGGGGCGCCGGGCTCCCGGCCGCACCTGGTGCAGCTGCTGCTGCGCGAGACGGAGGGCAACCCCTTCTTCCTGGTGGAGGTGGTGCGCGCGCTGGCGGAGGAGGCTGGCGGGCTGGACCGGCTGGGCGACATGGCGCTGCCCGAGCGCGTCTTCGCGGGCGGCGTGCGCAGGCTGGTGCAGCGGCGCCTGGAGAAGGTGCCCGTGGCGTCGCGGGAGCTGCTCCGGGTGGCGGCCATCGTCGGGCGGCAGGTGGACGTGGCGCTGCTGCGCCAGGCCGCGCCCGGGGTGGACGTGGAGCGCTGGCTGACGGACTGCGCGGCGGCGGCGGTGCTGGACGTGGCGGATGGCGGCTGGCGCTTCGCGCACGACAAGCTGCGCGAAGGCGTCCTGGAGGAGCTGCCCGCGGACGCGCGGCCCGCGCTGCACCGCCGCGCCGCGCTGGCGATGGAGGCGGCATACGGTGCGCGCCCGGAGTGGGCGGCGGCGCTCTGCTACCACTGGGGCCTGGCCGGGGACGCGCTGCGCGAGGCCCGGCATGCGCAGCGCGCGGGCGAGGAGGCCCTGCGCGTGGGCGCCTGCCAGGAGGCGCTGTCGTTCCTCACGCGCGCGCTGGAGCGGGTGTCCGGCGCGGGCGGCGATGCCATGACCCTGGGGCACCTGGAGGCGCTGCTGGCGGAGACGCGCTTCCAGCTCGGGGAGCTGGGGGCGTTCCGCGTGCATGCGGAGCGCGCGCTGCGGCACTTCGGCTGGCCGGTGCCCGCCTCGCGCATGGGCTGGGCGCTGGGCACGCTGGGGCAGGGCGTGCTGCGGCTGGCGCAGAGCTCGCGGCCGGAGGACTACGACGAGGAGACGGAGGAGCGGCGGCGCGTGCGGCGGCTTGCGGGCCGGCTGCTGATGCGGCTGCTCGACGCGTTCATCTACGCGCATCAGGCGCTCCCGGTGCTCTGGTCCGGCCTGCGGGCGCTGAACCTGTGCGAGCCCGCTGGGGCCTCGCCGGAGCTGGCGCGGGGCTATGCGAACATGGCGGTGGTGGCGGGCACGCTGCCCGTCCGCGCGGTGGCCGAGGCGTGGGCGCGCCGCGCGCTGGACGTGGCCGAGCGCGTGGGCAGCCCCGCGGACCTGACCTACGTGCTGTGCCGCAACGCCGTGTACGGCGCGTACGTGGCGCGCTGGGCGGAGGCGGAGGCGTGGCTGGAGCGGGCCCTGGGCATCGTCGACTCGGTGGGCGACCTGCGGCTGGCGGAGGAGTGCCGCGCGCTGCTGACGGTGGTGTCTTGCTACCAGGGGAAGTTCGCGCCGGGGCTGCCGCTGATGGCGTGGCTGGAGGGCTCGGCGCGGCGGCGCGGGGCGCTCCAGACGCAGCACTGGGCCCTGCACTACCAGGCGCACATCCACCTGCGGCTGGGGGAGCTCGCGAAGGCGCGGGCCGCGCTGGACGAGACGCTGGCGTGGACGGAGGCCCAGGGCGGCCAGACGGACCGCATCATCGTTGAGGGGACGCTGGCGCTGCTGCGGCTGCGCGAGGGCGACGCGGAAGGGGCCCGGGCGGCGGCGGAGCAATCCCTGGCGAAGATGGCGGCCGGCAAGCCGGTGGCGCACTTTGTCTACTTCGGCGTCATGTCGGTGGCGGAGGTCCTGCTGACGCTGTGGGAGCGGGGCGGGGACGCCTCGCTGGTGGCGAGCGCGAAGGCCGCGCGCCGGGAGGCGGACGTCTTCGCGAAGGTGTTCCCCTTCGGTGAGGCCGCGGCCCGGCTGTGGCGCGGGAGCGAGGCGTGGCTGGAGGGGGACGCCTCGCGGGCGTTCGAGGCCTGGCGCCGGTGTGTCGCCATCGCGTCGAAGAAGGGGCAGGCCTTCGAGGAGGCCCACGCGCGGCTGGCGCTGGCGAGACACCTGCCCTCGGAGGACCCGGCGCGGCGGGGGCACCAGCAGCGCGCGGTGGAGCTGTTTACCCGGCTGGGCATGCGTGATGAGCTGGCCCGAGGGGAGGCCATCGCGAGCGGATGAACGGGGTGCGCGCAGGAGACGTGGCGTTGCTGGCGTGTCCGGCCTGTGGGGGGACGCTGGTGTTCCATGGGCACGAGGCGGGCGGGTGCATCCGCGACGGCCGCTTGCGCTGCGGCGGCTGCGGCGAGGCGTGGCGCGTAGCGCGCGGCATGGCCCGGCTGTACCGCGAGGAGGCGGTGCGCGGCACGGACCGGCTGATGCGCGTCATCTACGACGGGCTTCCGGTGCTGCATGACCCGCTGACGACGGTGCTGACGCCGCTGCTCCAGTCCATCTCGGAGGCGCGGATGCGCGCGGGGTACATGCGGCGGCTGGAGCTGGCTTCACTGGCGCCGCGCGAGGATGGGCGGCCGGTGCGCGTGCTGGAGGTGGGCGTGGGCTCGGGGGCGAACCTGCCGCTCCTGCGTGCGGGGCTGCCCCGGGGGCTGGACGTGGAGCTGTGGGGCGTGGACCTGAGCGAGGGCATGCTCAAGCACTGCCGGCGGCGGCTGCGCTCGGGGGACTACTCGGGGGTGCGGCTGATGATGGCGGACGCGCACGCGCTGCCGTTCCCGGATGCGGCGTTCGACCGGGTGTTCCACGTGGGCGGCATCGGCGGCTACCGGGCCCCGGCGAAGGCGCTGGCGGAGATGGCGCGCGTGGCGAAGCCCGGGACGCCGCTGGTGGTGGTGGACGAGCAGATGGACCCGGCCTTCCAGCCCTCGCTGCTCCAGCGCGCCGCGTTCCGGGCATTGACGTTCTACGCGTGGGACCCCCACTGTCCCCGCGAGCTGCTGCCCGCCGGCGCGTCCGAGGTCATCGAGGAGCAGGTGGCGCCGTTCTACTACTGCCTGTCGTTCCGGATGTGATTGGCCGTAGCTGGGCGCTATGGGCGCGACTCCTTGCGGGCAGGGAATCGGGTCACCACCGAGTAGCCGAGGACCGAGTGCTGGACCTCATCGGGCGGCACCGCCCAGCGCTGGAGCAGCGGGCTGGCGTCCAGTGTGTCTGGCTTCCATCCCGCGACATAGGGCTGCGTATCAGGTCCCCCTCCCGCGAGGAAGTCGTCACTCGAGAGGGCGCGCATTCGAAGGTGAAGCCCCGCGAGGAACCAAGGGGCGCCTATTTCGTCAGCGACCTTGACGAGAAACGCGATGAAGGGCGCGCGGGTCTCTGGTTGTTCCTCGACGAAGCGGGTGATGCTCGGCTCGATTTGCAGATGAAGCGTTGCCTGAGGGGGCAGGACGCGGGGCGGTGAGCTGAACACGGCGGAGTACACATCCGCGTTGGCAAAGCCCAGAGGGACACGGCAGGACCAGAGGCCACCTCCGTGCTTGGAGAGCCGCCTTTCGAGCTTGCTCCGCCCCGAGAGGTCAAGCGTTTCATCGATAGCGTCGTACTCTCCCGAGTCGGCATCAAGCTCCAGGGGAGCGAAGTACGGGTTCAGGGTGCATCCTTGCGGCGCGAGCAGGATGTCGAGCCAGCGCCGGGCGAGGTCTTCGCTGCCAAGGTGGGTGGGGCCGAAGACAGCCACTATTTCCGGGCGTTTCATGGGCCATCCAGGTCAGACGCCAAGTATGCCGAAGTCGTAGTTTGTCTGCTTCTGCCAGTGCTTCAGCTTGCTCTCCAGTTTCCCCAGGCTCGAGGTCCGCATGGCGCAGACGGCGGCGAACTGGAGTCCGACGGGAGCCTCGCCAATCGGATGGAACGGAGCGCGCGGCGGCGCTGATTCACGAAGTCTGATGGCAGGGCGGACGTCACGGATTCAGCACCAGGTCCAACAGCCGCAGCGTCATGCCGCCCGTGAAGTCGATGGTGGCACCGTTGAACCAACCTGCCTCCTCACCCACGAGCACGGTGACGAAGCGGGCCACGTCCTCCACCGTGCCCATGCGCCCCGCGGGGTTCATCTTCGCGTGCGCCGCCTCCAGGCGCGCCAGGGCCTCTGGCGAGTACACGTGCTTCAGCGCTGGCGTCATCACCGTGCCGAACTTGAGCAGGTTGACCCGGTGCCCACGCGGTCCCAGCTCCATCGCCAGATGGCGCACGTACATCTCCAGCGCCGCCTTCGACGCGCTGATGAGCCCCGTGTTCCCCAGGTGTGTTTCATCCAACGGGTTCTGGAGGCCCAGCAGGCGGGCCTCGGGCGCCAGCAGGTCCGCATCCACCAACGCCTGGGTCCAGTACACGAACGAGTGCGCCATCGTGTCGAAGGTGCGGCGGACGCGCCGCGCGTGCAGCCGGTCCTCGCCCATCGAGAGGAAGCGCCCCACCGATGCGCCCGCAATCGAGTGAACGAAGAGCTTCACGCTCCGGGGCCCGGCGACTTCCTTCATCGCCGCCACCCCTGCCTCCGCGGCCTCCGGTGTGGAGGCATCCGCCTGCCACAACACCAAGCGGCCGCCGGCATCCCGGACGCGTTGCTCCAGCAGCGAGGCCGTGTCCGCGTACCGGCCCCGGTGGACGCCAAAGACATTCAGCCCGGGCTTGTGCGTCACCGCCTCCGCGATGGCCGCGCCCGTCCCCGACGATGCCCCCAGGATGAGCGCCCATGGCCGCGCCGGAGTGCTTCCCCCCTCGACTTCGCTCATGCCCCTGCCTTTCGTGCGCCGTTGTTGTCCAAGCCTCGGGCCCGGTCGAGCAGACCCTGCACCGCGCTCGTGACTTCCTGATGCGCCGCGCGCATCGCGTCCCGGTCGCTCGGGTCGAAGCCCGGCGACAGGTGCCACGTCAGCGGCTCCCCCACCCACTGTGTCATCTTCACGGGGAAGGGAAGGGACAGGGGCCAGAGGCCCGTCGCGCCCACTCCCAGCCACAGCGGCAGCCGCGCCGGCATGCCCACCCTCCGGCCCAGCGCGTAGCCGTCATTGAGGCCCACGTACGCGTCGTCCATCCCGCTGCCGCCCACGGGGACGATGGGCAGGCGGTAGCGCACCGCCAGGCGCAGGTAGCCCATGCGCTCGCCCCAGTCGACGCGGTAGCGGTGGCGGAAGTCGCGGCAGCCCTCGCGCGTGCCTCCGGGTTGCAGCAGGACGTGCTCGCCCCGGGCCACCACCTCCGCCAGCCGAGGGTCATCCCCGGTGACGAAGCCCAGCCCGTCCGTCACCGCGCGCATGCCCGGAATCGCGTCGAACGCGCCATGCGCCACGCCGTGCGGGAGGTAGCCCAGGTGCTCGTACAGCGTCACCGTCAGCATGCACAGGTCCACCGCCAGGGGCCGCCCGTGGTAGCCGACGATGAGCTTCGCGCCAGGCCGCAGCAGGGGCTCCAGGTTCACCACCTCGTAGCGGTGGTATCGGCGCAGGAGCCGGAACGTCGCCAGCCACGCCTTCAGGGGCCAGCCGCCGGCCTGCCTCATGGGCCCACCCTGTAGAGCACCGCGCCGTGGGCCACGCCCGCGCCCACGCCCACCAGGAGGATGCGGTGCCCCGGCTTCACCGGACGCGTGCGAAGCAGCCGGTCCAGGCTGGTGCCCAGCGACGCCGAGCCCACGCTGCCCACCGTGTCCACCACGCGCACGCTTCGCTCCGGCGCCACGTCCAGCGCCTGGAGGATGGCGTCCAGCATGTGGCCGTTCGGCTGGTGGGTGAGCACCCACTCCACCTCGTGCAGCGCCACGCCCGCGGTGTCCAGCGCGGAGCGCGCCGCGCGCACCAGCGCCTCCAGCGCCACGCGCGTCATCTCCTTGCTGGGTGTCAGGAAGCGCATCCGCTCCAGCTTGCCGGTGGCGATGGGGTTCTCCAGCACCACGTCCGTGGGCAGCGTGCCGTCATTGCCGAGCGCCACGCCCAGCACGCCCTCGCCCGGGCGTCCCGTGCCCAGCACCGCCGCCGCCGCTGCGTCCCCCAGCACGAGGTAGGGCCGGGGCTCCTCGGGTGTGGTGGTCCGCGACAGCAGCTCCACGGACACGATGCCCACGGGGCCCAGGCCCGTCGCCACCGAGCGCGCCGCCAGGTCGAAGGCGCTCAGGAAGCCCATGCAGGCGTTGCTCAGGTCCATGGCGTCGCAGCTCCCCGCAAGTCCCAGCGCCGCCGCCACGCGGTTCGCGGTGGCGGGCGTGGTGACGTCTCCGCCCATGGACGTGACGCAGAGGATGCGGCGCAGGGCCGTGGCCTCCAGCCCCGCGGCCTCCAGCGCCTCCCGCAGCGCCTGCGCCGCCACGTCCGCGGCCTTCGTCCCCGGCGGCGCGAAGTGGCGCGTGTGGATGCCTGTCTTGCGCGTCACCTCCACGGCGTCCCGCCCCACGCGCGCGCACAGCTCCGCGGTCGTCACGGCGGGGCCGGGGAGGACGCTGGCGGTGCCCAGGATGCGAACGGGAATCATGCGGCCTGCTGTCCCCCCTGACGGTGTTCACGGGCGCCCCGGGCCTTCACCTGGAGCCAGTGCTGTTTCATGTCCTCCAGCCGCTTTTCGAGCGACGCATCCGCCGCCGCCCTGGCCAGGATGTCCCGGGCCCGGGTGAACTCCATGGCCGTCAACAGCGGCGCCTCCGCGGAGTGGATGTCATAGCTGACGTCCGCGAGCAGGCTCTCCGCATCACCACTGCGATGCAATAGCAGCACGCCACTGGCCGCGAGGTCCAGGGCACGCGCCACCGGGTTGAGGCCGGCCAGGAAGCGGCCCAGGCCCGTCGCGGGCGCGGGGGGCGTGTGCCGCACGCCAAAGGGGAAGATGTTGCTGGAGAAGATGACGTCCGCGCCCGCGTTGAGCAGCGCGTGGGCGGGCACCATGCTGGTGAAGGCGCCGTCCACGTAGCGCGCGGGGGGCACCACCGTCGGGCCCCAGATGCCCGGCGCCGAGCCGCTGGCGCGCACGCCCAGGGCCACCGGTCCCCGCTCCAGCGCGACGCAGGCCCCGCTCGTCAGGTCCGTCGTCACCGGGAGGAAGCGGGTGGACAGCTCCTCCAGGCAGATGGGGCCCAGGTCCCGCTCCACGAAGCGCTCCAGCGAGTACGAGGTCAGGATGGCGGCGGTGGCGGCCAGGGAGAGCTGCCGGCTCACGGCCCGCTCCTCCAGGAGCCGCAGGCCCTCCAGGCCGCTCTTCCCATCCAGCGCGGTTCCACAGAAGTAGGCCCCCACCAGGGAGCCCATGCTGGCGCCGCTGACGATGTCGATGGGCACGCCCTGGCTCACCAGCCAGCGGAGGATGTGGACGTGGAAGAAGCCCCACACGCCGCCGCCGCTGAGCGCCAGGCCCACGCGCCGGTGCGTGAGGGCGCGGGCCCAGCGTGCCAGGGCCTCCTGCTCGGCGTGGGTCAGCCCCAGGGCCTCCAGCGGCCGGTCATCCACGTGCAGCCGGGGCAGGCGCTCCAGGCTCAACCGCAGGGGGCAGGGCGGGTGTGTCGGAGCCGGGCCGCCTTGTTGCGGCTGGCCGCTCAGCTCGGCCGCCCGCGACGGCTGACGCGGGTCCACCACCACGGTGGGGAGCACTCGCGGCTCGGCGGGGTGATGCGAGGACGCGGCCGCCACCAGCCGCACCGTCTTGTCGAGCATCGCCACGTCCGCGGCGCCGCAGCCGTCGAGGAACACGTAGTGGAGGCGGTGCTCACCCGTGAGCCGCTGGAGCAGCGCGGGCGTCAGCCGTCCCGGCGCCTCGGGCTCGGCCGGGGGCAGCGCGGCGCGCAGGACGCCGTCCGCGCCGCGCGTGACAGACAGGTCCTGCTCGCGCTCATCGCCCCGGGCGGCGGTGCGCAGCAGCAGCACGCGGTCCCCGAAGTCCCGGTGGATGGCCTTCGCCACCAGCGCGATGAGCGCGGACAGGGGCGCCCCGCGCACGTCGCTCTCGAAGGCGACCACCTCGGCCCGGGATGGGGGGCGCTCCGGCGGTGCGGCGGGCGCGTGCGGCAGGCTCGACACGTCCTCCATGGGAAAGAAGAGGCCCGCGGAGTCCACCGCCGCGCGGACGGTGACGGCGTGGACCCGGCTCGACAGCGCCTCCAGCCCCAGCGGGGCGCCGGGCTGGAGCATCATCAGCGGCTCGCCGCCTCGCGAGACCTCCAGCTCACCCTCCAGGAGGATGAAGAATCCCGTCGTGGGCTCACCTTCGCGATACAGCACCGCGCCGCGAGCCCAGGCCAGCTCCCGGCTCTTGGACAGCAGCTTCAGCAGCGCGGTGTTGCCATGGTGCCGGAGCCCAGGCGCGCGCTTGAGCGCATACAGCCGCCGCTGCCGCGGGTCATCGAGTGGCGGGAGATGGGACATGGCCCCCGCAGGATAACGAAGCCCTTCCCGCGAGGCAGGCGGGTCCCCTGGACCCCCTCGGGCGCGCGCGTCTGTCGCGCCCGGGATTCACGCGGATTGCGGCTCCGGCGGCGGCGTGGGGGGCGGCGGCGCGCCGGGGCCGCCGTGCCGGTGGATGCGAGCCCTGAGGCCTTCCACCACCACGTACAGCACGGGGATGAAGATGAGGTTCACGAAGGTGGACAGCAGCATGCCGCCGAACACGGTGGTTCCCAGGGACTTGCGGGCGGAGGCCCCCGCGCCCGTGGCCAGCACCAGCGGAATCACCCCCATGAGGAAGGCGAAGGACGTCATCAGGATGGGGCGCAGGCGCGTCTGGGCCGCGTGGATGGCGGCGTCCGCCACGCTCCGGCCCTCGTTGCGGAGCTGCTCGGCGAACTCGACGATGAGGATGGCGTTCTTGCTGGCCAGGCCCACGAGCATGACGAGCCCGACCTGGCAGAACACGTCGTTCTGCAGGCCGCGCAGGTTCTGGAAGGCCAGCGCGCCCAGCATGGCCACCGGCACGCCGAGGAGGATGACGAAGGGCAGGGCGAAGCTCTCGTACTGCGCGGACAGCACCAGGAAGACGAAGACGATGCCCAGCCCGAAGATGAGCAGCACGCTGCCGCCGGCCTCCTTCTGCTCCAGCGACAGGCCCGTCCACTCGAAGGTGTAGCCCGTGGGCAGGGACCTGCGCGCCACGGCCTCCATCGCGTCCAGCGCCTGACCGGAGCTGGAGCCCGGCGCGGCCTGCCCGTTGATGGTCGCCGAGCGGTACAGGTTGTAGTGCTGGATGTTCTGCGCGCTGGTGATGGGCGTCACCTTCACCACCGACTCCAGCGGCACCATCTCCCCCTTCGCGGAGCGGACGTAGAGCGCGTCGATGTCGCGCGGCTCGTTGCGGAAGGGCACGGCGGCCTGCACGTACACGCGATACACGCGGCTGGCGAAGGTGAAGTCATTCACGTACTGGCTGCCCAGGTAGACCTGCAGCGTGGAGAAGACACCGTCCAGCGGGACGCCCATCGCCAGCGCCTTCTCCCGGTCCACCTGCACGTCCAGCAGGGGCGTGCTCGCGGTGTAGGAGGAGAAGACGCCGCGCAGCTTCGGGTCCTGGCTGGCCCGTCCCACCAGCATGTCCGTCGTCTGGGCCAGCTGCTCGAGCGACCGTCCGCCCTGCTGGTCCTCCATGACGAACTCGAAGCCGCCCACGCTGCCCACGCCGCGGATGGCGGGGGGCTCGAAGGGCAGCACGCGCGCGCCGCCGATGTCCCTCAGCGGGCGCCGCAGCCGCTCCACCAACCCCGCCACGCTCTGCTCCGGCCGCTTGCGCTCGCCCCACAGGTGCAGGTTGACGAAGAGGGTGCCGTAGTTGACGCCCGTGCCCAGCAGCGAGAAGCCGCCCACGGTGAAGATGCCCTGCACCTCCGGCTGCTGCCGCAGCACCTGCTCCGCCTGGAGCAGCACCTGCCGCGTGTAGTCCAGCGACGTGCCCTCCGGGCCCTGCACGGCGATGATGAGATAGCCCTGGTCCTCGCCCGGGATGAAGCCCGCGGGCGTGATGCGGTACATCAGGAAGGTGCCCGCGAGGCACAGGGCGAAGGCGACCACCACCGGCCACCGCAGGGGACCGGTGAGCCTGGCCAGCAGCCGGCCGTAGCCGTCGCGGAACATGTCGAGCCCCCGGTCGAAGAGACGGAAGACCTTCCACTTCTGGCCTTCATGGGGCCGCAGCAGGATGGCGCACAGCGCGGGGGACAGCGTGAGCGCCACCAGCGCGGAGAGGCTGATGGAGAAGGCGAGGGTGAGCGCGAACTGCCGGTAGATGATGCCCGTGGTGCCAGGGAAGAAGGACACCGGCACGAACACCGAGGACAGCACCAGGGCGATGGCCACCAGCGCGCCCGCCACCTGCTTCATGCCCCGGTGGGTGGCCTCGCGCGGGCCCACGTCCTCCTGCTCCATGGTGCGCTCGACGTTCTCGATGACGATGATGGCGTCGTCCACCACCAGGCCCGTGGCCAGCGTGAGGCCGAAGAGCGTCAGCGTGTTGATGGAGAAGCCGAACGCGTTGACGAAGAGGAAGGTGCCCACCAGGGACACGGGCAGCGTCGTGGCCACCACCAGCACGCTGCGCCAGCCGTGCAGGAAGATGAAGATGACCAGCACCACCAGGAGGATGGCCTCGCCCAGCGTGGTCAGCACCTCCTCGATGGAGGCCTGCACCGCCGCCGTGGTGTCGAAGGCGCGCTCGTAGCGCAGGCCCGGGGGGAAGTTCCCCTCCAGCCGCTTCAGCTCGGCGAGGACGCCGTCGCGCACCGCCAGGGCGTTGGAGCCGGGGAGCTGGAAGATGCCCAGGCCCACGGCCTCGCGGCCGTTGAAGCGGAGGAGCTGACCGTAGTTCTCCGCGCCCAGCTCCGCGCGGCCCACGTCCTTCAGCCGCACCAGCGAGCCATCCGGCCCCTGCTGCACGACGATGTTCCCGAACTCCTCGGCGGTGGTGAGCTGTCCCAGCACGCGCACGGTGAACTGGTACGTCTGTCCCGGTGGCGCGGGGGGCTGGCCCACCTGGCCCGCGCCCACCTGGACGTTCTGCGCGCGCAGCGCGTTCACCACGTCCGTCGCCGCGAGCCCCCGGCGCGCCAGCTCCGTGGGGTCCAGCCACAGCCGCATGGCGAAGCGCCGCTCGCCGAAGATGCGCACGTCGCCCACGCCCTTCACGCGCAGCAGCGCGTCCCGGATGAAGACGTCCGCGTAGTTGCTGAGGAAGCCCGTCTCGTAGCGGTTCTCCTCGTCGAACAGGCCGAAGGCCATGAGGAGCTGCGTCTGCGCCTTGGTGATGGTGATGCCCAGCGCGTTGACCGCGGCGGGGAGCTGCGCGGACGCGGTGGCCACGCGGTTCTGGACGTCCACCGCGGCGATGTCCAGGTTCCGGCCCTGGTCGAACGTGACGGTGATGGTGCTCACGCCCGTGTTGCTGCTGGTGGAGGTGATGTACCGCATGCCCTCCACGCCGTTGAGCTGCCGCTCCAGCACGGTGGTGACGGCGCTCTCCACCGTCTCCGCCGAGGCGCCGATGTACGTCGCCGTCACCTGCACCACGGGCAGCGACAGGTCCGGGTACTGCTCCACGGGCAGGGTGGGGATGGAGATGGCCCCCACCAGCGTGATGATGATGGACACCACGCTGGCGAAGACGGGACGGCGGATGAAGAAGTCCGTGAACATGCCGCGCCCTCACTGTCCCGGCGTGGCGCCGGTGCCGGCGTCCTGTCGAGGTGGCGGTGTCCCACCGTCCTGTCCGGGGCCGCTGCCGCCCACGCCCGGGGCGGGCGTCCGTGCGTGGGGCTTGGGCTGGATGGGCTGGCCGTCGCGCAGGAGCTGGATGCCGCTGAGCACCACGGGCGTCCCCGCGTCCAGGCCCCCCGTCACCTCGTAGTCGTTGCCGGAGACGAGCCCCAGGCTCACGGGGGTCCGCTGCGCCACCGTGCCACCGTCCGTGTCCCGCGCCACGAAGACGAAGGACTGGCTGCTGATGCGCGTCACCGCGGCGGTGGGCACGCGCAGGGCGTCCCGGGTGGCATAGACGACGCGGGCCCGCACGAGCTGCCCGGCGCGCAGGCCCACGGTGTTCTCGAAGACGGCCTGGACCTCCACGAGCTGCGTGGCGGCGTTGGGGGTGGGCGCCACGAAGTTGACCGGCGCGGACACGACGAGGCGCCCCTCCGCGTCGAGGACCTCCACCGGGGTGGTGCCCATCCTGACCGTGCGTGCCCGCTCGACGGGAATCTGCACGGACACCTCCAGCGTGTTGCTCTGGTCCAGCGTGGTGAGGGGCGTCTGCTGCGTGACGAAGTCGCCCACCTTCACCGGGTAGTCCCCCACGGTGCCGGAGAAGGGCGCGCTCACCGCGTAGAAGCCGAGCTGGACCTGCTGCGCCTGCACCTGCGCCTCGATGGCGCGCGCGCTGGCCTCGGCTTGCCGCGCCTGCGCCACCGACTGCTCGTAGTCCTGCCGGCTCTGGAGGCCCTCCTTCAAGAGCTGCTCGCTGCGCTTGCGCGTCTGCCGCGCGAACTCCCGCTGCGCCAGGGCCGCGGCCCGCTGCGCCCGGGTGGCCCGCAGGCCCGCGCTCTCACGGCGGGGGTCCACCACGAGCAGGACCTCTCCCTGCGTCACGCGCGCGCCCGGCTCCAGCGGAATCGCCTTCACGTAGCCGGCGACCTGGGGGTAGACGGTGATGCTGCTGCGGGAGATGAGCGTGCCCAGGTACTCGTTGGCCTCGCGCACCTCGCCGGGCGCCAGCCGCTCCACCTCGACGGGCAGAGGCTGGCTCGCGGCCTGCTGACCGCCCTGCGGACCCTGGTCGTCATGCGGGCGGCAGCCCAGGAGGAGCAGTCCGGCGAGCCACAGGCTCCGCGCGCTCACCAGTCGCATGCGGCCTCCGCGAGCAGGGCGGCGACGCGCGCCTGTTCCAGCTCGAACTGGCGCACCACCAGCAGCAGCTCCGCCTGTCGCAGGTCCGACGCCGTCTGGATGAGCTCCAGGCTGGTGCCGGTGCCTACCTCGAAGCTGCGGCGGGTGAGCCGGTCGTTCTCCTCGGCCAGGGCGCGTCCCCGGGCGGCGATGCGCACGGCCGCGTCCGCCACCTCCACGGCGCGCCGGGCCTGCACCACCTCCACGGTGGCCGTGCGCTCGAGCTCCAGCAGCCCCTGCTTCGCCACCTCCACGCCCGCCCGCGTCTGTCTCAGCTGCCCCTCGCGCACGCCGCCGTCCCAGAAGGGCAGCACCAGGCTGGCGCCGATGTTCCACACCGGCACCTTCGCGAAGCCGTCCTTCACGGTGAGGGCCAGCGTGCTGCTGGTGAGCGCGAGCGACGGGGCGTAGGCCGCCTGCACCTCTGACACCTGCCGCTCGGCCAGCGTGCGGCGCGAGCGCGCCACCGCGATGTCGGCGCGCCGGTCGAGCGACTCCAGCCGCTGGCAGTCATGCTGGGCCTGCTGGAGCAGTGCGTCCAGCTGAACGCCTTTCGCCAGGCCCACGCCTTGGGGGATGCCCAGGACCAGCCCGAGCGTCTCCCGGGCGCGGCGCAGCGTCTCGTCCCCCTGGACGACGAGGTTGCGCGCCGTCTCCGCGTCCTGCTGCGCGCGCACCACGTCCAGCCGTGTGCCAGCGCCCAGCTCGAAGCGGCGCTCGGTGAGGGTCAGCCGCTCCAGCGCGGTGCGGAGGTTGACGCGGTTGACCTCGGCCAGCCGCTCTTGCGCGGACACCTGCACCAGCGACTGCGCCAGGGCGCTGGTGAGCTGTCTGCGCGTCTCCGCCAGCGACAGGGTGGCGCTGCGCCGGGCCTCGCGCGCGGTGCCCAGCGCGACGATGGACGGGAGGCTGAACAGGGGCAGGCTGGCGTTCAGCAGCCCGAGGAAGGGCGGCTGGGTGAGGTTGGGGGGCTGGGCGCCTCCGCCGATGCCGCCTCCCACGCCGTTGCCACCTCCTCCTCCGCCGAAGAGCGGCGTCGCGGAGGGGTTGAGTACGTTGTACTCGACGGCGACGGTGCCGGTGAGAGAGGGCAGCAGCGCGGCCAGGGCCACGCGCTGGGCGCCCGCCGCGGACTCCACCTGGGCGAGCGCAGTGTACAGGCGGGTGGAGCGCTGGCGCAGCAGCGTCAGCGCTTCGTCCCAGGTCGCCACTTGCAGTGGGGCCGGAGGGACGGGTGTCAGCAGCGGGTCGGAGACCGGGAGCCGGGGCGCCTCGGGCGTCTCCGGGTGCTGGGTGGAAGCGCTGGCCGCGGGGGGCTCCCTGCCCGCGTGGGTGCCCACGCCCGTCTGGGCCAGCAGGAGGCTGGAGTGCGTGAACAGGGCTGCTAACAGCGGGGCGTTCATGGGAGCGCCCGCAGAGGTAGGGAGCGCGGCGGTCCCGGACCACGGCTGCCTGGGCGGTCTTGTGTCTGGTGGACAGAAGGCCGTCAAACAGTGCTGGGAGGTAGACACGGGCGCGCCCGGCTTGATGTGCGGCAACGTTCTCCATGTCTCTTGGAGGCAGGGCGGCTGTTTGAATCAAGACAACTGCTGCCGGGGGCGACAAGCCGCGAGCTGCACGAAGAAGGGAGGCGCCAGCGCGGTTCGTGCGCGGCGTACGGGTGGTGCTTCGTGATAGGTCGCCTGGGAATGAGAATCGAAGAGTTCCGGCGTGTCCTCGACAAGCGCGCTGCGTCCCGCGGGCTGGAAGTGGCCTACGGCCCTCCTGCATCACCGGAGGCGCTTCGCGCGCTTGCGGAGAGGCTCGGCGGGCCGCTTCCATGGCAGGTCGAGCTCTTCTGGGCCGCGCACGACGGGCTCGTCATCCAGGAACCCGCACTGTGCGTCCTGTCTTGCGACCGATGGGCTCAGGCTCTTGGCTTCGTGCACTTCGCCACCATCGATGGCCAGCATCGGTTGGGCTTCGACACCCGGAGCCGGAACGTCGCGGACGAGTGGAACATCGTCCATATCGATACCGGGTTCCTCGTAACCCTGACGATGGCCAGCTTCTGGTCCAACAAGGTCCTCGCCTGGGTCGACACGCGACGGTGCATCTGGGCGGAGAGGGGGCGCCACCCGAGTTGACGCTGGCGTGTCCCTGGAGCCAGTCTCCCCTTCGATGCTCAAGCTCCAGTGGCTCCAGGTCCACCAGTTCCGTTCCGTGAAGCCCGGGACGCGGTTGCTCTTCAGCCCGTCCCTCAATGTGCTGCTCGGGGACCATGGCACTGGGAAGTCCACGCTGCTGGACCTCGCCGCCGCCGTCGTCAGCTCGGACTTCACGCCGCTCCAGCAAGAAGCGTTCGACCTCGAATACGAGCTGGCCGCCGACACCGGCCGCATCACCGTGCACGTGCGCAACGTGCCCCCGGGAGCGGAGGGCGCCAGCGAGCTGTCCATGGACATCACCGTGGCCCCGCGCGACATGGCGTGGCCGCTCGTCATCCACCGCGAGGGTCAGCAGGTCCGCGTCTCCCGCGAGGACGACACCTCGGACGTCGTCCACGAGCGCATCGCCCCCGAGGTCGGCGGCCGGCTGTGGCTCGTCCTCATGTCCGGCGGTATCGCCTGGGTGGAGAAGACGGGCGAGGGCACCGCCGCCGTCGAGCCGCTCCTCGCCATGGCGCGAGAAGTCTCCGCCCAGGCCGAGCTGCGCCGCTTCGACGAGGGGCTGTCCCACTTCGACCAGCTCTGGCAGGCCGAGCTGCGGCTCTCCCGCCGCGCGGAGGGCGTGCTCGCCACCGGCGCGGGCGTGGCCTCGGAGGACCTGCTCGACGGGCTGCGCAAGGTCGCCGCCGCGCAGTGGGGCGCCGACCGCTACGTGCTCCCCTCGCAGGGCGTCCCCTTCCTCCACGACGCGGCCCGGCTGCTCGGCTTCGCCTCCGCCGAGGCGCTCCTGGCACCGCTGGAGGCGCAGCCCCAGGGCAAGTACGAGACGCTGACGCTGGGCCACCTGGACCTCTGCTTCGTCACCGCCTCCGGGCAGCGCCTCTCCGCGCACCAGCTCGGCTATGGCCAGAAGCGCCTGGTGGCCCTCCTCCACTACCTGGCCCACGCCCGCGCGGTGGTCATCGCGGATGAGGTCGCCCACGCCCTCCACCCACGTCAGGTCCGGGCCATTCTCGACCAGCTCGCGGCGCGGCAGGCCCTGCTCACCAGCCAGAACCCGGAGCTGCTCGACAGCCTCACCTTCGACTCGCCCGAGCAGGTGCGCTCCACCTTCGTGCGTTGCAGCCGCGAGGACGGCACGGGCCGCCTCGTCTGGGAGAACCTGTCTCCCGGCGCCGCTGGCGACTTCTTCACCGCGTGGCGCGCCGAGCCCCGGCGCGTGGGCGAGCTGCTCCAGAGCAAGGGCCTCTGGTAGCCCAGGGGCCGCGGGACGTCATCCGGCCAACGGCTCCGTGCCCTGGCGCGTCACGCCTCGCGCGGCTCGTCTATCCTCGTCCACCGGGGAGGGTGCCACGCATGCCGATGCTGAGCGTCAATGGAACGGAGCTGTATTACGAGGACTCCGGGGGCACGGGCGTGCCCATCGTCTTCAGCCATGGCCTGCTGTGGAGCTGCCGCCTCTTCGACCCGCAGGTGGAGGCGCTGAGCGGGCGCTACCGCTGCATCGCCTACGACCACCGGGGCCAGGGGCAGAGCGCCGTGCCCCCGATGCGCTGCATCGACATGGAGACGGTGTACCTGGACGCCGTGGCCCTCATCGAGCGGCTCGGCGTGGGGCCCTGCCACTTCGTGGGCCTGTCCATGGGCGGCTTCGTGGGCATGCGCATCGCCGCGCGGCGGCCGGACCTGCTGCGCTCGCTGGTCCTCATGGAGACGTCCGCGGACCCCGAGCCGCTGCACAACGTGCCGCGCTACACGCTGCTCAACCTCACCGCCCGGCTCGCGGGGCTGCGCCCGGTGGCGGACCCGGTGATGCGCATCATGTTCGGCCGCGGCTTCCTGGCGGACCCCAACCGCGGAGAGGAGCGCAGCCGCTGGCGCGCGCGCCTGCTGGAGAACCGCCGTGACATCTGGCGCGCCGTCAACGGCGTCATCGAGCGGCGCGGCGTGGCCCACGAGGTGCCCCACATCCGCGTGCCCACCCTCATCGTCGTGGGCGCCGAGGACACGGCCACCGTCCCCGCGAAGGCGGAGCGGCTGAACCGCCTCATCCCCAGCTCGCGGCTCGTGAAGCTGCCGCGCGGCGGGCACTCGTCCACCGTGGAGGAGCCGGCGCTCGTCAATGCCACCTTGGGGACGTTCCTGGACGCGCAGACTCCACCCCGGGCCTCGAAGGCGGGGTGACGGGAGCGGCGGAAGGGCCAGGCCTCTCGCTGTCGGCGGGCCGCGTCACCGGCGAGCAGAGCTGCGCGAGGAAGCGCCGGGGAAACGGCTCCACGAGCCCGAGCGGATACTGCTCGGGCCCGGTGGGGCGGTGGTAGGTGCCGAAGAGCCAGTCCGTCCAGGGCGCGAGGTTGCCGAAGTTGTGCCGCGTGTGCCGCTCGCGCGCGTGGTGCCAGTGGTGCAGCTCGGGCGAGCCGAGGAGGAAGCCCAGCGGCCCCAGCGGCAGCCGCACGTTGGAGTGGATGAAGAGGGCCCACATCCCCCGGAAGGCGATGAGCATCGCCAGCGTCTCCAGCGGAAAGCCCATCAGCAGCGCGGGCAGATTCACGACCAACTGCGTGAGCAGGCCATCGACGGGGTGCTCGCGGTGCGCGGCGAGCCAGTCGAGGTGCTCGGCGGAGTGGTGGACGGCATGGAAGCGCCACAGGAAGTCCACCCGGTGGCACAGCCGGTGGAAGCCGTAGACGAGCACGTCGCACAGCACCACCGCCTCGAGCGCCTGGAGCCACCAGGGCTGGCGCGCTACCGCGGCCTGGAGCCCGGTGAGCGCGTCCACGTGGCAGAGTGCCTTCACGCTTTGGAGGAAGTACAGGGCCAGCGGCGCGAACACGAGGTACTGCGCCGCGAAGTAGGCCAGGTCCGTGCGGAAGGCGGGACGCAGCAGCGGCTGGCCGGGGCGCGCGGCCCAGGTCTTCTCCAGCGGCCAGAAGACGAAGGCGAGCGCCACGAAGGAGAGCGCGGCGCCACCGATGAGGCCCAGGGCCATCATGGTGCGGGGGGCGTGGCCGCGGGGGCTTCGCCGCCCGCATCCGGCGTCTGTTCGAGGCCCGCGTCCGGCGCCGATGCGTCTTCCGAGCCGGTGGCTGTGGACCGCCCCGCCAGCGCCTCCGCGGACATGCCGAAGAGCGGGCGTATCTTGGTGCCTCCGAAGAAGCTTCCTGCCGCCGTCACCGTCACGATGCCGAGCGCGAGCAGCGCGAGGGTCACCGTCATCATTCGAAGAAACTTGCCCTTCTGAGATTGCATGAACGCACCGCTTCCGTGGGGCCCGCGCACGACGTCTCGGTGGCGGAGAAGAGAGTCCGCGCGGTTCCCTCGTACGCCTGGAGATTGCGAGGGTCCCCCAGCTCCAGCGGAATCGTCAACGAGGGCGGCGGCAAGGGAGGCCCAGCACCGGGCGCGCGCTGTAGGCGGCCCTCACGCCTCCTCCGGGACGAGGCGCCCCCCAGGCGCCCCGCCTGCTTCACGCTCACCGGTTCGCGCCGAGCTGTGCCTCCACCTGGCGCCGGACCTCGGGCGGCAGCGACTCCAGGCTCTGGAGCGCTCCGGTGCCCAGGCCCTCCGGCCGTGTCGGCCGCGTGAAGAGCCCCACCCCACGGGACAGGAAGCCCATCGTGGGGCCCTCCGCGACGGCGTAGGTCAGCGTATCCAGCGACGTCCGCGCATATCGCTCCTGCTGGGGGCTGGAACCGGACGGCACCTGCCTGCCCAGCCGCAGCGTCTGCGCGGGCGCACCGTCCAGGCTCAGCTCCACGAGCACGGCGGGCGGCGACAGGCCCTGGGCCTTGTCCGGGACGGGCGGCTCGATGACGCGCGCGGCCTCGATGGTCCGGAGCCGCATGAGCATCGCGTCCACCATCGCGCTGTCGAATCGGACGCCGTCCGGGAGCGTCTTCGGTGCCACGAGTGTCCAGCCCTGCGCCTGCTTCTCCACGACCACCGGGCTGTCGCGCCCGGCCTGGACCTGGATGCGTGAGACCTTCTCCAGCTCGAAGCGCATCAGGCGCCGCTCCCGGAAGTCCGCCAGGTGCTTGCGAAGCTCCGCCGCGTCCGCGCCGGAGATGCGGTACACCTGCGCGTCTCCCTCGATGCGGATGGCCACCGGCTCTTGCTGCTCCGGGCGGGCAGGACGTTCCAGCATCACCGTCACCGTCTTGCCGTCCTTGAGCCGCGCCTCCACGGCGTCGTGGCCTGCGGCCAGCGCCCGCTCCGCCTCCGCGGCGGCGTCGCCTTCGAGGAAGTCCCGCGCCCGGAGGTTGGACACGCTCCGCGCGAGCCGCTCGGCCTCCTGCGCGCCGAACAGGAACCCCGCGGGCACCTGCGTGCCCTCCGCGAGCCTCCAGCCCTCGGCGCTCCCTCCTCCCGTCAGCGTCAGCGGGGGCTCGCCGCCCATGCGCAGCGTCAGCTCGGTGATGTCGGACGCCTCCGCCCGCACCAGCCGGCGCTCACGCCAGTCGTCGACGCGCTTGCGCCATGCCCCACCCAGCCGGGCGGGGTGCGCGAAGACGAGCGGGCCCGAGGCCTCTCGCACGTAGGTGCCGCCGTTGCGCGCGCCGTCCCTGCCCAGCACCAGCTCCAGCGGGGCGCCGCCTTCCTGGTGGACGCGCACCTTCAGGCCCTTCGCGTCGTCCAGCTCGTACTCGGCCAGCCGCTCGGCCCGGTCCGTGACGAAGTCCGCGCCGGGCAGCCGGGCCAGTGACTCCAGCGCGCTCGTCACCAGCGCCGCGTTCGCCGCGTGCCGCGTCTCCGGACGGCTCGGGTCCGCGACCGTCCAGGCGTCGCCCTCCTTGTGCAGCGTGGCGCTGTGCGTCCCGGTCAGCTCCACCCGGGTGACGCGCGCCACGTCCAGGCCCGAGGGCGCCAGCTTGCGCACGCCGACGCTGACCTGCTGCTCGCGGGTGGCGAGCACGAGCACCAGCAGCACGGCGAACGCCCCCACGGCGATGAGCGTTGCTTTCTTCATGGCTCTCCTTCAGCTCCGCATCAGACGGTGACGGTGGCCCGGCTTGCCTCGCGCCGCCGCCAGCGCACGAGCCCGAAGAGGGCCAGCGCGGCGGGGATTCCAAAGGCATTGCCGAACTTGACGGCGTTGCGCGTGCTGGCGCTCAGCTCCTGCGCGAGCGGCGCCTCCGCCATGCCCCGGGTGCGCATGGCCAGCAGCGCGGGGTCCAGGAGCAGCCAGTCCGCCACGTTCAGCAGCAGCGCCTGGTTCGGCCGGCTCAGGAAGTCATCCCACAACGCCGAGGAGCCACCCGCCACGATGATGCGCGGCTCGCCCTGGCTCTCCGACAGCAGCGGCGTCCCGCTCGCGGTGCTGGACTGCGCCTCGGCCGCGAAGTGGCTCTTCAGCCTTCCGCTCACCTGCACCATGAGCGGGTGCGGCCCGTCGGGCGTGACCGTCTCCGAGCGCCAGTCGCGACGTGGGTCGATGTTGTAGGGCCGCGCCTCCAGCCAGCTCTTGCGCGACGAGCGCGCCAGCACCGTCGCCTGCGCCCCTTCCGGCGCATTGGCGGTGACGGTGGTGCTGAAGGGCAGGCTCACCTCCGCCAGCCCCTGGGACACCGGGCTGTCGCCCTCCAGCCGTTCGAGCAGCGGGATGAACGGGTACGGCACCGGCATGGACACCACCATGAAGCCCCGGCGCTCCTGGACGTTGAGCTGGGCCGAGTCGACATCCGCCACCAGCCGGTCCCCCACCTGGATGCCGTAGGTGGCCAGCAGGGGCCCCAGGCCGTGCGTGGCCTCGGTCGGCTCGAACGTCTTGAGGTCCACGTGCACCGCGTCCAGGAAGAAGGCCGCGCTCTTGCCCGACATGAGGAACTGGTCGATGGCCCGCACCTCGCTCTCCGGCAGCGCCGTCTTCGGCCCGATGACGAGCAGCGCGTCCACGTCCGCGTCCACGCGCTCCTGGCCCGCCAGGCTCACCGGGCGGACCTCGTACATCTGCCCGAGCAGCGCCTGCAGGCGCGTCAGCTGCTCGTGCAGCGCCGGCTCGCCGTGGCCCTGCACCACGCCGAGCACCGGCGTCTTCGGGCGCGTCAGCTTGCGCACCAGCGTGGTCAGGTCGTATTCGAGCGCGTGCGTGTCCTGGACGACGGGGATGACCTCCTGCTTCTCCTGGTGCTTGATGACGATGCCCATGTAGGCGCGCTTCGTCTGCATCTGGTCGTCCTCGACGACGCGAATCTCCACCGGCTGGATGCCCACCTGCGCCAGCTCCCGCTCCACGGAGGTGGGCTCGCGGAAGACGCGGCCGAAGATGTCGCGCTTCGTCCCGCGCTTGGTCTCCCGGTCCTCGGCCGTCTCCTGGCTCATGGGGTCCAGGAACTCGAAGGCGAGCCGGCCCCTGGAGGCGGCCCGGAACTCTTCGAGCAGGTCCCTCACGTAGCGCGCGTTGCTGGAGTACGGGGGTGGCAGCTCGTCGGTGAAGTACGCCGTGACGGTGACGGGGTCCTGGAGCTGCTCCAGCGTGTCCCGCGACGCCTGCGACAGCGTGTAGACCTGGTCACGGGTGGCGTCGAAGCGGGCGAAGGCGCGCAGCCCCAGCACGTTGAGCAGCGCCAGGCAGCCCACGCACGCCACCAGGAGGATGTTCGCGTTGGAGGAACCGGGTTTCATCGTCGACCTCACTGACGGACGTTGCCCAGGGTGCGCGTGGTCAGCACCAGCCCCACGGCAGTGAGCGACAGGTAGAAGAGGACATCCCGCGTATCGAGCACGCCTCGCGCGATGTTCGTGAAGTGGTAGTCCACGGAGAGGTACTGGAGCAGCGTCCCCAGCGACTCCGGCAGCAGCAGCGCGAACTTGTCGATGAAGTAGAAGGCGAAGCACAGCAGCAGCCCGATGATGAAGCCGACAATCTGGTTGCGGCTGAGCGCGCTGGCCCACAGCCCCAGCGACAGGAAGCTGGACGCCATCAACAGCAGGCCCAGGTAGCCCATCACCACCGGGCCCCAGTCGAAGTGCGCGCCCTCGGCGGTGAACGCCGCCACCGTGAGCGGGTAGGGCAGCGTCCACAGCAGCCCCACCGCCACCATGCCCAGCGCGGCCAGGAACTTGCCGGCCACCACCTCCCAGTCGCGCAGCGGCATGCTGAGCAGCAGCTCCAGCGTCCCGCTCTTGCGCTCCTCGGCCAGCAGCCGCATCGTCACCGCCGGCGCGAAGACGACGAACAGCACCGGGGCGATGCTGAAGAACGCCCGCAGCGACGCCTGTCCGGCCACGAAGAGGGTGCTGAAGTACAGCCACCCCGCCACGACCAGGAAGACGCCGATGACGATGTATGCGACGGGCGAGTTGAAGAAACTCCTGAACTCACGCCTGGCGACCGCCAGTGTCGTTCCCATGCTTCACCTCTGGATGTGCAATGCCCGCGAGCTGGCTCAGGCGGCCTGCCGCGGTGAAGAGGACTCCCGCGCCGGCTCGCCGCCGGTGAGCTTGCGGAAGGTCTCTTCCAGGCTGACGTGCTGCCGCTTCAGCTCCAGCAAGCAGAGGTCGTGACGCACCACGCGCTCGAAGAGCTCGCGGCGGATGTCCTCGGCGCCGTATCTCAGCCGGAAGCCCAGCGTCCCGCTCCCCTCCGGCTCCGCTGTCTCCACGCCCAGCACTCCGGGCACCTGCTCCAGCACCGGGCGCACGGCGTCCGGCTGGAGCGCGGCGCCCGTGCGCGACGCGAGGATGACCGTCACCGTGCCGCCCTCTCCCTTGCCCAGCCGGTCCGGCGCGTCGTCCGCCACCAGCCGTCCGTCGCTGATGATGAGCACCCGGCCGCAGGTGCTCTGCACCTCGCTCAGGATGTGCGTGCTGAGGATGACGGTCTTCTCGCGGCCCAGCTCCTTGATGAGGCCGCGAATCTCCACGATCTGGTTGGGGTCCAGGCCCGTCGTCGGCTCGTCCAGGATGAGGAGGTCCGGGTCATGGAGGATGGCCTGCGCCAGCCCCACGCGCTGCCGGTAGCCCTTGGACAGCTGGTGGATGTCCTTGCCCAGCACGCGGCCCAGGCCGCAGCGCTCCACGGCCTGTCGAATCTGTCCCGCGCGGCGCGCCTTGGGGATGCCCCGCACCTCGGCGATGAAGTCCAGGAACTCACGGACCATCATCTCCTCGTAGAGGGGATTGTTCTCCGGCAGATAGCCAATGGACCGGCGCGAGGCCACGGGGTCCGCGCTGACGTCGATGCCATTGATGCTCGCGGAGCCGGAGGTGGGCGTCACGAAGCCCGCGAGAATCTTCATGGTCGTGGACTTGCCCGCACCATTGGGGCCGAGGAAGCCCACCACCTGTCCCCGAGGGACTTCGAAGCTGACTCCGCGCAGGGCCTGCGTGGCTCCGTAGTGTTTGGTCAGCGCTTCGATCCGGATCATCAGTTGAGGCACGCACTCACCCATGAAACGAACGTCTGCCGTTGCCGCCAGCACTTAAGACAGCAATCGCGGCTGTCAATCGCAGGAGGCGCAGAGTTATTTCCAGGGCTGGCGCGCGTGGACGCTTCAGCGAGACTGGATTTCAGAGAGCTTGAACTGCGCGTAGGTTCTGGGCGCGGCGCCGGAGCCAGTTGCGGAGGAAGGCCTTCACCTCGGGGTGGTTCGACTCGCGGAAGGCGTCCGGGGGGCCGTACTCGACGATGCGGCCTTCGTGCATGAGGGCCAGGTGGTCCGCCATGCCGAAGGCGGAGGCCACGTCCGGCGTAATCACGAGCGAGGTGGCGCCGAGCTGCTGCTTGCCGGTGGTGATGATTTCGTTCACCGCCGCGGTGGTGAGGGGGTCCAGGCCGGCGGTGGGGTCGTCGTAGAGGAGGATTCTCGGCTGGAGGATGGTGGCGCGCGCGAAGCCCACGCGCTTCTGCATGCCGCCGGACAGCTCGCCCGGGAAGCGCTTTGTCGCGTGCGACAGGCCCACCCGCTCCAGGGTCCTGTTCACCGTCTCGGCGATTTCCGCCTCCGGCATGCGGGTGCGCTCGCGCAGGGGGAAGGCCACGTTGTCGAAGACGGTGAGCGAGTCGAAGAGGGCGTTGGCTTGGAAGAGGATGCCCAGCTTGCGGCGCATCTGGTTGAGCGCGGCCTCGCCCATCTTCGCGATGTCCTCGCCCTCCACCCGCACGGAGCCCCGGTCCGGCTGGAGCAGGCCCATGATGTGCTTCATCAGCACCGTCTTGCCCGACCCCGACACGCCCATCAGCACGCAGGTGGTGCCTTCGGGCACCTCCAGGTCCACGCCGCGCAGCGCCTGCTGGCCGCCGAAGGACTTGTGGAGGTCCCGCACTTCGATGGCCAGCTTGCGGGACGGGGAGGGGTTCGAGGTGCTCATGGCCGCTCGAACATAGTGCGCGGGCGCGGCCTTCCGCCTCCAAGAAGCGGCTGCCGACGCGGCACGGAGGGCCATCCCGGCGCCCGGCCTCCTCCCGGGTGTGGAGTGGCGGTCAGTGGGCGCCCGGCGCCTCGCTCCGGGGTTTGCCCTGCGGGCGAAGGGCGCGATGCTCGCGGCTCGTGTGGGTGCGGCGGTGGGCACGCGGTGTGTCCAGGGCACCCGGGAGGCTCGCGGCTTGGCGACGGTGTCCCTGGAGGACGTGCGCAAGGTGTACCGGGGCGGGGTGGCCGCGGTGAAGGGCGTGAGCCTGGACATCGCGGACGGCGAGTTCGTCTCGCTGGTGGGCCCGTCGGGCTGCGGCAAGTCCACGACGCTGAACCTCATCGCCGGGCTGGAGCCGCTGTCGGGTGGAACGCTGCGCATCGACGGCGCGGTGGTGAATGACCTGTCGCCCCGCGAGCGCGACGTCGCGATGGTGTTCCAGAGCTACGCGCTCTATCCGCACATGGACGTGGCGCGGAACCTCGCCTTCCCGCTGAAGGTGGCCGGCCTGCCGCGCGCGGACATCGACGCGCGCGTGCGCGAGGTGGCGGCCCTGCTGGGGCTGGAGGCGCTGCTGTCGCGCAAGCCGAAGGAGCTGTCGGGCGGCCAGCGGCAGCGCGTGGCGCTGGGGCGGGCGCTGGTGCGACGCCCCAAGGTGTTCCTCTTCGACGAGCCGCTGTCCAACCTGGACGCGGCGCTGCGAACGCAGATGCGCGGTGAAATCAAGAAGCTGCACGAGCAGCTCAAGGCCACCTTCGTCTACGTCACCCATGACCAGTCCGAGGCGATGACGCTGTCGGACCGCGTGGTGGTGATGAACCAGGGCGAGGTGCAGCAGGTGGCCCCGCCGCGCGAGCTGTACGACGCGCCGGCGAACCTGTTCGTGGCGGGCTTCTTCGGCGCGCCGCGCATCAACCTGGTGAGGCCCCGCACGCTGGGCCTTCCGGACGCGGACGTGGTGCTGGGGCTGCGCCCCGAGCACCTGGAGCTGGGGCAGGGCGCGCCGCCGCCCGGGGCGCTGGCGGGCCGCGTGTACCTGGTGGAGCCCATGGGCGCGGAGAGCTGGGTGGCGGTGGACGTCGCGGGGGAGCGGATGGTGGCGCGCGCCGCCGGGGACTTCCATGTGCCCACGGGCTCGGCCGTGTGGCTGCGGCATGACGCGTCGAAGCTGCGGCGCTTCGACGCGAGCTCGGGGCGGGCGCTGTAGGCCGCGGCCTTCGTGCGGCTCACCAGCCCTGCCGGAACTCCTCCAGGGGAAACGCCCCCTTGGCGAGCTCCATCAGCAGGTTCGGGTCCTTCAAGTGGCCGACCTGTGGGCGGCAGCGGGCCGCGTCCCGCGTCCTGTCAGGCGTAGACCTGGTCCCCTTCGAGCGACATGTCGAGCCGGCGGTTGAGCTGGTCCAGCCGCGCGTACCGCTCGCGCAGCAGGTCGCGATAGGCGCCCGCTCCGGCTTGGGCCATCTCTTCCAGCAGGCTGCGCAGCGCCGTGTCCAGCGCCTGCTTCAGCTCGCGCGCCTCCACGGCGGACAGTTCCAGCAGCATGGTGCACCTCCTGCGCGGAAGGTTAGGCACGTGCGACGCCACGCTGGCGGGATGCCTGCTCGGAGCTGGCCGGGCCGGGTGGCCTCCGTGCGTCCACCGTGGCGAGGAGGCGGGCCTTCGCCACGAGCGCTCCGCCGGGTGCTGAGCGACGGATGCGGACCGCCGCGCCCGCTCGCACTGTTGTCTGGGCGGTCCGGCAGCGCCGGCCACCCGGGCGCGAGGAGGCCGGGATGATTCGGACGGAAGACGTACACGAAAGCATGACGGTGCGCACGGCGACGGGCCGTGCCATCGGGCGCGTGACGGGCGTTGGTGCCACGCACTTCGAGCTGGAGCCGGGCGTGCTGCCCCTGCCCATCCCCAGGCGCGACTACCTGGTGGAGTTCTCCGACGTGGACTTCGTCAGCGGCCATGACGTCTACCTCGTCAGCGCGGACCATCCGCTCCTCACGTTGGAGGTGGATGACGACGGCGGCGCGCTCCCCCCTCGCCACTCCGCGGGCATTGAGAGTGAGCCGGTGAACATCGACACGGAGCCGGACTCCGAGCCCGCAGAGCGCTGAGCAACGCAAGGCGTCGCGTGCCGCCATCGGCCCGCTCCGGAGGGGCGCCCCTGGGACTCGGAGTGCAGGGTAAGCGTCTGGAATCACTCAGGTTGGGCAGCCCTGGAATGTCAGACGGGCAGGCTACACCAGACCTCTCCGACGAGCCTTTCAGGTGGGGTCATGCAACGCCTTTCGACATCATGCGTCACGGTTGTTCTCTTCGCTTGCGCGTTCGCTTGCAGCGCGGGGCCGCGCGCCGAGGATGGCGAGCCCGGCGCGGTGAGGCAGGGCCTGTCCCTGTCCACGCCGCGCAAGCTGCTGCCCTTCGTCACTCTGGAGGACGGGCGCGTGCTGGCGGCGGGCGGGCATGACGGCAACCGCACGCTGGCCAGCTGCGAGGTGTTCGAGCCGGAGACCGGGCAGTGGCGCGACACGGGCGCGCTGCGCACGCGCCGGCGCAACCACGCGGCGGTGCGGCTGAAGGACGGGCGTGTGCTGGTGGTGGGCGGGACGAACGGAGTGGCCATGGGCGCGCTGGCGGACGCGGAGGTGTACGCGCCAGGCACCGGCACGTGGACGGACGTGCGTCCCATGGCCGAGGCGCGCAACGACCCGGCGGCGGTGCTGCTCGCGGATGGGCGCGTGCTGGTGGCGGGTGGGACGGACGTGGACCTACGGCCGCTGCGCTCGGCGGAGCTGTTCGACCCGGCGACGGGGACGTGGAGTGCCGCGCCCCCGCCGGGCTTCGCGCGGGGCGGCGCCCGGACGGCGGTGGTGCTGGCGGATGGCAGGGCGCTCTTCGTGAGCGGGCTTCAGCCGGAGCTCTATGACCCGGTGACGGGCCGCTGGGAGAAGGCGGGGCCCGTGGGGGGCGCGGCGGGGACGCACCGGCTGGCGCACTCGGTGACGCTGCTGGCGGACGGGCGCGTGCTGGTGGTGGGCGGGACGACGGCGCGCGCGGCGTCCACGGCGGAGGTGTACTCGCCCCGGACGGGGGCGTGGACGCTGGTGGAGGCGCCTCGCGTGCCTCGCGAGCACCACGCCGCGGTGGTGCTGCCGGACGGCGCGGTGCTGATGCTGGGCGGGGAGCACTACACGACGGGCTCGCTCGCGTCCGTGGAGCGCTTCGACCCGGAGACGGAGACGTGGTCCTCCGCGCCCGCGCTGGAGGAGCCCCGCGCGAAGCTGGGGGCGCTGGCGCTGAGTGACGGCGCGGTGCTGGTGATGGGCGGAGGCAACGAGGCGGCGGGGATGCTCGCGGCAAGCGAGCGCTACGAGCCCGGCGCCTGCGGCGTCTCACCATGCGCGGCGCCGCTGCCTCCGGGCGCGGAGGGCGTGGCCGGCCTCGCGCCGTCCGGAGCCGTCGAGTGAGCGGACGCCCTCCGTGACTCGGGCGCGCGGGCTGGGGGAGAGTGCGGGCATGGACCCGAGGATGGCGTCGCTGGTGGTGTGCGCGTGGCTGGTTGCGTGTGGTGGCGACGAGGCGCCGCAGCGCTCCTATGCCGAATGGGCGGAGCAGGCGGCGGCGTCTGCGTGCGCGCACGCGGAGCGGTGCGGCGGGCTGACGGCGTCACGAGAGCAGTGCGAGGCCGACCTCATCGCCGCCTACGCGGCGGTGGAGCCGGAGCTGGCGCGAGGGAGCACGGGCGCGAGGGCGGGGTGTGTGCAGTGCATGCGCATCCGCGCCGAGGAGCTCGACGCGGCCACCGCGAGCGGCTGTCAGCAGGTCCCCGATGAAGCCCGGCTGCTCGCAGCGTGCGGTGTGGATGACGCGGCTTGTGCGGGCGTGCCCTGACGGGAGTTCCGGAGTCTCGAATCTCTCGGGGCCTGTCGGCATGCGAGGGAGGGAAGTTCGCGCGCGCCTCGCGGCCGTGCGTGACAGACTCCGAGGTCATGCGCACCCGGACCCTCCTGCTCGCACCGCTGTTGTTCTCCACCTCCTGCGCCACCGTCGACGCGTCGTCGCGGGCGCCGGACGCCGTCGAGAAGGCGGCGGCGAAGTCCCCCGCGCCCGAGCGCCCCTTTGGCACCCTGCGTGAGCAGGCGCAGCGCCAGCAGGCGTGGCTGGCCGAGCGCATGGAGCAGGCCCTGCCCCAGCTCATGCGGAAGTACGGCGTGGACATGTGGGTCATCCCCATGCGCGAGTACAACGAGGACCCCGTCTTCAAGGCGCTCGTCTCGCCGACGACCTTCGCCGCCCGCCGCCGGACCATCTACGTCTTCTTCGACAGGGGGCCGGAGCAGGGTGTGGAGCGGCTCGCGCTGGGCGGCGGCTCGCAGGGCGGCATCTACACGCCTCGGCGCGCGCAGCGGCAGGTGGACGGCGGCGGCGTGAGCCGGCAGGCGGAGCTGTGGGGCCCCGAGCAGTGGCAGGTGCTCAAGCAGGTGCTGGAGGAGCGCCAGCCGAAGTCCATCGCGCTCAACGTGTCGCGCACCTTCGCCTTCGCGGACGGCCTCAGCCATGGGGAGTACGAGGGTATGGCGGAGGCGCTCGGGCCGGACTGGGTGAAGCGCTTCACGTCCGTGGACGGGCTGGCGGTGGACCTCCTCGCCTGGCGCTCCGCGGACGAGGCGCGCTTCTACGAGGAGCAGACGAAGCTGGCGTGGAGCATCATCGAGACGGCCTTCTCCAACCAGGTCATCACCCCGGGCGTCACCCGCACCCGCGACGTGGAGTGGTGGATGCGGCAGCGCCTGGCGGACCTGGGGCTGGAGACGTGGTTCCAGCCGTCGGTGGACGTGCAGCGGCAGGGCGTCACCGAGGAGGCGCTCGGCGACAACCCGGTCATCCAGCGGGGCGACGTGCTGCACTGCGACTACGGCGTCACCGCGCTGGGGCTCAACACCGACACCCAGCACATGGGCTACGTGCTGCGCGAGGGCGAGACGGACGTCCCGGAGGGGCTGAAGGCCGCGCTGAAGGTGTCCAACCGGCTGCAGGACATCGTCTTCGAGGAGCTGCGCCCGGGCCGCACGGGCAACGAGATTCTCCGCGCCGCGCTCGAGCGGATGCGCGCCGAGGGCATCGACGGCACCGTGTACTCGCACCCCATTGGCCTGCACGGCCACGGCGCCGGGCCCATGGTGGGGCTGTGGGACCGGCAGGAGGGCGTGCCCGGCAATGGGGACCACCGGGTGATTGCGAACCAGTGGTACTCCATCGAGCTGCAGGCGACGTCCGCGGTGCCGGAGTGGAACGGCCAGCGGGTGCGCTCGGCGCAGGAGGAGGACGTCACCCTCGACGCCGAGGGCCGCGTGCACTGGGCCTGGAAGCGCCAGACGGACTTCCACCTGGTGCGCTGAGCGCGGGGACGGCCCCCGCGCCTCGCCCGGCCACCGTCAGGGGGGCGCTGCTCCCGTCATGGACTGGAGCAGCGCCACCAGCGCGCGCTTCTCCTCGTTCGTCAGGTCCAGGGGCACGATGGTCTCCGTCTTCTTGCCCACGAAGGTGCCGGGTGTGCCGCCACCGTCGTTGTAGAAGTCGACGACCTCTTCCAGCGTGGCCTGTGCGCCGGTGTGCATGTACGGCGCCGTCAACGTCAGGTTGCGCAGCGACGGCGTGCGGAACGCGCCCTCCAGCGTTCCCCGGTCCGCCTGGGTCCGCAGCGTCTGGAGCCGGGCCGCGACGGTGCCGGTGGGCGCGTCGCTGTAGCGGCCGGCGGCGTTGAACTCCCAGCCCAGCAGCGGCTCCAGCGCGCTCCACTGGCCGCCCGCGCCCGGGGTGTCGTCCTGCACGCCGATGTTGTGGAACAGGTCGTCGGTGAGCGCCGGGCCCTTGTGGCAGATGATGCACTGGCCCTTGCGCACGAAGGTCTTCAGCCCCAGGTACGCCGGGTCCGCCTCCGCCCGGCCCGCCTCCGCCGCGGCGATGAAGCGCCGCACGTCCGCGTCGAAGGGCGCGTCGATGCGCACCAGCGTCCGCTGATATGCCGCCAGCACCTTGCCCACGTTGGCCAGCAGCGCGGAGTCCGCCTCGTCCGCCGGGGCCGTGCCGAAGAGGGCCTGGTACTCGGCGGTGTAGGTGGGCTCGGCCTCGAGCCGGGCGCGCACCACCTGCGCGTCAGCGTCCATCTCCACCGGGTTGAGCAGCGGCAGGATGGCCTGGCTCCAGAGCCGGTCCGCCCGCCCGTCCCACATGAACCAGCGGCTGTAGGCCACGTTGAGCAGCGTGGGCGGGTTGCGTCCGGACAGGTGCCCGCCGCAGCCCTTCGCCTTCGCGGTGCTCACCGTGAGGCCCTCGCCGCCGTGGCAGCTCGCGCAGGACACCGTCCCGCAGCGGGACAGGCCGCTGTCGTGGAACAGCACGTCGCCCAGCGCCTCCGCCCGCGCCACGCCGTCGAACCGGTTGGTGCTGTCCTTCGGGGGCTGGCGTCCCAGGCTGTGCAGGCTGCGAAGCTGGTCGAGCTCGTCGAGGTTGGGGAAGGCTTCTTCGGAGTCACACGCCATGCCCGACACGCCCAGGGCCAGGGCGAGCGTCGCGGCGCGCAAGCAGTACAGATTCATCACCCAACCCGTCTTTCTGCGAAGGACCCGGGAAGCTTGGCGCCCCCTTCGACGCGAATCAATCCAGAAGGCCTTCTTGCCCGACGGGTGGGCTCGTGCTGATGCCGTGACGCCGCCTCGCCTGCCCCAGGGGGCGGGACGGGCGGCGTCCGTGGCGGACTTCAGGCGCTCAGGCGTCGCAGCTCAGGGCGAAGTCGCGCGTGGCCGTGCCGTAGTCGCCGACCTTCACCGCGGACGGCTCCGGGGTGACGGCCGGCGTGGCGCCCGACTCGCACTTCAGGCCGCCGCCCACCGCGAGCCCCACCTGGAGGTCGGTGTTGCTGGGCACGCCCGACACCGTGAAGGAGCAGCGGCCCCCGCGGCTCTGCTTCACCATGGCCCGGCCCAGCCCGACGGTGGGCGAGGACGGCGACGCCACGGTGACCTGCAGCTGCTCGCAGGCATCCTGCGCACGCAGCCCGCTCTCCGGCAGTCGGACGACGCCGGCGATGGTGGCGTTGCCCTCACGGCCCCCGCCACCGCCGGTGGTGGCGCAACCGGATGCGGCAAGGACCAGGGCGGCTACGGCAATGCGATACATGAATTCCTCAATTCTTGGTGGTTAGGAGGGCGGCACGGCCGCCTTGCAAGCAGACAACGATGCGCGGCCAAGACAATTGCGATGGAAATTCATTCCAACCAGTCCGCGCCTTCGTGAGGGGCCGGGATTTGAACAATTCACTTGAATTTCCGGGCAGTTCGAGACGCAGGGTCGTGGCGGATGAGTACGCCCGGTGACAGTCCATCAGGAGGAGTCATCGGTCGAATCAATCACAAACAGGGGGGCCCTGGCCGGCGTCCTCGTCCCGGAGCCGGATATGCGCGTCCCGATTCCGGGCGTGTCTGCGCCGGGCGCCGGAGGTCGATTCCCGCGGGAGCGTCCGGCCGTGCCGCCGCCGCGCGCTCTGCTGTCAGCGCCCGAGCGCGCCCCCACGGTGAAGGGGAGGCAGAGGAGGCGACACCATGTCGATACAGAAGCAGGAGCGCACGCCGTCGTGGACGGGGCAGGGCGTGGGGACGGACCGCAAGTCGTTCCTGGACGCCATCGCCGCGCAGATTCCGGACTATGAGGCGGACAAGGCCGCCGAGGCGGTGTTCTGCGCGTTGTCGGAGCGCCTGTCCGAGTCGTGGGTGGCACACCTTCGTGACGAGCTCCCACCGGACGTCCGCGAGCTGTTTCGCCTGTGTCACAGGCACCGGGGCGAGGCGCCCGCGAAGCTGGACCGCGACGACTTCTACCTGATGGTGGCCAACCACCTGAACGCCGAGCCGGAGAACGTGCGGCTGGTGCTGCACGGGGTGTTCTCCGCGATGCACGCGCAGCTCCCCGACGCGGAGGCGAAGAAGCTGGAGCAGCAGCTCCCCTCCTGGCTGCAGGGGACGTGGGCCGCCGCGCGGATGCACGTGGACCGCCCGTACTGAGGCCCTGGCCGGAGAGGACTGGCCGCCAGGCCCGCGCGGCACCCGGGGCGGCAGTCCTCCCCGTCCTTCAGGGAAGGTTGGAGAGGACCTCCAGCGCCTGCCGGGCCTGCACCAGTCCATGGCCGTAGCCCTCGTCGTAGCCCGCGGGGCCCAGGTCCTTCGCGGACGTCAGCAGGGCGTGCTTCACCTGGTCGGGCGTGGCGGAGGGGCGGGCGCTGAGGAGCAGCGCGGCCACGCCGCTCACGTACGGCGTGGCCATGGAGGTGCCGGACATATAGGTGTAGTCCGCCGGCACCATGCTGACGCGCGCCAGCTCTCCCAGCATCCGGTGCAGCACGGTGCCTCCCGCCTGGGTGATGGTGACGGCGGGGACCCACTGCCCGCGCCTCGGCATGGCGAGGATGTCCACGCCCCCCTCCGGGTGCGCGTTGCCGAAGATGACGGCGCGCGCGCCCTGCTTCATCACGTTGACCATGGCGACGTCGGTGGGCACCTGTCCGTGGCGGACGTAGGCGACGAAGCCGCTGCACGTGCTGCCCTCGCAGGAGCTCAGGGAGTCGCCGTCACCGCAGTCCACCAGCTTGCCCCAGCGGTTCTCGATGGGGGCGTACAGCAGCGAGCGCGACATCGGCTGCATGTCCCGCACGTCCACGGTGGAGAAGGCGCCCTGTCCGCGCGGGAAGGTGGACAGCACGTCCACGCCCGGCGCCACCAGCGCCAGCGTGCGCCCGCCCGAGGAGAAGGTCGCGCGGCGGTCCTGCGCGTCCACCGCGCCCACCGCGAGCACGTGTGGGTCCGACGCGGGGTACTCCACCGCCTGCATGCCACTGTTGCCCGCCGCGGCCACCACCACCATGCCCTGGGCATGCGCGGCCTCGAAGACCTCGAGCGACGTCTTGGTGGGCGCGCCGCCGCCCAGGGACAGGGAGACGACCCTGGCGCCCTGCTCGGCGCAGTACTCCACCGCTGCCAGCACGAAGCTCATGTGGGTCCTGCCGTAGATGTCCAGCACGCGCGCGATGACCAGCTCCGCTCCGGGGGCCACGCCCATCAGCCCGGCCGGCTGCAGGTATGGCGAGCCGCGCCCGCCGATGCCCGGCCGCGCCGCGATGATGCCGGCCACGTGCGTGCCGTGGCCGCTGCCCCAGCCATGGCTGCTGCTGAAGTCGGACGGCGTGTCGTCGTCGTCCAGGAAGTCACGCCCGGCGACCACCGCGTCCCGCAGCTCCGGGTGCTCCAGGTCCAGGCCGCTGTCGATGACACACACGCGCACGCCCGCGCCCGTGGGGCGGCCGGGGTCTGGCAGGCCGTCTCCGTCCAGGTCCCACACCTCGTTCGCCTGGACCTTGCGCAGCCCGGCGGTGTGCTCGCTCGCGGCGGTGGTGGCGTTCGTCACCGCAGTCAGCAGGTCCCTCACTGGCGCAGTGGCGGGGCTCAGGGCCCGCCACTCCTGGTCCAGCTCGATGCCCTCCACCATCGGGTCTTCCGCCAGCAGCGCCCGTTGCTCCTGGAGGGACATGCGCGCCGCCACCGCCGGGGTGGAGCGGAAGGTGGCCGTCACCTGGCCCCCCACCTGCGTCACGCGCGCTTGCGACTGCACGCCCAGGCTCCGGTAGCGGATGATGACCCGCTGCCTCCCGTCGTCTTCCACGAGGGGCGCCTGGACCTGCTGCGTCCCCACCGGGTCTGACAGGGCGCCCGCGATGATGTTGGGGCACACCTGGCTCTGGGCGCCCTTGTCGGAGTCGCCGTCCGGCCCACACGCGGCGAGTGCCAACAGCCCGATGAGTCCCCATCGCTTCATGAGCCGCTCCTTTACGAACGGCGTCCGGCGAGGTACCGGGCGCGCATCCCCAGGGAGCGCATTTCGCGAAAGCGTCGCAACGGACCGGGGGGCGGACCCCCACCCGAGGTGCGCCGGTTCACAGCCCGTGTGTTGAGCGCTGGAAGCACGCCCGAGAGCGAGCTTGCCTTCACGCACGCACCCGGCGTTCCCCGCGCTCCTGGACACCCACCCTGTCCGACGGGTGGGCGGCGGGCCCACTGCGAGACGCCGCGCCGACCCGTGGGGTTGGCGGGTGGCCGCCAGTCCTCAATCACGCGCCGGGCCGGACGGCGGCCGGGGAGCCCGCCGCGGCCTCCTCCCTGGGTGGGGGAGCCTGCGTTCGAGGCGCTGGCGGTGTTTGGCGGGAAGGAACTCGCCCGCTGCTTGATTCCGTCGGCTTCCGGGTGCTTCGCTGCCCCCAGACGCCATGAGCACCCTCCCCACAGAGTCCCCTCGTTTCCTCGGGCGCTATGAGCTCGTCCATCCTCTGGGCCAGGGAGGGATGGGGGAGGTGTACCTGGCGAAGCTCAGCGGCGCGGCCGGCTTCGAGAAGCCCTGCATCGTGAAGACCATTCTGCCGGCGCTCTTGAAGGACCGGCAGTTCCTGGACCGCTTCCACCACGAGGCCAAGGTGCTGGTGCACCTCGTGCACTCGTCCATTGCCCAGGTCTACGACATGGGCGAGGCGGACGGCACCTACTTCATGGCGCTGGAGTACGTGGCCGGCGTGGACCTGGCCTACCTGCTGGAGCAGGCGCGCGCGCAGGGCGTGGCGGTGCCGGCGCCGGTGGCGCTGTTCATCGGTCAGCGCGTCGCCGAGGGCCTGGGCTACGCGCACCGCAAGACGGGGCCGGACGGCTCGCCGCTCGGCATCGTCCACCGCGACGTGTCGCCCCACAACGTCATGGTGTCGTACGAGGGCGAGGTGAAGGTCATCGACTTCGGCCTCGCCAAGTCCGCCGCGCGCAGCAAGTACACGCTGCCCTCCACGGTGATGGGGAAGCTCGGCTACATGTCGCCCGAGCAGGTGCGCGCCGAGCCCCTGGACCACCGCAGCGACATCTACTCCTGCGGTGTCGTGCTGTGGGAGATGCTGGCGGGCCGCTCCCTGATTCCCCACGGCACGGTGGGGGAGATGATGGCGGCCATGTCACAGCCGGTGGTGCCCTCGCTGCGGGAGCTCCGCCCGGACGTGGATGCCTCGCTGGAGGCCGCCGTGCGCCGCGCGCTGGAGGCGCGCCCGGACGGCCGCTACATGCGCGCGGACGAGCTGGCGCGCGCGCTCAACTCCGAGCTGGTGCGCTCGGGCGCGGAGATGGGCGCGGAGGAGGTGGGCCACTTCGTGCGCGGGCTGTGCCCCGAGGCCTTCGATGCGCAGCGCAACCTCATCGCGAAGGTGTCGTCCTCCTCCAGCCACCGCCGCACGCCCGCGCCGGGTCATGGCACCGGGCCGCAGTCGGTGGTCGGCTTCGAGCCCACGTTGATGCGCGCCCCGGCGTTGCAGCCCATGCCAGTTTCTGGTGGGGTCGCCCGGCGGGGCGACGTCTACGCGGACGCGGTGGACGACCTGGGCGCGGGCGCCACCACGGTGCGCAAGCCCTCCGGGCCCACGCCGAGCATCGTGGCCGCTGCGAGCGCGGGGGACGCCCCCGAGGATCCGCTGGCGCGGACCCGCGTGCAGGTGCCCGCGCTGAAGGTCCCCTCCCGGAAGCGGCCGGTGGGGCTCCTGGCCGCCGCCGCCGTGCTGCTGGTGATTGCCACCGCCGCCACCACCGCGCTGTTCGTCCGGGAAGGGACTCAGGCGCCCGCCGCCGCGGAGACAGGAGAGGGGGCGTCCGCGCCGGGCGCGGAGGCGGTGGCGCCGCCACAGAAGGTCGCCGCCGAGGCCCCGGGCTCGGAGGCGGTGGTGCCGCCACGGAAGGTCGCCGCCGCCGAGTCTCCGGAGGCGGTGGCGCGGCCTCGGACGGAAAAGGCGGAGTCGCCGGCCTCCGGGGTGGCCGCGGCTGACGCGGGCATGAACGCCGGCGCGGCCGTGGCGGCGCATGGGGATGAGGCCGAGTCGGAGAAGGCGCGGACTCCCCGCGCGCAGGCAGCGAAGGCGTCCGTGAAGAAGCAGCCTGGCCCCGCCGAGCCGGCCGTCGCCTACGCCACGCCTTCGAGGGTGGTCCTCATCAAGAAGGCCAACGGCAAGGCATACATCGAGCGGTTCGCCGGGCGGTCCTTCCCCGCTGGCACGGAGGTGGACGTGCTGGGGCCGCTGAAGAACGGCAAGCGTGAGGTGCTGGGGCGGGCCCGGGTGATGCCCGCGGCGCGCGGTCCGCGAGCCCCCCGGGCGTTCCTCGAGCTGGATGCGCGCGCGCTCGCGGCGACGGGGGACCTCTTCGTCGCGGCACCCGAGCAGGGACAGGCCCCCGCCGAGGCGGCCGTGGCCGAGGCGCCCCCGGCCGTGGCCGACCGGGCCGAGGTCGACTCCGGCGCGGCCGAGGCGTCGCCCCCGCCTCGCGCGAAACGCACGCTGCGGGGCCACGCGAGCGAGATGGGCGGCGTGGGCGGGCTCCTGGACCCCGGCGTGGAGGTCCAGAACCATGAGGCCATCGACTGGACCGACTGCTACGTGGTGAAGGACATCCGCAAGGCCGCGTGGCTGGGCGTGGTGAAGGCCGGTGACAGGAAGACGGCCAGCCGCTTCCGGCACAACCCGAACTTCGACGTGGGCTCCGGGTACCTGGGCGTCATCTGCACGGAAGGCGAGCTGCGCGTGAAGGCGCGCTGACGCGCGGCCCGCGGGCGCTCACTTCCCGAGCCGCGCGCCCGCGACGGGGCAGTCCGCCACCAGCTTCTGGACGTCCGGGTCTCCGCTCCGCGCGTTGCGCACCGCCCGGTCCAGGGACGTGCGGCACTGCCACGTCACCTCGCGCGTGCCGTGGCAGCAGTGCCAGCCGGTCAGCGTCCGCCCCAGGTACCGGAGCATCTCCGCCCGGGTGGGCGTCACGAGCAGCCACACCGCGCCCGCCAGCACCGCGAGCCAGGGCAGCTGGAGCGCCACGCCCTTGAGGCGGGGGCCCACGCCGGAGGGCACGGGGACCGCGTGGAGCCCGAGCAGCAGGTCCAGCGGTCTGCGCAGCAGCACGACGTTGAGCAGCAGGTCCAGCGGCGTGGTGAAGCCGCGGGCCAGCCCCCGGAGGAGCCCGGGCGCGCGCTCCGTGTGTACCAGTTTCACGCCGGCCACCTGCCGCCAGAACGTGTGGCCCGTCACCCCGCCCACGGCGGAGGTCACGAGCCAGGCCAGGGCCATGGCCAGCGCCATCGCCCCGGGCGTGCGTTCCTGCTCCAGCGCTCGGAGCGCGGCCCAACCCACGAGGACCGAGGTCCCCAGGTCCAGCACATCCGCTCCCCACAGGCGCCACTGGTAACGAGACTCCGTGGGCACCTGGTCCGTCGAGAACAACGACCCGTCGCTCATCCACCCTCTTTTCGGCGCGCGGAGCATAGACCGGACGGGTGGGCATGCGCCTCAGGGCTCTGTCGGCTTCGACCAGGGGACACCCCGGGTGTCTCATTCCCGCAGTGGCGCGGGGGGGTGGTGGCTCGCATCTTCACCCGTGCGCGACGCGTTGGGGGCCTTCGCCACCACCGGGGTCTCCTCGCCGGGCGCGCAATGGCCATGGCCATGACGAAGCCGGGAGCGTGGTCCCCGGCTTCACAGGTGGTGGCGGACGTGGCGGCAGCGGCGGGGGGAAGTCGGGGGGCTGTACAGGGAGTGGCGGTCGGTCCCCCGCCGCTGTCGCCAAGACCGTTCACTGGAGGTTCCATCTCGGAGGAATCGTGGGGGGCGTGTGGCCTCCCAGCCGTTTCTGCCGGACACTGCGGCCGACATGCGCACTCCGGGGCATCGGGCCCGCGCTTCCTGGCGGGGGTTCATCGGCTGGTTCTTCCTCGCGGGACTCGTCCTGGCGATGCCGGGCATGGCCCTGGACCCCCAGCGCCGTGTCTCGCAGTACAGCCAGGACGTGTGGCGCAGCGATGACGGGCTCCCGCAGAACAGCCTGCTGGCCATGACGCAGACGCGTGACGGCTACCTCTGGCTGGGCACGTGGGAGGGGCTCGCGCGCTTCGACGGCGCGCGCTTCACCGTCTTCGACAAGCGCAACACGCCGGAGCTTCGCAACCACGCCATCAAGGCGCTCGTGGAGGACGCGTCGGGCACGCTGTGGGTGGGCACGGGGCAGGGGCTGGTGGCCTACCGCCAGGGCCGCTTCGAGCGCGCGCCGGGCGCCGCCGCGCCGCTGGACGCCGCGCGCGTGGAGGCGCTGGTGGCGGCCGAGGGCGTGCTCTGGGTGGGGACCTCCGCGGGGCTCTGGCAGGTGCCGCAGGGGGATGGCGTGGCGCGGCAGTACACCGCGGCGGATGGGCTGCCGTCCTCGGAGGTCAGGGCGCTGACGCCCGGGGAGGGTGCGTCGCTCTGGGTGGGCACGCGGGAGGGGCTGGCCCGGCTGGTGGGCGGGCGCGTGTCACCGGCGCCCTTTCCCTTCCCCGGCCCGGTGTCCCGGCCGCAGGTGACGGCGCTGCGCCGCGACGCGACGGGCGTGCTCTGGGTGGGCACGCAGGAGGGGCTCTACTCGTGGAACGGCGTGGTGGCCCAGCGCTTCACGCCCGACGAGGGCATGCCGTCCGCCGCCGTCAACGCGCTGTACGCGGATGGCGACGGCAACCTCTGGGTGGGCACGCAGCGCGGCGGCCTGACGCGGCACAACGCGAAGGGCTTCAGCGAGCCGGTGCCCGCCATGAAGTGGATGGCGGAGTCGGCCGTGCTGTCACTGCTGGAGGACCGGGACGGGCACCTCTGGGTGGGGACGTATTCGGGCCTGCTGCGCCTGCGCGACGGTCCCTTCGCCACGTACGGCATCCCCGAGGGACTGGCCGACGAGACGGTCAGCGCGGTGCTGGAGGACCGGCGGGGCACGCTGTGGCTGGGCACCACCAGCGGCCTGTTCCGGTACGAGGGCGGTGCCTTCGTCCACCTCGGGGCCGCGCAGGGCCTCCCGGAGAGCGTCATCCCCGCGTTGCACGAGTCACCCGACGGGACGCTCTGGGTGGGCACGCTCACCGGCGCGTACCGCCATGACGGCCATCGCTTCACGCGGGTGTCGCGCGCGCAGGGGCTGCCGCATGACGTCGTTACCGCCATCCTGGTCGACTCGCGAGGCGACACGTGGCTGGGCACGCAGACGGGGCTGGCGCGGCTGCGCGGTGGCGAGGTGACGGTCTACGGCCCGAAGCAGGGCTTCACCCATCCCGTCATCGTCATGGCGGAGGACGCGCGGGGCCGGGTGTGGTTCGGCTCGGAGGCGGGGCTGGCGCGCTGGGACGGCGAGCAGAAGGGCTTCGAGCGCTTCACGCAGCAGGACGGGCTGCCCGGCGACCTGGTGCTGGCGCTGCACGCGGACCCGGACGGCACGATGTGGGTGGGCACGGAGACGGGCCTGGGCCGGTGGCGCGAGGGGGCGTGGGTCCGCTTCACCGTCATGCAGGGCCTGTACGACGACGCGGTGTTCAGCCTGGTGTCGGATGGGGACGGCTCGCTGTGGATGAGCAGCAACAAGGGCGTGTCCCGGGTGTCCCGGCGCGACCTGGAGGACGTGGCGCGCGGCGCGCGTCCGCGCCTGACGACGCTGGACTTCGACACGCGCGACGGCATGCGCAGCGCGGAGTGCAACGGCAACACGCAGCCTTCGGCGTGGCGGGGGCAGGACGGGCGGCTGTGGTTCACCAACCTGCGGGGCGCCATCGTCGTGGACCCGGTGCGGGTGCGCGCGAGCCGGCAGCCTCCCGAGGTTCGCATCGAAGAGGTGCGTGTGCAGGGCACGCCGGTGCCGGTGGAGGGCCCGGTGGAGCTGGAGCCCGGCGCGTCCCGGCTGGAGATTCGCTTCACGGCCTTCACGCCGGTGGACGCGGCGCGGCTGCCCTTCCGGTACCGGCTGGTGGGGCATGACGACACCTGGGTCCACGCGGAGGCCCGGCGGGCCCTGTACACCGGGCTGAGGCCGGGCAGCTACCGCTTCGAGGTCCAGGCGAAGGGCCGCGACGGCGGCTGGACGGAGCCAGTGGCGCTGGCCGTCCTGCTGGAGCCGAAGCTGTGGCAGCGCACGGGCTTCTGGCTGCTGTGCGTGCTGGGCGTGAGCATCGTGGGCGTCAGCGTGTACCTGCTGCGCGTGGGGCAGCTGAAGGACCGCGAGCGGTGGCTGGCGGAGCGCGTGCAGGACCGCACGCAGGCGCTGGCGCGCGCCAACGAGGAGCTGGAGGCGAACATGCGCACGCTCCGGCAGGCCCAGGCGCAGCTCGTCCAGACGGGGCGGCTGGCGGCGGTGGGACAGCTCGCGGCGGGCGTGGGGCACGAAATCAACAACCCGCTGGCGTACATCGTGTCCAACCTGAGGCACGCGGGCGAGGAGTCGGACGCGCTGGCGCGAGAGCTGGCGGGCACGCGGGACGTGGGCTCCCGGCTGAAGGACGTGAGCCAGGCGCTGCGCGAGGCGTTGCTCGGCGCGGAGCGCGTGCGGCGAATCGTCCAGGACCTGAAGATGTTCTCCCGGCCGGACGACGAGCAGCAGGGGCCGGTGGAGCTGCACGCGGTGCTCGACTCGGCGGTGAAGATTGCCATGGGCGAGCTGCGCCCGCGCGCGAAGCTGGTGCGGGACTATGGCGACGTGCCGCGCGTGGAGGGGAGCGAGGCGCGCCTGGCGCAGGTGTTCCTCAACCTGCTCATCAACGCGGCGCAGGCGCTGCCGGAGGGGCAGGCGGAGGCGAACGAGGTGCGGCTCGTCACGCGCGCCGGCCCGGAGGGCCGCGTGGTGGCGGAGGTGCGGGACACGGGCAGCGGGATTTCGCCGGAGCTGCTGGCCCGCATCTTCGACCCCTTCTACACGACGAAGCCCGTGGGCGTGGGCACGGGCCTGGGGCTGTCGCTGTGCCACGCCTACCTGGCGGCCATGGGCGGCACCATCGCTGTGGAGAGCGAGGCCGGGAAGGGCTCGGTGTTCCGCGTGACGCTGCGGGCCGCCGTGGAGGGCGCTTCGCAGCCGGTGGGCGACACGGCCTCGCGCGAGGCGCCGGGGCCATCCGCGGACGGCGCGGCGGCCATAGCGCACGGTGCGGAGCGGCCTGCCGCGGGGCCGCTGGTGGCCGAAGGCTCCGTCCCGGCCTCTGCGTCTCCCGGTCTCCCGGCGCGCGAGGACGGCGCGGGCCGGGGAGGGGCTTCAGCGGCGCCTGCGCCGGGTTCACCGCGGGAGCCCGGCGCGGATGCGGCGCGCGAGGCGCGTGGGCGGGTGCTGGTGGTGGACGATGACGCGCTGGTGAGCGGCGCCATCCGCCGCACCTTGTCTCGGGAGAACGACGTGGAGGTGTTGGTGAGCGCGCGTCAGGCCCTGGAGAAGCTGACAGGGCCCGACATGCGCTACGACGTGGTGCTCTGTGACCTGATGATGCCGGAGATGACCGGCATGGACCTGTATGACGCGCTCTCGCGGGTGTCGCCGCGCGCCGCGGAGCGCATCGTCTTCATCACGGGGGGCGCCTTCACCTCGACCGCGCGGCTGTTCCTGGAGCGCGTGGGCAATCCTCGCGTGGAGAAGCCCTTCGACCCGGCGGCGCTGCGCCAGCTCATCCGGGACGAGGTGGCGCGGGCCCGCCGGGAGGCCTCGGGCCAGGCGGCGTGAGGCCGCGGCCCACCGGCTCGCGCGGGCGCGCGCCCGGCGTCAGAGGTCCAGCACCAGCCGCTTGGAGCGGGCGCGGGACACGCAGATGAGCATGCGCTGGTCTCCCGCTGGCTCCGTCTGGAAGAAGGTGTCGCGGTGGTCGGGCTGGCCGTCGCAGACGCGGGTGACGCAGGTGCCGCAGGTGCCGGCCTCGCAGTCGCTGGGGACGCGGACGCCGTTGCGCCGTAGCACGTTGAGCACGGACTGGCCGGCGGGCACCTGCAGCACCTGTCCCGTGCTGCGGATGGCCACCTCGAAGTCCTGCTCCTCGCGGCCGGTGGCGGCGCGGGTGCCCTCGGCGGTGAAGGACTCGAAGTGCACCTTCTCCCAGGGCCAGCGGTGCTGGGTGGCGGCGTCGCGCACGGCCTGCATCAGGCCCGTGGGGCCGCAGCAGTACAGCCGCGCGCCCGGCTGCCGCGTGGCCAGCAGGGCCTTCACGTCCAGCCCCTGGGCGGGGTCCCCACCGTCGAAGGAGAAGCGCACGCGCCCGGCGAAGGGCGCCTGGGAGAGCAGCTCCCGGTAGGCGGCGCGGCCGGGCTCACGGGCGCAGTAGTAGAGCGTGTAGTCCGCGCCCGTGCGCGACAGCCTGCGCGCCATGGACAGCAGCGGCGTGATGCCGATGCCACCGGCCACCAGCACGTAGCTTCGTGCGAACAGGAGGGGGAAGTTGTTTCGGGGCGCGCGTATCTCCAGCACGGCCCCTTCCCGCACGCGCTCGTGCATCGCGGAGGACCCGCCGCGGCCCCTGGCATCACGGGCGACGGTGATGACGTAGCGGTGCGTCTCCTCCGGGTCGTTGCACAGCGAATACGAGCGCAGGAAATCGCCCGGGCCCGGGACGAGGACCTCCAGGTGGGCGCCGGCCTCGAAGGCGGGCAGGTCGCCTCCCTCCGCCGCGACCAGCTCGTACGACAGGATGTCCTCGGCCTCGCGCGCGACGCGCGCGACCCGGACGCGCAGGATGTCATTCCCCATGGTGCTCCCCCTCCCCAGTCCCAGCAGCGGCGCACCCTCGTCCATCCAGGGTACGGTGGCACGGACATTGGGCCGCGGAACGCCGCCGGGGGATTGCCCGGCAGTCCCGGCGCGCGTCACCTCCCGGTCGGTGCGGTGCCCTCCGCCAGCGCCTGCTGGCCCTGGACTCGCGAGGGCTCGCCGCCCGGCCGCCCGCTGTGCCTCCAGGATGCCGAGCCATCTCCGGGCCGCCACCACATCCACGCGGGACCATCCCCACCATGCAGGACATGCCGCGCCGCGCCAGTGCGTGGGCGCCAGGTAGATGTCCCGTCGCGGCCAACGAGCTCTGGGAGGTGAACCCATGGATGCCATTGCATTGCTGAAGGCGGACCACAAGACGGTGGAGCAGTTGTTCCGGAAGTTCGAGAAGGCGGGCCCCAACGCGCACAAGCTGAAGCGCCGGCTGGTGGACCAGATGGTCACCGAGCTGTCGGTGCATGCCACCATCGAGGAGCAGGTCTTCTACCCGGCGGTGCGCACGCGCTCGGAGGAACTGGGGCCCGACGTGCTGCGCTCGCTGGAGGAGCACCACGTGGTGAAGTGGGTGCTAGCGGAGCTGGACGGCATGTCGCCCGAGGCGGAGCGCTTCGAGGCGAAGGTGCAGGTCCTCATGGAGAATGTCCGCGCTCACGTGCTCCACGAGGAGAACGTGCTGTTCCCGGCGTTGAAGAAGCTCTTCCGCCCGCAGGAGCTCCGGACGATGGGGGACGTGCTGGAGATGTCGCGCAAGGCGGCGCCCACGCGGCCGCACCCGATGGCTCCCGACACGCCACCGGCCAACCTGGTGGCGGGCGCGGTCTCGGCGGTGATGGACATGGGGCGGGATGCCCTGCGCGCCGCGCGGCGCAAGGCCACCAACAAGGTGCGCTCCGTCGCCAGCCGGGGGCCTCGTCAGGTGGTGCGCGAGATGACCGGCGCCGAGGCTATTGGCCCCTGAGCGTCCCGCGGACCGCATTCCCACCGGAGCGCGGCGCTCCTTCTTTCTCATTGTTTGGGGAAGGCGCGCTCCGGGTGTGGGCTCGTGAAAAGTGAATGTCCGAAAGCGGCAGCCGTTCCATGGGGTAAGGACGTTGCAGTTCGAGCCAGCAACGCACTCATGCCCAAGGAGGCACGCACCATGTTCCGAGCCCGACCTTTCCGCCCGCTGCTGCTGACCGCGATGCTGCTCGCGGTCCCCACGGCCTTCGCGCAGTCCCAGCCTGCTCTCATGACTCATGCGGAGGTGCCCGCAGGCGTGCGGACGATTCGTGTGGAGGGCACCGGCGAGGTGAAGGCCCAGCCCGACGAGGCCTTCATCGACGTGGCGGTGGAGACGATGGCGCCGAACGTCAAGGCGGCGGGTGAGCAGAACGCGAAGCGCATGGAGAAGGTGATTGCCGCGCTGACGTCCGCGGGCATCGCCCGGCGTGACATCCAGACGCGCAACTACTCGGTGTACCCGGACTACGCGCCGCCGCTGCCGAACCAGACGGAGCCGAAGCTGCGGGGCTACCGGGTGAGCAACCTGGTCAGCGTCCACGTGAAGGACCTGTCCCGCGTGGGCAACCTGCTGGACCAGGCGCTGGCGGCGGGGGCCAACCGGGTGGACTCGGTGCGCTTCGGCTTGAGCCGCCAGGACGCGGTGCAGGGGGAGGCGCTGCGGCAGGCCGTGGCGCGGGCGCGCAAGTCGGCGGAGGTGCTGGCCGCGGCGCTGAACGTGAAGCTCGGCGCGGTGCTCGACGCGAACACGGTGACGGAGCCGCCGCGGCTGTACCCGGCGCGCTTCGCCATGGCGGAAGCGGCCGACGCCCGCACCATGACCACGCCCATCCAGCCCGAGGAGCAGACCGTGCAGGCGAAGGTGACGCTCATCTTCGCCATCGAGTCCGCGAAGTAGAAGCAGGCGACGCCGTCCCGTGAATTCAAGGGCTCGCTGGGGTGCTCCATGTCCGTGATTCGGGCATGTGCCCCCAGTGGGCCCGTCCGGTGGCGTGACCCGAAGTGGCCTGTTGGAAGGGGCTGGGCTGGTCGAGTTGCTGCACTGCGTTCTCTCATGGCGCTCACAGGGTGTGAGGCCCCCGCGCTGCACCACTCCGACCGAGGCAGCCCAGTACGCCAGTGAGGATTAGGGCAACTGCTGGGACAACGCCGTGGTGGAGTGCTTCTTCAGCAGTCTGAAGATGGAACGGGTCCACACACGTCGCTTTCGGACGCGCGAAGAGGCGAAGCTCGCGCTGTTCGAATACATTGAGATGTTCTACAGCCGAAGGCGCCGTCACTCCTCACTCGGCGACGTCAGCCCCGCCGAGTACGAGCGCATGGCTGAGGTGCAGAGGCAGGCAGCATCGTCAATCTGTCCACCGAAGCGGGTGACGCTCAGTTTCGGTGTGCATTGTCTTGGGTCGCAAGGGCTACATGGAGAAGGGGCCTGACTCCAAACCAGGGGCGGCGCACCTCAATCGATCGTTCCCGGCCTACTTTGTCGAGCGTTGGCCCTGGTTTCCCTCTGGGAGCGTAAAGAGGGTTTACAAAATCGGCCCTTTCATTCACTTGGAGTGAATGGGGAGTCCATCTTTTTAGACCTGACACGTCGTTCAACTCGGAATGGGTTGGCGGTACCTTGAGTTTGCCTTTGCGCGAATCCCTCTCGCGCGGGCACTCGGAGCATCCTGCCCATGTCCAATCCGTCTGACTCTCGGCCTGCCGGGAGCGCTGTCCTATTGACCAATGGCGACACCTCCTACGAGTTCCTCCGGGACTTGGGAGAGGGGCGCGTGGGTGAGCGAATCCTCCTCGCGCGGACCCGCACGCCCAAGGGCCTCGGTGACTGCGTGGTGCTCAAGTTTCGCGCCCGCGCCCGC
>JAFAAN010000148.1 GCA_023426545.1 Pseudomonadota bacterium
GGTGAGGCCCGTCAGGGCCGGGCCTCCTGCCGCGCGTGGAGGGTCAGCACGGGGAGCGAGACGTGGAACGTGGCGCCGTGGCCCAGCACGCTCTCCACCCCGATGTGGCCGCCATGCCGCTCGACGATGTCGCGGCAGATGTAGAGGCCCAGCCCCAGGCCGCCGAAGCCGGACACGGGCGCGTTGCGCGCGCGGAAGAAGCGGTCGAAGAGGTACGGCTGCTCCTCCAGCGGGATGCCGATGCCCGCGTCCGACACGGTGAACACGGCGTCGCCGTCCCCGCAGGTCAGCGTGACGCGCACGGTGCCTCCCAGGGGGCTGTACTTGATGGCGTTCTCCAGGAGGTTGGCCAGCACCTGCGACAGCCGGCCCCGATCGCCCAGCACGACCACGTCCTCGTCGGGCAGCGCGCACGCGAACACGTGCTCCGGGCTGACGGAGCGGAAGTCCGAGCAGGCCTCCTGGACCAGCCCGGTGAGCGACACGGGCGCGCGCCGTAGCTTCAGCCTGCCGGCCTCCACGCTGGAGGCGTCCACCAGGTCGTTGATGAGCGCCGTCAGCCGCTGGACCTGGGCCAGGGCCTTGTCCACCCGCTCCTCGGGGACGGAGGACTCCGCCGCCAGGCCGCGCTTCATCAGCTCCAACTGGAGGCGCAGGGGCGTCAGCGGCGTCTTCAGCTCGTGCGCGGCGATGGAGAGGAAGTCGTCGCGCACGCGGATGGCCTCGTGGGCCTCCCGCAGCAGGTGCTCCTGCATGCGCTCCGCCCGCACGCGCTCGGTGACGTCGCGGAAGCTCCAGACGCGGCCGGTGATGAGACCCCGGCGCCACTGGGGCAGCGAGTAGCGCTCCAGGACGCGCCCGTCGCGCAGCTCGACGATGTCGAAGCTCTCCTGGTCTGGCGCCTCGTGCATCGCACGGACCCGGGCGAAGAAGGTCTCCGGCGCCTTGAGCTTCTCGCGCACCGCCGCCAGCAGGGCCGCCTCCTGCATGCAGGGCTGGATGGCGTCCAGCCCCCACTGCCGCATGAACTGGCGGTTGGACGTGGTGATGTGCCCGTCCTGGTTCACGACGAGCAACCCGTCCGCCGTCGAGTCGAGCGTGGCCTGCAGCAGGGACACGGTCTGTTCGAGCCGCTCCTGGGTGTGGTGCTGCTCGGTGACGTCCACCATGAGGCCATGCAGCCGGCGGGCGTGGCCCTCGTCGGATTGCACGGTGACGATGTCGCGCAGCCAGACGGTGCGGCCGTCGGCGGCCACCATCCGGTACTCGAATTCATGGGGCAGGCACTGCTTCACCGCGGACATGCAGAAGTTGGATGCCCAGTCGCGGTCGTCCGGGTGCAGGTGCTTCACCCAGAAGTCGGGGTCCTCGAGCCAGCACTCCACCGGGTAGCCGAGCAGCCGCTCCGCCTTCTTGCTGACGAAGCGGAAATGGAAGGAGGTGTCGGCCTCCCAGACGATGCCGTCGATGTTGTCCACCAGCGCGTCATGTCCGCACCGGGCGTAGGGGCGGGGCCCCCCGCCTGCTTCCACCAGCCCTGGCTCCCTCTCCACCATGGCGCGCTCCCTCCCCTCAATCAATGCACCCTGGCGCGTGGGCGCCATCGGGGCCCGCGCCATGCGAGGATGCGCGCCGAGCAAGCCTCATGACGCCTCCTCGCCGTAGTCGCAGAGCCTCTCGCGCCTCCCGACCCGGGCAGTGGCTGGGACACGTCTTCTTCGGCCCCCGGCGGCTGATGTACGCGGGCCCGCTCGCGCCCACCGCTCCGCATGCGCACCCGACCTTCCAGGTGTTGCTGTCCCTGGGAGAACCCGTGCGCCTGCGCGATTCCCTCCACCGGGAGGTCGAGTGCCACGCGGCCGTCGTCCCTCCGGACGCCGAGCATGCCGTCGTCCAGGGCACGCTCGCCGCGCTCCTGCTGCACGTCCCCGCGGAGGAGCTGGTGGGGCGCCAGCTCCGGACGCTGGGCATTGGCGCGGACGCGGCGGCGTGGGTCCTCGCGGGTGAAGGTCTCCGCGGTTGCGGTATCGACCGGCTGCCCGCGGGCTGGGCGGAGGCCGAGGCGCAGGTGCAGGCCCTGCTCCAGGGGCTCCAGGCCGACGCGCGCCTCGCGCCGCCCACCCACCCCGCGGTGAAGAGGTTGCTGCGGCTGCTGCCGGACGCGCTCGATGGGGACGTGCGCCTGTCCGCGCTGGCGCCGCGCGTGGGGCTGTCGGTGGGGCGGCTGTCTCACCTGTTCACCGCCGAGGTGGGCTTCCCCCTGCGGCCCTATGTCCTCTGGTTGCGGCTGCACCGGGCCGCCGAGCACCTGCAGCGCGGCGCCTCCCTCACCGAGGCAGCGCACGCGGCCGGCTTCACCGACAGCGCCCACCTGAACCGCGTCTTCCGGCGCACCCTCGGGCTCAACCCCTCGGAGATTGCCGGCGTGGTCGAGTGGGTGAGGCCGCCGGGATAGCGTGTTCGTACAAGCCGCGTGGGCCGCGCCGCGGCAGGGTGGAGTCCTCCCTGTTCGCGAGGCATCCATGTCGATGAAACCGAAGCTGCGCACCGCCTTCGAGGCCGAGCTGCGCGAGGCCGCCGAGGCCGAATCCCGCTCCGAGCTGGCGCGCGCCTGGAGGCACCTCGAGCGGGCCCACGTGCTCAGCCAGGCCCACGCGTGGCCACACGTCCGCGTCCACTGGCACATGTTGGCGTTCGGCTGGCGCCGGAGAGACGCCGGCGAGCTGATGGGTCAGGTGGCGCGGCTGCTGGTCGCCGCTCCGGGCTCATGGCTTGGCCGGGCGCCGCTGGGCAACACCGGGGGCGCCAACGTGGGCATCCTGACACCCATGCCCATCCCCGAGGAGCTGCGCGCCCTGCTGGACGCGGACCGCTGACGCCGCTGCGCCACCGGACACTCGGTGGCTTCCATCTGGGGCACTGCTCACAACCGCGGCGCGTGCCCGGGCGAATTACGGTATGGAACGGACATCATGTCCGCATCCGAGCAACCCTCGCGGCAGGACGCACGTGTCTCCACCGGTGTGCCCGGGCTCGACTCCGTGCTGGGCGGCGGTCTCGTCGCCGCAGGTGTCTACATCGTCGTGGGCGAGCCCGGCGCGGGGAAGACCCTCTTCGCCAACCAGCTCTGCTACCACCAGGGCCGCGCGGGCGCGCGCTGTCTGTATGTCACGCTGCTGGCGGAGTCCCACGCCCGCATGTTGGCCAACATGCGGGACATGGCCTTCTTCGACTCGGCGCTGCTGCCCGAGGGCGTCTACTACGTCAGCGGCTTCCGCATGCTGGAGGAGCAGGGCCTGCCGGGGCTCCTGGAGCTTTTGCGGCGCGAGGTGCGCAATCACAACGCCAGCATCCTGGTGCTGGATGGCCTGGTGCAGGCGCAGGAGGCGGCGGGCAGCAGCCGTGACTTCAAGAAGTTCATCCACGAGCTGCAGGTCGCCGCGAGCCTGGCGCGCTTCACGGCGCTGCTGCTGACCAGCGCCAGCGGCCCCGCCGTCCACCCGGAGTACACCATGGTGGATGGCATCCTGGAGCTGCGCGAGCGCACCGTGGGCGTGCGCTCCTGGCGCGAGCTGCAGGTGCGCAAGTTCCGGGGCAGCGCCACGCTCCAGGGCGTCCACACCTTCCGCATCAGCAGCGAGGGCCTGGAGGTCTTCCCCCGTCTGGAGTCGCGCGTGTCGCGCCTGCCTCCGCCGGAGCCTGGCGCTCACCGCGTCCACTTCGGCGTGCCGTCGCTGGACGCGCTCTTCGCGCAGGGGCTGGCGGAGGGGTCCACCTCGCTGGTGCTGGGGCCGCCCGGGGCGGGGAAGACGCTGCTGGGCAGCAGCCTGCTGTGCGAAGGCCTGAAGAAGGGCGAGCCCTGTACCTACATGGGCTTCTACGAGCCACCCAACCGGCTGCTGGACAAGGTGGCTTCCGCGGGCATCGACCTGGGGGGCGCGTCGGGCGACGGACGGCTGCGCATCCTCTGGCAGCCTCCCGCCGAGTGCGTCCTGGACATCCTGGCCGAGCAGCTCCTGGCGGACGTGCGGCGGCGCAAGGTGAAGCGGGTGTTCGTCGACGGGCTCGGCGCGATTCAGCAGGCCTCGCCGGAGCCGTCACGCATCAACTCGTTCTTCGCCGCGCTCACCCAGGAGCTGCGTTGCGCGGGAGCCACCACCCTCTTCGGCATGGAGACGCCGCGGCTCTTCGGTCCGGTGTTGGACGTGCCGATGGAAGTGGGTCCTTCCGCAGTGGCGGAGAACCTCTTCTTCCTGAGACATGTCGAGCTCGAAGGCCGCCTGCGCAGGCTGCTGAGCATCTTCAAGATGCGTGACACCCACTATGACCCCACCCTGAGGGAGTTCGTCATCACTCCGAAGGGCATCGAGGTGCTGCCACCCTTCAATATCGCTGTGGATACCCTGCTCACGGGACTTGCCCGGCACCCGGGCACTGGCCATTCCTGAACGAACCGCGAGGAGTAGTACCACCTGTATGGAGACGATCCTGGTGGTGGATGACGAGCAGGGCATCCTGGAAGCCCTGGCGGACCTCCTCGGAGAGGAGGGTTACCGCGTTCTGACGGCCTCCCATGGCCGTGAGGCGTTGGAGCGGATGGTGGAGCTCCGGCCGGACCTGGTCCTCACCGATTGGATGATGCCCGTCCTGGATGGACCGGCCCTCATCGAACGCATCCGGGCCGAGCCGGCCTACCAGGAGGTCTCCCTGGTGGGGATGAGCGCCGTGGACGTGTCCTCGCTGCGGCACCTCTACCCGGGCATGCTCTTCCTCCAGAAGCCCTTCGACATCGCCGCGCTCATGCGACAGGTCCGCAAGGCCCTGGACGCGAAGCGCGCTTGAGGTCTCCATGTTCTATCTGTTCAAGCTGGGGCCCGTGCCGCTCAGCCAGGGCACCACAGAGGTGCAGGTGTATCTGCGCATCTCCGAGACGGGGGAGCCGGCCGCTCCCGTGTTCGAGTCCGAGGATGCCTCGGGGCTGCGGACCCTGCTGGAAGGGGTGGACGTGGCGGAGGTCCGCTGCGAGCCGGCCCTGGCCGCCGCGGGCGCGGAGCTGGGGCTGACGGCGGCGGAGCCCTCGCCCCAGGCGCGCTCCTCATGCGCGGCCATCGCCACCTTCCTGGCCTGGGGGCAGCGGGGCTTGTCGGGGCTGGGGTCGGACAAGGCGCTGCTCTTCGTGCAGGCGGCGACGGAGTACTGGGAGGCGCGGCCCTGGACGCACTGGGACGACAGCCAGCCCTTCGAGGTGGTCGTCACCGGTCCGCTGACACACACCTTCGAGGGGTGTGTCTTCCACATGGGAGACGGGCGCGCGGGGCTGGCGCTGTACTTCAAGCCCGGGGCGCTCCAGATGCTGATGGAGATGCAGGCGCGCGGGCAGGGTGACGCGGCCACCAGCCTGCCCGCGATTGCCGTCACGCTGGACACGTCCCCCGCGTATGCCGTGGACGCGCTCACCGCCGCGGGCCGCGCGCCCCGCCTCCCGTTGCCGCTGAAGACGGGGCCGGACGGCATCGGCGTGCCGTCTCCACTGGAGTCCCTGGTGCTGGTGGCCGCGCTGCGCGCCGTGGCCCGGCTGTCGCCCACGCAGCAGGAGGTGCTCAGCAACGTGGTGGCGGGCGACGAGCAGATGCAGGTGCGCGTGCGCGCGCCGGCGCCTCGCGTTCGGCACTGAGCCTGTCTGGCCATTCCCTCCGCGCACCCGACCTGCACGCCGTGTGGCACCGCGCGTCCGGCAGTGTTGGCTGGGTGACGGAGGCCCTCCGGAATGTCGGCTGATGGCCAGCCGGGCCGCGCAGGGGGGCTGGTCCAAGTCTGCGAAATCGGGAGAGAACGAGCGCCTTCTGCGAGATTTCCGCAATGCGGCAGCCGGTGCTTCGCCGTCCCGGGACCGACCAGGAACGCATATGGCCACGAAGAAGGTTTCCTCCCACCGCGCGCCCGTCGCGGCTCCCCCTCCGCCGCGAGCGCGGGAGGATGAGTCTCAGTCGCTCGACTCGCGCCAGCTCCTGCGCGTCCTCACCGCCGTCCGCAAGGGCGACTTCACCGTGCGCATGCCGGTGGACAAGGTGGGCAGCGCCGGCAAGGTGGCGGACACCCTCAATGAAATCATCGAGCTCAGCGAGCGCATGGCGCGCGAGTTCGCGCGCATCGGCGCCGTGGTGGGCAAGGAGGGCCGCATCACCCAGCGTGGCAACGTGGTGGGGGCGCTGGGCTCCTGGGGCGACTGCGTCGAGTCGGTGAACGCGCTGGTGGCGGACCTGGTCCAGCCCACCACCGAGATGGGCCGCGTCATCGGCGCGGTGGCCAAGGGCGACCTGTCGCAGACCATGGCGCTGGAGGTGGATGGCCGCCCCTTGCGCGGTGAGTTCCTCCGCACCGCCCGGCTGGTGAACGGCATGGTGGAGCAGCTCGGCGCCTTCGCCTCGGAGGTGACGCGCGTGGCGCGTGAGGTGGGCACTGACGGAAAGCTGGGCGGTCAGGCGAGGGTGAAGGGCGTGGCCGGCACGTGGAAGGACCTCACGGACAACGTGAACTCCATGGCCTCCAACCTCACGGCCCAGGTGCGCAGCATCGCGGAGGTCACCACCGCCGTCGCCAAGGGCGACCTGTCGAAGAAGATTACGGTGGATGTTCGCGGCGAGATTCTGGAGCTGAAGAACACCATCAACACGATGGTGGACCAGCTCAACTCGTTCGCGTCGGAAGTGACGCGCGTGGCCCGCGAGGTGGGGACGGAGGGCAAGCTGGGCGGTCAGGCCGTGGTGC
>JAFAAN010000169.1 GCA_023426545.1 Pseudomonadota bacterium
CGGCCCTCGCCGCGTCCCCGGCCGCGCGGGCCGCTTCACCCGCCGCCTTCGCCGCCACGAACTGCGCCCGGGCGCCCGAGGCACCCCAGAAGCGGGTGGGGGCCGCCAGCTCGGCCCGCTCCGCCTCGGTGTACTTGCGGAAGGCGTACTTCGTGGACTCCGACGGCAGCCGCAGCCCCTCCACCACCTTGAACCAGGAGAGCACCTTCAGCGAGTAGTAGCTGAGGTCCACCTCCCACCAGAACCAGCCCTGGTTGGCGGTGTTCTGGTGGTAGTGGTGGTTGTTGTGCCACCCCTCGCCCAGGGTGATGAGCGCCAGCAGCCAGTTGTTGCGGCTGGTGTCCGTCGTCTTGTAGCGGCGCTTGCCGAAGATGTGGCTGAGCGAGTTGATGGTGAAGGTGCCGTGCCACAGCAGGGTGGTGCTGACGAAGTAGCCCCACACCAGCATGGAAAAGCCGCCGATGAAGTAGAGGGCGACGGCCAGCATCACCGAGGGCACCAGGTGGAAGCGGTTGAGCCACACCAGCTCCGGGAAGCGGGCGAAGTCCTTGATGCCGTCCAGGCGGGTGGCGTTGTACTTGTCGGAGAGAATCCACCCCACGTGGCTCCACCAGAAGCCCCGCTGCAGGGGCGAGTGGATGTCCTCCGCCTGGTCCGAGTAGCGGTGGTGGTGGCGGTGGTTCGCGGCCCACCACAGTACGCCCTTCTGCGCGGACATGCTGCCCACGAACGCGAGGATGAACTGGAAGACGCGCCCCGTCTTGAAGGACCGGTGCGAGAAGTAGCGGTGGAAGCCCGCGGTGATGCCCCACATGCGCACGACGTACAGGCCGAGACACACGGCCACGTCCACCGGCTTCGCTCCGACGGCGAAGACGAAGAGGCACATCAGGTGGACGGCGAAGAAGGGGATGGAGGAGAGCCAGTTGAGGCGCTCATCCGCTGCGGGCACAGCTGGGGACGGTGTCTGCAAGGGAGCCTCGTGCGCTGGTGGGCCGAGCCGCAAGCTGCTCAGCCTCACCCCGCATCAACACCCCCGCCTGTCACGCCTCTGTCAGGAGGCCGCGGATTGGCGCAGCTCCGTCAACCACTCCTCGAATGCGGGGTACCCGTGGAGCGGTGCCAGGTCCTCGTCCGAGGCCGCATAGGCGCCGTCGGTGAAGCCCAGCTCGGTCGCACGGCGCAGCAGCCGCATCGCGTCGGGCACGTTGCGCGCGCGCGCGTGGGCGCACGCCGCGTCATACGCGAGGGTGGCGCTGGGCGCGTGCTTCAGCGCCATCTCGCCCACCGCGGCGGCCTCCGAATACGCGCCCCGGATGAAGAGGACCCGCTCCGCGCAGGAGAAGGCCGCCTCCGGCTCCACGCCCGGCAGCTTCAGGGCCTCCGCGTCGCGGCCCAGGCGGATGAGCGTGCCGGCGTACTCGTGCATGACGGTGCGGTCCCCCGACGCCTGCCACGCCTGCTTCCACCACTCCACCGCGCGCCCGTCGTCTCCCACCAGCGAGAAGGCGGCGGCCACCGCGTGGGGCTCCACGGGCAGCCCCTGCACCTGGGAGAAGTGGTCCAGCGCCTTGCGGCCGTGGCCCTCCTTCAGGGCAATCCACCCCAGCAGGTGGTGGGCATGGCTGGCCAGCCTCTGCGTCAGGCCCTCGGGGGCCTCCAGGACGAAGGCGCCCAGCCGGCGCGCGTCGTCCATCTGGCCCGCGTCGAGCGCCGCCCGCGCCTCGCGCAGCTTCTCCGCCAGCGGGCCCTTCAGGGGAACGCTCCGCGCCTGGTCGCCACGCAGGGCCTCCGCCACGACGCGGAAGGATTGGAGGCCGAACATGGCGAACATGACGGCGAGCAGGAGGGCGCCCGTCCTCATGGCGTACACCACGGCGGCCACGCACACCATGAGGGCCAGGCTCTGCGCCAGCACGAAGCCCCGCCGGGGGCCGAAGATGCGCGTGGCCAGGGCGGTGGTGATGCGCCCGCCGTCCAGCGGCAGCACGGGCAGCATGTTGAGCACCGCCCAGACGAAGTTGGCGAAGGCGAACGCGCGGAGGAAGAAGTCGAGCGCGGGCGCCCGCCCGTCGAACAGGAAGGCGCCAATGGCGCTGGTGACGCCCAGCATCAGGCCGAAGAAGGGGCCCGCCGCGGTGATGAGCACGTCCCGCTTCCAAGGAAGGGGGCCGGGGGCGTCGGTGGGGAGCGTGTGCCCGCCCATCCAGACGAGCGCGATGCTCGGCCGGTAGCCGAACAGCCGGCTGGCCAGGGCATGGCCCATCTCGTGGATGAGCACGGAGACGAAGACGATGAACATCCACGACAGCACGTACAGGGCCATGGCGCTGGCGTGCCCCAGGGCGGCCCCCCCCGCGGCTTCGCGGAAGGGCCAGCCTGCCTGGGCGGTCGCACTGGTCGCGGACGAGAAGGCGAGCATGCCGGACATCAGCAGGTGGCTGGGGTGGACTTCGACGGGAATGCTCCCGAGGCGAAAGCGGAACATGGCCACGGACCTTAACCGTTAGGTCCCCCGAGCGCAGGCACTTGCGCGCTGCTTGCGCCATGTCCCCGGCAAATCCGCTAGGTTCCCCGCCCTTCATGCCGCAGCTTGGTCCCTACAGCCTGCCGAACCCGTACATCCTGGCCCCCATGGCCGGGGTGAGCGAGATGCCCTTCCGTGTGCTCGCCTTCCGCCTGGGGGCGGCGCTCTGTCCCACCGAGCTCGTCAGCTCGCAGGGGTTGATGCGCGCCAACCAGCGGACGCTGAAGTACCTGCGCTTCGACCCCGAGGTGGAGCGGCCCTACTCGCTGCAAATCTACGGCGGCGAGCCGGAGGCCATGGCGCGCGCGGCCGTCGTCGGGCGCGAGGCGGGCGCGCAAATCATCGACGTCAACATGGGCTGCCCGGTGAAGAAGGTGGTGAAGAACGGGGCGGGCAGCGGCCTGCTCTGTGACGTGCCCCGCGCGGCCGACATCGTCCGGCGCATCCGCGAGGCCACCGGCCTGCCCGTCACGTGCAAGATTCGCTCGGGCTGGGACGCCCGCAGCCTCAACTACCTCCAGGTGGCGGGGGCGCTCCAGGAGGCGGGCTGCGCGGGGCTGGCCATCCATCCGCGGACGCGGGAGCAGGGGTACTCGGGGCAGGCGGACTGGGGCGTCATCGCGGACCTGAAGCGCCACTTCCCGGAGCTGCCCATCATCGGCAACGGGGACGTGAAGACGCCCGCGGACGCGGTGCGCATGCTGGAGACCACCGGCTGCGACTTCGTGATGATTGGCCGGGCGGCGCTGGGAAACCCGTGGCTCTTCCGCGAGCTGCTGGGCGGCCCGCCCGCCACGCCTCGGGAGCGCTGCGAGCTGGTGCTCTCGCACTTCCGCGCGCACCTGGCGTTCGTCGGAGATGCGCTGGGCGCGGTGCGCTCCTTCCGCAAGCAGCTGGCCTGGTACGCCCATGGCCTCTACGGCGCCGCCGCCTTCCGTGCGGAGGTGAACGCCATCGACCTGCCCGAGGCGGTGGAGGCGTGCGTGCGCCGCTTCTTCGCGGACGCCCAGGTGGACCTCTCCGGCCCGGCCGAGGAGCAGGACGTGGACTACCGGGCGGCGCTGGGCTGAGCGCTCGCCCGGCGCGGCCGTGGCATGGCGCCTCTATATATAAGGAGGCGGCTCAGGCTCCGGGGACGGCGCCTGGTGGCACCAGCCGGCGCTGGGTGGCCACGGCCCGGAAGTAGTCGCACGCGGGCGTGGGGGTGCGGCGGAGCGTGTCGAAGTCGACGTGGTAGAGCCCGAAGCGCGGGCCCCAGCCCTCCAGCCACTCGAAGTTGTCGAGCAGGCTCCAGTAGAGATAGCCACGCACGTCCACGCCCTGCGCGCGCGCGGCCAGCACCTGGGCCAGATGGGAATGGAGGTAGTGGGGACGGCGCGCGCCGCCGCGGTCGTCGATGCCGTTCTCGGTCACCCACACCGGCCGCCCGTAGCGCTTCACGTCGCGCAGCGTCTGGAGGAAGCCCTCCGGCCAGTCCTCCCAGCCGATGTCGGTCAGCCCCCGGCCGTGGATGTCCCGGTACGTGAACTCGATGAAGGGCGGGCGCGGCACGAAGCGCAGGTGCGCGCGGGTGTAGTAGTTCACCCCGATGAACTCCACGGCGTCCCGCGCTCCGGGGATGTCCACGCGCGTGGAGGCCACGCCGGGCATGTGGACGCGCAGCTCGCCGGTGGCCAGCGCCTCGTGGAACGCATGGTTGTAGGCCTGGGACCCGAGCCTCACCAGCGCGCGGTCCAGCGGGTGCCACCACCGGTCCGGCGCGAAGGCGAGCATGTTCTGGGAGATGCCCAGCTCGACGCGGCCCAGCCGGGTCAGCAGCTCCTCCCGCGCGGCCACGTGTGAGCGCACCAGGTTCTCCATGGCCCGCATGGTGGTGGGGCCGTCCGCGATGCCCGGAGGAATGGCGCCCTGCAGATACCCGCCCAGCAGCAGCACCATGGGCTCGTTGAAGGAGATGACCAACGCGTCCATCCCCTCCAGCAGCGCCGCGCACCGCCGCGCGTACCGGCGGAAGACGTCCACGCTGGCCGGCTGGTGCCAGGGCGTCTCCCGGTGGAACCAGGTGGGGTGCGTGAAGTGGTGGAGCGTCACCACCGGCCGCAGCCCGTGGGCCTTCATCTTCAGGAGCCGCTCCCGGTAGGCCTCCAGCGCCGCCTCGTCGAAGCGCCCGCGCTCCGGCTCGATGCGCGCCCACTCCAGGGAGATGCGGAACGCCGTGGCCCCCACCGCCCGGGCCAGGGCGTAGTCCTCCTCGTAGCGGCGCCAGTGGTCCACCGCGAGGCCGCAGCGCGCGTCCGGAGACTTCAACCGTCCGGCGCGCTCCCACTCGGCCCAGTCGTTCTCGATGCCGCCCTCCACCTGGTACGCCGCGGTCGCGACGCCGAAGGTGAAGTCCTCGGGGAAGGTCTGCTCGGAGGCGCTCATGCGGTCGCGCACCGTAGACGCCGCACCCCATGACGGGAAGCGACGCGCGCCGGGCGCCGCCGAGAAATTGGCCGAAGCGTGTCCGGCGCCGGAAACTCGGCCTCGCGCGCGACACCCCGGATGCGCTCGCGAGTGTCCGCGAGGTGGCGTTCGGAACCACCGGCAGCGCTCGATGCCGAAAAATCGGCCTCGCACGCGATGCAATACATCACCATGCGTTGACACACTGGCATGTCGCCCGTACCATTCACTTCAAGCACTCACTCCCATCAAGAAGAGTGCAGGGCCTCGCTTGACTGAGGCCGACCACGAACTGGAGGATTCTGATGGCCGCTAAGAAGAAGACCGCTGCGAAGTCCGCGACGAAGAAGGCTGCCAAGACCGCGAAGGCGGCCAAGTCGACCAAGGCTGCGAAGACGGCGAAGAAGACGACCGCTCGCAAGACGGCCGGCAAGACCGCGACCAAGAAGGCGGCGGCCAAGAAGGGCGCCCGCAAGGCGACCAAGAAGGCCCCGGCTCGCAAGCGCGCCAGCAAGACGGCGGCGGCCCCGGTTACCCCGGAGTCCTGAGCAGTCCCGTCGTCATGAGCGGACGGCGGTTGACGTCCGGTGAACGGCTCGGCGAAACCCGCCGGGCCGTTTTCATTTTCAGGACCCGGAGTTCCCATGTCGCTGCGTCCCGTCGAGTTGGAGCAGGTGGTGGCGGAGGTGGGAGCGCGCCTCACGGGAGCGGTGGCCCAGAAGGCCTGGTGTCCCCTGCCGCGGCTCGCCTACGTGGAGCTGCGCGTGCCGGGCAGATCCATCCTGTTGTGCCTGTGCGCAGAGGGTGAGCTGGCGCGCGTCTCCGTCGCGGAGGAGCGCTTCCCCACGCCGGGCGAGCCCGCACCCTTCCAGCGGTGGCTGCGCCAGGAGCTGACGGGCTTCAAGCTCCAGGCCGCCCGCTTCATGGAGGCGGAGCGGGTGGTGGTGCTCGACTTCGAGCGCGAGGACGTGCGCCGGCGGCTGCTGTTGGAGGTGGGCGCGCCCGGCGGCCTGCTGCTGCTCAGCGACAACGGCCGGGTGTTGATGCACTCCGGCGAGGGCTTCGCGCAGCGCCGGAACCTCTATCCAGGCGCCACGTGGACGCCGCCGGAGCCCCCGCCGCCCGAGGCGCTGGAGAAGGCCCGGCGTCAGCCGTCGCGGCTGGTGCCCCAGGATACGGACGCGCTGCCGTATGCCCAGGCCGCGGAGCGCCTGCTGGGCGCGCGTGACAAGGCCAGCCGCTCGGAGACCATCCGCCGCCGGCTGGCGCAGCCGTACCGCGCGCGCCTCAAGCGCTCCTCCCGGACGCTGGAGAAGGTGCGCGCCGAGGCCGCCCGCGGCCCGGAGGCGGAGAAGCACCGCGAGGTGGGCGAGCTGCTCGCGCAGAACCTCTACCGCCTCAAGCGTGGCGCCACCGAGGTGGTGCTCACCGCCTATACGGAGGAGGGCGCGAAGGAGGTCCGGGTGACGCTGGACCCGAAGCGCGGGCCGAAGGAGCAGGCCGACTGGCACTTCCACCAGTACCGGCGGCTGCTGCGCGGCGTGGCGCAGGCGCGCCACCGCGAGGCGGAGCTGGCGCGCGAGGTGGAGCACGCGCAGCAGGCGCTCGCGCAGCTTGAGCGGATGGATGACGCCGCGCTGCTGTCGCAGGCGGAGGTGCTCCAACTGCCGGCCGGCGGCGAGGGCCCGCAGGAGGGCAGGCCCTTCAAGGAGTACGTGGGCCATGGCGGGGCGCGCATCTGGGTGGGGCGCGGCTCCGAGGACAACGACACGCTCACCTTCAAGGTCGCGCGGCCATGGCACCTGTGGCTCCACGCGCGCGGCGTGCCGGGCAGCCACGTGGTGCTGCCGCTGGAGAAGGGGCAGGAGGTGGCGCAGGAGGCGCTGCTGGACGCGGCGCACCTGGCGCTGCACCACTCGGGCGCGAAGGGCGAGCCGCGCGGCGAGGTGAGCTACGTGCCCGCGAAGTTCGTGCGGAAGGTGAAGGGGGGCGCGCCGGGGCAGGTGACCTTCACGCGCGAGAAGACCTTCGTGGTGCGCATGGAGCCGGAGCGGCTGGAGCGGCTGCTCAAGTCCCGCCACACCGAGCCGCCCACGCCGTGAGGGCGTCGTACGCCCGCCCGCCTTCCGCTCCCGCTAGTGGACGCTGCGTGCGTGCGCGGTTGACGGGCTGACGGTGAGGAGGCGGGCAGCGGGCCGCCGCCCTTGAGTCCCCGGAAGTGCGGGGTACGATGCGCAGCCGCGTGTCCTTCGAGCAATTCCGCCAGACGTCGCTCTTCCCACGAGGGCTCTCCGCGGCCACCCGGGCCCCGGAGGGCACGGCCGCTCCCCGGCCCGAGGGAGGAGCGATTGCTCCCGTGGCGCCCGCGCCGCGGCCGGTGGCGCCGCCGATACCGCAGCCGCCGCACGACCTCATGCCCGAGGAGGCCTCCCGCATCCTCACGCGCCCGCCCACGCGCGAGGAGCTGTGGTCGCGCGCCGAGTCGCTGGCGTGGCGGCTGAGCGCCGAGCTGGGGGTGCCGGTGCGGCTGTCGGTGACGGACAACCGGTCCACCATGGTGTCCTTCCGCCGCGGCGCCTCGGTGCTGGCGCTGCGGCTGCACCACATGTTCCTGGACGCACCCGAGCCGGTGGTGCGCGCGGTGGCGGACTACGCGGGCCGGGGGTACCGCAGCGCGGGCGCCATCCTGGACGAGTACATCCGCGGCCAGCAGCCGCGCATCCGCCAGCTCCGCCGCGAGTCCGACGCGGACCTCAACCCGCGCGGGCGCTGTTTCGACCTGCAAGCGCTTTACGACGCCACCAACCGCGACTTTTTTCAGGACGGTATCCAGGCGCGGATTGGCTGGGGACGCATGCCGCCGCGCCGCCGCCGCAAGTCCATCCGCCTGGGCGTCTACGACCACCAGACGCGCGAGATTCGCATCCACCCGGCGCTGGACAGCCCGGACGTGCCCTCCTTCTTCGTGGAGTTCATCGTGTTCCACGAGATGCTCCATCAGCTCTTCCCGAGCACGGGCCGCGGGGGCCGCCGCGTGCACCACCCGCGCGCCTTCCGTGAGCGAGAGCGGACCTTCCCGCACTATGCCGCCGCACTGCGTTGGGAGCGGGAGAACCTGGCCGTGCTGTTGCGCGGCTGAGCGCTGCTTCGTTCGCTGGCTCGTTTACCGTTTTACCGAGCGAAGCGGCTCATGCAGCGTGCTTGACGCTGCCGCCATGGAAACCCATCCTCACGGGCTCTATGCGAAGAGCGAAGATTGTCTGCACCCTCGGTCCCGCCAGCCAGAGCCAGGAGATGTTGGAAGCGCTCCTGGAGAACGGCATGGACGTGGCGCGCCTCAACTTCTCCCATGGCAGCCACGAGCAGCACGCGGAGAACATCGCGAAGCTGCGCGCCGCGTCGCTGAAGGTCCGCAAGGCGGTGGGCATCCTCGGGGACCTGCAGGGCCCGAAGATTCGCACCGGCCGCTTCGTGAAGGGCAGCACCGAGCTGAAGGAGGGCGGCACCTTCCACATCACCACGGACGAGTCGGTGCCAGGCACCGACGACATCGTCTCCACCACGTACCCCTTCCTGGCGGCGGACGTGAACCCGGGCGACCGCATCCTCCTGGATGACGGCCTGCTGGAGCTGAAGGTCCTGGAGACGGACAAGCAGAAGCTCATCCGCACCCAGGTCATCCACGGCGGCCCGCTGAAGAACAACAAGGGCATCAACCTGCCCGGCGTGGCGGTGCGCGCGGAGGCGCTGACGCCGAAGGACCGCGAGGACCTGGTGTTCGGCATCAAGGCCGGCGTGGACTACATCGCGCTGTCCTTCGTGCGCCAGCCGTCGGACCTGGACACCGCGCGCCAGGCGATGGCGGAGGTCGGCCGCACGGTGCCCATCATCGCCAAGCTGGAGAAGCCGGAGGCCATCGCCCGGCTGGACGCCATCCTCGACAAGACGGACGGCGTCATGGTGGCGCGCGGCGACCTGGGCGTGGAGATTCCCCCCGAGGAGGTGCCGGCCGTCCAGAAGGACATCATCCGGCGCAGCAACCTGCGTGGCCTGCCCGTCATCGTGGCCACGCAGATGCTCAACTCGATGATCGACAACCCGCGCCCCACGCGCGCCGAGGCCAGCGACGTGGCCAACGCCGTGTTCGACGGCGCGGACGCGGTGATGCTCTCGGGCGAGACGGCGAGCGGCAAGTTCCCCATCGAGTCCGTGCAGATGATGGAGCGCATCATCCTGGCGGCCGAGTCCTCCGCGCGCACCACGCATTCGCTGATGCGCCCGCTGGACACGCCGCTGGGCCTGCCCAGCCACTTCCCGGACGTGATTGCGCGCGTGGCGTGCGAGGCGGCCAAGGCGAGCAACGCCTCGCTCATCGCCGCCTTCACCCTGTCGGGCGTGACGGCGCGGCTGCTGGCGCACTACCGGCCCACGGTGCCCATCGTCGCCTTCAGCCCCAACCAGGAGGTGCGCCGCCGGCTGTCGCTGCTGTGGGGCGTGGTGCCGCGCGTGCTGGAGCCCATCCAGGACACGGAGGCCATGGTGAAGCGCGTGGAGGAGGAGCTCCTGGCGCGGGGCCTGGGCCGCAAGGGCGACCGCATCGTCATCGTCTTCGGCGCGCCGGTGGGGCAGCCGGGGAAGATCAACAGCCTCCGCCTGCACACCATCCAGGGCTGAGCGGGCCCGGGGCTACTTGATGCCCTGGAGCACCCGCCGGGGGATGTCGGCCTCGACGAAGACGGCATAGAGCGCCGGGTCCAGCTGCCCGGCGTCGGACTCGCGCTTGAGGATGTCGAGCGCGAGCGTGTGGGGCACGGCCTTCTTGTAGGGCCGGTCGCTCGCCGTGAGGGCGTCGTAGATGTCGCAGATGGACATCATCCGGGACTGCACGGGGATGTCCTTCTCGGCGCGGGGGTAGCCGGTGCCGTCCAGCTTCTCATGGTGGGCGTAGGCAATCTCCGGCACGCGGCGCAGCGTGCGCGTCCACGGAATCTGGGACAGGAAGCGGTAGGTGTGCTCGACGTGGCTCTCGATTTCGCGCCGCTCCTCGGGAGAGAGGGTGCCGCGGGCGATGGAGAGCGACTGGATTTCCGCGGGCAGCAGCAGCGGCTGGGCCTGACCGTGGGCGTCCACGAAGCGCAGCGCCCCCAGCTCGTGGAGGCGCTCGAAGTTGCCCTGCGCGAGCACCGTGGGGCGGTTGCAGGAGAGGACGAACGCCAGCACCTCGTCGAGCTGCCCCGACTCGCGGGCGAGGCGCTCCTCTTCCTCGGCCTCGATTTCCGGCAGGTTCGCGTGGCCGCGCACCTTCACGGCCTCCAGGCGGCGGCGGTAGCTCTGGAGCTGCAGGTCCTTGCGCGCGAGCTGGAAGCGGGCGCGCAGGCCCTCCAGCTCGTGGGGGTAGAGCTTCTCCGCCTTCACGAGCACCGGCTCGCGCACGCCCACCTTGCCGAAGTCGTGCAGCAGCGAGGCGTAGCGCAGCTCCTGGATTTCGCCCGGGGAGAAGCGCGTGTGGGCGTAGGGGCCGGTGGACAGGTGCTCGAGCGTCTGGGCCAGCGCCACGGTGAGGTCGGCCACGCGGCCGGAGTGGCCGGCGGTGGTCGGGTCCCTGGACTCGATGGCGACGACGGAGGCGGAGACGAAGCCCTCGAAGAGGCGGTTGATGTCCTCATGGAGGAGGGCGTTCTCGATGGCGCCGGCGGCCTGGGCGCCCAGGGCGAGCAGCAACTCCTCGTCCTCGGCGTTGAAGCTGCCGCCGTCCAGCTTGTTGAGGGCCTGGATGACGCCCGTCACCTCGCCGCCGGCGTCGCGCATGGGGACGCAGAGGATGGTCTTCGTTTGGTAACCGCTGGAGCTGTCGAACGAGCGGTTGAAGCGGGCGTCGGCGTAGGCGTCGGGGATGTTGATGACGGCGCCCGTCTGGGCCACCTGGCCGGCGACGCCGCTGCCCACCGGGAGGCGGATTTCACTCTTCGAGCCCTGCGCCACCTTGCTCCACAGCTCGTTGCGCTCGCGGTCCAGGATGAACAGCGAGCAGCGGTCCGCCTCCACCACCTTGGTGGCCTCGAAGAGGATGAGCGGCAGGAGCAGGTCGAGGTCGCGCTCGGCGCTCATCGCCTTCGCGACATCCAGGATGGACGTGAGCTTCGCCAGGCGGCGGTTGAGCTCGGGCAGTGGGGCGGGTTGAGCGAGCACTCGGCGGCTCCAGGAGAAGCGGCCAGGGGCCGCGAAGGGCTACAAAGTTCTAGCACGGGTAGACAGGGCCCCGCCCCCGGAGCCCCACTTTGCGGTCCCTGGCGTGTCTGCTGGACGTCTGCGGGCTGCGTTCGGCCTTAGCCGGAGCGCGGGATGCGGTTATGAAGCGCGGCATGAGCCGCCGCCCCGTTCGCATCTCTCCCTCGCTCTTGTCCTGTGACTTCGGCCGCTTGGCCGAGGAGGTCCGCGCCGTCGAAGCCGCTGGCGCGGATTGGATTCACGTGGATGTCATGGATGGCCGCTTTGTTCCGAACATCACGATTGGCCCCGTGGTGGTGGAGGCCATCAAGCGGGTGGCGACGAAGCCGCTGGACGTGCACCTGATGATTGTGGAGCCGGAGCGCTACGTGGACGCCTTCGTGAAGGCGGGGGCGGACGTGCTGACGGTGCACGTGGAGGCCAGTCCGCACCTGCACCGGACGCTTCAGCAGATTCGGAGCGCGGGGGCGAAGCCGGCGGTGGTGTTGAACCCGGGCACGCCGCTGTCGGCCATCGAGGAGGTGCTGGGCGACGTGGACATGGTCCTGCTGATGAGCGTGAACCCGGGCTTCGGGGGCCAGAGCTTCATCGCGTCCACGGTGGACAAGGTGCGCCGGCTGCGCGGGATGCTGGATGCGCGCGGGCGGAAGGACGTGGACATCGAGGTGGATGGCGGCATCAACGCCGTCACGGCGAAGCAGGTGGTGGAGGCCGGGGCCACGGTGCTGGTGGCGGGCAGCTACGTCTTCGGCGCGAAGGACTACGCGGAGGCCATCCGCTCGCTGCGGCCCTGAGGCCGCGGGCTCAGGTGCGGGGCCGCGCCACGGAGGTGGCGAGCCGGGCGACGCGGGTCATGAAGGTGGGGTCGAAGGGCTTCACCTCGTAGTCGTCGGCGCCGAGCTCGAAGCAGACGTGGCGGGTGAACTGGTCCTCGACAGCGCTGAGGATGATGACCTTGCAGTCGCGGGTGCTGGGGTCCTGCTTGAGCTGGGCGAGCAGGTCGCGCCCGTCCTGGTGCTGGTTGATGTCGAGGATGATGACGGCCGGCTGGTGCTCGCGGGCGAGCTCCAGGACGCGCTCGGAGGTGGTGTCCGAGATGCAGTTCAGCCCGGACCGCTTCCCCTCGCGGGCGAGGGCGGAGACGATGAGGGGCTCGTCATCGGAGATGAGGACGACGGGGGGCGGCGTCATGGCTTCGAGGTGCAACAATGCTGTCTCTACCTCGTGAAATGAGGCGAAGCGGGAAACTGTCAGGGAGTACAGGAATTTCTTGGTCTTGGGAAGCGGAGTCGGAGGCCACCCGGGGAGCGCCGGCCCGCCGGGCCGCGCAGGTGGGGGGGCGTGGGGAGGGGGGCGGAAGAAAAGGTGATCCGAGGACGTTGACTCGGCTGGGCGGCTCGGGTACTACCGCCCGCACTTCGCCGGTCCCGAGAAGGACCCGCCGGCGAGGCGACATATCGGGGAGTGGCTCAGCCTGGTAGAGCACTTGGTTCGGGACCAAGGGGTCGCAGGTTCAAATCCTGTCTCCCCGACCACGTCATGAAGCGGGCTGGAGATCGAAAGGTCTCCAGCCCGTTTCATTTTGGGCCTCCTGCTTCGCCCCCCCCGGCATCCGGATGGCCGCCGATTGGGTCGCTGGGCTGAGGTGCATATAGCGCTGGGTGATGGAGAGGTTCTGGTGCCCGCCATCGCCAGCCGGGAGCAGAAGGTGTGGTGGAGGATGTGGATGCTCCCCGTCACCTTCAGCCCGGCCAGCCGCCTGCTGCGGCCTCCACACCGAGAGCAGGCGGAGACATCCAGCGCGAACATCCGGCGCAGCAGTCCCGCCCAATCCAAACGCGGCGTGCGCTCCCTCGTCGACTCCACCGTCGCAGCCTGGGCCGGGCTCTCCTCCTCCAGCTCCGGCTCTGCCCCCGCTTGAGGGAGCGCCAAGAGGTCCAGGCCCCTGCTACGCACCTGAAGGGAGCGCGGTCTGGGCAGGCATGTACCCCAAGGGGGCTCAAGCGGCCTGTCCACCGGACGGGAATTTCACTCGGGCGGCCCCGTCAGCGGCCCTCCTTGGCCCCCCTGCACCCTCCCTCCCCTTAACAGCGCCCCTATCCCTCTGATGCGTTCTACCAGGGCACCAGCGAGGTGCAGCGGATGGTGATTGCCCGCGAGACGTTCAGGCTGCTGGGCTGAAGTCCTGCACATGGTCGCGCAACGTGTGCGCGGCCAGTGCGCCCTTACAGGGCTCTGTCCTACTTGCAGGCGGACTCGTCGGGGTGGTGGCCCCGGAGCTGCGTCAGGCCGTCGGTGCACGCGGCAGTGCAGACCCTGGCCGTCTCGTCGCTCTTCCAGCAGGAACCGTCGGCGCCGTAGGTCACTTCGGCGGTGGCCTGAATCTCGGGGGTCGTGGCCTTGATGCAGGCCAGGTACTTCTTGCACTCGGCGCTCTGCTCCGAGTCATCGCTGCCACATGCCGTCAGTCCCAACACCGCAACCGCCAGGATCATCGACTTGAACAAGGTTCCTCCGAATCAAAGGGGGATCTGTCGTCTACCTGACCGTGTGGGGTGTGCTCAACCCTCCTTGGAGTCAGAATGCCCCGTCGCAGATGAGCCTCCGCCGACACCTCATCCACTTCGAAGGTAGGCGCATTGCGCGGGGCCAGGCCCGCGCGGTGAGCAGCGCGTCCGTGACGGGGGCCTCGCTCACCGGAGGACACGAGGCTGCATCAGCCCACCGTAATCCAGGTGGAAGAGACACACGAGCCGGCGCTGGAGGTCTTCGCTCCAGGCCGGGGCTCCGGGCTCGTTCGTCTCCACGGCCAGTTCCTCGCGCAGGCGGGCGGCGGCCTCGGACACATTCCGTGCTTCCGTCAGACAACCTTCCTGGAAGCGCAGCGCGTGGACCTCGTGCCAGCAGATGGCGGTGTGGGCGGTGTGCCTTCTCACCTCCCGCATGGGCTCGGGAAGATCGAAGCCGTGGATGTATCCATCACCCAGCAGCATTCCCCCGGTGATTGGAGTGGGAGCGTGCAGGTCCTGGAATAGGACGGGCAGACGCTCCTTTTCATCGAGGTTGACCGAGGCCTCCCTACCGAACAGCCGGGGGCCACGTCCGGCACGGATGCGCAGCCGCTCGACGTAGGGAAGCCTCAGGCGGAATTGTTCGAGGTACAGGGCTCCATCCGAGGCGGCCCTCCTCGGCCCCTCAACAGGGCCACCATCCCGCTTATGCGTCAGCGGAGGATGAACGTGGAGTTTGATCGTCTTGGGGAGTGGCCGCTTCGCCTTGCCCCGAATCTCAGTGGGTTGGCTCCTGCTCCGGGATGAAGACATGGAGCGGTCGCTCCTCCATCCAAGCGTCCATCATTCCGTTCTCAAGCAACTTCCCGACGACGTGGTAGCGCGACACCATGGCGGGGGAGGTGAGCGCGTCCTCGCAGACGACCGTGGCGTCGCCCAGATAGGATGCGTGACACATCCACACCTGCGCGCTGTCGTTCCAGAGGAACCCGACGTGGTAGTCGAGTCCGACAACGTAGAGCCCTGCACCGGCTCTCCTCACGCGGTCGATGACCCTGGACACGGGACGGCCGCGAAACCGCCAGGTCTTTTTCGGAGGTGCCAGCGCCTTCACGATGTACTCGGCGTGCTGCTGGGCCATCCGCACGCGATCGACGCGGAATCCGGCGTCTCGCAGCACCGTGGCGACGAAGTAGCCACAGGCGATGGTCCCTGTGCGTGGCGTCTGGCTGTCGCCGTAGAACTCCCACGGCGTGCCGTACAAGGCCGGTATCAGTTGTCGCGTCAGGGCATCGAGCACGGTCGCGCGGGCCTCGTCCCGCAGCGCGATGCGCCCCGCGCCGGGTTGGTGCCACTGCTTGCCGAAAGCGTGTCGTCGAGCCTCCAGCTCGGAGATCGTCTCGGCATAGGGCCGCTCTGGACGTGAAGTCTCGCGCTCCACGTCGACAGGGGCCAGGGCGAGGAGCAGCAGGATGGGAACCATGGAGCGGTGGACGCCTGGAGGCGCGCGAGGGTTCCCTGCGCTGTGTGTGCGGTGGCTCGCGTACCAGCTCGGCGGCTGGGACAACGCGCCAGTCTACCGCGTTGAAGCGGGACACGAGGGGGGATGCCCTGTTCGCGCCGGGCTCATGAATATAGGACGGATATGAGCCCAGTTGAGTGCGTCGGGCTGGTGAAGAGGGGCGAAGAAGGGCCGCAGGAGGGTGACACGGGCCGGGTTCTCCTCCTCCAGCCCCGGCTCCGCCCCCGCTTGCAGGAACCCGGCCGCCGTGCCGAAACGCTCGTACTGGGGAGTCCCCGCGGCGTGGCGCTGGTCCTGGGCCTGCTCTTCGTCTGCCCCTGCCTGGGCGTCCTGACCGCCGTCTCCATTCCCAACTACAACAGGTTTCCGGTGCGCGCGAAGCAGGCGGAGTGCAAGACGAACCTCCGAGCCCTCTTCACCGCCCAGCGCAACCTCCATGCGGAGCACGGCTCCTTCGATGCGCGCATCATGACGTTGGGCTTCAACCTCGAGCGTGGCAACCGCTACGCGTACTTCACGGGCGAGGGGCCGCTGGTGACGCGCGACGCGGTGGAGGAAATGGTGGAGGTTCCGGAGGACGCCGGTGGCATCGGTGTGGACCGCTCGCGGGACATGAGCCGCCGGGCCATCACCCTGAAGGACCTGCCCGCGTGGGTGTCCAAGCAGGTGGGCGTGTTCGGCACGTGCCCGGACTGCGACGTCACCATGGCGTGCGCGGGAGACATCGACATCGATGACACGTTGGATGTCTGGCTCATCTCAACGGGAACGCTCAAGGGGGAGGACGGCGAGGCCGTTCCTCCGGGCACTCCCACGAATGCCGTGAACGACGTCGACGATTGAGCCACGCGGCGCGCGGGGCGTCGCCGCACCGCCCGGCGAAATCGTCGTGGGCGGACGACCCGGAAATCCCGAACCTTTCGTATCTGATTTCGAGAGCGACGGACGGATGAACGGGCCAGCGTCCCGTTCCGCCGCGCTCGTCAATCCACAGAAAGGTCTCAACCGTGCGCTCGATGGTGAAGCGTCTCTCCCTGGGTGTGTGCATTTCGACGTCGATGATGTTGCTGGGCTGCGGAGGCGAGATGATGGACGCCGGCGTCACGCCGGACATGGGCCTGCCCGAGGAGGCCGTGGGCACCACCGCGTCCTCGTTGGAGACGGCCAGCGATTTCCGCTTCCGGACCGCCAACCGCTATGCGGGGATTCATGGCTACGCGGCGGGCTTCGGCAACTTCCATGAAGCAAACTACGGCGCGGGCGTGGTGCGCGGCACCATGCTGCTCAAGTCGGGCACCGTGGCCCACTACCGCGAGGTGTACCGCTCCATTCTGGGCAACACGGCGCTGAGCAACATCCCGGAGCTGTTCCGCCGCGCTCAGGACTACGGCAACACGTACGGGCTGGGCGTCGCGCTGCCCACCTTCGAGCAGGGCAACAACGGCTCGGGCGTGGTGTACGGCATCAACTTCCTCCACTCCAGCGTCGTCGAGTTCCGCGATGTTCCGGGCTGGGCCATTGGCTACCCGGACGTGAACGACGCCGGGGCGATGATGCGCGCCGCCAACGACTACGCCGTCGCGAACGGCTTCGCCGCGGGCCTGCCCACCTTCCACTCCGCCACGTACAACGGCACGCGAGTGTACGGAATGAACCTCATCCGGGCCGGCTATGCCGATTCGCGCGACGTGCTCGCGGACGTGCTGGCCATGCAGGACCGCTTCACCCGCGACACGGCCACCGTCTCGGACGCCAACTGGGCCCGGACGCTGCGGCGCCACGAGGCCGCGCAGGACTCCATCCAGACCTGCACCCACCTGACCGACCTGGAGAAGTCCCTGTTGCGTGGTGCCTACCGCAAGGCCATCAACCACTCGGGGACGACCGAACCCGGCATCAATGCGCGGGCGGAGGTGAGTGGAGACGACGTCTGGATCAACTTCGGCGTGCTCTTCCCGCAGGGGGACACGGAGATTGCCCAGACGCTCATCCACGAGATGATGCACATTGCTGGTTTCACGCACCCGGACCGCCGCGACGCCATCGACCGGCCGTATGACGGTGGCCCGTACTACAACTCCCCGCCCCTGCGCGCCGAGCTGTGCATCGCGGGCTTCCAGAGCATCCACTCCACGCGTGAGCCCAGCCGCGAGTAACAGGCGAGTTCGGCCGAGGAGGGGACGAACCGAGGAGTGAACCGGCGGGCTCCGCGTGGCCGCGCGCGGAGCCGTTCAGTCGCAGGTGACGAGCAGGGGCGTGGACAGGGGACGCTCCTCGCAGTCCAAGGCGGATCCATCCTCCCAGGCCAGCTCGTTCACCATCACCGGCGCCGGCACGGCGAGCTGTCTGCTCGCGAGCCTGTCGACCCAGAACAGCGTGACCTGGAATGACGGCACGCAGAGCACCATCGATTTCATTGGTGGCGTGGACGTGCGCCCGCTGGGCATGACGACGATGACCGTGCTGGGCCGGGTCTCCAGCGGCTGCTTCGAGGGCGCGCTCGCCATCAAGACGATGGACGTGTCGTCCGTTCCTGGTGTGACGCAGTGCCTGCTCAGCGGTGTGCGCTCCGCCAACGCGAACATCTCGCTGTCCCTGCTGCGGCTGTTCTGAGCCGCGGTCCGCAGGCTGGGAGCCGGAGCAGGGTTCCCGGCCTGAGCGAGCGTGGCTCCCTGTGACTGTCAGGATGGTGGTGCCCGGGGCGACCTGGGCGCCATGCGAATCCTGAAGCTTGACGTGGAGCCGTTGTATCTGTGGCCCTACCTCTCCGCGGCCCCAGAGGTGGGACTGAAACCCAGCACCTGCCCCTCTTGCAGGGAAAGGTCGACACGCTGCCAGCGGGGCTGGATGGCCTGGTGGTGACGTCGGACCTGCAGGGGGTGGCGCCTTGCGCTGTGCTGGGAGGCGCAGTGGCCCTTCTGGGAGAAGTCCTGGCGGATGGCCTTGCGTCCTTGAGCGCGGAGGGCGTGCTGCCTCCGCTGGCGCACACGGGCGTGGTGTTGGCAGGTGACCTGTACTCCGACGATGCCGCGCTGGTGCGAGGTGCTTCTGGCGATGTGCGGTCCGTGTGGGAAGCCTTCGGACAGCAGTTCCGCTGGGTGGTGGGCGTCGCCGGAAACCACGACACTTTCGGCGCCCCGCGTGAGCAGGCGCAGTTCTTTCGCCAGCGCCCGGAACTGCAGTTGCTGGATGGCGACGTGGTGGATGTGGACGGCCTGCGAGTGGGTGGCGTGGGTGGCATCATGGGCCGTCCAGACAAGCCGGGCCGACGCGACGAAGCGGCTTTTCTTCAGCGCCTGCAGGGCGTCATGGCGCAGGAGCCGGAGGTGTTGGTGCTCCACCAGGGGCCCGATGTGCCCGGAACGCAGCTTCGTGGGAGCGCAGCCATCCGCGAGTGCCTGCCGGCTCGCGACGAGCTCCTGGTGATTTGTGGCCACACGCATTGGGGCGCCCCGCTGGCGTCGCTGCC
>JAFAAN010000106.1 GCA_023426545.1 Pseudomonadota bacterium
CCGGGGCGGCGCCGCGGGGGCGCTTTTCGTTCCGGTGAAGTTGAAGCTTGAATCAGGTTTCAAGCCTCTCGCCGCTGGCCAGCGCGGGCGCGGTTGCGTACCCTGCGCGGCATTTCATTTCGTACCACCCACCTGCTGGAGAGGGACACATGCAGCTCAAGGACCTGAAGATCATCGTGACGGGCGGCGCCCAGGGCATGGGCGCCCACTTCGCGCAGCGCCTGCATGAGGCGGGCGCCCAGGTGGCCGTGGGTGACGTCGCCGAGGACCGCCTCGCCGCGCTGCCCGCCGGCATCCACCGCCGCAAGCTGGACGTGTCCTCCGAGGAGGACATCATCTCCTTCGTCGGCTGGGCGCAGGACGCCATGGGCGGCCTCAACGGCCTCATCAACAACGCGGGCATCCTCCGCGACGCGCTGCTGGTGAAGAAGGACCGCACCACGGGCGAGGTGAAGAAGCTGTCCACCGCGGACTGGAACGCCGTCATCGGCGTCAACCTCACGGGCGCCACGCTGATGGTGCGCGAGGTGGTCGCGAAGATTGCCGAGTCCGGCCAGAAGGGCGGCGTCGTCGTCAACATGTCGTCCATCGCCCGGCACGGCAACCGCGGCCAGTCCAACTACGTGTCCGCGAAGGCGGCGCTGGCGGCCAACACCGTCACCTGGTCGCGCGAGTTCGGCCCCTTCGGCGTGCGCGTGGGCGCGGTGGCCCCGGGCATGATTGAGACGCCGATGACGCAGGGCATGAACCAGAAGGCCCGCGACGCGCTGGTCTCCGCCATCCCCGTGGGCCGCATCGGCGTGCCCGAGGACATCTGGCTCGCGGTGAAGTTCATCATCGAGTGCGACTACTTCAACGGCCGCACCATCGACGTGGACGGCGGCCTCAACTTCTGAGGCCCCTCCCTGGAGCGCCCGGGCGGCACGCCGCCGTGTCCCCGGGCACTCGCCCGCCGGTGGCACTCACCGCCGGCTGGCATCGCTGAGGCGCAAGTCCCTCAGCACCGCGGGCTCGTCCGCGTACAGCAACCTGTAGGCGCTGTAGCTGCCGAGCACCTTCTTCACGTACTCGCGCGTCTCGTCGAAGGAGATGTGCTCCACCCACTCGTCGAGCTCCGCCTCGGGCAGCGCGTGCCGCCAGCGCTCCACCGCGCGGGGACCGGCGTTGTAGGCCGCCACCGCGTAGGCGACGTTGCCGCCGAAGTGCCTGAGCAGCTGCCCCAGGTACGCCGCCCCCAGGCGGATGTTCGTCGTGGGCTGGAGCAGCGCGGACTCGCCCGGCGGCGGCAGGGCCAGCGACTCCGCCACCTGCCGCGCCGTGGCCGGCATCAGCTGCGCCAGCCCCAGCGCCCCCGTGGCCGAGCGCGCGCGGGCGTTGAAGCGGCTCTCCTCGCGGATGAGTCCCTGGAGCAGGTCCGGGTCCACGCGGTGGGCGCGGGCATGGCGCGCGATGTGCGCCCGGTAGGCCAGCGGCCACATCGCCTCCCAGATGGGGCGTGACGCGGCGCTCAGCGGGCCGCGCACCTCCTGCCGCAGCGACGTCCGCGCCACCTGCCGCGCGGCCCGGCTGCGGCCGGTGCGCCGGAGCGCCTGGTACAGCAGCCGCGCGGGGGCCTCGGACAGGCCGCGCGCGTCCACCGCCTGGAACTCCTCCGCCGCGCCGGGCACGCCCAGCCGCAGCAGCTCCACGCCCGCGAGGAAGCGCGCATCCCGGGCGAGCGGGCCCGGGCGCAGCGGCCATCGCTCCTCGGACTCGCCCACCTCCTCCAGCGCTTCCGCCTCCGGGGCACCGGCCCGGCCCGAGCCCCCCGTGCCCTCCAGGGCCTCGGGGCCGGCGGGCCTGGGGTGCAGCCGTGCCACGCGCTCCGGCGCCAGCAGCGCGAGCCGCGAGCGCGCCAGCATTCCGTACCAGGCCACGGGGCGCTCGGTGGCGATGTGCTCGTAGCCGTCGAGCGCCTCGGGCGCGGACGCCCCCGCCTCCTGCACGCGCGCGCGCCAGTAGCGCGCGCGCCAGAGGGCCTCGTCCGTGCGCGAAGCCTCGGGCAGCGCCTCCACCGCATCCAACGCGGCCAGTGCCTCCGGGGCGTTGGCCTTGCGGGAGTGCAGCCAGAAGGCGCGGAAGAGCGCCTCCGATGCGAAGTTGCCCGCCGGGTAGCGCCGCGCCGCTTCCTCGTAGCGCGCGAGCGCCGCGTCCACGTCACCGGTGCGCTGGAGCAACCAGGCCTCGAAGAAGAGCGCGTCATCCGCGTAGCCGTGGTCCGGGTAGTCCCGCGCGAGCGTGGCGTACGTGTCGATGGCCGCCTTCGGGTCCACCACCGACTGGGAGTAGCCCAGGGTGTAGAGCGCCTGCGGGCGCAGCTCCGACGTCGCACAGCCCGACACCATGGGACCGAGCACGTCGATGGCGCGGCGGTGCTTGCGCTCCTTGCGCAGGGCCCGGCCGTAGGCGAGGTGCGCGCGGCAGGCCAGCGCGTCCGGCATCTCCAGGTGCGGCAACACCCGGTTCAGCAGGGCCATGCCCGCGTGGTTGCGGTGCAGCTCCACCAGGGCCTCCGCGCGGCGCACCCGCCACTTGAGCGGCAGGGGCAGCCCCTTCAGCCGCTGCTCCGCGCGCATCGCCTCGCGCGACAGCGGACTCGTGGCCCATACCTCCAGCAGCGCGCGGTGCTCCGCGTTGTACTGCCCCTGCGCGCGCGCCAGGTCGCAGATGGCGAGCAGCGCCTTCATCCGCAGCGCGTCCGGGCCTCGCGACTGGCGGCTGTCGATGAGCTCCTGGAGCGCCGTCAGCGCGCCCGGGATGTTGCCCCTCCGCTGGAGCACCCGCGACAGGCTGAAGCGCGCTTCCGGGTAGAGGGGCGAGCCCGGGCTCACCGCGCGGTAGTGCTCCGCCGCCCGGTCCAGCGCGCGGAGCCGCTCGTGGGCCTGGGCGGCCCGCAGCAGGCCGTGGTCCCTCAGCGCGGCATAGTCCTGCGACAGCGCGGCGAACTCCTCGGCCGCCACCGCGAACTGGCCCGACCGCAGGGCGCTCTGCGCCATGAGGAAGCGGACCTGCGGGGTGGCCTCCTCCCGGGCGAGCAGCGCCCGCGTGCGCTTGTAGCGGCCCCGCCGGAACTCGGCGTGCGCCTCCGCCAGCGTGCCCTCCGCGAAGTACGGCGCGAGCTGCTCGGGCCCGAAGGCCTCGGTGGCCAGCTCCCCGTCGGAGGGCTGCGCCGCCGGCGAGTCGAGCAGTGCCTCCAACCGCTCCTCGGAGAGCACCTCGTCGGGCTCCTCCTCCAGAGGTGCCTGGGCCCGGGACGCAGTCGCCCCCAGCATGCCCGCGCACGCGAGGAACATCACGGCACCTGCTCGAAGTCCGACCATGACCGCCCTCTTCTGTGGACCAGGGGCGGCAATGCATCGACACGCGGCGTGAGTTGGGGAGCCGCCCTCCGTGCGCTTCAGGGCGCGCGCGTCAGCCAGCGGATACAGCGACGGTGTGTGCGCCCGGGACATTGCTCGAAACACAACGGCCTCGCTCCGCGCACGTCCGTTGCTGCCCCATGAGAACCAATGCAACTCGATTGCATATGCATCTCGACCGTGACATATGTCCTGGCCGCGCGTGGCGACACCTGCCCGCGCCGTTCTCCACCTAGCGCCGGAACACGCGATGCATCTACGAAGTCTCCATCTGGCCCTCCTGGCCGCGACGGCCATCCTCCTGGGGGGCTGCGGCTCCTCCGACAACCCCGAGCCTCCGGAGTGTGGTGGCCATGGCCACCTGCACGGCGACCACTGCCACTGTGACGCGGGCTACGCCGCGCAGGGCGACACCTGTGTGCCCTCCGAGGAGCCCGTCGTCGAGTGTGGTGGCCATGGCCACCTGCACGGCGACCACTGCCACTGCGATGAGGGCTACACCGAGCAGGGCGGCACCTGCGTCCCGTCCGAGGAACCGACGCCCGACTGCGGTGAACACGGCCACGCTCACGGCGACCACTGCCACTGTGACGCCGGACACGTCGAGCAGGACGGCACCTGCGTCCCGTCTGAAGTGCCCACGCTTGATTGTGGCGAACATGGCCACGCTCACGGCGACCACTGCCACTGCGATGAGGGCTATGCCGAGCAGGAGGGCACCTGCGTCCCGTCCGAGCTGCCTGCGCTCGACTGTGGCGAGCACGGCCATGCTCACGGCGACCACTGCCACTGCGACGCGGGCTACACCGAGCAGGACGGCACCTGCGTCCCGTCCGAAGTGCCTGCGCTCGACTGTGGCGAGCACGGCCACGCCCACGGCGACTACTGCCACTGTGATGCCGGATACGTCGAGGTGGACGGCACCTGCCTCCCGGAGCCGCCGCCCGGCTCCCCGGAGCAGCCCGGATAAGCGCGGGTCCCTATTCGGCGCACCCTCCGACACCGGCAGCCATGCCCAGGTGCTGAATGACGCGGGGCCAGTGCCACGCCGCCTCCGCGCACCAACTACAAGCTGGTGCGCCCATCGGCAGGCGCACCAGCGGGTCCGAGGGGAGGAGCCTCCCCCGGGCTCACTGCTCCAGGTCGCTGACAATCCGGCCCATGGGCGACGGCTCACCGCGCAGCTTCTGGAAGAAGTTCCGGTTGTCCGTGCCCGAGTCGAAGACGCTCAGGGTCTGGTCGATGCTGTTCCCGTTGGGGCGCATGCCCGAGTAGTCCTGCCGCAGCGGCAGCCCGTGCTCCGCGCGAAGCTTGTTCTCGCTGGGCGCCCAGCCCGAAGGCGTGTGCGGCGTGGGACGCAGGCCAATCGTCTCGAACTCCTCCGTCAGGCGCAGGCGCTCCTCGACCGTTTCCTTCATGGCGGACGTGTACTGGGGGTGCTGCTTGAAGACGCCCGCGTCGCCGTGCCTGCTGGCCGCCAGCGGGCTGACCTGGAGCCCGTTGGCCGCGCGCCAGGCATGAACGGACTCGTGGCCCAGGCTGTTGAAGCGCGGCCCCGCGCCCTGCTCGTCGTACTTGATGTCGCTGGGCCGGCCCGCGCTGGGCTGACCGCCGTAGCGGTACGCCGGGCGCGTCGAGGCGTAGGTGCCGTCGTTCCGGGGAACGTGCGAGTTCGGCATCTTCGCGTCGTTCCGGCCCGAGGAGATGTCCATCACCGTCACGGGGTTCCGCGGGGAGCCCGTCACGCCGGGGTTCACGGCCTGCGTCCGGCCGTCGAGCTCCGTCATCAGCCGGCGGCCCTCGGGCTGGCTCATCAGCCGGTGGGTGGAGCTGCGCACGTCCGACGTGAAGTCCGCGAAGTCCGCGCCGGACTGGCCGCTGTCACGGCGGGTCCGGATGCCCTGGAGGTCCGGGTGGACCACGCCGTAGTCCGTGGGCTTGAGCTGGTGCTTGCCCGCCTGCAGCTCGCCAGGCGTCGGCCGGGGCACGGCGGGCTTCGCCGGGGACTCCTGCCTGGGGGACGCGCTGCTGGCGCGGGGACGCGAGGAGGAGGACGCAGGGGGCTTGGGCGCGGAGAAGGAGGGCTTCGAGCGGAGCTTCATGGGAGCCTCGGGGGCAGGAGGTAGGCGACGCCCTGACACCAGAGCATCTCCCGTGCCCACCCAAGGCACGTCAGGCCCCGCGTGGTGCTCCCTGTGATTCCAATGGGTTCCGAACGCCCAGGGGACGTCCCTGGCCCCCTCGGCCGATGAGTGCGCTCACCGCCTGGTGACTGGCGTCACCACCACTGCCACGTCTGACGGCGAATGGGCTCCACGCGGCGGCGGACGCTGCGGTGCCCCGGCGTCTTGCAGCCACACCGCCTGCCGGCGATGCAGCTCTCCTCGACGCTGTCGTGGGAGCCCGCGACGGGCGCACGGGGGGTGGAGGTGGAGCGGGATGCGCGGCGTGAGCGCGTCCGGCGGCAACGGTGACAGGCGCTTCCCGGCGTCCAGGGCATCATCGCGCCACCTCCCCAGGGACAGGGCTGCACGCACCACGGCACTCCGCTTCGCAAGGGGGCTTCGTCGCCAGTTCCATGGATGGACTCCGGGGCACACGTCCACTTCATCCAAACGGTCCAGACGGACCACGAAAGGCAACCTTCATGCCCTTCAACGGACAAACGCAGGCCCCTGGTTTTCCTGGCGGCCCCGGAGCGGGAGCGAGATGAAAGGACTGTGCGCGTGTGAAATAGACAGCACACCGCGCGACGCGGGTGCCACCGGAACACCGCGGCTGGCACCGACAGCCACCGCGAATGCGTTCGCCGCGCGCACAGCCGCACACGCCGTCCACGGCGGCCCGTCCGTTACCCGACGCCACCATTCGACTCGCGGGTGACTGGCGGATTGGAGGTGCAATCCAGAGATTCTGAGTTATTCAGGAAGAAGCGGTGGGGCCCGTCAGTTCTGGGTAGCGGAAACGGAGGCCCGACCGCATCTTCGGACACGGCGCGAGCGAGCGCCGCCTCCAGGTGGCGGCAGCGCCACCCGGGCAGCCCTCTTCAGACAGGGAGGGAGTCCCAGACCAGGGGTGCGCGGCGAGGGGCACCCACCGCTAGACGAGGTCGAGGGGCATCATCGTGCCCGCCTCGAACTCCGGGGCGCGACGCAGCTGGTCCAGCACGCGCGGCGCGCAGCGCAGGTGGAGCATGGGCATGGCGCCCGGCTCGCTCACCGAGCGCACCGCGCCCAGCAGATGGTGTGCCTCCAGCCAGCGCATGAGGCTCTGGTGGAAGCGCGCGCTCTCTGCCAGGCCGGATTGGTGCACCTCCGCGCGCGAGCGCAGCGGCGGACGTGGGGACATGCGTCCACGCGCCGCCGCGGGGGGCTCCTCGCGGGGCATCACCGTCACGTCAATCCAGTCCGGCTGGGTGTCCGAGCCCGCGGCGCCCGGCAAGGGGCGCACGCGCGCGGATACACCGGGGGCGCCGCCCGCCACGACGTCCCCCCATTCGCCATTCTTCCTGCTCATGGCCTCTTCCTCCCCCGGGTCCGGCGCGCGCAATGGCGCCGACCCCGGCTTCAACCACCACCACCGTCACCTGAATACGGCCAGGCCCTTGCCTGTCTTGTGCGTACCCGACCGAGGGAGCTTCACCGCATTCGACAGGATCAAATCCCTCACCTCGAGCGCCGTCAAGTCAGGGGCACGGCAACGGTACAGCGCCGCGATACCCGCTACATAAGGCGCTGCCATGCTCGTGCCACTCATTCGCTCGTAGAACGCCTGGTTGTTACAACGACGCTCCGTGCTGGAATAGACATTCACACCATAACCCATGATGTCCGGCACGACGCGCCTACCCACGGTGCCACTCGCGGAGAATGTGGCCACGTTACGTGCGAAGTCGACCGCGCCGACAGCCAGTGACTCCGGAAAGGCGGCTGGATAACCAACCGTGTCGGGGCCACTGTTGCCTGCCGCCACAACTGGGAGGACGTTGCTGTCGAGCAGGCGACGAATCATCGTCTGGAGCGCGCGCAGGTTGAGGTTGTAGTCGGCCTCCGAGATGCCGGGCGGCGGCAGCAGCGGGAAGCCGAGCGAGAGGTTGACCACCGCGGGCCGCGTCGAGTTCTCCGGCCGGCTGAACTGGTGCAGCAGCCACTCCATGCCCGCGGCCACGCGGCCCAGGCTGGTGCGGATGGTCTCCGATTCGATGACGGACGCGACGTAGAGGTCCACCTCCGGGGCGACGCCGTGGTGCACACCCGCGGCGATGCCGCACACGTGCGTGCCGTGGCCATCCGGGTCGAAGCCGCGGATGTCGCGCGCCGGGTTGTGCGGCGAGTTGGGGAAGAGCGACACGTAACGGAACTGGATGACGCGCGCGGCGTGCTCGGGGTGGTCCGCGTCCACGCCGGTGTCGAGGATGCCGAGCATGACGCCCGCGCCGCGGATGCCCTGGGCGTGGGCCAGCGGGACGCCGGACTCGTCGGGCCACTCGCGCTCCGCCAGCGAGGACATGCCCCGGTTGCGCGGCCCGGGTTGTCCCGCCGACACGGGGCCGGGGAACGACAGCGGGACGACGTCGGGGATGAACTCGAAGTCGCGCTCCAGCTCGCCGCGGGCCTCCTTCTCGGTGTGGTCCTCGTAGAAGTGGGCCATGGTGGCGCCGATGAGCGGCATGTACCGGTAGCTGCCCGGCTCCGCGCCCGTCTGCTCCGCCACCGTCGCGCCCGGCATGGGCGGCGTGGTGGCGTCCGCGCCCCGCGTGCCCCGCGCGGCCTTCGCGCCCCTGCCCTTGCGGCGGCGCTCCTCCTGCCCGCTGACGGGCGGACGCGGACCGGGCAGCGTGGCCGAGCGCAGGCCGAGCGCGGAGAGCGTGTCCGGCGCCTTGTGCGCCACCGTGAAGCGCAGCGCCGTGGTGCGCGGCAGCACGCGCTCACCCTGCTCCGTGCCGCGAGGACCCACGCGCGCCTGCGTCTCGATGGACTCCTTTGGAACCAACAGGTAGGACTTCATGAGTTGTGTGCTCCTTGAACCACCGTGCAACACCAGACGCATGCGGCAAGGGCGTCCAGCACCAGGTCAGCGCCCTTCGCGTGCGGAGCCTCTCGCGTGCGACGGGGGCGATGGGGACGCGCTCGTGGCCGCGCGCCCTCGACAGGGAGGGCCCGACAGCGCGCCTTCCGCGCCGCGTGCCCGTGACGGGCTCCCACCGGGACCTCCAGGCCGGCGGGTGAGTCCATGGCGTCCTCCGGAGGCTGCGGATGGCGCGGCCACGAGCACACAAGCCCCGTGCGGCCCCGCGCGCCCGGCACATGGTGACGTCCTCCTCTCGGCGTCATGCCTGGCCTCCTTCCTCCGTGGGCCCTGGGTTCCCCGTTCGATTGGACAGGAAGGGCCTGACAAAAAACCACGGATTTCCCGCAGTACACGCACGAATAGGGTAATTCGGTTCTAGCTGGCCTGGCTCGAACGTCCGGAAGTGGGAGCGATTCCCTCCCGGGTACGAGCGGGGTGCCCGGAGGCACACAGGAGCGGTGTCCTCCAGCCGACCTCGGGCAGGGTGAGGCCGGGAAAGACTCCGCTCCGACAATTGTTCGCCCACATCCCTCCGCCCGGATTAAGGGTGGGGAGTCTGCTTCTCCTGGAGCCGCCCGACGTGATTCCCTACTGGCACGCCCCCTCGCTGCAGCTGGGGCCCCTCAAAATCGAGCCCTTCGGCATCTTCGTCGCGGTGGGCATCCTGCTGGCCGCACGCCTGCTTGGCCGTCAGGCCGAGAAGGAGGGGCTCAACCCGGAACCTCTCGCCGACTTCGCGCCCTGGGGCGTGGGCGTCGGTGTCGTCGTGGGTCACTGGGTACACCTGTTCTTCTACCACCCGGAGGAGCTGTCCAAGAGCCCGTTCCAGATACTGAAGGTCTGGGACGGCCTGTCCTCGTTCGGCGGGCTCCTGGGCGGCATCCTGGCCGCCGTCGTCTTCTTCAAGGTGCGCAAGCTGCGCTTCTCCGACTACGCGGACGCGTTCGCGCTGGGGGTGGCGCCGGGCTGGGCGGTGGCGCGCCTGGGCTGCTTCGCGGTGCATGACCACCCGGGTGTGCCCACCGACTTCTTCCTCGCGGTGGCCTTCCCCGGCGGCCCCCGGCACGACCTGGGCATGTACGACGCCATGGCGCTCTTCGCCATCACCGGCGTGCTGTACGCGCTGCGCAACGCGGGGAAGCTGAAGGGGCGCCTGCTGCCGCTGCTGGCGGTGCTGTACTCCGTGTGCCGCTTCTTCTTCGACTTCCTGCGCGCCACGGACATGTCCTACGTGGACGCCCGCTACTTCGGCATGACGCCCGCGCAGTACGGCTGCATCGCGCTGTTGCTCTACGGCGCGTGGGGCCTGCTGCGGCGCCGCGAGCCGGGCACGGCGTCCCCCCCGCCCTCGGCGCCCAAGAGCACGGGGCCGGTAGGCGCGCGGTAGGGCGGCGCGGCCCGCCTGGGCGCGGGGCGGTCCACATCCCCGGCCCGGAGCTCCGGCGTCCCGCGCCCGGGCCTCCGGGCCTTCTCGCCGGGTGGCATGAGGAGGCTGCTGCATGAAGGCGCTCGCGTACGACGCGGTCATGACGCCCCTGGGCTGGCTGGGACTCAACGCCGCCCGGCGCAAGCTGGTGCGGGGCCTGTCCGGACACGTGCTGGAGGTGGGCACCGGCACGGGCCTGGCGCTGCCCGGCTATCCGGACGCCGTCACCGAAGTCACCGCCATCGACGTGGATGAAGCGGCGCTCGCGCGCGCCCGGCGGCGGCGGCCGGATGCCCGGCTGCTGTGCGCGAGCGTCGAGTCCCTGCCCTTCCCCGCCGCCTCCTTCGACGCCGTGGTGTCCAGCCTGGTGTTCTGCAGCGTGGAGGCCCCGGCGCGGGCCCTGGCGGAGATCTTCCGGGTGCTGCGGCCCGGCGGCGCGCTCCGCATGCTGGAGCACGTGCGCGCGCCGTCGCCCGCGCTGGCTACCATGCAGGACCTGCTCACCCCCGCCTGGAAGCGGGTCAGCGGCGGGTGCCGGCTGGACCGGGAGACCTTCTTCCTGGTGGAGCGCGCGGGCTTCGACATCGAGCGGCGGGTGCAGCGGCTCCAGGGCATCAGCGAGCTCATCATCGCCCGGCGCCCGCCGGCCTGACGCTCAGGCCGGCGCGGGCATGCGCAGCCCGGCGAGCTTGCGGTCCGTAAGGACGGTGTGGACCTGGGCAATGCGCCCGTCCGCGCCGAGCTCCACGCGCAGCACCATCCGGGTGCTCAGCAGCGGGTCTCGCTCCGACGGGGGGTAGACGGCGACCACCGCCGGCAGCCCGTTGAGCATCCGCAGCTCCACGGCCACGGCCGGGCCGCGCAGCTCCAGCAGCCGCCGGTAGAGCAGGAACACGCGAGGCAGCCCCTGCACGGGGACGCGCGCCGCGCGCGCCTGGCCTCCACCATCCGAGAGCGCGCGCACGTCGCTGGCGAGCAGGGACTCCGCCGCCGCCACGTCCCCCGCCAGGAGCGCGCCCAGGAACCCCTCCAGCGCGGCGCGCGTGCGCGCCTGGAGCTCCCGCGTGGGGAGACAGCGGGCGCGGTCATACGCCGCCATGGCCGCCCGGGCGCGGTGGTGCACCACCTTCACGTTGTGCTCGCTCATGGCGAGCGCCTCGGCCACCTCGCGCACCGAGTAGTCGAACACGTCGCGCAGCAACAGCACCGCCCGCTGCTTCGGCGACAGCGCCTCCAGCGCCAGCAGGAAGGCGAAGGAGACGCTCTCCAGCAGCGCGTAGCGCCCCTCTGTCGAACCGCCTCCCGGGAACCGCGCCTCCACGCCCGGGGGCGGGAGCTCCTCCTCGCCCGTGTCCAGCGGCGAGGGCAGCCAGGGCCCCACGTAGCCCTCGCGCCTGCGGCGCCGCAGGAGGTCCCGGGCGAGGTTCACCGCCACCCGCGTCAGCCAGGGGCGCAGCTCCTCCGTGCGCGCGGGCGGCGTGGCCAGGGCGCGCGCGTAGGTCTCCTGCACCAGGTCGTCCGCGTCCGCCGACACCCCCGTCATGCGGTAGCAGAGCCCCCAGAGGAAGCGCTCATGCCGGCGCGCCGCCTCCGCCAGCCCTCCGTGCGCGTGGCGCGACATGCGTCAGCCCCCCGCCGCCCGGCGCTGCGCCGCCTGCTGCCCGGCGAGCAGCGCGCTCGCCGCCGCCTCGGCGCTGGCGAAGGTGGCATCCGCGAGCGTCCCCTCCGGCCCCACCCAGTCTCCCACCCGGTACAGCCCGCGCACGTGAGGCACCTCCACGGAGGGACGCCCGGAGAGGCCGCCCGCCTCCGCCGATGGCAGCCAGTTCGACACGAGCAGCGAGGGCCGGTAGCGGCGCGCCACCACCGCCATCCGCCAGCCCGGTTGGAGCACATCCATCACCGCCTCCAATCGCTCCTCGCTCGCCTCCGGGCCGCCGCCGCCCAGGTATTGCATCACGTGCACCATCGCGCCGCCCTCCGGCGCCAGCTTCGCGACCACCGAGTGCACGGAGGCATACCAGGGTCCGTCGGCGCCGAGCGCGAACAGGGCGTCCGGGCGGGGCAGCCGGGACAGCCCCAGCTCCAGCGTGGCCGCCCTCACCGGCACGGCGCGCGCCGCGTCACGGGCCAGGGCCGCGTCACCGGGCAGCAGCTCCGCCGCGTCACCGGGCCCGCCCGCCACCACCACCGCGTCCGCCGCCTGCTCCACCCCGTCCGCCAGCCGCACGCCCCGCACCTGGGCGCCCGTGGGGTCCAGCAGGACGGCGACCACCTTCGCGGACAGCGCCAGCCGCGCGCCCGCATCGCGCGCGCGGGCCTCCAGCGCCGAGACGAGCGTGCTCCACCCGCCATCCACGTAGCGCACGTCCGGCCGGCCCTGGAGCAGCGTCACGGCGACCTCGGCGCTCAGCGCGTCCATGTCCGCGCAGTATGTCGTCACCCGCGTCAGCGCCATCAGCACGTCGCGCGCGTCCGGGTTCGACAGGTGCTGCTCCACCCACGCGCGCATCGGCGTGCGCGCCAGCCGCGCCGGGTCCACGCCGCCGAGCCCCGCGAACAGCTTCGCGAACTCCAGCTTTCCCGACAGCCCCAGCGCGTCCGTGGTCATCATGGAGACGAGCCCCCGCGGCATCGTGTGCAGGCGCCCGCCGCGCAGCAGATAGGAGCCCGCGCCGGGAGCGCCTCCCGTCGGCCTCACCCCCAGCCCGCCGAGCACGCGCAGCGCCGCGCCCCCCTCGTACAGCGCATGCGCGCCGAGGTTGAAGCGGAAGCCCTCCACGTCCGCCGTCTGTCCCCGGCCGCCGAGCTGCTTCGAGCGCTCGTACAGCGTCACCGCGAAGCCGCCGCGCGCCAGCAGCGCCGCCGCGGCCAGGCCGCCCAGTCCCCCGCCAATCACCGCCACTCGAGGTGTCCGCATCCGATGTCCTCCACCGAAAAGGCCCGGTGAAATTCCGGGCATCCGGCGACACCACGACGACGCGGTGCGAAAGGTTACACAGCGGAGAAGGCACGCCCGCCGCCCTCGCGAGAACCTTCCGTCCACGGTGTGTTTTTCGGGCGACTTCGCGCGGCGCCCCCTCTGGAAGCCGGGTCCACACCAACCCCGCGAGTCGCTTCCATCGAGGCAATGTCAGAGGTAGCCGTAGACTCTTTCGTGCACCGGCGGACTTCCCCGCCGGCGAGCCTCGAGGCATTCACGCATGAGAAAGCTCCTCGCCGCCCTGCTCGCTCTTCCCGTTCTCACCGCCTGTGGCCCCGCGCCGGAGTCCGACTCGAACGATGTGCAGGTGGCGCCCCTGGGCGCCGAGGTCGACTCCACCGGGCAGGCGCTGTCCAGCGCGCCCCAGGAGCGCTCCATCCGGCTGCGCACCGGCGTGACGCTGCGCTACGTGGAGCAGGGCGTGAAGGGGGGAACGGCGGTGGTGTTCCTCCACGGCTTCTCGGACTCACACCACACGTGGGACTTGAACGTGCGCACCTTCCCGCGCAACCACCACGTCTACGTTCTGGACCAGCGCGGCCATGGGGACTCGACGCGCCCGGCGTGCTGCTACACGCAGCAGTCCTTCGCCGCGGACGTGGCGGCCTTCCTGGACGCGATGGGCGAGCGGAGCGCTATCATCGTCGGCCACTCCATGGGCAGCTTCATCGCGCAGCAGGTGGCGCTCGACTTCCCGCGCCACGTGAAGGGGCTGGTGCTGGTCGGCTCGGCGCCCACCGTCGCCGGCAACCCGGTGGCGCTGGAGCTGAAGTCGCTCGTGGACACGTTCGAGGACACCGTGGACCCTGAGTTCATCCGCGCGTTCCAGGAGAGCACCTTCGCCCGCGCCGTCCCCGCGTCGTATATCGACAGGCTCGTCTCCGAGAGCAGCAAGGTGCCCGCGCGCGTGTGGCAGGACGCGCTGGACGGACTGCTCGCGGAGGACCACTCGGCGCAGCTGGGCCGCATCCGCGTGCCGGTGCTCGTCATCGGAGGTGACCAGGACGGCTTCTTCCCCGTCGCGGAGCAGCGGGCGCTGGCGAACGCGCTGCCGGACGCCGATTTCGTCCTGTACCCAGGCACGGGCCACGCGCCCCACGCGGAGCATCCTCAGCGCTTCAAGCAGGACGTGACGCGCTTCCTGCGCTCGGTGGCGCGCTAGCAGGCAGGCGCGGGCGCGCCCGGGGCGGATGGCCCGGGCGCCGGCCCCGGAGGGCTACCAGTTCTTCACGGACTTGAGGTCGAAGACGTCCGGGTAGCCGTTGGCGCGCAGGTGATGAGCGGCCTGCGCGCTGCGGCCTCCGGCGGCGCAGTACACCACCACGGGCGTGCCGGGCGGCCCGACCTCGGCCAGCCGCCGGGGCAGCTCCTGCACGGGGATGTTCCGGGCGGGCTCCGGGTGCCCTTCCTGGAATTCCTGCGGCGTTCGCACATCCAGCAGCACCGCGCCTTCGGCGACGAGCTGCCGGGCCTTCTCCGAGAGTTCCTGAGGCGTCATGCCCCCACTCTAAGGCCGGCGGCGGCGCGGTGGCCCTGCCGAAAACTGGAGGTGTCGGCCGTGGACGCTACAGTCCTGTACCACCCATGCAACTCGACAAGCATGCACTCCTGGGCCAGCTCGCCGAGCGCCTCCAGCAGAGCGACCGGCTGGCCCATCGCGCCGAGGCCGACGCCCGCGAGGCGGCGCGCAGCCTGGCCACGGAGTCCGAGAAGAAGGAAGACGGGCGCGCCGCGCTGGAGTTCGGGAGCCTCGCCACCGGGCAGGCCCAGCGCGCGCGGCGGGTCCAGGAGGAGCTCCAGGCGCTGATGAAGTTCAGCGAGGGAGCGCTGCCGCGCTTCATCCGGCAGGGGCCGGTGGGGCTGGGCGCCATCGTGGACGTCAGCACGGAGGACGAGGACGGCTTCTCCGAGCGCACCTTCTTCGTGCTGCCCGCCGGCGCGGGCACCGAGCTGACGGGCCCCGGGGGCGACGGCTTCCTGTCCGTCATCACCCCGGCCTCGCCCGTGGGCAGGGCCCTCATGGGCCGCAAGGCGGGCGACACCGTGGAGGTGACGCTGGCGGGCGAGGTTCGCGAATGGACGGTGCTCGAGGTCGCATGATGTCGTGCCCTTGACGAATGCCCGGGGGGCAGTAGCACCGAAGGCGCCCGCCGCGCGTGAATCCGAGAAAGATGTCTTCTTCGTCTTCACCGCAAATCCAGGCACAGCCTCTGCCCCCACCGCTGCCGCTCACCTGGCCCGCCGCCGTCGTGGGCCTGATGTTCGGCGTGCTGATGACGTACGTCCCGTACGAGTTCCGGGTGGCCTCGTTCCGGCCGCTCTACCCGTACGTGCGCCTGCTGGGCGTCACCTACCTGGCGGGCAGCATCCTCCTCATGGGGGCGCTGCTGTACCCGCGGGCGCCGCGCTGGCTGGACGTGACGGGGCGCCTGCTGCTGGGCGCGGCCATGGCCCTGTACTGGTGGGTGCTCAACGTGCTGCCCGGCAGCTTCACGGGCATCCTCCTGTACCCGGTGCTCTTCGGCGGCGTGGTGCTGGAGGCGTGGCCCTCCCTGCGCCAGCGGCCCGTGCTGCGCACCTTCGCGGCGCTCACCGGCGCGGCGTTCGGCGTGGCCATGCTGGTGATACCCGAGCGCTTCCCGCTGTCCGTCTACGCGCACCTCTCGCCCCTGCGGCCCCTGGTGGGCCTGCTCTTCGCCCTCTGCGGCGTGGGGGTGCTGCTGCCCTCGCACCGGCTCCACCGCCAGCTGCCGGCGCTGCTGATGGGCGGCCTGGCGGTGCCCTTCGCGCTGCTCGCCTACGCCCTGGGCCGGGGCGCGTCCTGGCTGGGGGCCAGCGTGTACGCGGTGCTCACGCTGGCGTGCCTCGCCCAGGCGCTCGACTGGCGGCCGCGCGCGCCGCGCACGGTGGGGTGGAAGCTGCTACGCGGATTGGCCTTCGCGGGGCTGGTGCCCCTGCTGGCGCTGGGGGCCCTGGCCGCCTTCCTGGCGCAGAAGGCCATCGAGCAGCAGGTGCGCGACGACACGCAGCGCGCCGCCGCGGGCGAGGCCGACTTCCTGCGCCGCTATCTGGACGACACCGCCGAGTCGCTGGCGCTGATGCTGGAGTCCCCCGGCTTCCGCGCCGCCTTCGTGTCCGGTGAGCGCGAGCGGCTGGAGCCCTACCTCGTCAACCTGGCGGCCCAGGCGCGGGCCTTCGACGCGGCCCTGGTGGTGGACACGCAGGGCACGGTGCTGGCCGCGTCGCCGCAGGTGGACGGCTGGAACCTGTCCCCGCGCGACTTCCTGCCCACGTCCTTCACCCACGGCGCCGAGGTGTCCCCGCCCTTCATCCGCCCGCCGGGCCAGCCCCTGGTCGCGGTGACGCAGCCCTTCCGCCAGGACGGCGAGGTGCGCGGCATGCTGGTGGGCCTGCTGTCCCTGGAGCGCCTGAGCCAGCACACCACGCCGGCCTCGCGGCGCTTCCGCGTGCAGGTGCTGGACCGGCGCGGCCTCAAGGTGCTGCGGGACACCGCGCCGGGCGCGCCGCTCCTGGGCGAGGCGCACCTGCCGGAGGCGCTGACGCTGGAGCTGGTGCGCCCCGGCAACGGCGTGCTGGAGGCCTTCGACGCGGCCGACCGGCGCATGCTCGCCGCCGAGGCCCCGGTGGACGGCACCGAGTGGAGCGTGCTGGTGACGCAGGAGCTGATGGTGGCCTACGCGGCGATTACCCGCATGAGCGCCGCGGTGGTGGGGCTGGTGGTGCTGGGCGTCCTCATGGCGCTGGTGCTGTCACAGCTCGTCGCCCGCGACATCATCCGCCGCCTGGACCGCCTGCGCGCCGCCACCGCCGCGCTGACCGCGGGCGACTGGGCGCAGCGCGTGGAGGTGGAGGAGGACGACGAGCTGGGCGAGCTGGCGCGCGGCTTCAACGAGATGGCGGCGCGCACCGGCGCCACCCAGACGGAGCTGAAAGAGGCCGTGCGCGCGCGGGAGGAGTTCCTCAGCGTGGCCAGCCACGAGCTGCGCACGCCGCTCACCCCGCTCAAGGGCTTCGCCGCGCTCACGCTCCAGCGGCTGGAGAAGGGCGGGGACTTCCCCGAGCGCGAGCGGCTGCTCAAGGCGCTGCGCTCCATGGCCCGGCAGACGGAGCGCCTGGCGCGGCTGGTGGATGACCTGCTGGACACCGCCCGCATCCAGGGCGGGCGGCTGGAGCTGGAGCGCAAGCGGCTGAACCTGGTGCCGCTGCTGGGCGAGGTGGTGGAGCGCTTCGAGCTGCGCACCGAGGCGGGCATCACCTTCGAGCTCCAGGTCCCCGGCCACGCCGTGGAGGGGGACTGGGACGCGCTCCGCCTGGAGCAGGTGTTCACCAACCTGGTCAGCAACGCCGTGCGCTACTCGCCCCACGGCGGCGCGGTGCGCCTGTCGCTGGAGGAGGCGGAGGACCACGTGCTGCTGCGCGTGCGCGACGAGGGCATCGGCATCCCCCCGGAGAACGTGGCGGACCTGTTCCGGCCCTTCGCGCGCGCGTCCAACGCGCAGGCGCGGCACTTCGGCGGGCTGGGGCTGGGCCTCTTCATCTGCCGCGAAATCGTGGAGCGGCACGGCGGCGCCATCTGGGCGGAGAGCCCGGGCCCCCAGCGCGGCAGCAGCTTCCACGTCCGGCTGCCCCGCAGCACCGGGCCCGCGGTGCCCGCGAGCGCGGCCTGAGCGCGCGTCAGGGGGCCGAGGGCTCCGGGGCGGCGTGCGCCGTCAGCCACTCCGCGGGGATGTCGCCGCGCGGCAGCTCCAGCACGAAGACGGAGCCCCGGCCGGGCTCGCTGGTGGCGCGCACCGAGCCCCCGAAGGCCTCCACAATCTGCCGGGTGATGTAGAGCCCCAACCCCAGGCCGCCGTAGTGCCGGTCGGACACCGCGCGCTCGAAGCGCTCGAAGATGCGCGGCAGGTCCTCCGCGGAGATGCCGATGCCGCCGTCGCGCACCGTGAGGCGGGCGGTGAGCCCCTCCGCCTCCACCGCCACGCGCACGGGGTGGCCGGCGCCGTACTTCAGCGCGTTGGACAGCAGGTTGGTCACCACCTGCTCCAGCCGCAGCCGGTCCCAGCGGCCCATGACGGGCACCGGCGCGTGCAACTCCAGCTCGCACTGGAGCTGCGAGGCGGACGGCGCGAAGCGGAAGACGATGTCCGCCGCCACGCTGGCCAGGTCCATCTCCTCCACCTCCAGCTTCAAGCGGCCGGCGGTGATTCGCGACACGTCGAGCAGGTTGTCCACCAGGTTCGTCAGCCTGCGCACCTGGCGCTGCACCACCTCCAGCGTCTCCGACACGCGCTCGGCGGACACCGGCAGGTGGTGCGCGGCCATGCCGTCCACCTGCCGTTGCAGCAGCTGCACCTTGAGGTGCAGCGGCGTCAGCGGCGTCTTCAATTCGTGGCTGGCGATGCCCAGGAACTCGTCGCGCAGGCGCACCGCCTCGCGCGCTTCCCGGAGGAGCTGCGCGTTGTCCACGGCGAGCGCGGTGCGGCGGGCCACCTCCTCCGCCAGCCGCGACTCCTCCCCGCTGAAGTCCCGCGCCGCGTCCGCGCGGAAGAGCGCCAGCGTGCCGATGACGCGCTCGCGCGCCACCAGCGGCGCGCCCAGGTAGCAGCGCGGGGCCAGCCCCCGCAGCAGCCGCGCGTGCCTCGCGTCGCGCGCCGCGGCCTCCAGCTGGGCCTCCGTCACCCGCAGCCGCTCCAGCGGCCCCGTGCCGAACAGCGGCAGCACGCGCACCGGCGGCAGCAGATAATCGCGCAGCACCTCCTCCAGCCAGGCGTGGCGCTCCGGCTCGGCGTGCCACGACGCCACCGGGCGCGGCGCCTCGCCGGGCGCGCCCAGGTACAGCACCGCGGCGTCCGCCAGCGCGGGCACCAGCAGTTGGAGCAGCCGCGGGGCGGCCGCTTCATCGAACGCGGCGCCCAGCAGCGCGCCGGCCTCCGCCAGCAGCCGCGAGG
>JAFAAN010000113.1 GCA_023426545.1 Pseudomonadota bacterium
GGGCGACAAGGTGCGTGAGGCGCTGACGGCCGCGGCCGACCACCTGCCCGCCTCCGCGCCGCCTCCGCCGGCCATGCTCGAGCGGCCCTAGCCGCCAGACGGGCGCGCGCCCGCCCCTCGCGGCGCCAGTCGGAGCGGCAGGGCGCCGCTCCACGCCTTCACGCCACGAACCTTGAAGCGGCGGCCACACCACTGTTAGTGGGACCTGCAATGATGGCAGGTGAGGCACCCGCTCCAAGCCCGGCGCTCCAGCGCGCAGTCTGGGTTCGTCTGCGCGCGGCGTTGAGCCGCTTCACCCACGCCGCCCTGCAAGCCTCCAATCGCCTGCGGCTCCCCGGCCCCTCGGTGCTGCCGGTGGCGGGCGCGGTGGTCGGCCTCTACAGCGGGTTGGCCGCCGGCATCTTCTCCAACCTCATCGGCCTGGTGAGCGGGCTCACCTTCGGCGCCGCCACGCTGGAGCGCCTGCTGCGTCAGGACCAGTTCGAGGCCCTGGTGAGGGCCTTCGCGACGGCCCGGTGGCATCCGGAATACGCCTATATCGGCGTGCCGCTGGCGACGGGCGCGCTGCTGCTGTCGCGCATCATCGAGCCGGGGGAGCCCCGAGACGAGGTGAAGCGCCGGCTGCGGCTGCTGTCCCTGCTGACGCTGGGCGCGCTGTCGCTCTACTACCCGCTGGTGGCGCTGTCCGCGCTCAACAGCGTGTTCGGCCACACCCACCACCTGCCGGAGGCGCTGCCGCACCTGCCGTGGTGGCTGATGCTGCTGGCCCCCACGCTGGGGGGCATCGCGGTGGGCCGGCTGCTGCGAGATCGGCCGGAGACGCATGGCCACGGCGTGCCCGAGGTGGTGCGGGCGGTGAAGAGCGGCGCCAACGCGCTGCCAGCGGACCGGGGCCTGCTGAAGCTGGTGGCCTCCGCCATCACCATCGGCAGCGGTGGCTCCGCGGGGCGCGAGGGCCCCATCGTCTACGGCGGCGCGGCGTTCGCCTCCACCGTGGGCCGGGTGCTGGGCTTCAGCCGCAAGGAGCTGTCCATCCTCCTGGCCTGCGGCGCGGGGGCGGGCATCTCCGCGTCCTTCAACGCCCCCATCGCTGGCGCCGTGTTCGCGATGGAAATCATCCTCCGCGAGTTCGAGCTGCGCGTCTTCTCGCCCATCATCCTGGCCAGCGTGGCCGGCACCCTGGTGAGCCAGGGCGTGCTGGGCGAGTCCGCGATGCTCCGGCACATCCCCTACGAGCTGGTCAGCGGCGGCGAGGTGCTGGCCTATGCCGGCCTGGGCATCGGCTGCGGGCTGCTGGCCTTCACCTTCGTGCAGCTGCTGCACGGCGTGGAGCACTACTTCCATGGGCACGGGAAGGGCCGGCTGTCACCCTGGCTCGGGAACAGGCCGCTGCCGCTGCGCGCGGGCCTGGGCGGGCTGTGCGCCGGCGTGCTGGCCTTCATCAGCCCCACCGTGTGGGGCAGCGGGCACGACTACATCAACCTGGCCGCGCTGGGGCGGCTGCCCTTCGTGTTCCTCATCACCGCGTGCCTGCTGAAGCTGGTGGCCACGGCCCTCACCATCGGCTCGGGGGGCTCGGGCGGCACCTTCTTCCCCGCGGCCGTCATCGGCGCCATGGCGGGCGGCGCCTTCGGGACGCTGGTGCACTACTTCTTCCCAGCGAGCACCGGCCCCAGCGGCGCGTACGCCCTGGTGGGCATGGGCGGCGCGGTGGCGGCGCTCACCCGCGGCCCGCTCACTGGCATGATGATGCTGTACGAGCTGAGCGGGAATCACGACATCATCCTGCCGCTGATGGTGACGTGCACCATCGCCTCCGCGCTCTGCCACTACCTCACCGAGCGCACGACGCCGAAGGTCCAGAGCGACTCCGACCTGCTGGAGGCCACCCCCGTGCGCGCGCTGATGACGCACCACACGCCCGTGCCCGCCGGCACGCCGCTGCGCGCCCTGGCGGACCTGCTGCTCACGTCGGAGGCGGGCACCCTGCCCGTCCTGGACACGCAGGGCGGCCTCTACGGCACCGTGCAGGTGCAGCAGCTGCGCGAGGTGTGGCGCGACGAATCCCTGTATCCGCTGCTGGTGGCCAGCGACCTGGCGCGCAAGCTGCCCGCGCTGGCTCCCGAGGCGAACCTGGCCCAGGCCCTCCACCTCATGGACCAGGAGGACGTGGACGCCCTGCCCGTCACCGCGCCGCCGGGCAGCGCCACCTGCGGGCTGCTCACCCGAGCCGCGGTGCGCCGGTTCCTCTTCGCCCAGCATGCGCGGGCCCACGCCGAGGGCAACTACCCCATCAGCCCCGCCGAGACGCACTGACGCCTCCGCGCGCTCAGGAGGGGGGCGGGCTCGCCGGGGACGCCGAGCCCCGGGCCCCCTCGAGGCGGGCGTAGACGGAGAGGTAGCGGCTGGCCATTTCCCGGGGCGTGAACGTCAGCGCCCGCGCCCGTGCGCGCAGGGCCAGCCGGGCCCGCAGCGCGGGGTCCTTCCGCAGCAGCTCCAGCGCCGCCACCAGCGCCTCCACGTCATCCGGGGGGACGAAGCACGCGGCCTCGTCGCCCCACACCTCCCGCAGGGACGGGAGGTCCGCCAGCACCAGCGCGCAGCCGGACAGGGCCGCCTCCAGCGCGGTGAGGCCGAAGGGCGCGTACCTTGCGGGCAGCGCGAAGATGGCCGCGCGCGCCATCCACTCCGCGAGGACGTGGGGCTCCAGGTGGCCCATCCACTGGAGCTGGCGCGGCTCCGCCTTCCGCTCGGAGGGGTGTCTCGCGTCCCCCGCGAGCTTCACCGGCCAGCCCACGCGGGGCGCGGCGGCCTCCAGCGCGGCGATGTTCTTCGCCTCGTCCCAGGGGCTGCCCACGCTGAGGATGAAGGGCTCCCGCTCCGGGCGCGGCGTCGCCCGGTCCGCGCGCCGGGCGTGGGGGATGACCTCCGCGCCGGCCAGCGGCCCATAGTGCGCCTGGAGGGAAGCGAGCAGGTCCCTGCTGGGCGTCACCACCCGGCCCGCCGCGCGCAGGCCCGCGGTGACGGCCTCGCGGTAGCGGTCCTCCCGCGGCGGCGCCTCCTCGCCCCGCACCGCCCGCCACCATGACAGCCGGCAGGCGTGCCCCACCACCAGGGGCCCCCGCAGCCACGGCAGCGCGCCGTGCGCGTAGCCGTTGAGGTGCACCACGTCCGGGCGGAGCCGGTGCTCCAGGTCGAGCAGCCAGTCCCCCGCGGCCCGCACGTCGTCCCACGCGTCGTCCATCCACTCCAGCCGGAAGCGGCCTTCCTCGATGGCGAGGCTCGGGATGCCACGCGCCTCCGCCCACTGCCCTCGGGACAGCGGCGCCCCCATGGTCGCCAGCGTCACCTCCACGCCATGCGGCGCCAGCGCCCGGGTCAGCTCCAGTGCGTACGTCCAGACGTCCCCCACGGCGTCGGCCGTCATCAGCACCCGCCGCACGCGGTGGGAGATGGCGACGTTCCCCGAGAAGCGCGTGCCGCCCTCGCCTGGCGCGGCATCGGTGTGCAGCCCTTCCGCTTCGCTCGCGATGTGCATCCGCCGACTCTTCATGTGGCCCCCCACCCCGCCCCGGCTCCGTGGTGGGCAACGTAGGGCAAGCCCCTTCACACGAGGATTGCCCCGTCGCACCGCGTCCCTGCACGGCATCCGATGGATGGGAGGTGAGGCTCCACCCGGGCCCCTCTTCGTCCGTCCGCCGCGCCTACGCGAATTCCCTGGATGTCCTGGCCGGCGGGCGCGCGAAGGGACATGCTGGGGGCACGTGAGGCCCTCCATGGAGATTCTCCGAGCGACTCCGTCCGAGCACACGCTGCTGCGAAACCTCTACCCGCTCTACCTCCACGACCTGAGCGAGTTCGGCGTCGAGTACAGCCTGGACGTGCAGGGGCGCTGGCGGCCGGACTTCCTGCCCACGTGGCTGATTCCCGCGCCGGAGGTCCACCCCCTGCTGCTGCGCTGGGCGGGCCGCGTGGTGGGCTTCGCCTTCGTGGGCCAGTCCCCCTTCCCGTACATGACGCCCGGGCGGGACTACCGGATGAGCGAGTTCTTCATCCTGCGTGGCGAGCGGCGGCAGGGGTTGGGGCGGCTCGCCGCCAGGGCCGTGTTCGACCGCTTCCCCGGCGTCTGGGAGGTGTCGCAGCTGCCCGCCAACCGCGCGGCCACCGCCTTCTGGCGGCGCGTCATCGACGAGTACACGGGGGGCTACTTCGAGGACACCTTCATCGACGGCGCGCCCGCCCAGGTCTTCGACAGCCGCCGGCGCGCGCCGCCGTGAAGCGCGCTACTTCGCGTCCGCGGGCTTCGCGCCGTCGGGCTTCGCGCTCGCGGGCTTGCGCAGCGGGCACGCGACAATCGCGCCGTTGGGGTCGATGGCGTCGTTGCCGGACTCGACCTTGAGGATCTTCCGGTCCTCGCCCACGACGAAGGTGTACCGCTTGGGCAGCGACAGCAGCGGCATCTTCACGTCGTACGCGGAGACGACCTGTCCCTCCGGGTCGGGGATGAAGGGAAAGGGCGCCTTCAGGTCGGCCTTGAAGCGCGCGAGCGCCTCCGCGTCATCCATGCTGATGGCCAGCACCTGACCCTGCGCCTTCTCGACGTCCGCGTAGCGGTCACGGTACGCCTTCAGCTCCCGGGTGCAGCCGCCCGTGAAGGCCTTGGGGAAGAAGGCCAGGATGACGGGCCCCTTCTTCACCATCTCCGACAACGTGTAGACGTTGCCGGCCGAGTCCTTCGCCGTGAAGTCCGGCGCCGTCTCACCGGCCTGGGGAATGGCACCACTGAAGAGTCCCGCAACGAGCAATGGCACGAGCATGCGGCGGACTAGACAGGACTTCGCGCCCGCGGGGCAAGGCCGCGCCTACTTCGCCGCCTCCGCCATGCGGGCCCAGACGGCCGACGCGGCCTCGCGCGCCTGCTCGGCCACCACCGTGGGGCTCACCGACAGCGGCCTGCGCGCCCACATGCGCCATACCCCGTCCACCATCACCGCCTCCACGTGCCGGCTGCCCAGGCCGAACACCACGTGCCAGGCCAGGTTCTCCGCTGTGAGCGGCGTGGCGGGCAGGTAGTCCAGGATGAGCAGGTCGGCGAGCGAGCCCTCGCGCATCGGCCCCACCGAGGCGTCGAACATCTGCGACGCCATGCGGTGCCCGTTGGCCAGGTAGCGCAGCACGTCGATGGGCTGTCCCGCCTCGCGCGAGCGCAGGTACGCCGCCTGCGCCTCCGCGAACAGGTCCGCGGACACGCCGTCCGCACCCAGCGTGGCCCGCGCGCCGAACTTCAGCGCCGGGGCGTAGCCCACCTCCAGGCCCTGGTTGGCGCGCGGCGTGTGCACCAGCCACGCGCCGGTGGCAATCACCTGCGCCAGGGCCGCCCAGTCCAGGTGGCCCACGTGCGCGAGCTGGCTCTTGGGCGACAGCAGGCCGGCCTCCAGCAGGCGCGACACCGGCGATGCGCCGTAGTTCTCGTTGGACAGGCGTTCATCGAGCGGGTCCTCCGCCAGCGGCAGGTGCAGCGCGCCGGTGCCCAGCGACGTGAGCGCCTCCGCCAGCCCCGTCAGCGCGTCCGGCCCGAGCGTGAAGCTGGCCCCCGCGCCCACCTGTCCGCGGAAGCGTCCCTTCGCCTTCTTCGCGAAGCTGACCGTCTCCTCCAGCCCCTCCTCCCGGCCGAGCGCGCCCATGCGGTCCGACACCGCGTAGGCGAGCACGCCGCGCACGCCCACCTCGTGGAGCCCGCGCGCCACCCGCACCAGCGAGCCCGACACCGCGTTGGGCGACGCGTGCAGGTCGCACACGGTGGTGGTGCCGCACTGGAGCGCCTCCAGGCCACCGGCGCACGCGGCCACCTGCACCGCGTCCAGGTCGAGCGCGTTCTCGTACGGCCAGACCACCTGCTCGAGAATCTCCTGGTAGGTCTCCAGCGCGGGGCGCGGCATGCCCCGGCCCAGCACCGCATTCAGCCGGTGGTGCGCGCTCACCAGCCCCGGGAAGACGAGCTTGCCCGACAACGTCACCACCTCGTCGTCCGCGCCGGGCGTCAGGTCCGGCCCGCGGGCGACGATGCGCTCTCCCTCGATGCGCAAGTCCACACGCTCGACCAGCGCCGGCTCCAGTTCGACGACGAGACCACCCTTGAGGACCGTGCCCAACCATCCCTCCGGACGCAGCGCGTGCGTGTGTCAGGGCCACCTCCCGCCAGGCCCATGAAACAGGCCAGACGTTAACACTGTCGCTTCCATACGCGAGTGCGCAGCAAGCGGACTCCTACCCGCCGTAATGGTCACAACACTGTGCGCGGACGCACGCCTACACGTAGACTGCGCGCACTGTGGAGCCGGAGCAGAACCCCTATCAGGTGGGTCGCTACCGACTGTCCGCGCGTATCGCGACAGGCGGCATGGCGGAGGTGTACCTGGGACGCGGCATCGACGACGACGGACGCCGAGGACCGGCTGTCGCCGTGAAGCGCCTGATGCCGCACCTGGCATCGGACCGGCGCGTGGTGCAGATGTTCCTCAACGAGGCGCGCATCACCGCGCAGGTGCGGCACCCCAACGTCGTCACCATCATCGAGCTGGGCATGGAGGGCCAGGAGCCCTTCATCGCCATGGAGCTGCTGGAGGGCCGCTCCTTCGCGGAGCTGCGCCAGGAAGCCGCCGAGCACGGACAGCGCGTGCCGCTGGGCATCACGCTGCGCGTGCTGGTGGAGGCCTGCCGTGGGCTCGACGCGGCGCATCGCGCCGTGGACGAGGCCGGGCGCCCGCTGCGAATCGTCCACCGCGACTTCACCCCCGACAACATCCACGTGGGCGTGAACGGCGCGGTGAAGGTCATCGACTTCGGCATCGCCAAGGCGGATGCGCTCGGCTCGGGGACGGAGCCCGGCGTCCTCAAGGGCAAGTTCTTCTACATGTCGCCGGAGATGATTGCCGGCAAGCCGGTGGACCACCGCGCGGACCTGTTCGCCGCGGGCGTCATGCTCTATGAGCAGCTCTGTGGACGCCGGCCCTTCACCGGCCTCTCCGCGGACGAGGTCCTGGGACGCATCGCCGAGGGCCGCCCCCGTCCCCCCACCGCGTTCGACCCGTCCGTGCCCGCGGCGCTGGAGCGCGTGTGCCTCACCGCGCTCGCCAGGGACCCGGCCGCGCGCTTCGACAGCCTCGAGTCCTTCATCGTCGCGATCGAGGCCGTGGGTGGCGCCGCGGAGATTGCCTCGGCCGAGCAGTTGGCCGCGTACGTGGACTCGCTGTTCCCCCCAGACCGCGACCCCAAGCGGCTGGCCCTGCGCCGTGCGCGGCTGGCGGACCCGTCCCATGGAAGCACGCCGCCTCCGCACGCGCGCCCCATCCTCGGCGCCGTAGACGTCCCACCGGAGTGGCCGCGCGTTTCCCGGACCACGAACCCCAACGCCGAGACCGTCGCGGGCGCCGTGCGGCAGGCGCACCGGAGCGCCCAGCCCCTCCCCGCGCAGGGCGCTGAGCCCGAAGCCCCTCCCGCCGCGTCCACCGCTGCGCCAGGGGCAGGCCCCGCACGGCGCTCACGGCGCGCGCCGCTCGTCGTGGGAGCGCTCGCCGTGGGCGCTGTCATCGCGGGCGCAGCGTGGTTCCTCACGCGCCCCGCGCTGCCTCCCGCCGAGCGGCTGGCCCAGGCGGAGCGCGCCACCACGCCGGGCTCGAAGGCCGCCGCGCTGAAGGGCCTGGGGGCGGATGAACGCGCGAGCGCGGAGGAGCTGAGCCGCGCCGGCGCGCTGCTGCTCGAAGCCGGCGCACACGCCCAGGCCCTGGCGCTGGCGGAGGGCTTCGTCGCGCGCTTCCCGCAGGACATCGAGGCGCACCTCCTCGCCGCCCGCGCAGCCACGGAGCTGCGCCTGGGCAAGCGCGCCGAGCGCGCCATCGAGGGGGCCACCTCGCTGGCCCCCAAGGACCTCCGCCCCTCCCTGGCCCTGGCCGAGCTGCGGGAGCGGCAGGGCGACCTGCCCGGCGCGCTGGCCGCGCTGGCCACGGCGCATGGCCTCCAGCCGCGCTCGGCCCAGGTGACGCCCCGCTACGGCCTGCTCCTGTCGCAGAGTGGCCGGCTGGACGAAGCAGCCACCGTGCTCTCCGCCTGGACGCGCACGAACGACGACGCCGCGAGCCTCGCCGAGCTGGGCTTCGTGCGCTTCCGCCAGCAGCGCGTGGACGAGGCCGCCAGCCTGCTCAAGCGCGCGCTCCGCAAGGACGCCCGGCTCGCCGTGGCGCACTACTACCTGGGGGCCGTCCTCTTCCGGCAGGGCGACACCCCGGGCGCCGAGCGCGCCTACCTCGAAGCGGACCGGCTTTCGCCCGAGGACCCACGGGCGCTCGCCTCCCGCTGCCAGCTCCACGCCCACACCGGCAACACCGCGGGCGTCGCGGAGGCGAAGCGCGCGCTGGCCGAGCGATTCCCCACGCGCGCCGAGGCCCTGGCCGCGGAGTGCCTCGCCGTGAAGTGACGCGGACACTTCGCGCGCCGCCCCCGTTCCTCCAAGCCACGCCCGCCCACGCCCATTAACCTCCAGGCCATGCGTCCTCACCGTCCCCGCCTCGCCCTCGGGCTCCTGCTCGCCAGCGCCACGGCGTGCTCGTCCTCGAACACTTCGCGCGCGGCCGAGCAGGACGCCGGCATCATCGCCCCGGCGAAAGGGGAGCCCACGGTCCCAGAGCGCACGGCCTGCACCGGCCTCACCGCCGGGCCCGGCACCCATGACTGGACGGTGGAGCACGACGGGCGCACGCGTCACTACCGCGTCCACGTGCCCGCGGGCTACGACGCCACCCGGCCCACCGCCGCCGTGCTGGCATTCCACGGCTTCGGCTCCAATGAGCTGGAGATGGAGGGGCTGACGGGCCTCTCCACCCTGGCCGATGCGGAGGGCTTCCTCGCGGTGTATCCCCGGGGGCTCAGCGCCTCGGACATCTCCGGCCGGGGGAGTGACGGCACCAGCCGGGGCTGGAACGCGGGCGGGTGCTGCGGGCCCTCCCGGTCCGCCAAGGTGGACGACGTGGGCTTCGTGGACGCCGTGCTGGCGGACCTGGATACGCGCGTGTGCGTGGACACGCGCCGCACCTTCGCCACCGGCTTCTCGAACGGCGGCTTCTTCTCGTACCGGCTGGCCTGTGAGCGCGCGAGCCGCTTCGCCGCCGTCGCCCCGGTGGCGGGCATGGAGGGCGTCAGCACCTGCACCCCGTCGCGCCCCGTCCCCGTGCTGCACATCCACGGCACGGGCGACTCCGTCATCCGCTACGACGGCGGCGACAACCTGGGCCTCTTCGGCGGCGCCTACCCGTCCGCGGAGGCGTCCGTGCGGCGCTGGGCCGAGCGGAATGGCTGCGTGGGCCCCACCGTGGAGACGTACCAGCAGGGCGACAGCGCCTGCACCGCCGCCACCGACTGCACGCCGCGAACGGCCACCGCCTCGCTGTGTACCGTGCAGGGCGGCCTGCATGCGTGGCCCGGCTTCACGGACTTCAACCAGGGCACGCCCCACCTGGACGCCACGCGCGAGGCGTGGATGTTCTTCAAGGCCCGCCCCCGGCCCTAGGCCCCAGCCTCGCGAGGAGCGCACCGACATGACCTCCCCCGCCCTCATCATCAACGCCGATGACCTGGGCTACGACCCGGCCGTCACCCGCGGCATCCTCCGCGCCATGCGCGAGGGCGTCGTCTCCTCGGCCACCTTCATGGTGAACACGCCCTGGTCCGAGGCCGCCGCGCGCGAGTCCCGGGGGCTCGCCATCGGCCTGCACCTCAACCTCGCCCGGGGAGCGCCCGTGTGGAGCGGCTTCCCGCGCGCGCTGCTCGGCGAGGACGGCGGCTTCGTGGAGGCCCGCGCGAGCAGCCTCCCCGCGGACGTGGTGGAAGCGGAGACCTTCGCCCAGCTCGCGCGGCTCGCGGGCCTGCTGGGCCAGCCCGCCACGCACGTGGACGTACACAAGCACCTGCACCTGCATGCGGGCGTGCTGGAGGGACTGACCCGGGCCGCACGAAGCGTGGGCGCGCCGGTGCGCTCCATCCACCCGGAGATGCGGCGCGCACTGGCGTCCCACGGCGTCGCCACCAACGCGCACTTCCTGGGCGACGCGGGCGCGGAGCCCTACTGGACGTTGGAGCGCTTCGAGTCCCAGCTCGCCGCCCTGCCCCGCGACGGCGTCATCGAGCTGATGTGCCACCCGGGCTACCGGCCGGAGACGCTGAAGAGCGGCTACGCGGCCCAGCGGGAGGTGGAGCTGGAGACCTTCCTCCACCCTCGCGCCCGCGAGGCCCTGGCGCGCGCGGGCGTCGTCCCCACCGACTTCCGCGTCCTCACGAACGGGAGCTGAGCAGGTCGAACGGCCCCTCCCCCGGAGCACGCCGCTCCACGGAGAGGACGTTGCGCACCCGCGCCAGCAGCTCCTCCGGACGGTACGGGCGCGTGCACAGCGACGTGCCCTCCTGGGCCCACCAGGGCCGCTCATCGCCGGCCAGCAGGATGGGCACCGGCCGCGCACGGGGCAGCGTAGCGAAGGTCTCCAGGAAGACGCCCGTCTGCCCCTGCGTCGCGCTGGTGGACAGGACGATGAGGTCCACGGGCAGGTGGGTGGCGCGCCGCAGCGCCTCGGCGCCGTCGCGCGCGGTGAGCACCTCGAACCCCTCCGCGAGCAGCACCCGCTCCGCCGCGGCCTCCTGGGCCCGGTCCTCGTCCAGGAGCAGCAGCCGGTGCGGCAGGCGCTTCACGTCGTGCGGCGCCATACGCGGCAGCCCCACCGTGAAGGTGCTGCCCTGCCCCTCCGCGCTGCACATCGCGAGCCCGCCCCCGTGCAGCCGCGCGATGGAGTGGCTGATGAAGAGCCCCAGGCCCAGCCCCCCGAAGTTGCGGTGCGACACGTTGCGCGCCCGGTAGAAGCGCTGGAACACCCGCGACTGGTCCGCGCCCGGGATGCCGATGCCGTGGTCCTTCACGTGGATGCGCGCCTCGCTGTGGGAGCGCTCCACCGTCACGACGATGGGCTCGTCCGAGGCGCTGTACTTGTGGGCGTTCTCCAGCAGGTTCACCAGCACCTGCTCCAGCCGGTCCCGGTCGCCCCGCACCCAGACGCGCTCGCGGGGCACCTCCACGGAGAAGGGCCGCTCGAAGGCGGCGCGGAAGTGGTCCACCACCTCCGCCACCAGCTGCCCCACCTCCAGCGGCGCCAGGTCCAGCGCCAGCTTCCCCGCGTCCAGGCGCGACGCGTCCAGCAGGTCATCCACCAGCCCCACCAGCCGGTCCACCTGCCGCTTGGACTTGAGCACCGTGGCCAGCTCCACCGGCTGGCCCGACGCCAGGCGCCGCTCCATGGTGTAGAGGCCCAGCTTCAACGGGGTGAGCGGCGTCTTCAGCTCGTGGCTGGCGATGGAGATGAACTCCTCGCGGACCTGGAGCGCCGCCTTCGCCTCGCGCAGCAGGCGCGCGTTCTCCACCGCCACCGCCAGCTGGTTCGCCGCCGCGCTCCACAAGTCCAGCTCCCGCACGGAGAAGGACGTCCCCGGCTCCTTGTAGAGCAGCAGCAGCCCCACGGTCCGGCGCGGCGCGCACAGCGGCACCGCGGCGAAGATGGACCCCATGGAGTCCCCGTAGCCTCGCTGGATGCCCAGCTGCGCCTGGCGCAGCGCCAGCGCCTGCCGGAACGGGTCCGCCTGCGAGTCGAAGCTCGCCTCGGGCGCCTCCGAGCCCGCCAGGTCCGACACCGCCACCCGGCGCAGGGCACCGCCCTCCTCCTCGCAGAGGAAGACCTCGGCGCGGCGCACGTGGGCGCAGCGGACCAGCGCCACCACGGCGGCTGCGCAGACGCTGTCCACCTCCAGCGTCTCGCCCACGGAGCGGGCAATCTCCTGCACGGCCTGCGAGAAGGCCCCCTCGTCGTCCACGCCCGAGGGCTCCACGACCAGCCAGACGCCCGCCGATTCGCCGGTCGAGGCGGGCTTCACCTGCAACCGGACCTGCCGCAGCGCCCGGGTGATGACGTGCCCCGCGTGCGGCGTCCCCTCCTGGATGGCGCGCACCAGCGCGTCCAGGCTCCGGGTCCGCTCCAGCGCATCCCGCAGGTCGCTCCCGGCGTGCAGCGCCACCCCCGTCTTGTGGGCGAACCCTTCTTCGCACCACTGCACGCGCAGGTCCGGCCCGACGCGCACCAGGGCCAGCGGAAGGCACGAGAATGCATCTTCGACGTCGGGAGGAAGCGGCATGTGCTCGGGCGGTGGGAGGTGACGCCCCTGGATTATGGGCCCCCGCCAGGACGGCAACGGGGGTGCCCCCCGGATTCACCCCTGCCGGAGGCCAGCCGCGTTGGCAGGCGGACATCCACAGGAGGGATGACACACGGCGTTGGTGTGGTAGACGACAGCATCATGCCCTCGCAGCCGTCCAAGGAACTGCAGACCTTCCCCAACCCGGCCCCCGAGCGCGATTACGAAATCGCGTTCGACTGCCCGGAGTTCACCTGCCTCTGCCCGCTCACCGGCCAGCCGGACTTCGCACGCTTCAAGATTACGTACGTGCCGGACCAGCGCTGCATCGAGCTCAAGAGCCTCAAGCTCTACATGTGGGCCTACCGCAATGAGGGGGCCTTCCACGAGAAGGTCACCAACACCATCGCGGACGACATCATCAAGGCCATCCAGCCGCGCAAGCTCACCGTGGTGGGCGACTTCTTCGTGCGCGGCGGCATCGGCACCATCGTCACCGTCACACACGAGAAGCCGAAGTCCTGAGCGACGCCAGGGCTCAGCGGGTGAGCTGCTCCACCAGCGGCGCCCACTGGGCCTGGGTGAAGTAGAGGCCCGTGCCCGCCGCCGTCATCAGCGCGATGGCGGCGGCCAGCGCCCACTTCAGCTTGCCACCCTGACGGGCGCGGCCCGTGTCGAACACCTCCACCGCGGCGTCCAGCTCGTGCGGCCGCATGAGCTGCTGGGCCTCCGTCTCCGTCAGCTTCTGTCGGTGGCGCAGGAAGGCCACCAGCAGGGCCGCGTGTGACACCTGCACCTCCTGCGCGAGGAAGACGTCCAGCTCGCGGCGCATGGCGGCGGCGTCGGGGAAGCGGTCCTCCGGCCTCACCTCCATGGCCCGCTGGATGATGCGGACCAGCGGCGCGGGGACGTTGGGCGCCACCCTGGAGAGCGGCGTGTACTTGCCGTCGCGAATCTTCGCGAAGACCTCGCCCGCCGTCTTTCCGTGGAAGGGCCGCGCGCCGGAGAGGGCCTCGTAGAGCAGGACGCCGAGCGAGAAGATGTCGGTGCGCCCATCCACCGGCACGCCCGTCACCTGCTCCGGGGACATGTACGACGGCGTCCCCACCGCCATGCCCTGCTGGGTGAGCGCCTCCATGCCCACGTCCTTGGCGATGCCGAAGTCCATCAGCTTCACCTCGCCGGACTTGGTGAGCATGACGTTGGCGGGCTTGAGGTCCCGGTGGATGATGTGGCGGAAGTGCGCGTGGTCCAGCGCGCTGGCGATGCGCGCGGCGATGACGCCGGTGACGTCGGCCGGCAGCGGGCCTTCCTTGATGAGCGCGTGGAGCGTGGGGCCGTCCACCAGCTCCATCACCATGAAGAGGCTCTCGTTCTTCTCCACCATGTCATACAGCGTGACGATGTTCTGGTGGCGGAAGGCCGCGAGCGCGAGCGCCTCGCGCCGGAAGCGCGACAGCGTCTCCCGGTCGCGCTGGCCATCCGGGAGCAGTTCCTTGATGGCGACTTCGCGCTGAAGCATCTCGTGCAGGCCCCGGTACACCAGGGCCATGCCACCACGTCCCAGCTCTCCGAGGACACGGTAGGCACCAATCTTCCGATGACGAACGGGCTTCGCAGCAGGAGGCACGGCGCGCAGGCTATCGAAGCGCGCGCACAGCGTCGATGGGGAGCGTGGCCGCTCGCCGCCATGCGGGGTCGGAAAAAACATGTCCTGGCCCCGCCTGATGAAAGCCCGCTTCCTCCTCCCCGTTCTCGCGCTCTTCACCTTCAGTGGCTGCATCAGCCACCACCACCACGAGACGCGTCCGCTCAAGTCGAAGAAGTCCAAACGCAGCAGCAAGCACTGCCACCCGAGCCAGTACTGGGACGGCACCGAGTGCAAGCACAAGGGCAAGGGCAAGGGCGCCCGCAAGCACGACGGGAGGTGACGGCCCACCACCCCGGGAGGGTGCCCGCATCACGGTGAGGCCGTCCCGTGGACGCGCCGGGAACGGTAGGGTGGTGGGCGCCCATGCGCGCCGAAGCCTCACTGCCGCGGTTGAACGCCCCCGCGGACTTCCTCCCGCCGGATGAAGCCCGCGCGGAGCGGTTCACCCTGCTGGACGGCGGCACGGAGGCCTACCCGCGGATGCTGGAGGCCATCGCCTCCGCGAAGGTCCGGGTGCACCTGGAGGTCTACACCTTCGAGCGGGACGCCATTGGCGCGCAGTTCCTCGACGCGCTGGTGGCCGCGGCACGGCGAGGCGTCGCCGTGAAGGTGGTGGTGGACGGCTGGGGCAGCATCGGCACCAGCCGCTACCTCACGGAGACGCTGACCGCCGCTGGAGCGAAGGTGCGCGTGTACAACCCGCTCACCTCGCTGTGCACCGGCCGCTCGTGGCGCAACCACCGGAAGCTCCTCCTGGTCGATGACGCGGTGGCGTTCCTCGGGGGCATCAACATCGGGGATGCCTACGCGGCCCAAGGCGACACGCCGGGCTGGGCGGACCTGGCGCTGGAGCTGCGGGGAGACATCTGCCGGCAGCTCGGGGCCTCGCTGCATGCCGGCGCCTCCGCGCTGGAGTCGGGCGCGGTGAAGCTGTTCCTGTCGGGCTTCGGCGGCGGGCACCAGCTGCGCAAGCGGTACCTCCAGGCGATTGACGGCGCGAGGCACGAGGTGGTGCTGGCGCACGCGTACTTCCTGCCGGACCCGGGCTTCGTGCGGGCGCTCAAGCGCGCGTCGCGGCGGGGCGTGAAGGTGCGGCTGATGCTGGCCGGGCGCAGTGACGTGATGTTCGCGCGCGCGGCGACGATGCGGCTGTATCGCGACTTCCTGCGCGCCGGGGTGAGCATCCACGAGTGGACGGCGTCCACGCTGCACGCCAAGGCGGCGCTGGTGGATGGGACGAAGCTGCTGGTGGGCAGCTTCAACCTGGACCCGCTGTCACTGGTGAACCTGGAGACGCTGGTGGAGGTGGAGGAGCCCTGTGTGGCGGCGCAGGCCCAGCGGTGGCTGGACAAGCACCTGCGCTGCGCGAGGCGGGTGTTCCTGGAGGACTGCGCGCGCTCGGGGCTCCAGCAGTGGCTGCTGGACATCGTGGGGCTCGCCGTCGCGCGCTTCGCGGAGCGGTTCGCCAGCTTCATGGGGCGACGGCGGAAGCGGTAGGCGCCGGGGAGGAGGCGCGGCGACGCTGGGAGCGCCGCTTCCTCGCCTAGCGGCCGCTACGCGCGCGTCACATCCGAGGGTGGACTGCCGGTGCGGTTCCCGCTGCACCTGATGACCAGTGCCCGTACACTCCCGCCCAGAACCCCTCATGCCTCCTCGCGCCCAGCAGCAGCCCGTCCTCGCCGCCATTGACGTGGGCACCAACGCCGTCCGCCTGGAGCTCGCCCGCCCGGATGCGGACGGCTCGCTCGCAACCCTGCATCAGGAGCGCGACGCCATCCGCCCCGGCGAGGGCGTCTTCGCCACCGGCTCCATGCCTGAAGAGACGGCCGAGCGCCTGCTATCCACCCTGCGCCGCTACGCCGCCCTCTGCCGCCGCCACAAGGCCCAGGTGCGCGCCGTGGCCACCAGCGCCATGCGCGAGGCGAAGAACAGCAACGACATCGTGCGCCGCGTGCGCGAGGAAGCCGGCCTCAACCTGGAGGTCGTCAGCGGCAAGGAGGAGGCCCGCCTCATCTGCCTGGGCGTGCTCCACCGCAAGCCGCCCAGCACGCGCTCGCTCCTCATCGACATCGGCGGCGGAAGCACCGAGGTGGCCACCGCCACCGGCGAGAAGCCCGACAACCTCTGGAGCCTCGCGCTGGGCTCGGTGCGCCTCACCGAGGTCTTCGACGCCTCGCGCACCGTGCCGCCCCGGCAGCTGCGCCTCATGCGCAGCTTCGTCTCCGAGGTGCTCCACAAGACGCTGCCGCCCACGGTGTCCGACCTGCCGCGCGTGGCGCTCGGCTCCTCCGGCACCATCAACGCCGTGGTGTCCTTCGCCGCCTCCGAGAGCAGCGGCAACGCCACCGTGCGCCAGCTGTCCCAGACGGTGGACGCGCTCGCGCAGATGCCGCCCGAGCGCCGCCGCAAGCGCTTCGACCCGCGCCGCGCGGACATCATCGTCTCCGGCGCCGTCATCCTGGAGGGCGTGGCCAGGCACCTGGGCGTGGAGGCCGTCAGCGTCGTCAACCGCGGCCTGCGCGACGGCATCCTCGTGGACCTGCTCTACCGCCAGGACGAGCACCGCGAGGACCCCAGCCTCGCGGACGCCGCCCTCGCCATGGGCAAGCGCTTCTACTTCGACGAGAAGCACGCCCGCCAGGTCGCGCGGCTGTCGCTCACCCTCTTCGACAACCTCGCCGCCCTGCACCAGCTCCCGCTGTCGGTGCGCCCCTTCCTGGAGGTGGCCGCCCTGCTCCACGACGTGGGCCACGCCGTCAGCTACGAGCGCCACCACAAGCACTCCTACTACCTCATCCGCTACGCCGACCTCCCGGGCCTCTCGGACCGCGAGCGCGAGCTGGTGGCCCGCATCGCCCGCTACCACCGGCGCAGCCCGCCAGAGCTGGCGCACGCCGGCATGGCCGGCCTCACCCCCGCCGAGGCCCGGCTGGTGCGCAAGCTCGCCACCCTGCTGCGCGTGGCCAACTCGCTGGACCTCAGCCACCACCAGCCCCTCAAGGGCTTCAAGGCCACCAACGGCCGTGACGGCGTGGCGCTGCACCTGCACACGCGCCACCCCATGGACCTGGAGCTGTGGAACGCGGACCGCGAGGTGCTGAACTTCCGCCGCGTCTTTGGCAAGCAGCTCACCTTCCACGTCCACCAGACCTCAGGCCGCTAGTCCCCGCTCCGCCGGCCGCCCAGCGGAAGAGCAGGCCCCGCGCTTTGCCCCCATCCGGGCCGATGCCCACGCTCCAAGTCACGCGGGCCTGCTTCCGCGCAGGCCCTTCTACGTCTTGGATTCAGGGCCCCGAGGGGGCAGGAGCGCACGCGATGAAGGCAGTCGTATTCCATGGGATTGGGGACATCCGGCTCGACGACGTGGCGGAGCCTCGAATCGAGCAGCCAACGGATGCCATCGTCCGGCTCACGGCGAGCGCCATCTGCGGCACCGACCTGCACATGATTCGGGGCACCCTGCCGGGCATGAAGCAGGGCACCATCCTCGGCCACGAGGGCGTGGGCGTCGTCGAGGCGCTGGGGGACGACGTCCGCAACCTCAACGTCGGGGACCGGGTGGTCATCCCCTCCACCATCGCCTGCGGCAACTGCGTGTACTGCCGCTCCGGCTACTACGCGCAGTGCAACGACGCCAACCCCAACGGCCCCAGCGCGGGCACCGCCTTCTTCGGCGGCCCCCAGGAGACGGGGGGCTTCAACGGCATGCAGGCGGAGAAGGTGCGCGTGCCCTTCGCGCACGTGGGCCTGGTGCGGATTCCCGAGGGCGTCACCGACGAGCAGGCCATCCTCATCTCCGACATCTTCCCCACCGGCTACATGGGCGCGGAGCTGGCGGAGATCAAACCCGGTGACACGGTGGCGGTGTTCGGCTGCGGCCCCGTGGGCCTCTTCGCCATCGTCAGCGCGAAGCTGCTGGGCGCCGGCCGGGTCTTCGGCATCGACTGCCACGAGGACCGGCTGGAGCTGGCGCGAGCCCAGGGCGCCGAGGTCATCAATTTCGACGAGGAGGACCCGCTCGAGACGCTCAAGCGCCTCACCAACGGCATCGGCGTGGACCGCGCAATCGACGCGGTGGGCGTGGACGCCATGCACCCGCACCACGGCCCCGCGGCGAAGAAGGCGCACGACGCGAAGGCCGAGTTCAAGCGCGAGGTGAAGGAGGCCGCGCCCAAGACGAACCCCAAGGGCGACAATTGGGTGCCCGGCGACGCCCCCGCGCAGGCCCTGCTGTGGGCCGTGGAGGGGCTGGCCAAAGCGGGCACGCTGTCCATCATCGGCGTCTACCCGCAGCAGGTGCGCACATTCCCCATCGGCATGGCGATGAACAAGAACCTCACGATGAAGATGGGCAACTGCAACCACCGCAAGTACATCCCCAAGCTGCTGGAGCTGGTGCGCACCGGCGTCGTGGACCCCACGGCCATCCTGTCCCACGTGGAGCCCATGGGCAGCGCCATCGACGCATACCGCAACTTCGACGCGCGCAAGCCCGGCTGGGTGAAGGTGGAGCTGGAGCCCACGCAGCTCCAATAGCGACAGCGGCGCGTGCCACCACATTGGCACCCGGGACAAGGGCTTGGCAGACTGCCCATCCATGAGTGACGATGACCTGCCAGGCAGGCTGGCCCGCAACATCCGTTCCCTCCGCGAGGCGCGCGGCGCCACCCAGGCGCAGCTGTCCCGGCTCGCCGGTGTGCCGCGCGCCACCTGGGCCCACCTGGAGTCCGGCGCGGCCAACCCCACGCTGTCCGTGCTGCACCGCGTGGCCGCCGCGCTCCAGGTGTCGCTGGAGGAGCTCATCGCGAAGCCCCGGGCCAGCGCCCGGCACTACCCCCGCGCCTCCCTCCCCACGCGAATGCGCGGCGGGGGCATGCTGCGCAAGCTGCTGCCGGACCCCCTGCCTGGCATGGAGTTCGACCGCGTGGAGCTGCCGCCCCAGGTCCGCATCACCGGCGTGCCCCACACGCCCGGCACCCGGGAGTACCTCGCGTGCGAGGCGGGGGAGCTGCTGCTCGTCGCCAGCGGGGAGCGCTTCCTCCTCCAGCCCGGCGACGTGGTGGTGTTCCGGGGAGACCAGAAGCACTCCTACGAGAATCCTGGAGCCAGGACGGCCGTGGGCTACTCGGTCGTCCTGTTGGCGCCTTCCATCTGAGCGCGCGAGGGCCGGCCGGCAGGCGAGGTACACTGGCGGCATGGCGCACCTCTCGCGAGTCCTCACCGTCGTCCTGGGTGCCATGCTCGGCGCGGTGGGGGCCTGGCTGGCGATGAAGCCCGCCTCGCCATCCCTGCCCGACACGCCGTCCGTGGTGCAGCAGATGCGGGACGTGGCGCGGCTGGAGACGCTGGAGGTCGCGCTCTACAAGAAGGTGACGTTCACCCCCGAGCCGCCGGCCACCGACGCGCTCTGGAAGGACGTGCTGAACTGGGCCCGCTACGCGCTCCAGAACCCCCACGGCCGCGCCATCGTCTTCGCGAACGCGCACCTGGGCTTCGACTTCCAGCGCTTCGACCGCTCCCACCTCCAGGTGTCGGGCACCCGCGTCTCCGTGGTGCTGCCGCCGCTCGAGGTGAAGGTGGAGCTGCGCCCCGGAGAGACGGAGGTCATCGACTCCAACCTGGACAGCGAGCAGACCGCGCAGTTGCTGGAGAAGGCCCGCCTCGCCTTCGAGCAGGAGGTCCGCGCGGACGGGCGCCTCCAGCGGCGCGCCCGGGAGTCCGCGGAGCGCTCGCTGCGGGCGCTGCTGCTCACGCTGGGCTACCGCGAGGTCGTGTTCGTGGACCAGTTGCCCGCGGGCGCCGCGGGCTGACGCCGGCTCACACCAGGGACAGGCCCGCGTCCGTCAGGCGGAAGGTGCCCGGGATTCCATCTGGAGAGGGCACGAGCCGCGACAGCGATGCGCAGGCCTCGGCGTCCGACTCACGGCACACCAGCGCCAGCTCCCGCCGGCCCAGGGCCACGCGCAGCGGGCCCTCGCCCACGAGCCGCGACAGCTCCTGCCGCTGCGGCGCCACGAGCAGCCGCGCGGCGTCATGGCCGTCGCCCTCCGCCACCGCCCACAGGCCGGAGGGCGCCTCCGCCAGCCGGACCTCGCCCTGGTCCACCAGCACCGGGCGCACCGGCGCCAGCCGCGAGGCCAGGTTGCGCCAGGCCGCCGCGTCCGCCGACGCGGGCGTGAGTCCAGCGGGTGCCAGCGCGGCCTCCGGCAGGTAGCGCGCGAACTCGGCGTCCTCCAGGACATAGAAGACGTCCAACCCCGCGGGCCCCTGCCGGCGCAGCGCCCCTACCGCCCGCCCCGCGAAGTCAGGCGGGCGCAGCACCGGGCGGAGGCGCGCCGCCAGCGCCTCGCCGTCCGCCCCCAGGCCCGAGGACAGTCCGCCCAGCCGCGCCGCCAGCGCGTCCGCGTAGGCCGTCAAACCCTGCGCGCCCGGGGCCTCCTGATACGCCGCATACAGCGAGCCCACGTCGACGCGCCCGACGCCGCCCGTGGCGAGCTTCACGAGCAGGTCCTTGCCCTGCCTCCGGAACTGCACCCCGGCCCGGCCCAGCGCGGCGGTGAGCGCGGCGGTGAACTCCGGGCGCAGCACCTGCTCCTGGGGGACGGGAGGCGCGGACAGCTCCACGGCTTCCAGCTCCTCCTTCAGCAGCCGCGCCTCGGCGTCGAAGGGGTCCCTTGCCAGCGCATCCGCGACGAACGCGCGCGCCTTGTCCGTCTCCCCGCGCCGAAGCCCCAGCACCGCCAGCACCTTGAGCACCTCGGGGTCGCCCGGGGACTGCGCGAGCACTTCGTTCAACATCCGCTCCGCGTCGCCGTGGCGCTCCAGGCCCAGCAGGGCCCGCGCCAGCCCCAGCCGCACGGGCAGGTCACGCGGGAAGTCGCGCCGCAGGGTCTCCAACAGGGGCAGCGCTTCGCGCTCGGCGCCCGCGTTGACCAGGGCATGCGCCAGGGCCAGCCGCAGGGCGGGACCGGGGCTGCGCTGCGCCTCGGCGCGGAGCAGGGCCAGCTCCGCGTCGCTCAACGTCTCACCCGCCTCCACCTTCCGGCGGACGCGCTCCAGGCTCAGGGGGGCACTCACCCGCGCGAATCTAGTGCCCTCGCGGGGCCCACCCAACCACCAGAAGCGCCCCTCTCCTCAGTGGCGGCTCGGCTGCTGCGGCTCCTGCATGGACAGGGGCCGTCCCCCACCGGCCACGGACGACTCCTCCTTGAGCATCCCGCGAATCATCTCCCGCAGCTCGGGGGAGTCCTCGTGGCCATGCGCGGAGACGGCATGAGAGACGGCCGCCTGGAATACCTCGTCCTCCTCGCCGGCAATCGTCAGCGTGCAGTGGATGTCGCTGGGCGCCTCCCGGCAGTCCATCATCTTGCGAGACATGGTGGTGTCCTCCTGCGTCTCAGGTGGCCACCCCCGCGTACCGCCACAAGGGAGGGGCAGGCAGCCGGGGACCGGCCGCCGTGCCGTCAACATCTCCTCGGGCTCAGGGCGTGTTGAGCGTGGCGACGAAGAAGGCGCCCAGCGCCGCGAACAGCCGCGACGACACGTCGTCGTAGGTCTGCTGAGCCTCGGACGTCTCGAAGGCCTGGTCGTTCCACGAGCCCATGCCGCCAAAGACGTCGGAGAGCGTGCACGCGAGCAGTCCGCGCAGCTTCGCATCGGACAGCCCCAGGCACTGGAACAACATCAGCGAGCCGAGCTTTCGCTCGAAGACCTCCACCGGCCAGTCATCGAGCCCCGCGGCCTTCGCGGCCTCCAGAAAGGCCGGCACCCGCTCCGGCGAGAGGTCGTCGTAGCGAGGCGCCCGGCCTTCGAGCGCGAAGAGCGCCAGCTTGAAGGCACTCACGAAGTCCAGCCCCTGCTCGGCCGCGAAGCGCTCGGCCTCCCGGAGCGCCTCGACGAAGTCGTGCCTCGCGCCGTCCCAGGAGGGACCCGCCGCGGTGGGAGCGGGAACGTCCCCGAGCGCCTCGAACAGGAACACCTGGTACACGTCCGGATTGGACTGGAGGCGCAGCACGTCCTTCCCCGGGACATGCCCCGCGTCCTCCTCCAGGGAGAAGGGGGGCGTGACGCATGCGCGCAAGGGCTCGGGGATGACCAGCTCCGTCCCATGCGCCCGGCTGGCCTTCTGCAGCGCCGTCATCAGGTTGCCGGTCATCATGGACCGGAGCCCATCCGGCGCCATCGCCCGGAGCCGGGCCTCGAAGTCCTCCGCCGTGACAGGCGACTCGCCCTCCGCCAGGAACTGGTTCTGGTCCCGGACGATGCGCGCCCAGGCGTCCTGGGCGAAGGGCTGGGCGTTCACCAGGTCAACGAACTGCTGGGGCGTGGTGGTGTCACCGAGGCCGAGCAACTCCCGGGAGGGGATGTACTCCGCCTGCTCCTCCGGAGGCATCATGTCGCGCAGGAACGCGTCCGGGTCGCTGGTGTAGAAGCAGGCCTGGAGCGACTCGGGGACATGCTCCTGAACGCCCAGCCGGCGGACGGTGGACTGGAGCGCTTCCACCAGGTCGCCGCCGCGCAGGTCGTAGTGCACGTAGCCTTCCGGCGAGCACAGGTAGTCGGCCACGTCCCGTGCCGCCACCGCGGGCCGGCCGTTGAGCTCGTTGTTCTCCGAGATGGACACCGCCCAGGCCTCGAAGACGCGGTCGGCGTGTGGCTGCGCGCGCGCGAAGTCCACGAGCTGCCGCGGGGTGAGCAGGTGTGGACGGCTGGGGTGCGTCCGCAGGAGGAAGCGCGAAAGCGACGCACCCGACGCCACCTCCAGCACCCGGCCTCCCGTGTTGGCGAACGCGGCGGCGATGTGGGCCGGGAGCGACTCGGGGCCGCACGCGCCGAAGTCCACCACGCGCGCGGAGCACGGCCCCGCCTTCGCGAGCTGCGCGAGCCATTCCGCCAACGGGAGCTCACGCCCATCCCGCGGCTGGACCCCCAGCGAGTACGTCCGAGGCACCGCGAGCCGCCACAGCGACCACCCCTCGCCCAGCTCCTTCTCCAGCACCTCCAGCCGCTCGGGCCACCGGGCAGCGTCTTGCTGCAGCAGCGAGGTCACCAGCACCAGGCACAGGTCATCCACCCGCACGCACTGCCTCCCCATGGTTCAACGCGGCGGGAAACGCCGCGCCCGAAGCCAGACAAAGCATGACGGGAGAAGGATGCAAGCAATCCACGGCTCCGGTCAGTTCCGCCGAGCGCGCGGCGAGCCCCCGCACCGGGGTGCTCCTCCCGGGCCTCCAGCAGCGGGGCGTGGGACACCCGCCCTCCGGAGCGGGGAGCTCAGGCGGGAGGCGTCACGTCCTGCGCGGGGAGCCCGTTCTCCGCGGAGCTGGTGTCGGCCTGCGCCAGGAAGTCATCCAGCGCCCCCACGTCGATGGGCTTGCGGAACACCGCGTCCACCAGCGCGAGATTGGAGCGGTTCTGCCCGCGCACGTCCATGCCGGTGACGATGGCCAGCAGCGCCTGGGGGGAGCGCTTGCGCAGCTCCCGCGCCACCTCCCACCCGCTCATCTCCGGCATCACCGCGTCCAGGAGCGCGGCGTCGTAGCGGCGCCGGTCCCACATCCCCAGCGCCACCGCCGGGCTGTGGGCCACCTGCACCTCGTAGCCCTCCTCGCCCAGCACCTCCGCCATCATCCGGGCGTTGTCCAGGTCGTCGTCCACCACCAGCACGCGGCGCGTCTGCTGGAAGCGCCGGGGGCCCGCGGGCCGCATCACCTCCGTGCGCGGCGCCTCCCTGCGAGCCGCCAGGGCCGCGGCGTCCTCACGCGCGCGGGGCAGGCGCACCACGAAGGCGGCCCCCTTGCCCGAGGCGGGCAGCTCCGCCGTCAGCTCGCCGCCCCAGCGCTCCACCTGCGCCCGCGCCACCGCCAGGAACAACGACAGCTGGGGCGCGCCCGCGTCCCTGCGCAGCGGGTCGAACAGGCGCGCCAGCTCCTCCGGCGCGTAGGGGGCCCCCTCGTCCTCGATGCGCAACGTCAGCCACGACGCGCCATCCGCGCGGGTGGAGACATACAGCCGGCCGCCGGACTCCATCCGGTCGCGCGCGACGAGCAGCAGGTTCACCACCAGCTCGCGGAAGAAGCCCGTGTCCGCGCGCACGTTGCCGGGCCCTCCCAGCTCCAGGTCCACGTACACCGGGTGCTCGCGCTGCTCCAGCTCGCCGCGCGCCAGCTCCAGCGCCTCGCGCACCGTCTGGTCCACGGGGACATCCGTGAGCTGCTCCTGGGTGCGCTGGATGTTGAACTCCTGCAACCGCGCCACCAGCTCGCCAATCTGTTGCACCGTCTTGTCGAGCGCCTCCAGGTGCTCCGGCTTGAACTCACGTTGTAGCAGCGTGATTCGCAGCCGCAGCACGTTGAGGAAGTTGTTGAGCGCGTGCGCCGCGCCGCTGGCCAGCTGCCCCAGCGCCTGCTGGCGGGTGCGCTGGAGCAGCCGCCCCTGCAACCGGCGCAGCTCTCCGTGCGCGTTCTGGAGCGCCTTCGTCTTGTTCACCGCCTCCGTGCGGTCGGTGAAGGTCTGGATGGCGCCGGCCAGCTCGCCCTCCTCCTCCCAGACGGGCGTGGCGCTCAGCTCCAGCGTGGCGGTGTCACCGCCGGGGCGCTCCACCACCATCATCACCCCGCGCACCGGCCCCTTCTCCTTGAGGGCGCGCAGGAAGGGCATGTCCGCCAGCTTGAAGGGCTCGCCCGTGAGGTGACGCGCGTTCACCTGGTTCAGCACGGGGGTGACGGTGCTGGCCGCCCGGGCGCCCACCACCGCGCGCATGGGCACGCCCATGAGGCGGCTCACCGGCGGCGTGGCGAAGGAGACGGTGCCATCCACCTCCGCCAGCAGGATGCCCACGTCCACCTGGTTGAGCACCGACTCCATCACCGCCGCCTCGCGGAAGCGGACCTCCTCCGTCTTCAGGATGCGCGCGTAGGACGCCTGCGCCGCCGCGTCCGCCTCCCACACCAGCTCCGCGACGAGCTCCGCCACCTGCGGCTCGATGAAGCCCCCGTTGCGGCGGGCGTAGACGTACAGCATCACCTCTTCCAGGGACTTGAACTCGCGCGTCAGGTCCTCGGGGTCGAAGTTCTGGCTGTAGCGGAAGGCCCCGTGCGGGCGGACCACCTCCGGCCAGAGCCGCACCGCATCGCCGGGCCGGTCCCTGAGCAGCCGGGCCAGCTCATCCAGCAGCCGGCGCAGCGGCGCGCGGAGGTCCCTGCCGGGGACCTCCACTTCATACGTCTCCGCGCGCAGGCGCTTGGCCCACAGGCGCGCTACGCGCTCGCGCTCCTCCTGGAGGAGCTTGGACAACGCCTGGATGGGGTTCACGGCGGGCACGTTCAAGACGACAAGCTGCGCATGCCCGCCCGCCATGGCCACCCAGGCGCCTGCCCGCCTGCCCGCCAGCAGGGCGCTCCCGGCGTTGCAAACGCCCACTGCCCAGCCCACCTTCCGGGGAAGGATGGTCGGGCGTGAACACGACAAGAACGACGTGCTGGAGTCGCCATGGCTATCCCAACAGGCCATGGCGCAGCTCTTCCGGGGCGAGCTGAGCCGCTCCGACACCTGGCGCACGCGCCTGGACACCACCACCAACTGGGCGCTCACCACGACAGCGGCGGTCATCTCCTTCGGCTTCGCCTCGTCACAGAGCTCGCACGTCACCTTCCTGGTGGGCATCTGGATGGTGGTGTCGTTCCTCCTCATCGAGGCGCGGCGCTACCGCTACTACGACTTGTGGAACCGCCGGGTGCGCCTGCTGGAGGACGGGTGGTGGGCGCCCATGCTCCGGCGCGAGCCCGTGGACCCGGACGCCCTGCGTGAGCTGGCCCTGGAGCTGGAACGGCCGCAAATCCAGCTTTCACTCTTCTCCGCCATCTCCACGCGACTCAACCGCGCCTACGGGCCCATCCTGATGGTCCTGATGATGACGTGGTTCGTGAAGGTCTACAGCCACCCGAAGCCGCCCGCCGACCTCAGCGAGTTCCTGCTGCGCGCCCGCGTGGCCTGGATTCCGGGTGAGCTGGTGACCGCCGTCCTGCTCCTGCTCACCCTCTCCGCCTCCTACCTGTTCTTCTCCTCCTTCTTCATCCGGGCCCCTCTGGGCGAGCTGCGGACCCGCCCCCGGGGCCGCCGGGCGGCCCTGTGGGAGTCCTTCTACCGGCCCTACGCCATCCACACCCGCCGCCGGCCCACCCGGCGCCCCCGCCCGTCCTCCACGACCGAGCACTGAGGCCCCCGAAAGGCGCTTTCTCCGCCCACAGAGCGGCCGGGCTCAGCTCGGGGGTGCGCCTTCCTCATGGCCCCCATGCCTGCGGCTGAACCCAGGGCGTTTTCGTCCTTTCGATACATGAGAAATTGTGCTGTGAATCCGCACCCATGGCGAACACCCGCACTGTCACGATCATCAATGGCGATGGCATTGGCCCCGAGGTCATGGCGGCCACCGTGCGCGTCCTCGAGGCGCTCAAGGTCCCCCTCGACTTTGAGTACAAGGACGCAGGCACGGAGGTGGTGGCCAAGTATGGCACCAACCTACCCCACGAGACCGTGGAGGCGGTTCTGCGCAGCGGCATCGCGCTCAAGGGTCCCACGGGCACGGTGGTGGGCGGCGGCCTGCCTTCGGCCAACGTGGGCCTGCGCAAGCGGCTGGACCTGTACTCCTCGCTGCGCCCCGTGCGGAGCGTGCCGAACGTGAAGACGCGCTACGAGGGCGTGGACCTCGTGGTGGTGCGCGAGAACACGGAGAGCCTCTACGCCGGCCTGGAGCACATCATCGTCCCGGGCGTGGTGGAGTCGCTGAAAATCATCACCGAGAAGGCCTCCACGCGGATTGCCCGCTTCGCCTTCGAGTACGCCCGAAAGAACGGCCGCAAGAAGGTCACGGCCGTGCACAAGGCGAACATCATGAAGCTGTCGGACGGTCTCTTCCTGGACTGCTGCCGCAAGGTCGGCCGTGAGTTCCCGGAGATCACCTACGAGGAAGTCATCATCGACAACCTCTGCATGCAGCTCGTGAAGGACCCGAACCGCTACGACGTGCTGGTGTCGGAGAACTTCTACGGCGACGTGCTCAGCGACCTGTGCGCGGGCCTCGTGGGCGGCCTGGGCGTGGTGCCGGGCGCCAACATCGGCGAGCGCACGGCCGTGTTCGAGGCCGTCCACGGCACCGCTCCGGACATCGCGGGCAAGGGCATCGCCAACCCCACCGCGCTGATGATGTCCGCGGTGATGATGCTGGACCACCTGGAGCTGGGTGAGGCCGCTCGCCGCATGGAGAGCGCCATCTTCAAGGTGTACGGCTCGGGCGAGGTCCGCACCGGCGACCTCGGCGGCAAGGCGAACACCCGCGAGTTCACCGACGCCATCATCGGCGCGCTGTAGTCCTCGCGACGCGGCCCTCCGTGGCCCTGGCCCGGGACACCCTCACGGTGGCCCGGGCCTTTTTGTGTCCGCACCTACTGTTGGGGGCTCGCGGGTGAGCGGGACTCTGGCGCCGGGCCCGTCAGCCGACGGTCACCTTGCGCACGCCCCGCGCCTCCAGCAGCGCGGGCAGCCGCTCACGCTGGTCACCCTGGAGCACCAGCGTGTCGCCCTCCACCGCGCCACCGCAGCCGAGCGCGTTCTTCAGCGCCTTGAGCCACACCTCACGCTGGGGCGCGGGCAGCTCCAGGTGCTCCACCACCGTGACTTCCTTGCCGCCACGGCCCTTGCGCTCCATGCGGACCACCGCGCGCGCGGGCCCCTTGGGCTCCGCCTTCACGGGAGCCGGGGGCTCGGGCGCCGCGGGCGCCTGGGGCAAGGCATCGCGCTGCGCCGAGAGCGCGGCGAACGGGTTGTTGAACGGAGCCGCCGGCGCTGCCGGCGGCTCACCCTTCTTGTCGCGCTTGCCCATGATGCGAGTGCGCCGCCCTCAGTGATTGTGGCCCGCGTGGTCGTCGTGCCCACCCGCCGGACGGGGACGCGGCGGCGGCAGCACGTCGAAGGCAGGGGCGCTCGGGTTGCCGTCCGCCATCACCAGCGCGTAGAGGAACGGCGCGGAGGGCACCGCCTCGCGGCCGTTCACCAGCACCAGCGGCGTGCCCTGGATGTGGTGGCGCATGGCGTAGCGGGAGTCCTCCTGAATCTTCGCCGCCGTGGCCGGGCTGCTCATGCACACCTCCAGCTGCGAGCGCGGCACAGAGCCCGACGACGCAATCTCCACCGCCCGCTCCGTGTCCAGCACGGCCTGCGCGGCGAACATCTTCTCCCGCAGCTCCCAGTAGTCCGGCGCGCCCTCCAGGCAAATCTGGGCGCGGGCCGCCACGCAGCGCACGCTGGGCGCGTCCGGGCCCCGGCGGGGGATGGCCGGGTTGCACGCGCCATCCAGCGGGAACTGGCGGGCCTCCAGGGACAGCTTCCCCTCCGGAACGCGCTTCTTCAGCAGGGCCAGCTCCTCCACCAACGCCTTGCAGTGGGGGCACTTGCTGTCCGTCCACTCGACAATCTTCACCGGCGCGTCCACCGGCCCATAGCGGTGGCGCGCGGGCGCCGCGGCCGGCTGCGGCGTCTCGCTGCGGTACGCGGCCAGCGCGTCCGAGAGGAACTGCTGGTGCTGCGGCGGCAGGGAGCGCAGGTACTCCTCCAGCGACGCGGGCACGGCGGGCGTCGCCTCCTGCTGCGGCGTCACACCCGGGCCGGGCGTGCTCACCACGGGCGCGGGCGGCAGCAACGAGGCCCCCGTCGCCTCCGAGGCTCTAGGCGTGGCCCGGCCGGGCAGCAGCGTCGCGACGAAGACCGCGGCCGTTACGCCCACCGTCCACTTCAGCGTGGCCCCCCACTCCCCCGCGCCAGGCAGCAGCGGCCCGGGCAGCCCCTTCCAGGCCACGCCGGCGAACACCGCCACCAGGGCATAGGTCGCGAGGCACGTCGGGCACAGCGCGCCCGACTGGGCGCTGGCCACGGCGAAGACGACCACGGAGACGACGCCCGCGGCGGCCACCAGCCGCAGCCCGTTGGCGGCCGGTCGCACGTCACGGCCCGCGCGCGCCCAGGCCAGGAACAGGGCGGACAGGCCCACCGCGGCGAGCCCCCAGACGAGCCCCAGGCCCGCCACCGGCAGGCCCACCAGGTCATGCACGCGGCTGGCGAAGGCGGAGTTCCACACCGTCTCGCAGTTCACCGTCTCGGAGACGCCGCACACGGTGGAGCCGCCGCCGCGCAGGGTGAGCAGCTGCATCCACTGGAAGATGGACAGGCCACTCTCCGCGAGGCCCAGGACCAGCAGCGCCAGCGCGCCGCGGGTCGCCACGGGAGTGGGCGAAGGGGAAGACTTCGGGCTCATGCATGCTCCGGGGGCGGGGTCATCAGAACGAGGAGACGGGCGGCTTCCGGGCCGTCGTTGACGACACCGTGCTCGGCGCCCGCGGGGGCGAAAATGGCGGCGCCGGGGCCGTGGACTTCCTCCTCGGCCCCCACGCGGAAGCGGCAGCGGCCGTCGAGGACGACGTACACCTTGTCCGACGCGGCGTGGTGGTGGGGCTTCTGGGCCTGCCCCGGCTGGAGGCAGTACACGTCCAGGAAGAAGCGCCCGGACTGGAACACGTTGTGCTTCAGGAGCTTCTCCGGCGAGAAGTCCTGGAAGGACGACAGGTGCTTCACATCCATCGTGGCATTCGCTCCCTCGCCTCTATATAGCGACGGACATGGAACCGCTGTCTCTGCATTTTCTTCACGAGCAGGCGGGCGCCCGCTTCGGCGACGTGGGCGGCCGCGAAACCGTGGCCGGATATGGGGACTCGGAGGGAGAGTACCGGGCCGCGAAGGCGTCCGTGGCCCTCCATGACGCCTCCTACCGCGAAACCCTCCGAATCACGGGAGAGGACCGGACCTCCTTCCTACACGGGATGGTCACCCAGGAGGTGAACAACCTGCCCGTGGGCACCGCGACCTATGCCGCCATGCTCACCGTCAAGGGGGCCATGGTGGCGGATGCCCGCATCCTCAAGCGGGAGACGGACCTCCTGCTGGACCTGGAGCCCGGCACCGGCGCCAAGGTGCGGGACTTCCTGGACAAATACCTCATCTCCGAGGACGCCGAGCTGCACGAGGCCACGGGGGACCTGGCCCTGCTCCGGCTGCTCGGGCCCCGGACGGAGGACGTCCTCTCCGCCGCCCTGGGCAGCCCTCACGCGGCGCTGTCGCACCACGCCGCGCGGCCCGCCACCCTGGCGGGTCACGAGGTGTGGCTGCTCGGGAACACCGCCGTGGAGCCCCACGGGGTGGACATCTGGGTGCTGCGCGCCGGGCTGGAGGCCGCCTGGCGGGCCCTGGCCGAGGCTGGCGCCGCCCACGGCCTGAAGCCGCTGGGCTACGAGGCCCTGGAGCTGCTGCGCGTGGAGGCCGGCGTGCCCCGGTACGCGAGGGACATGGTGGACACCACCATCCCGCTGGAAGCCAACCTGGCGAACGCCATCTCCTACAACAAGGGTTGCTACATCGGGCAGGAGGTCATCGCCCGTGCCACCTTCCGCGGTCACATGAACCGGAAGCTGGCGGGCCTGCTGCTGGGTGACGCGGACGCGGCCCCCGGCACCGAGCTGCGGCGGGGCGAGAAGAAGGTTGGCTGGCTGACCAGCGTGGTGCGCTCACCGGCGCTGGGCCAGTGGGTGGCCCTGGGCTACGTGCACCGGGACTCGCTGGAGCCCGGCACCGAGCTGACCCTGGCCGGAGGCCCCGCCACCGCGAAGGTGGCGCCCCTCCCCTTCTCCGCGTGAGACGCGCCCAGCATACTGGCGCGCCATGTCCCCTGGCTCACCTCGCGCCACACCGCGTCCGCGCCCGCTGCTCATGACGCTCTCGCTCGTCCTCCTCCTGGGGACGGGCTGCTTCGACGTCCAGCAGGAGCTCTGGGTCCAGCCGGACGGCTCGGCGCGGCTGGTCGTCGACCTGGGCCTGCCCCGGTCGCTGACGGCCCTCGCGCTGCTGAACGGCGCGAACGACGCCAAGGCGGTGCTGCTCGCGAAGGCGCGCGAGGCCGAGAAGGACCTGCGCCAGGACCCGGAGGTCACCCAGGTCGACGTCCGGGACTACGAGCGGGAGGGCCAGCTCCACCTCGTCTACGACGTGACGGTGAAGGACGTCACCCGGCTCCCCGACCTCTACCGCCGCGCCACCGGGAAGCGGACCGCGGGTGACGACCTCCAGCCGCCCGGCGACGCGTGGGACTTCCGCATCGAACGCAGGGGCGGCGACTACGTCTTCAGCCAGCGCTTCATCCCGGAGAAGGCCCTCGCCCCGCTTCCCCCGGCGGGCGACGCCTCGGAGCTGGCCGCCCGGGAGCTGGCGAAGGGCATGGCGAAGGCCGTGCTCGTCAACAACCGCCTCACCGTCCGCATCCACGGCCCCGGCATCGGCGAGACGAACGGCACGGTGAACGAGCAGAAGGACACCGTGGAGTGGCGCTACAACCTCGCGGAGCTGGTGGACGCCCCCGCCGAGGGCCGCGAGCTCCGCGCCGTCATCCACGGCGGCGAGCCGCTCTGGCTGTGGCCGGCGGTGCTGGGCGTGCCCCTCGCGGTGCTGCTGCTGACCGTCGCCGCCGCCCGGAAGCGGCGCGCGGCGGCCGCGCGATGACAGCCGCCCCCTGACTTCCCTGTCGCGGCAACCCTGGCGCACCTGTCACCCGGGTGCTGTGATTCCAGGGGCTTTGCCGTGGAACGAACCTTGCTGAAGCAGGTGTCCGGGCATGAGACCTGCTTCGCTGACAGGGCTGTCCTTCATCACCGGCGCCACCGTCATGGCCTCGGAGATGGCGGCCTCCCGGCTGGTGGCGCCGTACTTCGGCGGCAGCACGCCCGTCTGGGCCGCGCTCATCTCCCTGGTGCTGGGGGGCCTGGCGCTGGGGGCGCACCTGGGAGGCCGCGCGGCCGACCGCTCGAGACGGCTGGCGCCGCTGCTGGGCGCGCTCTGCCTCGCGGCGCTCGCCCTGGCCCTGCTGCCCTTCCTCGCGCGGGCGCTGCTGCCCGGCGCCACGGCCGCGGTGATGGGGGGGCGCCCGGTGGAGGGGCTCGGGCGCGTGGCCGTGCTGGTCCTGGTGGCGCTGCCGCCCCTGCTGGTGCTGGGCGCGGTGGGGCCCTACGTGCTGCGCGTGGGGCTGGCGGGCGTGTCGTCGGCGGGAGCGCACGCGGGGCGGCTGTCGTCGGCGTCCACGGTGGGCAGCATCGCCGGGACGCTCCTGGCGGCCTTCGTCGTGCTGCCGCTGCTGGGCACCGCGCGCACCATGGCCCTCTTCGCGGCGCTCCTGGGGCTGACGGCTTCGTGGCGCCTGGGCTGGCGGTGGCGGCTGCCCGCGGTGGGCGTGCCCGTGGTGGCGCTGCTCCTGGGAGCCCACGCCCTCCCCCGCCGCTCCGGGGCCGTGGCCGTGGCCGAGTCCCCCTACGCCTTCATCCAGGTGATGGAGGACGCGCATGGCACCCGCCGCCTCGTCTTCGATGAAGGCTACGCGGTGCAGAGCATCCACCGGCCCGGCCTGCCCGTGCGCGGAGAGGTCTTCGCGCACTACCTGCTGGCGCCCGCCATGGCTCAGGCGGCGCCGCGAGCGCCCCGGGTGCTGGTGCTGGGCCTGGGCGCGGGCACGAGCGCCCGGGGCCTGCGGGAGACCTACCCCGGCGTGGAGGTGGTGGGCGTGGAGCTGGACGCGGAGGTGGTGCGGCTGGGCCGCGCGCACTTCGACCTGCCCCCCGAGGTGGAGGTCCACGTGGGAGATGCCCGCGCCTTCCTCGCCAGCGACACGCGCCAGTACGACGTCATCCTCGTCGACGCCTTCCGCTTCCCGTATGTCCCCTTCCACCTGACGACGCGCGAGTTCGCCTCCGCCGTGGCCGCGCGCCTGAAGCCCGGTGGAGTGGCCTGCTTCAACGTGGGGCGCTACCGGCAGGAGCGCGCCGTCGTGGAGGCCGTGGGCGCCACGCTGGCCACCGTCTTCCCGGAGGTCCTGGCCGCCGACGCGCTCAACCACAGCAACACGCTGCTCTTCGCCGGAGCGCCGGGGCTCGCGGGGCGGCTCTCCGCCCGCACGCCGTCGCTCCCCGCATCGCTGCGCACGCTGGCGGAGCGCGTGGCCGGAGAGCTGAAGCCCATCCCCGCGGGCGAGCCGCTGACCGACGACAAGGCCCCGGTGGAGCTGCTCACGGACGCCATCCTCCTGCGGGCCCTGTCGAGCCCGAAGGGGCTCCCGTGAGGCGCCTCCCCGCCATGCCGGAGTTCCTCGCGCCGCTGCCGCTGTGCGCGGTGGCGCTGATGGCGGTGAATGACCGCTGGCTCAAGCCCACCTTCCACAACGCGCTCACCGGCAAGCTGTCCGACGTGGCCATCTGCTTCTTCCTGCCGCTCTACGTGTCCGCGCTGCTGGCGCTGGTGACGGGCTGGCCCAGGGCGCGCAGGGTGGCGGCGGGCGCCCTCTTCACCGCGTGCCTCTTCACCGCGCTCAAGGTGTCCCAGCCCGCCGCGGACCTCTTCTGCGCCCTGCTGGGCCCGCTGGGCGCGCCGCTCGGGCTCACGCGCTTCCAGGCGTGGGCGGACCCCACCGACCTCGTCACGTTGCCGCTCGTCTGGGCGGCGGTGCGCTACAGCGGCGCCGCCTCACGTGAGCCGCCCCCCTTCCCGTCTTCACCCTCCACCGGAGTCAGCGCGTGAAAGCCCTGCTGAAGAACCTCGCGGCCATGGCCGTGCTCGCCACCACCGCCGCCCTGCTCGTCGCAGACTCCGCGAAGGAGTGCCGCCACGCGGCCCAGAACGTCACCTTCGACGTGGGCCACAACACGTGCGGACAGCCGGGCATCCTCCGGGTCGAGACCGCCGAGGACCAGTGCGTCCTCAACGTGGAGGTGGAGGAGCGGACGGGCCTGCCCGCCACCGGCGACGTCTACGAGAGCGGCGTGGACCTCCGCCAGGGCGCCAACTGGTACCTGGCGGATACGAACGTCCCCGTCACCCTGAACGATGACGGCGGGCCCCAGCTCGAAGACGCGGGCAGCGGGACGACGGTCGCGGTCAACCGCACGTGTGAAGTCCAGCGCGAGGGCGAGGTCCTCCGGCTGAAGTGCACCGCGCGCAAGACGGACCTCGCCAACGAGCCGGTGTACACCTGCGAGGCCGTCCTCACCCCGCGCTGAGGCCCCCGGCGGCCAGCGCCCCCACGACGCCGCCGCCCAGCACCAGCCATGCGGAGTTGACGCGATAGCGGATGAGCAGCACGGCGGCCACGGCCGCCATCGCCACCGGCAGCGGGCTCACCAGCACGGCCCGCCCCAGCTGCCACGTCACCACCGCCATCAGCGCGAGCGAAGCCACGTTGACGCCGTCCAGGAACGCGCCCGCCGCCCACGAGCGACGCAGCCGGGGAACGAGGGGGCCGCTCAGCGCCACGAAGACGAAGGCGGGCAGGAAGATGCCCGCCGTGGCCACCACCGCGCCCGAGGCGCCCCCCAGCACGTAGCCGACGAAGGTGGCCGTGGTGAACACCGGCCCCGGCGTCACCTGCCCCACCGCCACCGCGTCCAGGAGCTGCGCCTCCGTGAGCCAGCCCAGGCGCTCCACCAGCCCGGAGCGAAGGAAGGCCAGCAGCACGTAACCGCTGCCGTAGAGCACCGAGCCCACCTTGAGGAAGAAGAGGAAGAGGCCGTGCTGGGTGAAGGGCGCCGCCGCCGTCGCGGTGGCGGCCCCCAGGGACAGCAACGGCCACGGCGGCGCGACGCCAGGAAGGGGCGCCTGCGGCCGCCGCCGCGCCACGCCGCGCCACGCGAGCACCGCGGCGCCCGACAGGAACAGCAGGAGCAGCTCGTCGACCCCCAGGAAGGCCGCCGCCACGGCCGCCACGCCCACGCCAGCCGCCAGCGGCGTGCGCACGACGGTCCGCAGCAGCCCCCAGAGCGCCTGGGCCACCACGGCGATGATGACCGCCTTCACGCCGTGCAGCACGGCGTCCACCTTCGGCAGCGCGCCGAAGCGCGTGTACGCCCAGGCGATGGCGGCGACCATGAAGAAGGCAGGGAGGATGAAGCACGCGCCCGCCACCAGCAGGCCGGGCCAGCCCGCGCGCCGGTGGCCGATGTGGATGGCCAGCTCCGTGGAGTTGGGCCCCGGAATCAGGTTCGCGGCGCCGAGCAGGTCCACGAACTCCTCGCGCGACAGCCAGCGGCGGCGGCGCACCACCTCGTCCTCCATCATCGCGATGTGGGCCGCCGGGCCTCCGAAGGCAATCGTCCCCAGCCGGAGGAACAGCCCGGCCAGCGCCCGCAGCTCACGGGCGCGGTCCACCGGCGGAGCAGGAGGCGTTGGCAGGTCGCCAGGAGGAGGCGAGGACGGGCGCATGGGCGTCGGCCGGCGCGCGGCAGGGGCGGCGGC
>JAFAAN010000136.1 GCA_023426545.1 Pseudomonadota bacterium
TCTTCATTGGGTGTAGAGATCATTTCGACAGGAGGAACGAAGAACCTCCTCGCAAAAGAAGGCGTTCCTGTCATCGGCATTTCCGATGTGACCGGATTCCCGGAAATTCTGGACGGTCGCGTCAAAACCCTTCATCCAGCGGTGCACAGCGGCTTGCTTGCCATTCGCGACAGCGAGGAGCATCAGCGTCAAATGCAGGAGCTGGGCCTCGATTACATCGATCTGGTCGTGGTGAACCTGTACCCGTTCCAGGAAACGATCGCGAAGCCGGATGTCGAGTATGAAGATGCGATCGAAAATATCGACATCGGCGGGCCGACCATGCTGCGTTCGGCTGCGAAAAATCATGCTTTTGTGAGCGTGGTTGTCGATGCGGCGGATTACGGCAGCGTGATCGAGGAAATCCGCGGCGGCGGCGATACGACGCTGGAAACCCGGAAGCGCCTTGCAGCCAAGGTATTCCGTCATACGGCTGCCTACGATACGCTCATTTCCGATTATTTGTCGAATGTGACAGGGGATCCGCTTCCTGAGCGCTTTAGCGTCACCTACGAGAAGATCCAGGATCTTCGCTACGGCGAGAATCCGCATCAAAAGGCAGCATTTTACCGGAAGCCGCTGGCTCCTGCGGGAACGTTGACGACCGCCGAGCAGCTGCACGGCAAAGAGCTCTCCTACAACAATATCAATGACGCCAACGCGGCCCTGCAGATCGTGAAGGAATTCGACGAGCCGACCGTGGTGGCCGTGAAGCATATGAATCCTTGCGGCGTGGGCATCGGGACGAATGTCCTAGAAGCTTATCAAAAAGCTTACAATGCGGATCCTACGTCCATCTTCGGCGGCATCGTGGCCGCAAACCGGACGATTGACGCTCCGACGGCCGATCTGCTGAAGGATATTTTCCTTGAAATTATCCTGGCACCTGACTTCACGCCGGAGGCACTGGAGATTCTGACGAAAAAGAAAAACATCCGTCTGCTGAAGATGGGCGAGTTCGGTTCGGCCAAGGAGCGCCAAAGCACGCTTGCCGTAACAACCATCGAAGGCGGCATGATCGTGCAGGAAAGCGATGTGCATTCCCTGGATGCGGCTGATCTGAAGGTTGTGACGGACCGCGAGCCGACCGAAGCCGAGCTGAAGCAGCTGCTCTTCGGCTGGAAGGTGGTCAAGCATGTCAAGTCAAACGCAATCGTATTGGCGGCTGACGACATGACCGTCGGCGTTGGCGCAGGCCAAATGAACCGCGTCGGTTCCGCGCGCATTGCGGTGGAGCAGGCGGGAGAGAAAGCCAAGGGCGCGGTTCTCGCTTCCGATGCTTTCTTCCCAATGGGCGATACGGTGGAGCTTGCGGCGAAAGCCGGCATTACCGCCATCATTCAGCCAGGCGGCTCCATTAAGGATGAGGAATCCATTAAGGCTGCCAACGAATACGGGATCGCCATGGTCTTTACCGGCGTGAGACATTTCAAGCACTAATTCATTCGCTAAAAAATGACGGGGGTTTGGTTGCAGACATCAGACTGCATTCGAAATCTTCCCTTTCATTCAGCAGCATATAGAGGCGACGCCGCGTTTAGCGCGCGCCGCCTTTACGTTTAAGGGGCGAGAGGTCGACTTATCGCTTTGCCCCGTAAATGATTCATGCGGTGAAACGATATCGCGGGCAATATGAAATGATTCGGGAGGGGTAAACCATGGATATTTTGGTTATCGGAGGCGGCGGAAGAGAGCATGCCATCGTATGGGCACTGGCAAAGAGCCCGAAAGCAGGCACCATTTACTGTGCGCCGGGCAATGCCGGAATCGGGCAGCTCGCCGAAAACGTGCCGATTGCGGTATCGGAATTTGATAAGCTGGCGGCTTTCGCCGTAGAGAAGCAGGTGGGTCTCATTGTTGTCGGTCCGGATGATCCGCTGGCGGAAGGCATCGTGGATGCGTTTGATGCTACGGGCATCCCGGTATTCGGTCCGCGCAAAAACGCGGCTGAAATCGAGGGCAGCAAAACCTTCATGAAGGATCTGCTCCATAAATACGGCATACCGACAGCGGCTTACGCGAAGTTCGACAATTACGGGGAGGCGCTTGCTTACTTGCGCCAGCAAGGCGCGCCGATCGTCGTGAAAGCGGACGGGCTCGCAGCAGGCAAGGGCGTTACCGTTGCGCGGACGATCGAGGAAGCCGAGCAGGCGCTCAGCGACATCATGCAATCGAAGGTGTTTGGCGATGCAGGAAGCCGCGTGGTTATCGAGGAGTTCCTGGAAGGCCAGGAAATGTCGATCCTCGCCTTTGTGGACGGCGAAACCGTGAAGCCGATGTCCGCGGCGCAGGATCACAAGCCGGCCTACGATGGAGACCAGGGGCCGAATACCGGAGGAATGGGAACGTATTCGCCATTGCCTCATATTCAGCCGTCCATTATCGAAGAGGCCATTGAGACGATTATCAAGCCTACGGCAAAAGCGATGGTTGCCGAAGGACGTCCGTTCTGTGGCGTTCTGTTTGCCGGATTGATGATCACGCCGGACGGCAGACCGAAGACCATTGAATTCAATGCCAGATTCGGCGATCCGGAAGCGCAGGTCGTATTGCCGCGCCTGAAGACCGATTTGCTTGACGTTTTCCTTGCTGCCGTGAACGGAACCCTGGCCGATCTTGAGCTGGAGTGGAGCGATGAAGCAGCCGTATGCGTCATTCTGGCTTCCGGCGGCTATCCTGCATCGTATCCGAAAGGAATCGCGATCACCGGCCTGGACAACGAGCAGGACGGGACGATCGTATTTCATGCGGGCACTTCTCGCGATGCCGATGGCACCTGGAGAACGAATGGGGGACGTGTCCTGGGCGTTGTCGGTTTAGGGGCGGATATCTCCGCAGCACGCGCGAAAGCCTATGAACGTGCGGAAGCGATTGCGTTTGAAGGCAAGTTTAACCGGACGGATATTGCGCTAAAAGCACTGCAGTAAGATAAACTCATTGGCTAACACCCCTGCTTCAAAATAGAAGGACTGCCGCAGATCGGTTTCAAAGATCACAAGCGGTAGTCCTTTCTTGCTGTTATCGGAAATATATGGGGAAGCCAACTTAGATACAAGATCTGCTCATGGCAAACACGGGCACATCTGTTTCTATTTCGCACGATTGTGCAAACGTTTGTTCAACAAGCAGGCATTTATGATGGCTACTTGTCTCAAATAACGTGCAAAATGACAGGATTGCACAGGATCTGCAC
>JAFAAN010000163.1 GCA_023426545.1 Pseudomonadota bacterium
GTCCACCCGCGGGCCGCGCCGCTGCTCCGGCGGGACGCGGTGCCCCCGCGACGTGCGAGCCAGCGACGCTGGCGCCCACGGGGGCCTGGGCCGGGGCGGGCGGAGGCTCGACGGGGGGCGGCGTCCCCACCGCTGTCCGCGACTGCCCGGCGAACGACACCGCGTCCAGCTCCTTGAGCAGGAAGGCGAGCCGCAGCAGGTGGTCCGCGTCCTGCGCGAAGTCCGTCAGGAGCTGCGCGATGGAGCGCACGCCGTCGATGACCGTGAGCGCGCGGACCTCGTGCGGGGTGAGGCGCAGCTCGCTCGCGGCCACGACGCCACCGGACTTCATGATGGGGAGCTGGAGCACCGGCGTGAGCCTGCGCTTGAGGGCCGCGGAGGGGATCCGGCGCACCGTGTCGCTCAGCACCGCCCACCGGTTGCCCAGCGGCATCGCCTTGTTGGCGGGCAGCTCCCGCAGCTCGAAGGTGAAGGTGCCCGCCTCGGCCTTGAGGCCCCGCGAGAGGATGCTCCCCGCGCGCTGCGCCAGGAAGGAGAAGGCCGTGGCCGGCTGGAGCAGGCCCAGGCCGAAGAGCGCGGTGAGCAGGTCCCCGCCGAAGCGCTCCAGCGAGGGCATGGCCTGCTGGAGCTGCTGGGGGGTGAGCAGCTTGCCCGCCATCAGGGACGGCCCGAGCGCTTCCTCCGGGTGGGTGGAGTCGACGAACTCGGGGTTGCCCTTGCGGAAGTGAATCTGGATGGCGCGGTCCGCCAGCGTCAGGGTGAGCAGGCCCGTCTGCTCCCTGGCGGCGATGCGGCCGAAGAGGCGAATGGGGGAGTACTGCTCCAGCGGACCCCGGGCCGGAATCTCCGGTGCGGTGTCGTCCCCCTCCACCGCGGGGACCGCCACCGGGAGAGGCGCTTGCGCGGCGGCCGGGCTCGCGGCGACCACGGGCGCACCGGGCGCTCGCGCGGGGCCCGCCACGGTGGGAGATTGAACCGTGACGGGCGGCCGCACCTGCTGCGCCGCCGGGGCCACGGGACGCCGGGCGGGGTCCACGGTTGCCCGGGCCCCAGGCCCCGCCATGGGTGCAGCCCCTGGGCCCGCCATGGGCCTGACGCCGGGGCCTGCCATGGGCGCGGCTCCGGGCCGCGCGGCGGGCGCGACACCGGGGCTCGCGTTGGGGGCGGCTCCGGGCCCTGCGGTGGGTACGACACTGGGGCTCGCGTTGGGCGCGGCTCCGGGCCGCGCGGCGGGCACGACACCGGGTCCCACGAAGGGCGCGGCGGCCGGTCCCAGGGTGGGCGGGATGCCCGGCATCGGTGCAGCGCTGGGGCGTGCGCCTCCCGGGGCGGCAGTGCCGTGGATGGCGGGCGAGGAAGCGCCTTGTTCCGGCGCGGAGGGAGGTGGCGCGCCGGGGCCCCACAGTTCGTGGGGGATGACCTCCCGCGCCTCGGGGAAGCGCCACGGGAAGGCGAAGTTGAGCCCGTCCCCGGACATCTGGATGCGGCCCTGGATGGCGCCGCTCTCGAGGAGCAGCTCGATGGTCGGCAGGGTGAGGGGCCCCCACATGGTGCCCCTGTCGTTGCGGACCCAATACTGCCGGACCTCACCCTCCGCCATGCGCGGCCCTGCTCCTTCGTCCTGCGAGAAAAGAGAACCCTACCGCCGTCCTCCGGCACATCAAAGCAGACCGCCGGAGCGCGAGCCCCTTACCTCGACTCAGGGCGCCGCGCCATCCAGCGCCGCGAGTCCGAGCGCCTCCAGACAGGCCGCGTCCGCCTTCTGTTCAGCCGGCGGGTCGAAGCAATGGACCTCGCTGTCGAAGACCTTGCACACCCCGTCCGGGGTGGCGGCGCACGCCGACTTGGAGAACGCGGTGGTGCAGCCGTACCCGCACACCGGGCCCAGCTCGCTGTTCTTGCACTGCGGCGCGGGCAGGGTGCGCTTCCACGCGCAGAGGGCGGCGGGCGACGGGTCGAAGCAGGTGATGCGGCCACTGGACAGCTTGCAGACCCCCGCGGGGGTCCGGGCGCAGCGCACGCCCTCCGATGCGTTGACGCAGCCATAGCCACACGTCAGCTCCATGCCGTTGCCGTGGCACTCCGCGCGGGGCGTGTCCTTGCCGTACACGGCGAACACCACGGCGGGAGGGTCGAAGCACTCCACCTCGCCGCTCCGGCCCCGGCAGATGCCCGCGGGCGACTTCGCGCACTTCACGCGGCCGGGCTGGGTCGCGCAGTTGTAGCCACACGCCACCACCCCATCGATGCTCTGGCACTCGGGCTCCGGCAGCGCCGCGCCGTAGGCCTTCTGCACGTACGCCGGCGGGTCGAAGCAGACGGCCTGTCCATCGATCACCCGGCAGCGGCCCTTGGGGGTCTGCGCGCAGCTCACGCGCTGTCCGTCCGACTTGCACCCGTAGCCACAGGACACCTTGCCATCGACGGCGCGGCACGTGGGGGCGGAGGGGTCCTGCGGCATCGGAACCGAGCCCAGGGTGAGCGCCAGCACGGTGAGGAGGGAAGCGAGCATGGGCACCTCGACGGGGGGAGCGGAGACTTCCGGGCATTGACGCCCAAGGTCCGTGCTGACGCAAGAAGTGGGCGGTGATGGGCGGCGGGCCGGGCCCATGGTACCCAGTCGCCGCCCGCGAGGAGGTTCATCCCGGTGGACGTGGACGTTGGCGCGCTGCACCTCATCCTGCTGTGCCTCGCCGCGCTCATCGCCGGCATGGTGGACGCCATCGCGGGTGGGGGAGGGCTCATCTCCCTGCCCGCGCTCCTGGCCGCCGGCCTGCCGCCGCACGTGGCGCTGGGCACCAACAAGGGGCAGTCCGTCTTCGGCTCCTTCGCGGCGCTGGTGCGCTTCTCCCGCGCGGGCCTGGTGGATGGAGGGCTGGCGCGCGCGACCTTCCCCTTGGGCCTGGGGGGCGCCTTCGCGGGCGCCGCGCTGGTGCTGCTGGTGAAGCCGGAGGTGCTCAAGCCGCTGGTGCTGGTGCTCCTCATCGCGGTGGCGGTGTTCCTCGCCTTCCGCAAGGCGCCGCGGCCCGGGGACAGGCCGGAGCCCGGACCGCCTCCGCGTGCCCGGGCCATCGGCGCGCTCATCGCGCTGGTCATCGGCGCCTACGACGGCTTCTTCGGGCCGGGCACGGGCACCTTCCTCATCGTGGCCTTCTCGTCCCTGCTGGGCCATGGCCTGGCCCGCGCATCCGCGGACGCGAAGGTGGTGAACTTCGCCTCCAACCTCGCCTCCGTGGCGCTGTTCAGCCTCAAGGGCGTGGTGCTCTGGAAGGTCGCGCTGCCCATGGCCGGCGCGCAGTTCGCCGGCGCGTACCTGGGGGCGCACCTGGCCGTGAAAGGCGGCGACAGGCTGGTGCGCAAGGTGGTGCTGGGCGTGGTGTCGGCCCTGGTGCTCAAGCTGGGCCACGACGTGGTAGCGGGCTGAGCGCCGCCCGCTCGCCGCGGCTCAGCCGATGTGTACCAGCAGCGCCTCGCGGCGCTTCGCCACCTGGGCGACGAACTTCTGGAGCTCCTCGAAGTAGGAGAGCAGTTCCTCCAGGGGGTCCACCTCCGTCTCGGGCTCGTCCCAGGTGCCCGGGTAGATGTCCTGGGCCAGCATGGCGGCCGTGTCGTAGCGCGCGCGCAGCGTCTGCTTCGTCACCTGTTGGAGCGCCGTGGCCAGCGCCTGCACCTGCGCGGGCGAGAAGACGCGGGCAGTGCCTTCGTCGGAGGGGATGTCCCCCACGTCCTCGCCGCCGCGCACCAGGAAGTCCAGCGGCGGGGCGCCCTCCCACGGCGTCCCCGTCAGCAGGTACTGCAGGCCGTGCCACGTCTCGCCGATGTCCAGCTCCAGGAACGCGGAGCCCTTCGGCTCACCGAAGTCCTCCTCGTCGTCGAGGAAGTCCTCCAACTGCTCGGGGGCCTGGAGCAGGGCGGCGCGCTGGGCCTCGGTGGCGCTGCGCAGGGTGCAGAGCATCTCCATTCGGTGGAACCTCGAAGGGGGCGGAAAGCGGAGGGACCCTAGCAGACCTGGGCCGGGGGGCACCGCACGCCAGGCGCGGGCCTCCCGTGACGGGGAGCGCTACTCCACCACCACCAGCCTGGCGTTGTTCTCCACGGCGGTGCCTTCCTTGGCGAACAGCTCCGTCACCTTGCCCGCCTTGGGGCTCTTGAGCTCGTTCTCCATCTTCATGGCCTCCACCACGACGAGGCCCTGGCCCTCCTTCACCTCGTCGCCCACCTGCACCAGCACCTTCACCACCTTGCCGGGCATGGGCGCGGTGACGAGCTGCTTGCCCTCGACGGAGAAGGCCGCGTTGGCCGCGCGCAGCCGCAGCCGGCGCTCATCCGCCACGTCGATGCGGTTCACCTGCCCGCGCAGGAGCACGCCCACCTCGTCGCCGTTCTCCTCGAACTCGACGTTGTACGACTGGCCGTCCACCAGCATGGACAGCGTGCCGTGCTCCAGCGCCAGCGCGTCCACCTGGTACGTGGTGCCGCCCACGGTGATTTTGTACTGGTCGTTCCCCAGCGGCTCCAGGTCCACCGCGACCGCTTCCTTCTGGCCCTGCTGCTTCGTGAAGTAACGCATGGAAGTCCTTCCGGGCTCGGGGTTAGCGGCGCGTGCGCAGCGCCAGCTTCCACGGGGAGACGCCGCCGTTGCCGCCGCCCTGGCCGGCGCCAGGGAGCGTCTTCGCGCGCTTCTGGTCCCGCTGGTACGCGTGCACCGCGCTGGCCAGCAGCGCCATCTCGCTCAGCTTCGGGTCCTCCACGCCGAGGAGCGCGTCGTGCTCGCGGGTGAGGAAGCTGGTGTCGTAGTCGCCCTCGATGAACTCGGGGTGCGCGAGGATGGCCTTCAGGTAGCGGATGTTGGTGGTGATGCCCTTCACCACGTACTCGGACAGCGCGCGCTGCGTGCGGGCGATGGCCTCGCGCCGCGTGGGGGCCCACACGGACAGCTTGGAGATCATCGGGTCGTAGACGTTGGGGACCGTGTAGCCGGGGAACACGCCCGAGTCATCGCGCACGTTGGGGCCGCCCGGCACGCGCAGGTAGGTGATTTTACCCGGGCTGGGCATGAAGTTGCGGCTCGGGTCCTCGGCGTACACGCGCACTTCAATGGAGTGCCCGCGCGGCGTCGGCGCCTCGGTGAGGCCGAGCTTCTCGCCCTCGGCGGCCTTGATCTGCATGGCCACGAGGTCCAGGCCCGTCACCCACTCCGTCACCGGGTGCTCCACCTGGAGGCGGGTGTTCATCTCCAGGAAGTAGAAGTTGCGGTGCACGTCGACGAGGAACTCCACCGTCCCGGCGCCCACGTAGTTGACGGCCTTGGCCGCCTTCACCGCGACCTCGCCCATCTTCGCGCGCAGCTCCGGCGTGAGGATGGGGCTGGGCGTCTCCTCCACCACCTTCTGGTGACGGCGCTGCGCCGAGCACTCGCGCTCGTTCAGGTGGATGGTGTTGCCGTACTGGTCCGCGAAGACCTGGATCTCCACGTGGTGTGGCTTCTCCAGGTACTTCTCGATGTAGACGGCGTCGTTGCCGAAGGCGTTGAGGGCCTCGCTCTTGGCGGCGCGCCACGAGGACTCGAAGTCCTCCAGGCGCTCCACCTTGCGCATGCCCTTGCCGCCGCCGCCGCCCGCGGCCTTGAGCATGACGGGGAAGCCAATCTTCACCGAGTAGTCGCGCGCCTCTTCGAGGGTGGCGATGGGCTCGGTGGTGCCGGGCACCACGGGCACGCCGGCCTTGATCATGTTCGCGCGGGCGCGCGTCTTCTCGCCCATGGCGTCCATGGCGGAGGCCGGCGGACCGATGAAGGTCAGCCCGGCGGACTCACAGGCGCGGACGAAGGTGGCGTTCTCGGAGAGGAAGCCATAGCCGGGGTGGATGGCATCCGCGCCAGCCTGCTTCGCGGCGTCGAGGATGCGCTGCTGCACCAGGTAGCTCTCGCGCGAGGGCGGGGGCCCCACGAGGATGGCCTGGTCGGCCGTGCGCACATGCAGGGCGGAGCGGTCCGCCTCCGAGTACACCGCCACCGTGGCGATGCCGAGCTCCTTGCACGTGCGCATCACCCGGATGGCGATCTCGCCGCGATTGGCGACGAGCACTTTGCGGATCTTGGGCATGAGGCCCGTCTAGCACGGGGCGCCCGGGTTTGCTGCCTTTGCCAACGCTACTTGCGGGCGTTCAGGTACTGCTCCATGTAAGCCCGGGCCTGCGCCAGCTTGGCCTCCACGTAGCGGTCATCCTCGTCCGGTTCCGGGGGGGCGGGCGGCGGACCCGACCGGGGAGGTTCGTTTCCGAAGTCGACCGCGGCGACCAGCAGGTTGCGCGCCGTGTTATCGCCACCGAACAGTCGGGCCAGCAGGCCCGTCTCCACGTCCAGCCAGCGGGCCGCCTGGCGGAGGACGTCCAGCACCTCACCCTCCACGGCCTTGGAGGGGCGGCCCGGGCCGCTGAGACATGCGCGCGCGTAGCTGTGCTCGCGGTCCACGAAGAGCCCCAACGCGCGGTCCCGGAAGTCCTGGGCCAGCGCCTGACTCATGGCGTCCAGTTGCTCCTCGAGAAAGGGCTGCTCGGACTTGCGCGCCTTGCGGCCGGGGGCGGGTGGCAGCGACAGCTCGGCGGCGTGCCAGCCGGTATCGGCCAGCCCCTCGGGGGGCGGCTCCACCCACGTCACCTCGGGCGTGGCGAGGTCCACCGCTTCGCAGACGCGCTTGAGCGTCTGGCGCAGGGCGGTGAGGTTTCCTTCGACGTCGGAGAGAAAGAGGAGGAGGCGGCGGTGGGGCAAGATGTGATTCCTTTCCTGGCCCCTGAAAGCCCGTTCGGCACCTCCAAATTTCCCGGTTCTCGCGCGCCTGCCCGCCCCCCGGACTGAGGAGGGCCGGCAGGCGGGAACCGGGAAGCGGCCTACAGCGGGATGTTCCCGTGCTTGCGCGGGAGGTTCTCCTGGCGCTTGTCCTTCAGCAGCTCCAGGGCGCGGATGAGCTTGGCGCGCGTCTCCTCGGGGCGGATGATTTCGTCGATGTAGCCCAGCTCGGCCGCCTTGAAGGGCGTGGCGAACTTCTCGCGGTACTCGGCGGTCAGCCGCGTGCGCTCGGCGGCGGGGTCGGCCGCCTTCTGGAGCTCGTTGCGGAAGATGATGTTGACCGCGCCCTCGGGGCCCATGACGGCGATTTCGGCGGTGGGCCACGCGAAGTTCATGTCCGCGCGGATGTGCTTGGACGCCATGACGTCATAGGCGCCGCCGTAGGCCTTGCGGGTGATGACGGTGACCTTGGGCACGGTGGCTTCGGCGTAGGCGTACAGCAGCTTGGCGCCGTGGGTGATGATGCCGCCCCACTCCTGGTCGGTGCCGGGGAGGAAGCCGGGCACGTCCACCAGCGTGACGAGCGGGATGTTGAAGCAGTCGCAGAAGCGCACGAAGCGCGCGGCCTTGATGCTGGCGTCGATGTCCAGCACGCCGGCGAGCACCGCGGGCTGGTTGGCCACCACGCCCACGCTGCGCCCGTTCATGCGCGCGAAGCCGATGACGATGTTCTTCGCGTAGTGCTCCTGCACCTCGAAGAAGTGCTTGTCGTCGACGATGGCCTTGATGACTTCCTTGATGTCGTAGGGCTTGTTGGGGTTGCTCGGGACGATCGACTTGAGCGACTCCTCGGCCCGGAACGGGTCGTCCTCGCACGGCTGGGCGGGGGGCTCCTCCTGGTTGTTGGAGGGCAGGAAGGAGAGCAGCTCGCGCGTCATCACGATGGCGGCCTGCTCGTTCTCCGCGGCGAAGTGGGCCACGCCGGACTTCTGGTTGTGCGTGACGGCGCCGCCCAGCGCCTCCTTGGACACCTCCTCGTGTGTCACCGTCTTGATGACGTCCGGGCCGGTGATGAACATGTACGAGGTGTCCTTCACCATCATGATGAAGTCGGTGATGGCCGGCGAGTACACCGCGCCGCCCGCGCACGGCCCCATGATGAGCGAAATCTGGGGCACCACGCCGGAGGCCAGCGTGTTGCGCACGAAGATGTCCGCGTAGCCGGCCAGGCTCTCCACGCCTTCCTGGATGCGCGCGCCGCCCGAGTCGTTCAGGCCGATGACGGGCGCGCCCACGCGGGTGGCCAGGTCCATGATCTTGCAGATCTTCTGCGCGTAGGCGCCCGACAGCGAGCCGCCGAAGACGGTGAAGTCCTGGGCGAAGACGAAGACCTTGCGGCCTTCCACGGTGCCGTAGCCGGTGACGACGCCGTCGCCGGGAATCTTCTTGTCGCCCATGCCGAACTCGCTCGAGCGATGGGTGACGAACTTGTCCAGCTCGCAGAAGGAGCCGGGGTCGAGGAGCAGGTCGATGCGCTCGCGGGCCGTGAGCTTGCCGGCCTCGTGCTGCTTGGCGATGCGGTCGGCGCCGCCACCCAGCTCGGCCTGCTTCTCCATCTTCTCGAGCCGTGCGCGGAGGGGGTCCTTCTCGGGAGTCTGGTCCATGGGGGCGCGTCTAGCATGATTGGCGCGGGGACGCGCCTCCTGGATTCCGGGCTTCCGCGACTGGACGCATGGCGTCGTCAAGCCAGGCGTCGACCTGGGCCAGGTCCAGGCCGTAGCGCTGCCGCACCTGCGTCATGGGCGCGTCCCACATCTGACGCCACGGGGCACCAAAGAGGAGCCGGGCCCGTTGCCCCAGCAGCCACCCCCGGACGATGGCGCGCATGCGCGCCTCGCGCTGGGAGAACGCATAGAGGAGGGTGTTCGTCAGCCCGCCGACGAGCACGGCCAGGGCGAAGGGGCTGCCCAACTGGGCCAGGCTGAAGGACTGGAGGCCCAGCTCGCCCGGCACGTCCGTCGAGAAGCCGGTGAGGACGTGCCACACGTCATGGGATTCGAGCAGGTGCGCGCGCACGTACTCCTCGTCGGTCCGGGCCTCCAGGTAGGGCAGGGCGTGGATATCCAGCCGGTTCGCCTCCAGGTGGTCCACGAAGGTACGACCCAGGGTGTTTTCGGGGAGCGCGCGCAGCGTGGACAGGTGGAGCGGGCCCAGGCGCGGGCGCTCGGCGAAGGCGCGGGTCGCGGTGTCGTGGCGCATCAACCGCTCCACCAGCCGCCGCATCGCCAGGGGAGGCGCGACCACCGGGGCCAGACCCAGGACGTCCTGGAGTTTTTCCGGGTCCCGGAGGGCCCGGACCAACCGCCACGCCGTGACTGCGTATGCGGCCGGATTCCTCAAGTCGCCTCCCTGCCGGGGGATGGAGAAGCCAAGCGCCCAGCGTAGACGGGAAGGGGCCTGGGGCGGCGGGGGCGGGCGCGCGAGTGCTCGGGGGTGGACACCCAGGGGGCGGGCAATCGACCGGGCCGACTTCAGCCCCGTGCGCGCCGCCGGGACGGGATGGAGGTTGAAGCGACAAGGAGGGGCGCCATGCCCGCCGCGCGCGGTTCCTTTCAAATCGGCTCGTTCCGCGGCATTCCCGTCCGCGTCCACTTCTCCCTGCTGATTGTGTTGCCGCTGCTGGCCTTCCTGTTCGGCGGCGCCTTCCGGCGCGCGGCGGAGGTGGCCGAGGTACCGCCGGAGCGGCTGGGCGGCTCGCCCGCGCTGTGGGGGCTGCTGGTCGCGGTGGGGCTCTTCGCGTCCGTGCTCGTCCACGAGTTGGCGCATACGGTTTATGCGCTGCGGCGGGGCGGCGCGGTGCGCTCGATTACATTGATGATGGTCGGCGGTGTGTCCGAGCTGACGGAGGCACCGCCGCGCCCTCGCGACGAGGCGCTGATGGCGGCGGTGGGGCCGCTGACGAGCATCCTGCTGGCGGTGCTGTTCGGCGCCGCGACGTGGCTGTTGCAGGAGGTGGGGTCCTTCAACATCCAGTTCGCCTGCTTCTACATGGCCGCCCTGAACCTGTTCCTGGGCCTCTTCAACCTGCTGCCGGCCTTTCCCATGGACGGGGGGCGCATCGTCCGCGCGTCGCTGACCGGGCGGATGGGCCCGGTGCGCGCGACGCGGGTCGCGTCCCTGCTGGGTCGTGGTTTCGCGGTGCTCTTCGGCATATGGGCGGTGGTGTCGTTCAACCCGTTCCTCATCGTCATCGCCTTCTTCATCTTCATGGGAGCGCAGGGCGAGGCGCAGCAGGTGCGGATGAAGGTGACGCTGGAGCGGGTGCCCGTGGCCGACCTGATGACGCCGCTCCGGGTGGGGGTGGATGCGGGGGCGTCGCTGGAGGAGGCGCTGTGGGAGCTGCGGCGCGAGCGGCGGCTGCTGTTGCCGGTGACGGAGGAGGGACGGCCGGTGGGGCAGGTGGCGCTGGAGACGATACGGAACGTGCCGGAGCCAGAGCGGATGACGCGCACGGCGCGCGAGCTGATGCGGCCCGCGGTGGTGGTGCGGCTGGACGAGGACGGCTGGACGGCCCTGCGGCGCATGGCGGAGGAGGAGGTGCCTCAGCTCGCCGTGGTGGAGGCGGACGGGAGACTCGCCGGCACGCTGGACGTGAATGACGTGCAGCGCGGCCTGTCGCTGTTCCAGGCGCGGGAAGAGCGGAATGGGCAGCAGGCGCGGCGCTGGCGGCAGGAGCGGCCGGCGTGACGGGATGACGTTGGAGTGACGCCCCGGCGCGGTGGCGTCCTCTACCACTTGGGCGCGTGTGTTGGCTTGGGCGCCATGGCGGCGCTCCGCGCGACTTACTGACACCTGTACGCTGACCGCCGAAGGCGGCGCGTCGTCATCCGTGACGGTCACCACGTGGCGGGAAGCGGGCCGCTCCTCAAGACTGGTCGCGATGGTGGGGCTCGCCTCACTGCTGGCGTGGGTGAGGATGTCTTGAGTCTCTTCTTGCGAAGACTACCTGTTGCGTTGCATACGGAAGGGGCACGCAGGCGCCCTCCGACGCGGCAGGCTCGCACTACAAGGGCGAGGTGCGCGGCAGGCGACGCGAAAGGATGGTTGCCATGCCAAAAGCAATATAAGTTGATATTCATGGAAAACGAGTCGTCCTTGCGTTGCCTCGCAACATGGGGCTCGCTGGCAGCCGTCGTCGTCTCGGCGCTTGGGTGTGGCGGGAGCGCTCATTCCACCGCGACTCGTCAGCCCGTGTACTTGGCCCAGGCGCAGTGCGGCCCCATGGACTCGACGGTGAGCTGCTGCGTGAAGACGCACCCGGCCACGCCTGAGCGTTGCGGGCTGACGGCTTCGGAGGTGAGCAAGTACCTGGTGCCGATGAAGGCTGCCGAGTCCGCGGCTGAAGCCGGCGAAGACGCCATCCCCGCGTGGAAGCAGGTGTGCATCGACAGTTACGCCCTATGTCAGGAGCAGGGTTGGTCGGGCTCTTGTTACGACTGCTTCCGGTACTGCGAAGGGCAACACGAGTGGCCGGTGGATAAGTGCCGCCGTCGTCAGAAAGGCGAGTGAGTCCATGGCCGAAGACATCGACTGGGACCCGGTGCGCGAGTTGGCGCGGCGCGTGGATGCAGGCGAGCCGCTGGCACTGACATCCGAGGTATGCGCGTTGCTTCTCCGCTCTGCTCGGGAGGTGGGCATTCCGGAGGAGGAGGCGCGGGCCGCCATTGCAGGTGTCGCTCCGGCGACAGCCTTGCTTCTCGAGACTCGCCGCCGCATTCGTGATGGCTCGCAACGCCTCATGCGCGCGCTGACGGGCGCCCGGCGCCTCCAGGAGGCGGGCGACGCCGCTGGCGCCCGCGCACTGCTGGAAGACGTGCTCGGGGTGGAGCAGGTACCGCTCTATCGCGAGCAGGCCGAACTGGCTTTGGAAGACCTGGAGTAAGTCGCCAACGCCGTAGCCATGGCGCAGACCTCTGCGCGCCAAGGACTCGCGCCTTCTCCCGGCTCGAACGCCAACCCGCGTCCGGCTACGGCTGGGGCAGCGCCCAGGTCATCGAGATGCGATGGAGGCCGCCCGGGAGGGTATCCACCCAGCCGGTGATGCGCTCACTGCGCGCCAGCAGTGGACCCAGCTCGGTGCTGGCGGCGAAGAGGGCGGCCAGCAGCTCGTCCGCCAGGATGTCCGACAGCGATATCTGTGACAGCCCTCGCGCCACGCGCTTGGGGTCCAGGGCAAAGTCCACCGCGCGCTCCTGCTTCGCGCTCGACTCGGGCAACGCCGCCAGGGTGGCCTGGGTCACCGTCTCGTCGTTGCCCAGGACGAGGTGCTTGCCCTTGAGCCGCACGAAGACGCTGCCCCCCTTGAGCGGCAGCAACCAGCCGTCCGCCAGCGCCTTCGCGTCGGGGAGCTGGCCCAGCGGCGCCAGCGCGGACTTCACCGCCGCAGGGTCCGTCACCTCGGCGGCCACGGCCTGCCGCACGGCGAAGAAGCGCGATGACAGCGCACGCAGCGAGCCGCGCACCTGCACGTGGTCCATGTTCACCAGCAGGTTGCCGGTGAGCTGCTTCGTCACCGCCTTCGCCATCGATTGGAGCTGCTCCTTCGGACACGCGGCGCACAGCGATTGGAGCGTGCCGCGCATCGTGTCCACGGACTGCATCATGCCCATGGGGGTGACGGATGCACGCGAGACGAGCAGGCCCTCCAGCTTCAGCGCCGCGTAGGGGCTGGTGCCCTTTCGCTGGAACGTGGGCAGTGGCAGCTTCGTGGTGACGCCCTCTGCCTGGAGCGAGGTGGCTGTGCCGTCCAGGCCCACCACCGTGTTGCCCGACACGATGTAGGCCACACCCGGCAGCTTGCCCAGCCGTGCGTCCGGCGCGGGCGTCTTGCCGACCAGCCGGGCGGCTTCCTTGAGCAGGGCGGCACCGCCCTGGTCCGCGGCGCCGAAGGCGCAGACCTCCTTGCCCTTCAGCGCGTAGCCCAGGCTGCCACCCATGGCGCGCTCGACATGCACGGTCGTCACGCCGCCGCGTGTCGCCGGCTTCGCGTCAGCGCCGCCCGTGGCGGCGATGGCCTCGGCGGCCTTCTCCTGGAACACCCTGGCGTCGGCCACGCGCATGCACGACACGCGGCCCTCCTCGCGCATGGACACCGTGGCCGGACCGGACGGGTCCAGGCCGAGCGCTGACAGGGACTGGGGCCGCGTCGGGTCGATGGCGAGGAAGGGATGCAGCTCCGAGCGCCACGCCGTGGGGCGCAGCAGCGCGGCATGCTGGCCCGCGCGCTCCAGGAACGCGGCCAGACCCGTCAGCGCGTCCACCTTCGGGACATGGACCCACGTCTGTGCCGACGCGGCGGTACGGGGCGCGGGGGCCGCGGCCAGGGTGGCCGCCAGGACGAGCGAGGAGAGCATGTCCCCGTGAGAGCAGCCGGGCTCCCACGCTGTCAAGGAGGACGCGGCCGAACCGGCGTCCCAGCCCGCCCGCTGGCCAGGCTAGAGGCGACCGGCGTTGGCCCACTCAATCATCCGCTCCGCCAGGTCCTCGGCGTTGCGGCGCAGGTGCGCGAGCTGGAGCACGTGGTCATCCGTGCAGGCCAGCGCCATGCGCAGCGCGAGCGAGTCGGCGAAGCGCAGCACCTGCGCGATGCTGATGAAGTCGCGGTCCTCGCCGGTGCCCGCGAAGCGCGCGGCGTCCGCGTCCACCGTCAGCCCTTCCGCCATCAAGGACTGCACCAGGGCGGCGCGCGCCACGGGGAGCTCGTACTCCGCGGGGTCGCGGAGCTGGCGGCGCCAGGGCTGCGACTCCCAGCGCGTCAGGGACGCATCCCGGCGAGGCGCCACCGGCGCCTGCTCCGCCGTCTTCTTCCAGAATCCATCAGCGACCACCGGCCTCGAGACGTTCATCTCCATCACTGCCCCCTCTCCACTACGGGGTCCATCCACTGGCATGAGCGACATGGATGCTGCTCCGTCGGTACCGCGCTTCCTGCTTCCGGGGCCGCCCTGGCGCGGTGGCGGGAGGCCTCGTCCCCACGCCATGTATTACGGCGAGTCCTCGTTTCCTTGAGTCGCCCCGCGGCGCCAGAGGGTTTCATCCGCGTGCCATCGCCGGCGTTGACAGGCCGTGGAGCGCTCGGGACAGTCGGCGTGCCATGGCGACCTACCCCTCCACACCCCGAGAGGCGTTTCACCTGCTGCGCGCGCTGTCCGAGGACCTGTCCCACGTGGACCGGCGTCCTCGCGCCCTGGCCGAGCTCCGTGAGCTGGCGGAGCTGGCGCGGCACCAACCCGAGGCGGCACCGCTGCGGCTGGTGACGGTGACGGTGGCCGTGGGCGCCTCACAGGAGCGGCTGGAGCTGTTCCTGCTGCCGTCCATCTTCGCCCCCGAGGCCTGGGCCTACACCTTCCTGGAGGGCTTGCTGAGCGTCCCGCTGGACGAGTACGCCGGCAAGCGGCTCGTCGAAGTGGGTGCGGGCTCGGGCTGGATTTGCATCGCGCTGGCGAAGTTCACGCGGCTGGCGCACATCCACGGCGCGGACCTCAACCCGCACTCGCCGGTGGTGGCGCGCTGCAACGCGTGGCTCAACGGGGACGAGGCGCTGGTCTCCCGCCTGTCCTTCGGGGAGAGCGACCTGTTGCGTGGGATACCCGCGGATGCCCCGTGGGACTTCGTGGTGGGCTGCATTCCTCAAGTCCTGAGAGGCGAGGAGCTGCCGGCGGAGCTGTCGCAGGCCGACGAGCAGGCGCTGCATGACCTGTCCAACTACTGCACGCTTCAGAATGTCTACGAGGACCACTTCGGCCTCGGGCTCATCGCGCGGCTGCTGGACGAGGCGCCCGAGCGGCTGTCGCCCACCGGACGGCTGCTGCTGAACCTCGCGGGCCGGCCGGGCCGCGTCATCATCGAGCGCATGTTCACCCGCCGCGGCTTCGACACGCGGGTGCGGGTGGCCCGCCGGGTGATGCAGGCGGCGGACACGGACATCCGCCCGCTGGTGGCGCTGGAGCAGCGCACCGGCCGCGAGTTCGAGTTCTTCATGGAGGCGCGCAGCCCGGAGCCGCTGCGGGCTTCCACCGCCCTGGGGTGGCTCCAGGCGGGGCACCCGGTGTGGCACGAGGTGGCGGTGTGGGAGGCAGGCCTGGCGCTGCCTCGCGAGACGCTGGCGCTGCGGGCCGCGCTGCGCGAGCTGGGGGCGCCGGCGCTCCAGGAGGAGCTGGACCTGGGCGCGGCGTCCGCGGAGCAGCTGGGCTTCGTGGCGGAGCTGGCGGCGCGGCTGGCGCGCGGGCCGCTGATGCCCTACGCGCACGAGGCGGGCGACGCGTCCTTCCGCCGGCAGGTGGTGCGCTACCTGGACCGGTACTTCGGCCTGCGGCTGGCGGAGGAGGAGGTCTTCGTCGCGCCGGAGCGCGAGCAGGCGGTGTACTCGCTGCTGCTGGCCACGTGCGACGCGGGGGATGAGGTGCTGGTGTCGCGCAACCTCCACCCGCTGTACGCGCGTGCGCTGGAGAAGGCGGGGGTGCGCGCCACGGTGACGCATACCTCACTGGGGGAGATTCGCCGGCTCCTGTCCGCCTTCGACGTGAAGATGGTGCTGCTGACGGTGGAGAAGGGCGAGCGCACCAACCTGTCCGTGCTGCGCGACATCCTCGCGGAGGCGGCGCGGCGGGGCATCTGGGTGGTGCTGGACGAGAGCGCCTTCTTCAACATCACCGGCGGCGTGGAGCCCCACACGCTCTTCGAGTTCCTGGCGCGCGAGCCCCACGCCCCCAACCTGGTGGTGCTCTACGGCCTCATCAAGAACGCGGTGTGGCCGGATTTGGAGCTGACGCTGCTCATGCCCGTGCCGGCGCCGCTGCGCGGTGACCTGGAGGCCGCGGCGGAGGTCACCTACTCCCGCATCAGCACCCTGGCGCAGTGGTTCTACGAGCGCACCTTCGCGGACCTGCTCTCCTTCCGCATCTCCTTCACGGAGCCGGAGGCCCCCGCGTCCCGCCGGGCGCCAGTGGTGCCGCTGCCCCGCTCGCGGCGGATGGCGCGGCTGATGACCTTCCCGGCCTTCGCTCCCAAGGTGTTCCGCGACGGCGACCCGGAGCTGGTGCGGCTGGACTACGGTGAGAACGAGGGGCCGCTGCCGCCGCCGCTGGTGGAGGGGCTCATCGCCGCGGGCGTCGCGCCGCGCGAGCCCGCGCCGCAGACGGGGCTGGAGGAGGCGGTGGCGGCGTTCCTGCTGGAGTCGCGCGCCGCCCGCTACGCGCCGGAGGAGCTGGCGGTGGCGCCGGGCGTCTGGCCGCTCATCCACCACCTGGGCGTGGCGCTGCGCCAGCGGCTGGGCCGGGCGCCGCGCGTCTTCGTGGCGACGCCCTGCTACGGCGTGCTGCCGCCCACCTTCGTCTCGGCGGGCTGCGACGTGGAGCTGGGGCCGCTGCCGGACCTGCTGGCGCGGCGGGGGCAGGGTGGGGGAGCGCCGGATGCCGTCGTCATCTCGCAGCCGTCGAACCCCTCCGGCGTCTACCTGGCGCGCGAGGAGCTGGTGGCGCTGGCCACCTATGTGGTGGAGCAGCGCTGCCTGCTGGTGTCGGACGAAATCTTCGGGCTGGTGAACCTCACCAGCCCCACGGCGGAGACGGTGCCCAGCCCGGTGACGCTGGAGGGCGCGGTGCCCGGCATCGGCGCGCGCACGGTGCTGCTCGGGGGGCTGTCCAAGGAGTTCGCGGCCGGCGGGCTCCGCGTGGGGTGGCTGGCGGCGAAGGACCGGGCGCTGGCGGCGGCGGTGCGCGACAGCGGGCCTGGCGTGCTCCACCTGGTGACGGCGCGCGCGGCGGCGTACCTGTACGCGGCCTATGCCCGCAGCCCGGATGGGCAGTTGCTGTACGCCGCGCGGCACAAGGCCCTGCGCGCCTTCCTGGTGAAGATGCGGCGCGAGCTGGCGGAGAAGCGGGAGCTGCTGGCCGGCGCGCTGCCGGGGGACGGGCGCTCGGACGTGGGAGACGCGGGCGGGCTCTTCCTGTCGCCCCGGGTGACGGCGTGGCTGGGGCACGAGGTCGATGGCGTGCGGCTCACGCCGGAGAACCTGCCCCGCGTGGTGTACGAGCACACGCACGTGGTGCTGAACGGCGGCGCGTGGTGCGGCGACCCGGAGCGGGTGCGCGCGGTGTTCTCCATTCCCCGGGAGCCCCTGCTCCAGGCGCGCGAGCGGCTCCTGCGCTTCGGCGCGAAGCTGCGCAACGGACAGGCCGAAGCCTGAAAGCGGACGGCTCCGCAGGGCCAGTGTCCGGGGCCGTGCGCTGCTCCCCGACCGGGAGGCGGGTCGCGAGCGGGGGGTGGGGGCCGCCACAATCCCACCCCCTGTCACCGCCCCCTCGGCGCGGTGGCGGCACCTGGGGGCGTGGGATGGCCGAGCCGGCGCAGCGCAATGCCATCGAGCTGGTGAACGTCTACAAGTCGTTCGGCGCCCAGCACGTGCTGCGGGGCGTGGACCTGGTGGTCCCCACCGGCACCACCTGTGTGCTGCTGGGCGTGTCGGGCTCGGGGAAGACGGTGCTGATGAAGCACATCGACGGCCTCCTGCGGCCGGACCGGGGAACGGTGCGCGTGGATGGCGAGGACCTGGCCTGGCTGGACGCCGCGGGGCTGGAGCGCGTGCGCCGCAAGCTGGGCATCCTCTTCCAGGGCGGCGCCCTCTTCGACTCGCTCACCGTGGAGGACAACGTCGCCTTCCCCCTGCGCGAGCGGCTCCACCTGGTGGAGCGCGAGGTGCGCGAGCGCGTGCAGCGGGTGCTCGCCCTGGTGGGCTTGGAGGAGGCGGCGAAGCAGCTCCCAGGGGAGCTGTCTGGCGGCATGCTCAAGCGCGCCGCGTTCGCCCGCGCGGTGGTGCTGGAGCCGAAAATCCTCCTCTATGACGACCCCACCGCGGGCCTGGACCCGCTGAAGACGCAGACCGTGGTGGATGTCATCCTCACCGGCAAGCACCGCCTCCACGCCTCGGGGCTGGTCATCTCCCCGGACGTGGCCTCCGCCTTCCAGGTGGCCGACAGCCTCGCGCTGTTGCACGAGGGCCGCATCGTCGAGCATGCTCCGCCCGAGTCCTTCCGCCAGTCCCAGCACCCCGCCGTGCAGGCTTTCCTCCATGACTGGCTGTCGCGACGCGCGCACGCGTCCGGCCACTCCCCGCCGCTCCGCTCCTGAGCGGCGCGGGCTGTTCACCCAGGGACACTCATCCCGTCCCGGCGCTGGATGGCGCTGAACCTGTAATTCCAGCATGTTCAGGAATCCCGGTGCTGTGGTCGCACCGGGGAGGCCGACCGAAGGACTCACGCATCCGGGGGGATGTCACATGCCCAATCTGCTCGACATGCCTCGACAGGCATTGATGGACCTGCGTTCGCGGCTGAGCCACTCGACGCTGGTGTCGCAGCTTCCGCGCAACGTCGTGCCGGACAGCCTGTCGCTGTCCAGCCCCGCGCCACAGGACTTCGCGCTCGCGGACCCGGAGCGGGTGGAGACGTGGCGCAGGGCCTGCGAGCGCTACGTGCGGCCGGGGCAGGTCGTCATGGATGCGTGCACCGGCACCGGCCTGCGGACGTTCCTGGCCGCCAGCCGCCGCCCGAAGAAGCTGTACGCGGTGGATGGCTCGCGGCTGCTGGACACGGCGCAGTGGGTGGCGCGGCGCAACGGGCTGGAGCACATCGACTTCGTGCGCGCGCAGCCGTGGCAGTACCAGCTGCCGGAGAAGGTGGACGTGCTGCTGCACGAGCTGCTGGGCGACGCCCTCTTCGACGCGGGGCTGGTGCCGCGCATCCTGGACCTGCGCAACCGGGTGCTGAAGCCCGGGGGCCGCATCCTCCCCAACCGCTTCGAGGTCTTCGTGGAGCCGGTGCAGCTGCGGGACGAGGCGTGCATCCCCTTCATCTGGAGCCAGCGCTTCCCCAGCGTGGACTACAGCTGCCTCCAGACGCTGCGCGAGGCGATGAACCCCTCCTACTTCACGCGCGTCATCCGCTCCTACGAGGTGGACCACCTGCTGTGCGATCCGGAGCCCGCCTTCGCCTTCGACCTGGAGACGATGGTGGAAGGCGGCCTGCCGCACCGCGTGCGCTACTCGCGGCCGGTGGTGGAGGAGGGCCGCGTGGACGGCTTCTGCCTCTTCTACAAGGTGGCCTTCGACGCGGAGCTGTCCTTCAACGTGTCGCCGCTGCGGGGGCAGAACTACGCGGGGATGACGCTCCTGCGCGTGGACTCGCGGGAGTTCGAGCGCTTCGACACGCTGTCCTTCGAACTCGAACTGGTGGAGCCCGCCGACGTGCGCACCTGGCGCTGGCAGTTCACCTGAGGGCAGCGCCCCGTCCGTGGTGCTGGCGGGTGGACAACACCGCGGGGCCTGGGAGGTCCCCGCGGCGGAGGGCGTGCCTAGCTTGCGCCGTGGCATGACCTCCTCGCGGCTCGTCCCCATCTTCCTGTTGCTGGCGCTGGCCGCCGCCCCAGCCGCCCTCGCCCAGACGGCGTCGTCCTCGCGGCGTCCGCGCACCGTGGCCGGGGTGTGCGGCGCCACCAACTGGGCCTGTGTGGCCGAGTGCATCGACGCCGAGTGCGTCGACACGTGCATGCGGCACGACTGTGAGGACGCGCTGACGCGGCTCAAGGCGTGTACCCGGAGCGCGGGCTGCGCACCGGACGACGGCGCGTGCGCGGCCCGTGCCTGCCGACCCCTCTGTCAGCGCTCCTTCGAGCCCGCGCCGCCGAGCCCCGAGAAGGAAGTCCCCGACCCGTGCGAGGGCGCGAAGGCCCGGGGCACGCCGCCGCCCAGCGCGCTGGTGGGGACGTGGACGCTGGTGGCCGCCAGCATCCCGGAGGCGCCGTCCACCCAGGATGAGCGCATCGAGCCCCAGCCGCGCGCGGACTACGCGCGCTCGTTGCAGGTGACGCCAGCGGGCTGCTTCGTGCTGCGCACCTCGCTGGAGGCCGCGACGCTGGGGGAGGGCAACTCACTGGTGGTCCGCGCCTGGGGCACGCTGGAGATGGCGGGCAAGCGCCGGGTGATTCTGCGCACGCGGACCGGGCAGGCCGTGGGCCCGGTCTGCGGCGACAAGCGCGTCATCCCCCTGACGGGGTCAGCGCGGGGGGGCCGGGGCCGCACCTACGCCTGGGACGTGGAGCGCGGGGCCCTCACCCTCATGGTGGAGGACGAGACGAAGCAGACCTTCCAGTTCGAACGCGCCAACCCGGGCGGCGGAAAGAAGTAGAACGGCCCCTGCACCCGGAGGTCGTGAGTCATGGCGGCGCAGGAGCGGATGGCGAGCGTGGACGCGCTGTGGTTCCAGATGGAGGAACCCGCCAACCTGATGATGATTACCGCCGTGCTCTGGTTCGAGGGCCGGCTGGACTTCGAGCGGCTGAAGGCCGTGGTGCGGGAGCGGCTGGTGGAGCGCTACCCCCGCTTCCGCCAGCGCGCGGTGGCGGGGCTGTTGGGCCTGCCGTCCTGGGAGGACGTGGCGGAGCTGGACCTGGACGCGCACCTGTCGCGGCTGGACGTTCCCCCGCCGGGGGACCGCGCGTCGCTGGAGGCGCTGGTGGGCCAGTGGATGAGCACGCCCCTGGAGCGCTCCCGGCCGCTGTGGCAGCTCCACGTGGCGTCGGGCGCGGATGGACGGGACGTGCTGCTGGCGCGTCTGCACCACTGCCTCGCGGACGGCATGGCCCTGGCGCGGGTGCTGCTGACGCTCACGGACGGGGCGGACGCGGAGCCGGCGGCCGAGTCACCCGGGCCTTCGCCCACGCCGGAGCGCGGCGGGCTCGTGGGCTGGGTCCGCGGCGCGCGGGCGGTGGCGAGCACGGCGCGGGCGGTGTGGCGCAAGGGCGCGGAGCTCGCCGCCGAGCCCATCCTCGCCGGGGACCTGCTGCTGCACGGGGCGCGCGGCGCGGCGACCCTGGGCAAGCTGGTGATGATTCCGCCGGACCCGCGCACGCCGCTGCGAGGCCCGCTGGGAACGCAGAAGCGCGCCGCGTGGTCGGCCCCGGTGCCGCTGGAGCGGGTGAAGGCCGTGGGCCACGCGCTGGGCGGCACGGTGAACGACGTGCTGCTGGCGGCGGTGACGGGCGCGCTGCGGCGCTACCTGGAGTCGCTGGGCGAGCCGCCCGAGGACCTGCACGCGCTGGTGCCCGTCAACCTGCGGCCCCTGGACGTGCCCGTGCCGCGCGAGCTGGGCAACCACTTCGGCGTGGTGTTCCTGCGGCTGCCCGTCCACCTGGGAACGCCCCTGCGCCGGCTGCGGGAGCTGACGCGGCGGATGGAGCGGCTGAAGCGCTCCCCCGAGGCGGTGCTGACCTTCGGTGCGCTGGAGGTGCTGGGCTACACGCCCGCGGCCCTGGAGCGCTGGGTGGTGGACGCCTTCGGCTCCAAGGCGACGCTGGTCGCCACCAACGTGCCCGGCCCGCGCGCGCCGGTGTCGCTGGCGGGCACGCGGCTGGAGGGCCTGACGTTCTGGGTGCCGCAGACGGGCCACCTGGGGCTGGGCGTCAGCCTCTTCAGCTACGCGGGGCAGGTGACGGTGGGCGTGGCGGCGGACGCGGGCCGGGTGCCGGACCCGCATGCGCTCATCCAGGCCTTCCACGAGGAGCTGGACGCGCTCGCCTCCGAGCCCGCCTGAGCCGCTACAGCAGGCCGTACTCCTCCAGCTTGTTGTAGAGCGTGCGCCGGCTGATGCCGAGCAGCCGCGCCGCCAGGGTCCGGTTGTCGCCGGCGCGCCGCAGCGCGTCCGCCATGGCCTGACGCTCCATCTCCTTGCGCTGGGACTCCAGCGTCCGCGCCGAGTCTGGCGTGGGGGCCGCCTGGGGCTCGGCGGGGCCCGCAGCGCTGGCCGCCGCGGGCATGACCAGCACGGGGGCGGGGGACAGCCCTGGCTGGCGCGCCAGCTCCTGGAGGACCTCCTGGCCGCCAATCACCTGGGTGTCCGACAGCACCACCAGCCGCTCCAGGAAGTTCTGGAGCTGGCGCACGTTGCCGGGCCACGGCTGGGCCTTCAGCGCCGCGAGCCCGTCCGGCGTGAGGGTGAAGGGCGGCCGCCCGTTCGCCTTCGCGTGGACGTCGAGGAAGTGCCGGGCCAGCGGCTCGATGTCGCCGGGCCGCTCGCGCAGCGGGGGCAGCCACACGGGCACCACGTTGAGCCGGTAGAAGAGGTCCTCGCGGAAGCGCCCCTCCTTCACGCGCTCCTCCAGGGGCTGGTGCGTGGCCGCCACGAAGCGGACGTCCACCTTCACCGTCTGCGTGCCGCCCAGCCGCTCCAGCTCGCGCTCCTGGAGGACGCGCAGCAGCTTCACCTGCACGGCCGGAGAGATGTCGCCCACCTCGTCGAGGAACAGCGTGCCGCCGTGGGCCAGCTCCACGCGCCCGGGCTTGCGCGTGGCGGCGCCGGTGAAGGCGCCCTTCTCGTAGCCGAACAGCTCGCTCTCCAGCAGCGTGTCCGGCAGGGCCGCGCAGTGCAGCTTCACGAAGGGGCCGTCGCGCCGGGGGCTGGCGTCGTGGACGGCCTTGGCCGCCAGCTCCTTGCCCGTGCCGGACTCGCCGCGCAGCAGCACCGTGGCGGTGCCGGCGGCCGCCTTCGCGAGCACGGCCTGAACGTCCGCCATGGCGGGGCTCTGGCCGATGAAGCCGCCGGTGGCCCGCGCCTGCTGGCGCCCGGCCTCGCGGTGCGCGCGCAGCAGGGCCTTGCGGACGGTGAAGAGAATCTCCTCCCGGTCGAAGGGCTTGAGCACGAAGTCCGCGGCGCCCGCCTTCATCGCCTCCACCGCCAGGGGCACCGTGCCGTGCGCGGTGAGCAGGATGACGGGGATGTCCGGCCAGCCGCGGGACACCTCCGCGAGCACCTGGAGGCCGTCCATGCCGGGCATCCGCACGTCGCTCACCACCACGTCCACCGGCTTGCTCGCCAGGAGGGCCAGCGCCTCCTGTCCGTCCCGCGCGGGATACGTCGTCAGGCCCGCCTGGGTGAGCAGGGCGCCCAGCACCTTGGCGACGGCCGGGTCGTCGTCGACCAGCAGCACCGTGCCTCTCAATGACTCGTTCACGCGGCGTCTCCAGCGTCTGCGCGGACCGGGCTCCCGTCGGCGGCGGGCAGACGCATCCGGACCACCGTACCGCGCCCTTCCCGGCTTGTCAGGAGCACCTCGCCGCCGTGCGCTTCCACCACGCGCTGGACGAAGGCGAGCCCCAGGCCGCTGCCCGTGGCCTTGGTGGTGTAGAAGTCGTCGAAGGCGCGCTCGCGCGTGCGGGCGTCCATCCCCTGGCCGGTGTCCTCCACTTCCAGGGCCACCTGCTCGCCGTCGTCCAGCGCGCGCACGGTGAGGGTGCCTCCCTCCGGCATGGCCTCGCAGGCGTTGCGCACCAGGTTCTCCAGCGCGTTGGCCAGCAGGTCCAGGTCGCCCGCGCAGGGCCGCAGGCCCGGGGCCAGCTCGCGGACGATGGTGACCTTGCCGGGGCTGGCGAAGGCCTGGAGCGACAGCACGCCCTCCACCAGCCGGTGCAGGTCCACCGGCTGTGGCAGGGGCTCCACGCGCGCCAGCCGCTGGTACGTGTCCACCACCCGGTCCAGCCGCTCCACCTGCTCCAGCAGCAGGTCCAGGAACTCGCCGTGCGTGTCCCACGGCCGGCCGCGCGCGTGCTCCTCCTTGAGGTACTGCGCGGCGCCCTTCATCGCGGCGATGGGGTTCTTCAGGTCGTGCGCCATCTGCGCGGAGAAGCGCCCCAGCGTGGCCAGCCGCTCCAGGCGCTCGCTGCGGCTGACGTAGGCGATGACGCCCCGGCGCGTCGCCGCCACCAGCGCGAACGTCACCGCCGTGGTGCACACGATGAGCGTGCCCGCCTGCGCGACGAAGAGCCGCACGACGGCGAGGTAGGCCAGCACGCCCAGCCCCGCGATGCCCGCCGCGTGCAGCGCGAGCCGGGGCGCGCCCGGGTCGTCACCGAAGAGGCCGAAGCGCAGCGCCACGGTGGCCATCACCGGCAGGCCCAGCAGCGTGCCCACGTGACCCAGGCGCACCACCTCCAGGCCCAGCTCCGCCGCCAGCTCCGTCATCAGCAGGGCCACCACCAGCGTCAGCCCCAGCAGCACCAGCCCCGCGCGGGCCTGCTCATCCGGATGGCGCGCGCGCAGCACGTGCAGCCCCAGCAGCGCGAAGCCCCCGCCCAGGACGGGGATGGCGAGCGCGGCCACCACCAGCCCGAAGCGCAGCGTGAGCAGCTGCGCCTCCAGCGACGGCGCGCCCAGGGCCACCAGCATGGCGATGGCCAGCACACCGAAGACGGCATAGGTGCCGTACATGGCCCAGGACAGGCTGCGGCGCCGGCCCACGAAGGCCAGGATGAAGTGCAGCGCGCAGGGCACCGTCATCAAACCCGCGGTGAAGCCCACCAGCCGCCAGCCGTCCTCATCCGCGCGGACCAGCGCGAAGCCGGAGAAGTTCCACGTCGACAGGGCGATGGCCAGCAGTGACAGCGGCAGCGCCAGCGGGCTCTTGCCCACGCGCGCCAGGGCCAGGCCCGCCAGGGCGAGCTGGCCCGCGCAGGCTACCAGGTTGATCCACATCCCACCCGTCATGGGAGGAGACTAGAGCATGCCCAGCCGGCGCGCGTTGGCCGGCTCCGCCGCCGCGGCCTCCCAGCGTCGCACCGCCTGCTCGCGCTCCATCTCGGGAGCATCCGCGTAGTAGCCCAGCGTGTCGTGCAGCGCGCGGCTCAGCTCCTCGATGGCGGCCAGCCGCACGTCCAGCTCCCGGTGGCGCAGCGCGGAGACGAGCCAGTCCGCGCGGCGTCGGCTGCGGTTCTCCGCCCACCACGCCGACCACAGGCGCGCGTCGAGCCCCAGGGTGGCGCGCGTCACCTCGCGCAGCGCCTCCGCCGCGGCCTGGGCGCACATCTCGTCGTCGCCGCCGGTGAGGTGGATGAGGCCCTCGATCGCATCGCGGTCGTGCAGGGTGCCCAGGGCGCGCGCCGCCAGCGAGCGGCGCAGCGGGTCGCGGCTGTTCAGCTCCTGGCGCAGGTCGCGCAGGGCGGCGTCCAGCCGGGGGAGCTGCTTGAGCGCGGCGGCGGCCACGCGCGCGGCGCTGGAGATGTCCGGCTCCAGGTCGAACAGGCCCCGCAGCACCCCGTCCACCAGCTCCACGTAGGGCAGGTTGCCCGCGGTGAGCAGCGCGAAGTAGCGCGTGTCCGCGTCCTGCGAGTCCAGCAGCGGCGACACGGCCTGCGCGGCGGGGCGGCCCAGGCGGGACAGCGCGCCGGGAATGGGGCCCAGCTCGTCCGCCTCGGGCAGCTCCACCACGGGCAGCCGGCTCCACGCCGTGGGCCCGGGGAAGTGCTGCGCCAGCACGCGGGCGCTGGCCTCGGGCGAGCGCGCCAGCTCCGCCATGGCGTGGGCGCGCTTCGCGGCGTCCGGGCCCGTCAGGCGGCGCAGCAGCGGCGCGAAGTCCGGGGGCGGGCGCTCCTCCTGCGACTGGGGGCGCGGCGGCAGCGCGGCGGCGCGACCCAGGTTGCCGGTGGCGCCACGGCCGAAGAAGGGGCTCCAGCCCAGGCCGGCCACCACGGCCGGCGCGCTGGCCACCGGCAGGTCCACGTCGATGGTGAGCTCCACGTCGTCGGCCACGCGCAGCTCCGACACGCGCTGCTTGCGGAAGAGGATGAGCTCCTGGAAGGCCGCCGGCAAATCCTGGCAGAACAGGATGTAGTCCGACAGGCGGCGCTGGCTGATGGGCCGCTGGCCACAGTCACCGTAGAGGATGGCCACCAGCCGGCCCTTCACCTCCACCGGGTACAGGAAGACGGTGCGCGGCGTCTGGCGCCCGAACAGCTCCAGGTAGTGCCGCGTGAGCGCGTCCGGGGGCAGCGGGCCCGCGTAGCTGCCGCGCGTGACGGCCACCGTGCGGAAGACGCTGCTCGCGTCGAGTGGGATGGACACCTGCGTGAGCGGCTCGCCCAGCATGCCGTCGCCGCGCGCCTCCAGGCCCGTGGCGCCGCCCCGCATCACCGCGAAGGCGGCGACATAGTCGAAGGTCCGCCGGCCGAAGCGCAGCGCGACGTCGATGAGGCGGTCGCGGTCCTTGGTGGCGTCCTTCAGCGCCGCGCGCGCCTGGGCCAGCGTCCAGTCTGGGACGTCCGGGCCCGCGCTGGCGGCGGAGGGACGGCGCTCTGGCGCGGCGGACGCGGCCGGCTTGGGGTGGGGCGCAGACGGGGCCTGCGCGGCGCCGGGGTTGGGGAAGACGAGGAACGCCGGTTCGCTGCGCGGAGGCGCCGCGGGCTTCGGCGGCGGTGTCACCGGCGCGGTGAACTGCGGTGTGGGCGGCGCTGCCGGAGGGGCGGCGGCGGGCGGCCAGACCTGCGGCGTCCCCGTGGCGGCGGGCGGCGCGGGAGGCCAGACCGGAGGAGGGGCCACGGGCTGCTGCGGCGAGGCCACCGCTGGCGGCTGCGCGGGGCCACGCGGCGTGGACGGCGCCCCCGGCGTACCGCCCTGGGCCGTGGCTCCGGCGCTCGTGGGCGTGAGGACGGGCGGGGCGCCGCCCGGGCCTGCGTGAGAGGCGGTCCCCTGGGGCTGCGACGCGAGGCGCTGGGCCGCGGTGGCGCCGTTGGGCGCCGCGCCCGGAGGCGCCGCGGGGGCGAAGGGCAGCACCGGAA
>JAFAAN010000052.1 GCA_023426545.1 Pseudomonadota bacterium
TGACGGAGCAATTCCTCCGTGAACTCAGCGAGAGCCCCGAGCCAGACCGACAGCTCTACAATTGGGCGACACACGTCCCCAATTTCGCCTCGATTTGGACCACGACCACGGGGCCCCGAGTCGGAAAGACTCAAGCGCTCACAAATGACGCCCTCTTCGTGGCCATGGTGGGGTTCTGCAAGTCCACCGGACAGAAGCACCCACCACAGAAACGGACCTTCCTGGCCGCGTTGAAGGCAGCGGGTTGGGTTGAGCAACGCGACAACAAGGCGCGGGGCTGGGCTCCGCCATGGCACGTGAACGGGAGCGATGCCCCTTCGAGCCACGACGCGAAGGTCGTTCCGTTCCCTGCGCCGAACTCCATCCCACCATCAACCTCGAATGCCCATCCCCACGTTGCGCGCCCGCGCTCCCTGCGGGACCGACTGCTGGGGAACCCCTCATGAGCCACAGCACCTGTCGCAAGGCCCCTGTGCTCGCATCGGTGGCCCGCCCCGGGGTTCCCGACTTCCTCACCGTGGAAGAAGCCGCAGCGCTCCTGCGCGTGAATCGGAAGACGCTCTATGAGTCCATCCGGCTCGGACAGATGCCTGGGGTCGTCCGCATCGGGAAGTCGCTCCGCATCCACCGCGACGCCCTGGTAGGGTCCTCCCTGGGTCAAGGCGGTCCTGCGCTCAAGGAGAAGCAGCCATGAGCGTGAGACTGAGGAAGTACACCGACAAGGACGGAAAGAATCAGCAGGTGTGGTTCGTGGACATCAAGTTCAAGCATGCGAGCGGGAAGGTCGAGCGCGTCCGCAAGGACAGCCCGGTCAACACCCGTCGTGGTGCCGAGCAGTACGAACGCGACATCCGCGCAGCCCTCTTGATGGGGACTTTCAAGAAGGAGAAGGAGCCCGTAGCAACCGAGGAAACAAAGCAGGTGCCGACCGTGAAGGAGTTCTCTTCGCGGTTCCTCACCTACTCGGAGAACAACAACAAGCACTCCAGCGTCGTCACAAAGCGGCAGATTCTTGAGCACCATGTCCTTCCGTTCTTCGGAGACATGAAGCTGGATTCCATCGGCCCGGCAGCCATCGAGGACTTCAAGGCCCTCATGCGGAAGAAGAAGTCGGCTGCCCGCGCTCGAAAGAAGTCCCCAACGCAGGCAGCACTCCGGAAGCGCAAGGGTGCGGCTCCCAAGCCCCTTAGCTTGAAGACCATCAACAACGTGCTCACGGTGCTGGGCAAACTCCTGGCTGTCGCGGAAGAGCAAGGGGACATCCAGCAGGCTCCGCGCGTGAAGCTCTTCGGGAAGCTGCCCAAGCCCAAGTTCGACTTCCTTTCCTACGAGGAAGCCGAGCGACTCGTCACCGCGTCTGAACCCGAGTGGCGGACGATGCTCCTCGTGGCCATCAAGACGGGGCTCCGACAGGGGGAACTCATCGGGCTCCAGTGGAAGGACCTGGACCTGCAACGGGGCAAGGCCCATGTCCAGAGAACCATCTGGCGTGGAGTGGAGGGGCTACCCAAGGGCGGACGCGAGCGAACCGTGGACCTGCCCACCTCCGTGGTGGAAGCACTCAAGGGACACCGGCATCTTCGAGGCCCCTACGTCTTCTGTCAGGAACGCGGGGCGCCCTTCACGGAAGGCAAGCTGAAGCGTCCGCTTGCCCGTGCGCTGGAACGAGCCAGCATCGTTCGGGAAGAGGGCCGTATCGGCTGGCACGACCTTCGCCACACCTACGGCAGCCACCTCGCCATGAAGGGTGTGCCGCTCAAGGTCATCCAGGAACTGATGGGGCACGCCACCATCGACATGACGGAGCGGTATGCCCACCTGAGCCCCGAAGTGAAGCGCGACGCGGTCCAACTCCTCGACGAGCCCTTGCTGGCGAGGGGCAATACAGGGGCAATGGCCGTGGGCTAGAAAAACAAAAGCCCAGCAACCCATTGAGATTGCTGGGCTTCACTCAGTGGAGGCGGCGGGAATCGAACCCGCGTCCGAAAGCCTTCCGTCCTTCGACCCTACGTGCGTAGTCCGCGATTTGCTACGTCCCTGAGGCTCCCACGGACGGGATACTCAGGGCCGGTCCTGGAAAGGTCTCGCTACCTCGGGTCCAGGCGCCCTTGGCAGCCAGCCTGCATTCTGACGGTCTGACCCAACCCCACAGGCCGAGGGCGGGGGGACCGCGCACTAGGAGCTGTTTTTAGGCAGCCAGCGCGAGCTCAACGTTGTCGTTGGCCTTTGTGTCTTTGCCGGGTGGGATTTACGAGCTACCAGACAAGCTCGGCACGCGTCTCGGACTTCTATGCCCCCGTCGAAACCAGGTCGCCCCCGGTAGGTTCACTGCATCTGACGCGGCCCCTCACAGCGCCGCGTCTCCTACACATTAACCGCTGGCGGGGGCCCGTCAATCCTCCTGAGTGCCCACGCGCCCACCTGGGCGCACGCCCGTGGACACTCCGCGCACAAGCCCCTCCCCCGCCGGGCCAGCCGTCGTAGGGTCGCCTACCCGCCGGGTCCCGCTTCCTCCGCCCGGCCACGAGGCACCTGAATGAGACGACTGCTCCCCCTCCTCCTGCTCTTGCTGGGCACGGCCCTCCCGGCCGCCGCTGCCGCGCCCGCCGCGGCGTCGGACGCCTTCCCGTACACCCTCCACGCGGATGTCCTGCCCAACGGCCTCACCGTGGTGCGGGTGCCCTACCCGTCACGCGGCATCATCGCCTACGTCACCGTCGTCCGCGTCGGCTCGCGCAACGAGGTGGAGCCCGGCAGGACGGGCTTCGCCCACTTCTTCGAGCACATGATGTTCAAGGGCACGAAGACGCACCCGGAAGGCGACCGCGAGCGCGTCCTCGGCGCCTTCGGCTACGACGACAACGCCTTCACCACCGACGACATCACCCTCTACTACTCCTACGGCCCCACCGCCGGCCTGCCCCAGCTCATTGAGATCGAGGCGGACCGCTTCCGGAACCTGGAGTACAGCGAGCCGTCCTTCCAGACGGAGGCGCTCGCCGTGCTCGGCGAGTACCACAAGAACGCCGCCGCCCCCTTCCTCAAGATGGAGGAGGAGCTGAACGCCACGGCCTTCACGCGCCACACGTACCGGCACACCACCATGGGCTTCTACAAGGACATCCAGGCGATGCCCCAGGCCTATGACTACAGCCGCACCTTCTTCGAGCGCTGGTACACGCCCGACAACACGCTGCTCTTCATCGTCGGTGACTTCGACGACGCCCAGGTCATGGCGCTGGTGCGCCAGCACTACGGCCCGTGGGACCGCAAGGCCGCCCAGGTCACCGTGCCCGCCGAGCCGCCCCAGAAGGGCCCTCGCACCGCCCACATCGACTGGCCGCAGCCCACGCAGCCCCGGCAGGTGATTGCCTGGCGCACGCCCGGCGCCGGCACCAGCCCGACGGACGCCGCCATCCAGACGCTCCTCGTGGACTACCTCGCCGGCCCCACCAGCCCCGCCTACAAGACGCTGGTGCTGGACAAGCAGCTCGTCGAGTCCATTGGCAGCGACTACTCCGAGCACCGCGACCCGCACCTTTTCACCCTCACCGCCACGCTGAAGGACGAGCGCTACCGCGACACCGTCCGTAAGACGCTGCTCCAGGAGGTCAGCCGGCTCGCCGCCGGCCGCGTGGACGCCGCGCGCCTCAAGGCCATCCAGGACCACGCCCGCTACGGCGCGCTCATGGCCCTGGAGACGCCCCGCGACGTGGGCATCCAGCTGGGCTGGTACGCCGGCGTCACCGGCTCGCCCGACGGCCTCCAGCGACACCTCCAGAGCCTGCCCAAGGTGACGCCGGCGCAGCTCTCCGACTTCACCAAGCGCTACCTCACCGCCAACAAGCTCATCCTGCTCAGCCTCACCCCGAAGACGGACGCCCAGGGAGGGACGAAGTGATGAAGACCCGCGCGCTCATGTCCCTCGCCGCCCTGCTGGGCCTCGCCGGCTGCGCCTCCACGCCCAAGGCGCCGCCGCCCGCCGAGAATGCACCTCTGCCCGCCGTGCCCGCCCAGGCCGCGCCGCCTCCACCGCCCACGCGCCCGGAGGCCGTGGCCGCCAAGCCGCTGGGCCAGCCCAGGCCCCTGGAGCAGGTCGTCCTCGCCCGTCCGGACACCCCCATCGTCTCCTTCCGGCTCGTGTTCCACACCGGCTCGGTGGACGACCCGAAGGGCCAGGAGGGCCTCACCGCCCTCACCGCGCAGCTCATGGCGGAGGGGGGCACGCAGAAGCTCTCGGCCTCGCAGCTCCTGGAGGCGCTCTACCCCATGGCCGCGGAGCTGGACGTCTTCGTGGACAAGGAGTTCACGACCTTCTCCGGCCGCGTTCACAAGGACTTCCTGGCGCGCTTCCAGGACATCTTCACCGACGTGCTGCTGGCCCCGCGCATGGACGCCACCGAGCTGGAGCGCTTGCGCGCCAACGCCATCAGCGACGTGGAGAACGGCCTGCGCAGCGCCAACGACGAGGCGCTCGGCAAGGCCGCGCTCGACGCCCTCATCTACGAGGGCCACCCCTACGCGCACTTCACCGGCGGCACCGTGCAGGGGCTGAAGGCCATCACGCTGGACGACGTGAAGGCCCACGCCCAGCACGTCTTCACCCAGGACCGGCTCGTCATCGGTCTGGCCGGCGCGGTGGACGACACGCTCGCGCAGTCCCTCACCTCGCGCCTGTCCTCGCTGCCGCCGACGGGCGCGCCCCGCGTGGCGCTGCCCGCCGTGCCGACGACGGCCGGACGCGCCGTCATCCTCCAGAAGCCCACGCTCTCCACCGCCATCAGCATGGGCTTCGTCAGCACCATCCGCCGCGGCGACCCGGACTTCTTCCCGGTGGCCTTCGCGATGTCCAACCTGGGTGAGCACCGTCAGTCCATTGGCGTCCTCTTCACCGAGCTGCGCGAGAAGCGCGGCCTCAACTACGGAGACTACGCCTACGCCGAGCACTTCATCGAGTCGCCCGGCACCACCTACAACCGCACCAACATCGCGCGCACCCAGCAGGACCTCTCCCTGTGGCTGCGCCCCGTGGTGCCCACCAACGGCATGTTCGCCACGCGTGGCGCCGTGTTCTTCCTGGACCAGATGGTGAAGGAGGGCATCCCCCAGGAGCGCTTCGACCTGATGCGCGGCTTCCTCCAGGGCTACACCCGCCTGTGGGAGCAGACCGACCAGCGCCGGCTGGGCTACGCCATCGACGGCCTCTTCTACGGCACGCCCGACTTCCTGGAGCAGTACCGCCAGGCGATGGCGAAGATGACGCCTCAGTCCGTCCAGGAGGCGCTGCGCCGCCGCGTGCAGCCCGAGGCCCTCAACTTCGCCTTCGTCGCAGAGGACGCCGAGGGGCTCGCCCAGGCGCTGCGCTCCGGTGAGCCCTCGTCCATCACCTACGCGTCTCCCAAGTCCGCGGAGCTGCTGGAGCAGGACCAGGCCATCTCCACCTCCAAGCTGCCCGTGCGCCCGGAAGCCATCCAGGTCATTCCCGTGCAGCAGTTCATGGAGAAATAACGCACGGCTGTAACCAGCAATATCCGGGGGGTGGGTCATTTCCTTCCACCCTCCGGAGCCGGGTGCTAAGAGCCTGATACATGCGAGGCTTCAGCTTGCGCGGCGCAGCCACCCGACTCGCCATCCTGGGCCTGTTCCTGGCCTCGGTGGCCGCTCACGCCGACCACGACCCCTTCGCCCGCGGCTTCGACGCCGTCCCCGTGAAGGCGACGGCCGCTCAGCACAGCGGCATCGCCCTGGAAGGCACGAGCAACGCGCTGCCGGTGGGCAGCTTCCGCGCGGCGCTCCTCTTCGACTTCAACTGGCGCATCCTCGCGCTCAAGCTGGGTGACGAGAAGCTGGGCGACCTGATTCCCTACCGGCTCGATGCGCACCTGCTCTTCGCCTACCAGCTCCACGAGCGCCTGGAGCTGGCGGTGGACCTGCCCGTCACGCTGCTCCAGGGCGACAACTTCCAGCTCCTGCGCGACGCGCTGAACGCCCCCAACTTCCCGGGCGCCGCTGGCGTGGGCCGCACCACCCTCGGCGACATCCGCCTGCTGCCACGCGTCCACCTGCTGGACCGTGAGAAGTTCCCGGTGGGCGTGTCGCTCGTCGCCGAGGTCCGCCTGCCCACGGGCAGCGCGTCCAGCTTCACCGGCGAGCGCGGCGTGCTGTGGGCGCCTCGCGTGGCGCTGGAGCAGCGCTTCACCGCGCTCCCGGTGCCCATCCGCGTGCTCGGCAACGTGGGCGTGCGGCTGCGACCCCATGCGCAGTACCTCAACCTGCTCGTCGACGACGAGCTGACGCTGGGCGCTGGCGCCATCGCGGAGCTGCCCAACATGGGCCGCTTCTCGGACGTGGAGGCCGTGGCCGAGATGCACCTGGGCACGCCGCTGGTGCGCCCCTTCAACTTCGACCAGGCCGATACGCTGAAGACGCCGTGGGAAGCGCTGGTGGGCGCCCGCGCGAAGGTCTGGGGCAACTGGGGCATGGAGCTGAACGTCGGCCGCGGCATCCACGTGTCCAGCGGCTACGGCCGCGAGGCCCTGCGGGTGATGTTCGCGGTGCGCTACGACGAGACGTTCATCGACTCCGATGGCGACGGCATCCCCGACATCCGCGACCGCTGCCCCAACGAGCCCGAGGACCGGGACGGCTTCCAGGACAGCGACGGCTGCCCCGACCCGGACAACGACGGCGACGGCATCCCCGACGGCGAGGACGCCTGCCCCAACGAGCGCGGCCCCAAGCACACCAAGGGCTGCCCCGACCCGAACTACGACACGGACGGTGACGGCGTCGTCGACGGCGAGGACGCGTGCATCGACAAGCCGGGCCCCAAGTCGAACAAGGGCTGCCCGGAGGACGAGAACGACTCCGACGGCGACGGCATCCCCGACGCGCTCGACAAGTGCCCGGACAAGCCCGGCCCGAAGGACTACGACGGCTGCCCGGACACCGACGGCGACGAGGTGCCGGACAACGAGGACGACTGCCCCGAGCAGTTCGGCCCGCCGGAGAACAACGGCTGCCCGTACGACTCGCCGCCTTACGTCGTCGTCGAGTCGGACCGCATCCGCATCAAGGGCAACGTGCTCTTCGAGACGGGCTCCGCCGTCATCCAGAAGCAGTCCTACCCGCTGCTCGACGAGGTGGCGACGGTGCTGCGGAAGAACCCGACGCTGGGCCCCGTCCTCATCGAAGGACACACCGACAACCGCGGCTCGCGCGCCCTCAACATGGGCCTGTCCGACCGCCGCGCGAAGTCCGTGCTCGAGTACCTGGTCGCCAGGGGCATCGCCCGCAATCGCCTCAGCTCGAAGGGCTTCGGCTTCGACCACCCCATCGCGACCAACGACACCGCGCTGGGCCGCGCCAAGAACCGGCGCGTCGACTTCCGCCTCGTGCGCTCCGAGGCGGAGACGGGGAAGAAGGAGACCGTCGTCCCGGCCGGCCAGCCGCCTCCGCCAGGGACGACGCGGGCCGACGAGGCCCCGGCCAAGGACGCGAAGCCGTAGCCCACGGCTCGGGGCGGCGCGCCCGCGCGGCGTGCCCGCCCCGCTCAGCGGACGGGCGTCACGGAGACTTCCCCCACCCACAGCTCGTGGGGCGCGAAGCGCTCGCCCTGGCACGCGACGGCGACGCGGCCCTCACAGGGATTCACGTAGACGAGCTTGCAGCCGCCCGCGCTCTGAAGCCCGTCTCCGCGCAGAACATCGGCAGGTCCTCGCCGTAGACGGACTCGACGGACGCCTTCCACCCGCTGAGGCACGCCTGGAGCGAGGTGCCTCAGCTCGGCTCCGACGAGGGCAGGGCCTGCTCCTGCCGCCCCTGCTTTTGGAGACACAGCCCCAGGTCCGCCAGCGTGGGGCCGTGCTCCGCTGCGAGCTGCGCGGCGCGCTCGAACAGCGGACACGCCTCGGCGAGCTTCTTCGCCCGGTAGAGCTTCGTAGCGCGGGTCCGCAGCGATTCGGCGTCCTCCGGGGCCGCGGCCAGCAGGGACAACGTCAGCAACCCGGACATGCGGCCCCGCCTCTGAATGTCAGGGCTGTTTCAGCGCGCGTTCGATGCGGCGGCGGATGCCGTCCTCGGACAGGGCGCCACGCTGCGCGTCCATCACCCTGCCCTCGCGGTCCAGGAAATAGAGCGTCGGCAGCGCGCTGACCTGGAAGGCCCGCGCCATGTCGTCATCCGCGTAGACGACGTAGGGCGCCAGGTCCGGCAGGTGGTTGCGCATGAAGGCGTCCACCAGCTTGGGAGCCCGGTCGCCATCGTCGCGGCTGGCCGCCACGAAGACGAGCCCCTGGGGCTCGTACTCCTTGGCGAGCTTCACCAGCGCCGGCATCTCCTCGCGGCACGGCGGGCACCAGGTCGCCCAGAAGTCCAGCATCACCACCTGGCCCTTGAGGTCCTCCAGCTTCAGCGTCCCGCCACCGTGGCGCGCCATCACCATGGACGGCACGGAGGCCCCATCCGGCACCAGCCGGGCCCGCTGGGCCTCCAGCACGCCGAGGTACACCACGCCGCCCACGCCGAGCGCCGCCAGCAGCCCCAGTACGAGCTTCGTCCCGCCGCCCGCCTTCTTCGGGGCCGGAGGCGGCGCCCCGATGGTATCCGTCACGCGAATCCTCTTTTCGTCAGGCGGCCATGAACCCGCCGCAGCACCCACCGCACACCCTCGCGGGCCACCGGACGCCGCGACACCCACACCGCCACGTCCGGTCCCCAGCGATAGTACCCACGAATGAACGCCCGGCCGGGCGCGCTCTTCCGCAGCACGTCGTCGCGGTAGGCGCGGAAGGCCACCAGCTCCGGCGCTCCCTCGCCAAAGGCCACCGTCGCCACGAAGCACGAGGACGCCGGGCTCACCCACATGAGCCGCTGGTTGGTGAGGTTCACCACCGCCTTCAGCTCGCGCGCCTCGGTGTAGATGAAGGCCAGCAGGTCGCGGCGCGCGGCGGGGAACTCCTGGCCGCTGGCCTCCTCGAACTCGATGCGGGTGCTGCCCGTGGTGCCGACCTCGTCCACGGTGAAGAAGTACCGCTTGGAGCTGCGGCGGACCTCCACCTCCAGCCCGCGCAGCTCACCGAAGTACGCCAGGAAGGGCGTGCGGCAGGACGGGCAGAGGAAGCGGTTGTACGCGTGGTTGGTGAGGAACGCGTAGTCCCCCACCCGCTTGCAGCCCATGTTCGGGCACACCAGCTTCACGCTCGCCTGGGGGGCGGGGCGCGGGTCATAGCGCGAGACGCGCGTGGCCTTGTCGAACACCGGCGGCGGGCGCGGCGGCGACGTCACCAGGTGGCGCGTGGGGTGCGCGGCGCGCTCCAGCTCCTGGGCCCGGCGCCACGCCGTCTCCGCGGCCTCCAGCCGTCCATCCGCCGTGTGGCAGAGCGCCTCGCCGTGGGCCAACAGCGCGGCCACCAGCTTCTCCAGCGGCGCCACCGCCGCGGTGTCCCGCCCCGCGGCGAGCGCCTCCGCCAGCACCTGCTCGACCTCGGGGAGCAGGGCCTGGGCCGCCTTGCGGGAAGGGTCCTCCGCGCGCCGGTACACCGGGGGCTCGGGGATTCGGACGAAGAGCGCCGAGGCCGCCGCGCGCACCCGCTCCACCGCCGCGTCGCCACGCCCCATGTCCAGCCGCGCGGCCCGCTCACGGGCCGCCTGAAAGAGTTCTTCGGGTTGCAAGCCCGCGGACATTAAAGGCCCCACCCCGCCCTGTCAGCGCAATGCACACACCGACGTTCGGAAACTGGCCAGGCACGCCTCCTTGGTGTACGAACAGGTGGGAGGCTGTGAGCGTGAACGCATTGAAGTTCATCGTCTGGACGTGCTGTGCGGTGGGGCTCGGAATCTTCCTGGCGTCCGGGAAGGTGGATGGGCGCACGCCCCTGAGCCACATGGAGCGGGCGTGGAGCCGCTCGGTGAACCCGTCCACGGTCGACCGGCTCCGGGATGGGCTGGAGGACGCGTACGAGGACGCCAAGGACGCCGTCAGGGGCAACAAGGATTCGTCGCCTCGTGAGCGCATCAGCGCCGAGGACCGTGCGGCGGTGAACCGCATCATTGCGCAGAAGAAGTAGCTGCCCACCGGGCCCGCTTCCCCCGGCCTCCTCTCCTCCCTAGGTTGCGAGGAAGGTGGCTGGTCGGGTGGAGGCGGGGCCATGGGTCGGGCACGAAGCACGAGTGTCATCCTGTTCGCCGCGCTGGTGTGCGCGCTGGTCCTCCCAGCGTCCGCCGCCGGCCGCGAGCGGGGACGGCTGTGGGTGGAGTCCCAGGGCCGCTCCCTCCAGAAGCAGCGCTCCACGTTGAGCGAGGTGGCCCGGAGGGCCCTGCCCGCCGTGGTGTCCATCACCACGCAGCAGGCCGCCGACCTCCAGGCCGCGGCCGGAGACGACGCCCAGAAGGGCATTGGCTCCGGCTTCATCATCCACCCGGACGGCTACATCCTCACCAGCGCCCACGTGGTGGAGGGCGCGGCCGAGGTCATCGTCTCCGTGCTGCACCCGCGCGGCTACGTGGAGGAGTACGAGGCGCAGGTGGTGGGCGAGGACGCGCGCACCGACTGCGCGCTGCTGAAGATCGCCGCGCCCCGAAAGCTGCCGGTGCTGAAGTTGGCCTCCGCGTCACACGTGCGCTCGGCGGACTGGATTGTCGTCATCGGCAACCCCTTCGGCCTGGCCCACTCGGTGACGGTGGGCGTGGTCAGCTACATGGGCCGCACGGACGTGACGCCCAACGGGCGGGACGGCGACTTCGACTACATCCAGATGGACGCCTCCATCAACCCGGGCAACTCCGGCGGCCCGGTGCTGGACCTGCACGGCGACGTGGTGGCGGTGGCCAACGCCGTCAACGTGGCGGGCCAGGGCATCGGCTTCGCCATCCCCATCGACATCGCGAAGACGGTGATTCCGCACCTCAAGGCCCACGGCCGCGTGCGCCGCGGCTGGCTGGGCATGAGCGTGCAGGACTTCTCGCCCGAGGTGGCCGAGGCCTTCAACCTGCGCCGGGGCCGCGGCGTGGTGGTGACGGACATCGTGGCCGGGGGCCCCGCCGAGCGCGCCGGCCTCCAGGTGGGAGACGTCATCGTCGGGCTCGACCGGCGCAGCGTGCGGCGCGCCCATGCCCTGCGCTGGCAGGTGGCGGCCCGGGGCGTGGGCCGAGACGTGAAGTTCCAGGTCCACCGGCTGGGCCGCCCGCTGAAGGTGACGCTGCGGCTGGAGGAGATGCCGTCCGAGGAGGCGCCCACGCCGCCGCTGGCCACCTCCACGCCCGGGCGGCACGCCGGCGCGCCCCAGTCCGTGCTGGACGATTTGCTCTCCCCGCTGCCGCGCTCGAAGGGCCCCCGGGGGGATGAGCCTGACGGGGAGGCCGGCCCTGGCACGGGCGGCACTGGCCAGGACGCCCTCGTGCCCTGAAGGACCGGGCGGGCGCCGCCTGGGCCCCGGTTTTCCGGCCTCCTTGCGTTCGGGTGTCATGGGCGCTAGACAGTGCGCCTTTTTCCGTACCCTTGCGGCGGGTCCACCTCGGTGTGGCGCCGCGACTTCGCACCGTATCGCAGGAGAGTTTCGCAATGGCCGAGGCCCAGACGACCCAGAAGCGCACTCATTGGCCGCGTACCGCCAAGAGCAATGGCAAGAAGGCGTGCACGGTGGAGGGCTGCAAGCGCCCCTACCGCGCCAAGAGCTACTGCTACTTCCACTACAAGCAGTGGCGCCAGGGCGAGCTGCCGCACAGCCGCTACCGCACCTGCTCCAAGCCGGAGTGCCGCGTGAAGACGTTCAAGGGCGGCCTCTGCGAGAAGCACCACGCCGAGACCTTCAAGAAGGCCGCGGCGTAGCTCCGCGGTTCGCGGCGCCGGGGTGGCCTCCTCCTCAGGTGGAGGCGCCCCGCGTCACCGCGCGCTCCAGGTGCTTGAAGGCGGTGAGCCACAGCTCCGCCTCGCGCTGGGTCAGCCGCGCTCGCATCAACGTCTGCTCCAGCTCGTTCAGCACGTGCTGCGGCGCCTGCGGGTTGAGGAACTCCGCGCGCAGCAGCACCTCCCGCATCCGCTTGGCCAGCGCCCCCAGCGTCCCCAGCTTCGCGCCCGGCGCCTCCTCCGCCACGGGCGTGGGCGTCAGCCCCTGACGGTGGCAGAGGTACAGCAGCACCGCCGACGACTGCGCCAGGTTCATGGAGGGCTGCACCGCCGAGGTGGGAATCGCCAGCACGTCCGTGCAACGCGCCAGGTCCTCGTCGGACATGCCCCGCTGCTCTCCGCCGAACACGAGCGCCACGCGGCCCCGCGCGCTCTCCTCCGCCAGCCGGCGGACGGCCTCCTCCGGCGTCAGCGCCGTGCGCCCCTTGAGCTGGGTACGCGACGTCGTGCCCACCGCGTACACGCAGTCCTTCAGCGCTTCGGAGAGGTCGGACGCCACCTCCATGCCCCTCAGGACGAAGTCACTCTTGACCGCGAGACGCTCCGCGCCCTCGATGGACTTCAGCACCGGCTCCGACAGTATCAGCCGTGAGTATCCGAAGTTCGCCATGATTCGAGCCACGGCGCCGAGGTTGTCGGTTGAACGCGTCTGATGAAGGACAACGGTGAGCTGCTCCCCTGGCCGCATGCTCCGAGTTTAGCTGGTTGATCCGGGAGCAGATCGGTATATTCCCGCGTGATGCGTCGCTGGCTCCCTGGGTTGCTCCTCTCTCTCGTGACGGTCCTCACCGCGTGTGATGGGACCGGCGCGTCCGCGCGTGCCACGGTGAGTGTGCGGCAGGCCCTCACCAACCCGCCGGAGTTCCTCGAGTTCGAGTCTCCGTCGACGCGGCTGGAGCTCTTCCGCGAGGTGACGCGGCAGTCCGTCATCGAGTCCGGGCAGGCGGCCCAGGCCCTGGTGCTCTTCCCGGTCAGCCGGCAGGGCGAGCTGCTCGCCGCGCCGGGCTTCGACGCGAAGATGGACCTCTTCCAGGCCCCCGATGCGGGTGGAAACCTGGAGCTGGTGTTCGAGTCGGGCGGAGAGCGTTGGCCGGACGACCGCCGGGACGCCCTGCAAGGCCTGTCCGAGCGCGAGGCGGCGGAGCTGGTGGCCCGCACGCTGCTCGCCCACTGGAGCATCGCGCCGGACGGCGCGGTGCAGGTGGACCGGGCCTCGGGCGCGCCGTACGCGGTCGCCTACGTGGACGGAATCCTGCGCATCAACCCAGCTTTCCTCTACCTGGCAGCGGCCTACGGTCCTTCTTCCCTGCCCGCGTCGCTCCAGTAGAGTCGCGCGCCTCCAGTCAGGCTCCACCGCCTCTCGCCCTTCCCGCGAGAGAGGGGCCGCGAGGCGACAGTGAATACCTCCGCACTTCACGCGCAGCTTCCGCTCACCCTCCAGCAGACGGACCTGCCCGCGCTCGGTCAGCACTACCGGGGCAAGGTTCGCGAGACGTACCGGAAGGATGACCGGCTCATCCTCGTGACGACGGACCGCCTGTCCGCGTTCGACCACATCCTCACCACCATCCCCTTCAAGGGCGAGGTGCTCAACCGGCTGGCCGCCTTCTGGTTCGAGCGCACGAAGCACATCGTCCCCAACCACGTGCTGGACGTGCCGGACCCCAACGTCACCGTGGCGCGCGCCTGCCAGCCCTTCTCCGTGGAGGTGGTGGTCCGCGGCTACCTCACCGGCAGCCTGTGGCGCGACTACGAGAAGGGCACGCACACGGCATACGGCCTGCCCTTCCCGGAGGGGCTGCGCAAGGACGAGGCCTTCGCCTCCCCCATCATCACCCCGTCCACCAAGGCCGAGTACGGCCTGCATGACGAGCCCATCTCCGAGCAGGAGATTCTGGCGCGCGGACTGGCCAGCCCCCGGGACTGGGCGCGCATCACCGAGGCCGCGCTCGGCCTGTTCGCGGAGGGCCAGCGGTGGGCCCGCTCGCGTGGCCTCATCCTGGTCGACACCAAGTACGAGTTCGGCAAGGTGGGCGACACGCTCTACGTCATCGACGAGATGCACACCCCCGACTCCAGCCGCTACTGGGTGGCGGACGAGTACGAGGCGCGCTTCGCGAAGGGCGAGGACCAGCGCATGCTGGACAAGGAGAACATCCGCCAGTGGCTCATCCGCGAGCGGGGCTTCTCCGGCGAGGGCCCCCCGCCGCCCATCCCCGACGACGTGCGCGTGGACCTGGCCACCAAGTACGTGGCCGCCTACGAGCGCATCACCGGCACCGCGCTGACGCTCGAGCCGGGCGACGTGAAGGCCCGCCTCGAGCGCAACCTTCGCGAGAAGGGCTACCTGAAGTAGCCCTCCCCCACGCGCCGGGGCGTCTACGCGCTCCGGCCGAACACGCGCTGGAAGACATCGTCCATGTGACGCGTGTGGTAGCCCGGGGAGAAGCAGTCGGAAATCTCCTCGGGCGTCATCATCTTCCGCAGGTCCTCGTCGGCCAGCAGGGCCTGCCGGAAGTCGATGCCCTCCTCGTACAGCTTCATCGCGTTGCGCTGGACGATGACGTAGGCGGCCTGCCGGTCCATGCCCTTGCGCGCCAGCTCCAGCAGCAGCCGCTGCGAGTTCACCACGCCGCCGAGCAGGTCCAGGTTCTTCTTCATCTGCTCCGGGTAGACGCGCAGGTCCTCCATCAGCCGCGCGAAGCGGATGAGCATGAAGTCCGCGAGGATGGTGGCGTCCGGGCCGATGACGCGCTCCACGGACGAGTGGGAGATGTCCCGCTCGTGCCACAGCGCCACGTCCTCCATGGCGCTCACCGCGTAGCCGCGCAGCAGGCGCGCCAGACCGGTGAGGTTCTCCGACAGAATCGGGTTGCGCTTGTGGGGCATGGCGCTGGAGCCCTTCTGTCCCGCGGTGAAGGGCTCCTCCGCCTCGCGCACCTCGGTGCGCTGGAGGTGGCGAATCTCCACCGCGAACTTCTCGATGCTGGAGCCCAGCAGGGCCAGCGCGGTGAAGAACTCCGCGTGCCTGTCACGCTGCACCACCTGGCTCGAGGCCGGCGCGGGCTTGAGGCCCAGCTTGCCGCAGACGTGCTCCTCCACCGCGGGCGGCAGGTGCGCGAAGGTGCCCACCGCGCCCGAAATCTTGCCCACGGCGATGACGTCCCGCGCGTGCTCCAGGCGCGTGCGGGCGCGCCGCAGCTCGTCGTACCAGATGGCCAGCTTGTGGCCGAAGGTGATGGGCTCCGCGTGGATGCCGTGGCTGCGGCCCATCTGCAGCGTGTGCTTGTGCTCGAAGGCGCGCTTCTCCACCGCGGCCATGACGCGGTCCAGGTCCTTCAGGATGAGGTCCACGGCGTCGCGCAGCGTGAGCGCCAGCGACGTGTCGAGCACGTCCGACGACGTCATGCCCAGGTGCAGCCAGCGTGCGCTGGGCCCCACCCGCTCCTCCATGAAGGTGAGGAAGGCGATGACGTCGTGCTTGGTGGTGCGCTCGATGTCCTCGATCTTCGCCGCGTCCTCGCGCGTGAAGTCTCCGGCGCGAGCGAGGCAATCCTCCAGCGCCTCGGGGGGCGCCAGCCCGGCCTCCACCATGCCCTCCAGCGCGGCGAGCTCCACGTCCCGCCAGCGGCGGTAGCGGGCCTCGTCGGACCAGAGGGACGACATCTCCTGACGGCTGTATCGCGGAATCACTCGTAGACCTTCACGGCAAAGTCCCGCCGCGCCGCGAGCCGGAGCAGCTCCAGCACGGCGTCGGAGGACGGACCCAACTTCCTGGCGGCGGTGAGATTGAGGGACAAGTCCAGCCCCTCTGGCTGAACCACCGCCAGCGCTCCTGGATTCACCTTCTCGTGGATGATGCGGTTGGCCAGCCGCCCGGCCTGCTGGCCGATGGCCATGGGGCTCGGAGAGAGCGCCAGCGTCGCTCCCTCCTTCACCTGGCTGGGAGTCAGCGCGGCCAGCGGCAGCCGGCGCGCCTCCGCGAAGGCGATGAGCGCCTTCACGACCGCGGCGTTGCCCACCGTCTTGTCCGCCACCATCAACAGCGCGTCCACCTTGCCCACCGCGCCGTCCAGCACCTTCTCCGCCCGCTCGCCCGCGTCCAGCTCCAGCGGGAGGATGGACATCCCCTTCGAGGACGCCGCCACCCGTGCCTGCGTCACCGTGCCCGACGAGAAGCGCGGGTCATGCAGGATGCCCACGCGCTTCACCTTCGGCGACACGGCCTTCAGCGCCTCCAACTCCGGCCCCATGTCGCTGGTGAGGGAGATGCCGGTGACGTTGGCGCCGTCCAGCCCGTACTTCTCGTAATAAGGCACCATGGCGAAGAGGACGGGGACGTCCTCGCCCAGCGAGCGCCGGGCGGCGTTGGCGGCCAACGGCCCCAGGGCCAGCACCAGCGCCGGCCTCTGCTGCGCCAGGTTCTTGAACAGGCGCGCGGCGGCCCCCGCGCTCTCGTCCAGCATGACCTCCTGCACCTCGGCGCGCACCTCGGCCGCGAAGCCGGCGATGACGGACGTATACGGCGCCAGGTTGGCGGACTTCACCGCCACTACGCGGGGGCGGGCGGGCGCCTGCGCCACGGCCACCACGGGCAGCACCGCGACGAGGAGCGCGGCGATACGCCCCTTCATTGCCGCACGCCCGCGCAGCAGCGGAAGCCCACCGAGCTCGAACGCTCCGCGGGCTCCCCGTTCCTCCGCGCCGAGCAGCGCGCCGCAGCGTCTGGCAGGTCGAAGGCGCCGCCCTTCAGCGTGTAGCCCTGACTGCCGAAGCGCGAGGCCGTCCACTCCGCCGCGTTGCCGGTCAGGTCCATCACCGCGTAGCCGGACTTGCAGCGCGCGAAGCGGCCCGAGGCCGCCAGTCCCCCCTGCGCTCCCGCGGTGTTGCATGCGCCTGCCTCCTGCGCCTCGCCATACGGGAACCGCAGGTTGCCGGGGCCCTTGCATGCCTTCTCCCATTCCTCCTCGGTGCAGAGCCGCTTGCCCGCGCGCTCGCACATGCCCCGGGCGTCCTGCCAGGACACGGCCACCGCCGGCCTCCCGCCGGCCTGGTTGGGATACTCGTACTCATCCACGCAGAAGGAAGGCACCTGGATGCTCGCCACGGGCGGCTCGTCCGAGGCGCCCAGCGCATCGTCCTCCTTGCGCCCCATCTTGAAGGCGCCGCCGCTCACCAGCCGCATGCCCGCTGGACAGCCGCCCTCGGACGCCCCAAGCGCGGCGCCACGCTCCACCCCGGACGCGGGCGCCGCACCGCGAGCCCCCTGCCTCTTGGTCTCCTGCAGCGCCTTGAAGATCAGGACGCCTCCGCCGGCCCCCAGGGCCAACCCACCGAGCACGAGCAACACCAACCCCAGCAACGAGCGCTTGGGCTTGGCGGCGCGGGTAGCGGGCCGGGTGAGCACCGCCCCCCGAGGCGCCGTGCGCGCGCCGGAAGTCTCGGGGGGCTCGTTCCGCTTCGCGGCGGAGCGAGAGCCCGTGTCCGCCCCCTCCGGGGCGCGGCGCCGGGTGCGCACGCCGGAGTCCTCGGCGGAGCGCGCCTTGCCACGGCTGCCCGTGTCCTCAGCGCCCGCATCGCGCGAGCGCGAGGAGGGCTCGTCCGGCGCGCCATCCCGGGCACGGGAGCGCGGGCGCCCCACCGCGGGCGCCGAATCCAGCGTGGGCGCACTGGAGCGGCCCTCCGGGACAGCCGGTACCGCGTCGAGGGTCATCGCGCTGGAGCGGCCATCCGTCACCGCGGGCGTTTCCAGCTGCGTGGGCGCGGAGGACCTGCTCAGCGCGGCCTCGGACTCCTGCGCCGACGCGGAAGCGCGCGCCCCCGCCTCGTCCGCCTCCCGTCGGGGTGGCGCGCTCCGGGAGGACGCGGCTGGCGCGGGCCGCGAGGTCCCCCCAGGCGCCGTGGGGGCCGCCTTCTGTGGAGCGGCAGGCGGCGCGATGAACGGCAGCGCCTGCTCCGTCAGGTGCTGGGAAGCGCCGGGCCTGCCCCGACCCATGATGGCGGCCAACGACGCGGCGTCCAGGGGCTGCGTGGCATCCACCGGAGGCAGGTCCGGAACGGGCACGGGAGGCATCGGCGCCGCGACGCCAGGAGGCGGCGGCAGGTCCTCCTCCTGCACCGCGGGGAGCATGCCCGTGGGCACGGGCGGTGGTGGCCGCGCGGCCTGCCGGGCGGTGTTCGCCGCCGCGGTGCCCGGCGCGGAAGGAAGGCTCCGGGCGCGCGACACGACCGAGGCGGGCGTGCGCGCCAGGATGGCGGAGAACTCGCTAAGGAACTCGCCCGCCGTCTTCGGACGGACCAGCGGGTTGAAGTTGAGCGCGCGCCGGTACAGCGCCTCGATGGAGGTTGGCAGGTCCGGGTGGTGCATCGTCAGCCCGGGGATGACGCCGTCCTCGGGCACCAGCCCCGTGAGCATCTCGCCCACGATGACCGCGAGCGAGTACACGTCGATGCGCGTGTCGAGCTCGCCCCCAGCCACGTACTCCGGCGCGATGTAGACGTCCGCCCGCTGCCCCTTCTGGGCCTGGACGAAGGGCAGCTGCGGCACTGCGAGCCCCAGGCCGTAGTCCGTCACCTTGAGCAGGTCCGGCAGGACGATGACGTTCTCCGGCTTGAGGTCGGAGTGCGGACCGAAGCGGTGCGCCGCGTCCAGGGCCGCGGCCATCTGCGACAGGAGCGGCTCCACTTCCTTGAGCGAGAAGAGCTGCCCGCGCGCCGTGCGCTGCTCCAGCATCCGGCGCAGCGTCATCCCCTCCAGCAGCTGCATGGTGAAGAAGGGCCGGTCCCCGTCCAGTCCCTCCTCGTACACGCGCAGGAGGTTCGGGTGGTTGAGCTTCTTGCCCGTCCGCATGGACAGCGAGAACTGGGTGCGCTCCTCGGGCTGCTGCACCAGGCGCGGGTGCACGGCCTTGAGCGCCACCTCGACGTCAATCTCCTCGTCCTGGGCCCGGAAGACGAAGCCCAGGGGACCGGAGCCCACCACCTCCAGGATGGCATAGCGGCCGGCGACGACGTCCCCCACTTTGTAGGGCGCGCCATCCGCGCTCCGGCGGCGCGCCGCGCCAGCGGACGGACGCGCCGAGGCGTCATGCTTCAACCCACAGGTGGGGCAGGTGTCTTGAGAGGCAGGAACGAGGCTGCCGCAGCGGTAGCAGAGCAAAGCAGGCGTACTCCAGGAGGCAGTCGGGGGGCCACCTCGGGGGAAGCCCAGCCTCTTATTCTGCACGCTCCCCTGTCATCAAGGAACGCCGAGCACGGGGAGCCGTGGCTAGCGTCCGGTGGACCCGAAGCCATTTCCGCCCCGGGAGGTTTCCTCCAGTACTTCCACTTCTTCCAGCGCCACCGCTGGCACGGCGGCCACGACCAGTTGGGCCACCCGGTCCCCCCGCCGCAGGGTGAAGGGCTCGTTGGAGAGGTTGATGAGGACCACCTGCACCTCGCCACGGTAATCCGCGTCCACCGTACCGGGCGCGTTGAGCAGCGTGACGCCGTGCCGCAGGGCCAGCCCCGAGCGTGGACGCACCTGCCCCTCGTACCCGGGAGGGAGCGCGAGCGCGAGGCCCGTGGGCACCGCCAGCCGCTCCAGCGGCCCCAGCACCCGCTCCCCGTCGATGTCCGCGCGCAGGTCCAGGCCGGCGGCCTGCGCCGTCTCGTAGCGTGGAAGTGGCAGTGGCTCCGCATGGGTGCGCACGCGGCGCACCTTCACCGTGAGGGGGGAAGACATGGCCCGGGACGTAGCACAGGCACTCCCGCGCTCAACCCACTTCGTGCCACGGCGGCGTGACAAGCGCGTGCCCGGTGTCTCCGCTCCTCACGGCGCGGCGTCCTTCGCGACGGAACGCAAGGCGGTGCGGAACTTCAGCGGGTCCATGGGGCGCGCCGCCAGCTCCAACTGGTAGTGCAGGTGCGGCCCGGTGGAACGCCCCGTGTTGCCCGAGCGCGCGACGCGCTGCCCCCGCGTCACGCGCTGCCCCACCATCACCAGCAGCTCCGAGTTGTGGCAGTACGCCGTCGTCACGCCACGCCCGTGGTCCACCACCAGCACGCGGCCATTCACGGCGTCCTCGCTGGCGCGCCGGACCACGCCGTCCGCCACCGCCACCACGGCGGTCCCCACCGGCACGCCCAGGTCCACGCCAGTGTGCAGCTTCCGCCGGCCGAGCACCGGGTGGTGGCGCTCGCCAAACGGGCTCGTCACCCGCGCGCTCTCGTGGACGGGCCAGGCCAGCCCGAAGGCGGTGGCCAGCGCCAGCGCCTGGGCGGCGCCCACGGACGCGTCCTCGAAGCCCGGAGGGAGCTGGCTCGCGAGCCGCTCCAGCGTGGGAGCGCCCCCCTCCGCGCGCACCCGCTCCAAGGCGTAACGCGCGGGCACCCGCCCCGCGAAGAGCGCCGTCAGCCGGGCCTCGTCCCCCGGGAAGTCCTTCGCCAGCGCGGCGTGCAGCGTGCCCGCGGCCCCGGGCCCCTCCTTCACGTCCAGCAGGGCGGCGCTGGAGACGCCGAGCTCCGAGGCCAGCGCCAGCACGGGCTCCCGCGCGCGGTCGTCCACCGACTTGAGCGCCAGGTGGGTGCCCCACGCCAGCGCCTCCGCGTCCGTGAGCCGCCTCGCCAGGGGCAGCTCGGGCGCCACCAGCGGCGATGCCACGGAGGTACCGCTCACGCCGTCGTAGTACGCGAGCAGCGGACGCGCGCTGCTCCGCGTCCCCGTGGCCCACGCCGCCGCCTTGCGCACCAGCGCGCCCGCGGGCGTGTGGTGGTACGCCGCCCACAGGCACAGCGCGGCCATGCAGAAGTCCAGCAGTCCCTTCACGCGGCGCGGGAACATGGGCACCTACCGGAAGAAGGACAGCACGGGCGCCGCATCCATCACCGCCGCCACGGCCAGCGGCACCACCACCGCGCAGCCTGGCAGCCCCCGCCGCCAGGCCCTCCGGCCCCCGGCCTCCTCGCAGAGGGCATCCGCGTGTTGCAGGTTGCGCAGCACCGCGCGCCAGCCCAGCGACACGAGCACCCCCACCAGCCCGGCCACGGCCAGCGCGCGCGCCGCGACGTCCGCCGCCGCGTCACCGAACAGCTCGCGCCAGGACAGGTACACCGAGCCCTGGATGAGCTTCCCCACCGCGCACGCGCCCGCCAGCACCACCGCCGCCGTCGCCAGGGGGCGCAGCCAACGCGTGGGCGTGGGCTTGCGCAGGCACCGCGTCCACAGCGCCCGCCACGTCGGCCCCGCGGCCGGCGGCGCCAGCACCGCGCGCCACGCCTCTACCGGAGCGGGAGCGCTGGACTCCCGGTAGCCCAGCGCGGGCAGCGCCAGCACGAGGTCCGCGCACAGCTCCCACGCGAGCGCCAGGAAGCGCGCGATCCGCGTGCGCTGCTCCAGCGACACCCACTCCACCAGGGGCGCCGTCAGCGCGTAGCGGCCGACGAAGGCGTCGAAGGCGGCGTCCACCCGGTCCACCAGCGCCAGCAGCCGGTCGTCCAGCGTGTCCGCCGCCGAGTGCACCCCCACCGCCACCAGCGCCACCAGCCCCAACGGCATGAACGCCCAGCGGAAGCCGCCCAGGAACCGGGAGACGCCCGCAAGGAGCGGCGGAGAAGGCGGCGCAGCGGGTGGTCGAGGTGGCAAGCAGCCTCCAGCGCGGATGGGGCTCGCACCTCAACGCACGGCCCCACAGGAGGGTCTAAGCCAGGACCGCCGGAAACGAAAACACCCCCTCCCGCGCGGTGGCGGAAGGGGGCGTGACGAGCGCCGGGCTCCCTTGGCGGGAGCCTCGGCTGCGTAGGACTAGGCCTTCGCGTCGGGCTGCGTGGGGGCCGGGGCCGCGGACTGCGCGGCGGCGGCCTCGGTGGCGGCGCCCTGCTGCGCCGCTCGCTCCGCCATGGCCTCCTTGCGAGACAGGCGAATCTTGCCCGTCTTGTCGATGCTGACGACCTTCACCAGCACCTCGTCGCCCTCGTTCAGCACGTCGGAGACGCTCTTGACGCGCTTGTCGGACAGCTCGGAGATGTGGATGAGGCCGTCGGTGCCCGGGAACAGCTCCACGAAGGCGCCGAACTCGGCGATCTTGCGCACCGTGCCCGTGTAGATCTTCCCGATCTCCGCCTCGCGGGTCAGCGCCTGAATCATCGCGATGGCGGCCTTCACGGCCTCGCCGTTCGCGCTGGCGATGTCCACGCGGCCCGAGTCCTCGATATTAATCGCGGCACCCGTGCGGGCGATGATGTCCTTGATGACCTTGCCGCCCGGCCCGATGACGTTCTTGATGAACTCGGGACGAATCTGGATGGTGGTGATGCGCGGCGCGTACTGGCTGATCTCCTTGCGGGACTCGGCCAGCGTCTTGAGCATCTCGCCCAGGATGTGGAGGCGGCCCTGACGCGCCTGCTCCAGCGCGCGGCTCATGATCTCCGTCGTCAGACCGGTGATCTTGATGTCCATCTGGATGGACGTGATGCCCTTCGAGGTGCCGCACACCTTGAAGTCCATGTCGCCCAGGTGGTCCTCGTCACCGAGGATGTCGGAGAGGATGGCAATCTTGTCGCCCTCCTTCACCAGGCCCATGGCGATACCCGCCACCGGGGCCTTCAGCGGAACACCCGCGTCCATCAGCGCCAGCGTGCCGCCGCAGACGGAGGCCATGGACGAGGAGCCGTTGGACTCCAGGATGTCCGACACCAGGCGCACCGTGTACGGGAAGGACTCGCCCTTCGGCACCATGTTGCGCAGCGCGCGCTCCGCCAGGGCGCCGTGGCCCACCTCGCGGCGGCCCGGACCACGCAGCGGCTTGGTCTCGTTCACGCTGAACGGCGGGAAGTTGTAGTGCAGCATGAAGCGCTTGAAGGCCATGCCGCCCAGCATCTCCAGGCGCTGCTCGTCATCGCTGGTGCCCAGCGTGGTGACGACGAGCGCCTGCGTCTCGCCGCGGGTGAAGAGCGCGCTGCCGTGGGTGCGCGGGAGCACGCCCACTTCGCACGTAATCGGGCGGACCACGTCATGGCCACGGTCGCCGATGCGGCCACCGTTGACCGTCATCTCACGCATGTGCTCGTACTTCAGGTCCTCGACCACCGACTTGGCGTGCTTCTCCACCTGCGGCGTGAAGCCCTCGCCCATCTGCTCCTTGAGCTTCGCGAGCGCGTCCTTCTTCGCCTTGGAGAGCGCCTCGTAGCGGGCGCCCTTCTCCTTGATGGCGTAGCCGGCCTTGACGCCGTCCATGACCAGCTCGCGCACCTTGGCGCGCAGGGCCTCGTCCACCGCGGGGGCCTTCTCGTAGGCGCGCACCTGCTTGTTCAGCTCGCGCCGCAACTCGTCCTGCAGGTCCAGCGCGGGCTGCGCCGCCTTGAAGCCGAAGTCGAGCGCCGCGACCATGTCGGCCTCGGAGACCTCCTCCGCGCCGCCTTCCACCATGACGATGGCCTCGCGGCTCACCGCCATGACCAGGTCCAGGTCGCTCTGCTCGCGCTGCTTCGCGGTGGGGTTCGCCACCAGCTCGCCGCCGACGCGGCCCACGCGGATGCCGGCGATGGGGCCGTTGAACGGGATGTCCGACACCCACAGCGCCGCGGAGGCGCCGGTGATGCCATGGATGTCACCCTCGTTCTCCGGGTCGGAGGAGATGACGCCCGCGATGATCTGCGTCTCGTACGCGTAGCCCTCCGGGAACAGGGGGCGGCAGGAGCGGTCGACCAGGCGGCTGGCCAGGGTCTCCTTCTCCGTGAGGCGGCCCTCGCGCTTGAAGTAGCTGCCCGGGATGCGGCCCGCCGAGTACAGCTTCTCCTGGTACTCCACCGTCAGGGGGAGGAAGTCGACGTCCTTCTTCTCCCGGGCGCTCACCGCCGTCACGAGCAGCATGGTGTCGCCATAGCGGACCACCACCGAGCCGTCGGCCTGCTTGGCCATACGACCCACTTCGATGCTCAGCTCGCTCTCGCCAATCTTGACGCTCTTCTTCAACATGTCCGTGCCTCTGGGTACTTCAGGGGCGAAGACCCCACCGCGTGCACCCGGCCCGCGAAATGGGCCTGGCACCCCGGGAGGGCCCTCGGGGTGTATGAGCGGTCACCCGCGCCTCAAGTCAGGCGCCAGTTGAGGCAACCGCTGGCATGTACTGCGGGGGCGCTTGTGGGACGCCGGAGGGATGTCTCGGAACTTTTGATCCCTGATCGCAGGGGCCGACCGCGGTCAGCCCCTCCGAACGGAAACCAAAACCTCCACAGCCACCACTCCCTCGCCCGCCTCCACCCACCGCGCTTCCGCTGCTTCAACTCACTGCGTGAATCCCTACGTCTTAAACGCGCGGGGCGCTGGTTTCTGCCAGCGCCCCGGGTCCTGCTCAACTGCCTACTTGCGGATGCCGAGGCCGTCGATGAGCTTCTTGTACCGCGCGACGTCCTTGGCCTTCAGGTAGTCCAGCAGGCGGCGGCGCTGACCGACCAGCTTCAGCAGACCGCGGCGGGAGTGGTGGTCCTTCTTGTGCGTCTTGAAGTGCTCCGTGAGCATGGTGATGCGCTCGGACAGCAGCGCCACCTGCACCTCGGGGGACCCCGTATCCGTTTCGTGGGTCCGGAACTTCGACACCAGCTCCGACTTACGCTCCTGATGCAGCGACATTCGACTCTTCCTAGCCCGCTCCGGTGGAGGTTGCTGCTCGCGTCACCACGGTCCGCGGAGGGGTACAGACCGGGTTCGTCCTTCTGGCGAGCGGGGGGGCTTATAAGCTTCACCCCCCGTGGGGTCAACCATCGACGCCGGCCCGCCAGCCCCGGAAGGTCCGGGACTATGAGGAGACGTACAGCCACAACCCCGCGAAAAGTCCCGGCTTCAGACGAGCACCCGCAGATAGCGCAGGCGGCCCGCCACGACCTCGGCGACCGCCAGCAGCGCGCCATCTGGCCCCATGACACGCACCCGTCCGGACCGGCCCGCGGGCACCTCCACCGGGACGCCGTGGGACACGCGCTTGGCCTCGGCCGCCCCCACGCAGACCTCGGGCAGCTCCACCAGCGCGTCGGACATGGACACCAGGCGGCCGGCCAGCGCGCCCTGCTCGAGGAGGCCGGGCAGCTCCGCCAGCGGCAGCGCCCGCGCCAGGGAGAAGGGCCCGCTGGCGGTGCGCCGCAGCGCCTCCAGGTGCGCGCCGCAGCCCAGCGCGCGCCCCACGTCCTGCGCCAGCGTGCGCACGAAGAAGCCCTTGGAGCAGCGCACCGACAGCTGCAACCGGTCCGCGGAGAAGTCACGGAGGATGAGCTCATAGACGGTCACCCGCCGGGCGGCCCGCTCCACCTCCTCCCCCGCGCGAGCCAGCTCGTAGAGCCGCTTCCCGCCCACCTTCACCGCTGAGTACATGGGCGGCACCTGGTCAAAGGTGCCGCGGAAGCGCGCCAGCGCCTCCTCGATGAGCGCGGGCGTCAAGGGAGGTACCGGCGCCTGCGCCGTCACCTGCCCCTCGGCGTCCAGCGTGTCCGTCTCCGAGCCCAGGCGCACCGTGGCGTCATAGGCCTTGTCGCCCTCGGTGATGAAGCCCGCCACCTTGGTGGCCTCTCCCAGACAGAGGGGCAGCACCCCGGTGGCCATGGGGTCCAGGGTGCCGGTGTGGCCCACCTTCTTCAGGCGGAGCAGCGAGCGCACCTGGCGGACCACGTCGAACGACGTGGGACCAGAGGGCTTGTCGATGACGAGGACGCCGTCCATGTCACGCCAATACTGGAGGCACGGGGCTGGAACTACCAGCCTTCCTTGTTCCGCACTTCGCGCAGCAAGCGGTCGATCTTGTCACCCTCCCCAACGGACTCGTCGAAGGTGAAGAAGATCTCCGGCGACACGCGCAGATTCACCGCCGACGTCACCTCGCGGCGAACGAAGCCCTTGGCGGCCTCCAGGCCCTTCTGCGTGTCGGCGCGCTCCTGGTCGCTGCCCATCATCGAATAGAAGACACGGGCCACGCGCAGGTCCGGGGAGACCTTCACGCCGGTGATCGTGATGTAGCCGATGCGCGGGTCCCTCAGCATGCCCCGGGTCAGCAAGTCACCGATGGCCGCCTGAATCTCCTGCCCCACCCGCTCCGGTCGGGAATGCGTCGTCATTTCTTCTCCCAGTCTCGCGGGTTGCGCAGGGAGCGGGCCCGAGCCCGCGCCTCATCGAACGTCATCCGTCCACCGCTCGACGGAGACGGGCGGCCCGTGCCGCCATCCATGCCGCCCTCATGGCGGCTTTCCCAATCCCCCAGGCCCTCGGCCTCCGCCAGCGACGAGCGCTCGCCCCGCAGGAAGCGGGCGATGGCGGCCTCCGAATGCGCCGCAGCCTGCTCCGGGGAGAGGGGCAGTTCCTCCAGGTCCTCGTCCACCGCCTCCGCCGCGAAGGCCCTTCGGACAGGAGCCTGGCGGGCCGGGCCGCTCGCGAAGAGCTGGTCGCCCATGCCCAAGATTTCCGTCTCCCGCGACAGCAGCGGGGCGACGTACATCTCCTCGACGGAGTGGATGATCTTCTCCAGCTGCTCGTCCACATGGCGGCGCTCGTTGCCGACCACCGCGAGCGCCAGTGACGCCTTCTGCCAGAGGTCCTGGTCATCGACCTCGGCCACAGCCACGTTGAACCGGGCCTTGAGCCGGTCCGTCACCCTGCGGAGCACCTGCCGCTTGGACTTCAGCGAGCCACTGTCCGGAATCTGCAGGGTGAGACGTGCGACACCCACGAACATACAAGTCCCCCTTGCCGCTGGCGGCCGCGCTCGAGGGCGGCGGCCACCAGGGCCTCAGCCCCCTGGGAAGATGGGGTCTTCCCAGGGTTTCAGGGAGGCGCCGGCGCGCTCCTTCGACTAGGTGAGGCTCTGCCGAGTCTCCTCGATCTCGTACGCCTCGATGATGTCGCCGGGCTTGAGGTCGTTGAAGCTGTCGATGCCGATACCGCACTCGAAGCCCTGCGCGACCTCCTTGACGTCATCCTTGAAGCGCCGCAGCGACGCCATCTTCCCGGAGAACAGCTGCTTGTTCTCGCGCATGAGGCGGACGAAGGCGCCGCGCTTCATGATGCCGTCCAGCACCGCCGCACCGGCGATGGTGCCCAGGCGCGGCACGTTGAACGTGTTGCGCACCTCCGCACGGCCCAGCTTGCGCTCGGTGCGGATGGGCTCCAGCAGGCCCTCCATCTCCGTACGAACCCCGTCGATGAGCTCGTAGATGATGGAGTAGCTCTTGAGCACCACTTCCTGGGCCTTGGCCGCGGCCTCGGCCCCGGACTCGGGGTTGACGTTGAAGCCGAGCACGACGCCCTTGGAGGCCGCCGCCCGCATCACATCGCCCTCGGTGATGGCGCCCACGCCGGAGTGGACCACCTCCACCTTGACCTTGTGGGTGGACAGCTTCTGGACGGCCTGCTTGACGGCCTCGGCCGAGCCCTGCACGTCCGCCTTGATGACGACGCGCAGCTCCTTGGGACCGCCGCCCGCCTTCGTCTTGGCGAACAGCTGCTCCAGGGACTCGCGGCTGACCTTGGACAGCTCGGTCTGCCGCCCCTTCACGTTGCGGTGCTCGGCGATCTGCTTGGCGGCCTTCTCGTCCGCCACCACGTTGATGGCGTCGCCCGCGCTCGGCACGCCGGACAGACCGACGACCTCAGCGCAGTAGCCCGGCTTCACTTCCTTCACCTGCTCGCCGCGGCTGTTCATCATCGTGCGGACGCGGCCGTAGTGAGAGCCGGTGACGACGGCGTCACCCAGCTTCAGCGTGCCCTCCTGCACCAGCACCGTGGCGACCGGGCCACGGCCGCGGTCCAGCTTGGCCTCGATGATGGCGCCCACGGACGGACGGTTCGGGTTGGACGTCAGCTCGAGCACCTCGGCCTGGAGGGCCAGGTTCTCCAGCAGGAGATCCAGGTTCTCCTTCGTCTTCGCGGAGACGGGCACCATGATGGTCTCGCCGCCCCACTCCTCGGGGACGAGCTCGTGGGTGGCCAGGTCCTTCTTCACGCGGTCCGGGTTCGCCGTCGGCACGTCCATCTTGTTGATGGCGACGACGATGGGCACCTCCGCCGCCTTCGCGTGCTTGATGGCCTCCACCGTCTGCGGCATCACGCCGTCGTCGGCGGCCACCACCAGCACCACGATGTCCGTCACGTCGGCGCCGCGGGCGCGCATGGACGTGAAGGCCTCGTGGCCCGGCGTGTCCAGGAACGTCACGTCACCGCGCGCCGTGCTGATGCTGTACGCGCCGATGTGCTGGGTGATGCCACCCGCCTCGCCCATGGCGACGTTCGCCTTCCGGATGGCGTCCAGGAGGCTCGTCTTTCCGTGGTCGACGTGGCCCATGATGGCGACCACCGGCGGACGGGGACGCTCGTCCTCGGGACGGGCCTCCACCTCGGGCAGGTAGTCCTCCACCTCGAAGCCGATGCGGTCGATCTTCCAGCCGTAGTCGCCGGCGACCATCTCCGCCGTGTCCGCGTCCACCATCTGGTTGGCCGTGGCCATCTTCCCCAGGCCCATCAGCTTCTTGATGAGCTCGGCGCTGCGCACACCCATGCGCTGGCCCAGGTCGGACACCGAGATGCCCTCCTGGAGCTTGATGACCTTCTTCTCCTCGGCCATCTGGGTGATCTGCGTCTTGGCGCCCTTCTTCGTGGGCTTGCGCTTCTTGCCACGGATGGGGATGGTGACGCGGCCCCAGACCATGTCCGTCAGTTCCTGCTTGGACACGCTCTGCGTATCGCCGCTGGTGCGCTTGCGCTGCCCCCGCTCCTTGTTCTTGGAGACGTCCACCAGCTCGCGGCCGCGGCCGAGGTGGTCGGGGACCACCTTGTACTCACGCCGCTCGGGGATGCCCGTGCGGCCCGGCGCCATGGGGTACTGCTTGGCCTGGCCGGCCGTGGGCGTCACGCGGCGCACCTGGATGAGCGGGCGCGAGATGACGACGGCCTGCGTCGCCGTGGGGCGGGCCTGCGAGCCCGACGGCGTCACCTGGGCGTGCGGCACGCCGCCCACCATGATGGTGGGGCCCTGCGGCAGCGGGGAAGCCGAGGCCGAGGCCTGGACGCCCGTGCCGGGCGCGGACGTCGGACGCACCGGTCCCTGGCCGGGACGCGCGCCCGGTCCCTGGTAGGAGCTCTGCCCCTGGTACGACGGGCGGCCACCCGGACCACCGGGACGGCCACCCGGGCCACCCGGACCACCGGGACGGCCACCCGGGCCGCCCGGACCACCGGGACGGCCGCCGGGACCACCCGGACCACCGGGACGACCACCACCGGGTCCACGCTGCTGGTAGCCAGGCGCGGGGCCCCGGGACACGACGGTCGCGGACGAAGAAGTGCTCGAAGGCGTCCGGACAGTCGGCGGTACCGGTGAGCGTGGGGGGGGTTGGGGCAAGGTGGTGCTCTCCTGGACGGTGGGACGAGGCTGCGCGGCGGCGGGAGCCTGAGCGGCAGCCGGAGGTGCCTCCACCGCGGCCTGAGGGGCCTCGGCAGGGGACGTAGCGGGAGCCACCTCCGCGGCGGGAGCCCGGGGGGCCTCCGCCACCGGCGGGGTGGTCGTTGTTGTGGCGGCGGGCGTGGCGGCCGGCTCCGGCGTGGAGACGGGGGCCTCGACCCGCTGGGATTCCGGCGTGGCCTGCGCCTCGACGGGGGCGCCTGGCGCCTCGGCGGCGTGCGCCCGGACGGGGGCCTCGGCGGCCTGGGTGGTGGTCACAGGCTCTGGGGGTACGAACGCCGGCTCATGAGCCGGCGCGGCCTCCGCGGCCGGTGGGGCCTCGGCGCCGCTGTCCGCAGTCGCGCTGGCGGGCGGTCCCACCTTGCGGCGCACGACGAAGCCCTTCGCCGTCACCGGCGGCGTGGCCTGCTTCGGCTTGCGCTTGTCCAGGATCTTCTGGACGGCAGCGGTCGCCTGGTCGTCATCGAGAGACGACGAGTGGCTCTTGACGTCGTAACCGAGGTTCGACAACTCGGTGACGACCTCCTTGTTGTCGAGCTCAATCCCGTGGCTCTTGAGTTCCTTGGCGATTTCGTGGACGCGCTTCTTCGACATATTGCCCTTGTTGGCCTTCTGCTCCGCCGACTCCGGGGCGCAGCACCCTAGTCCAAACCCGAAAATGTGTGCGAGTGGTGACTAACACCCACTCCCCCCCGCACCCCTCCGCTCCCCGCTCCCCTGCTCCCATGCCTGTCCGAGCTGCGACGGGTCAACCTGGCCCGCCTTTCCGCGAAAGGCCCTACCAAACGCCTTCCGCTTCAGCGCTGCCGTCAGACAACCGGCACCGCACAGGTAGGCGCCCCGTCCTGGCAGCCGCCTCTTCCTGTCGACCTCGATGGCGCCTCCAGGGCCTACCACGAACCGGGTGAGCTCCGCCTGTGGCCGCCGTGACCCGCATCCGACGCACGTCCGGACCGGGCCTGACTCCGTGTTGTGAGCTTCCGGCTTGGGCCGGCCAGCCGGGCGCCCCACGTCCCCTCCCTTGCCTAGCTTACGGCGACTTGGTGGCTTCCGCGCCACCCTCGTTCGTCGCCGCCATCGCGCCGCGCTCGGCGTTCAGCTCCGCGCGCAGCTTGGCCTCCTCCACCAAATAGTTCTCCGCCGCGCTCTTCAGCTGGCGGGCCTTCTTGATACCCACGCCCGGCACGTCGCCCAGCTTCGCCAGATCCTTCTCATTGGCGATGTCCTCCACCGAGCGGTAGCCCGCGAGGATGAGCTGCTCGATGGTCTTCTCACCGACGCCCCGCACGCGGGCCATGCGCTCGGGCGGGCTCAGCTCGTCCGGATGCCGCCGGGCCTCCGCGAGCCGGGCCTGCTCTCTTTCATAATCCATGCGCGACAGTTCCGCCTGGTCCTCGACCATCCGGGTCCGGGCGGCCTCCTGCATGGAGGGGATGCGGGCCGGATCGATGCCCGGCATCTGCGCCAGCATCTCCGGGTTGGCCTCGGCGATGTCCCGGGCCTGACGGAAGCCGTGGGCGTACAGCGTCTCCACCAGCATCTCGTTGATGCCAGGGAGCGAGCCCAGCGAGCGGTTGGCGAACTCGCGCAGCTCCCGCACCCGGCTCTCGCTGTTGATGTCCAGCTTCCAGCCGGTGAGCTGGGCCGCCAGCCGGACGTTCTGGCCGCGGCGGCCGATGGCCAGGCTGAGCTGGTCGTCCGGGACGATGAGCTCCATGGCGTGGTTGGCCTCGTCGATGATGACGCGGCTGACCTCCGCGGGGGCCAGGGCCGAGCACACGAAGCGGGCCGGGTCCTCGTCGAACGGGACGATGTCGATCTTCTCGCCGCGCAGCTCCTGCACCACCGCCTGAACGCGGCTGCCCTTCATGCCGACGCAGGCCCCCACCGGGTCCACGTCCGAGTCCCGGCTGGACACGGCGATCTTCGCCCGGCCGCCCGGCTCGCGCGCCGCCGCCTCGATGACGACGATGCCCTCGGCGATCTCCGGCACCTCCATCTCGAACAGCTTGGTGAGCAGGTTGACGGACGCGCGGCTGAGGACGATCTGCGGCCCCTTGGACTCGCGGAGCACGTCCAGCACGTAGGCCTGGACGCGGTCGCCCGGACGGTACGTCTCGCGCGGGACCTGCTCGCGCACCGGCAGCACGGCCTCGGCGCGGCCCAGGTCCACGATGATGTTGCCGCGCTCGAAGCGGCGGGCGATGCCGGTGACGATTTCGTTCTTCCGGTCGCGGTACTCGTTGAAGACGTTCTCCCGCTCCGCGTCGCGCGTGCGCTGCAGGATGACCTGCTTGGCCGTCTGCGCGGCGATGCGGCCGAAGCCGCGGCGGAACGTCTTCAGGCGGAGGATGTCACCGTACTGGTCGTCCTGGGCCTTGGCCTCGGCGGCGTCCTCGTCCCGGTAGAAGATCTGGAACACGAGCTCGTCGCCCGGCTCCACTTCCATGCCCTTCTTGTGGGCCTCGACCAGGGAGATCTGGTTCACCGCCTGGACCGGGTCGATGATCTCCTCGACCACGGTGATGGCCTGGAACAGCTCCACAACGCCCTTCTCGGGGTCGTACGTCGCCTCGAGCTCGCGGTCCTGGCCAAAGTGCTTCTTGGCCGCGGTCTTCATCGCGTCCTCGAGGGTGGCAATCAGCACAGCCCGGTCGATGCCCTTGTCCTTGGCGACCTGATCCAGGACGAGGTTGAGGTTGACACTCGGGTTGGCTTGCTGCGGGGGCATGGTCTTCTCCTGAAAGGGTCCACGGGTGCCCTCGCGCGGGGAGGCACCCTGTATGTCGACGTCTAGAACTGGAACTCCAGGTTCGCCTTGGCGATGTCCTTGAAGAGGATGTGGAAGGTTCCGGCACCCTCCACCTCCACCGAGATGCCGTCGCCTGCCACCTCGGTCAGGGTCCCGGTGAAGTTCTTGCGCGGCGGCTCTCCCACCGGCCCGAACGTCTTCACCTTGACCTTCTGCCCCTTCACTCGCTCGAAGTGCGCCGGCTTCTTCAGCGGCCGGTCCACTCCGGGGCTGGAAACCTCCAGGTTGTACTCATGGGGGATGAAGTCCTCCACGTCGAGCGCGGGGTCCACCGCGCGCGACACCTGGGTGCACTCGTCCAGCCCCACCCGGCCGCCCGGCTTGTCGATGAACAACCGGAGCACCCAGCCCTCGCGCTCCCGGAGGAATTCCAGGTCCACGAGCTCCAGGCCTTCGCCCGCGACAATGGGGTCGAGCAGGGCCATCGCCCGCTCCTCCACCGTCTGCTTGAGGTTCTTCTCCGACATAACCGGGAAACCAGTCTCCAAAAACACGAAAAGCGGGCACGGGGCCCACTTTTCGAAGTACATCATCGAAAAATGTCGCGGGCGTCCGTAGCACACGCCCCGTCGGGGTGTAAAGGAAGGACGCACCCTCCTGCTCCGGGTGAAACGCGACCGACAGGGCGAGGAATTCCCAGGGGTTCCGAGCCCCGATGGGCGTTATAACGCGGCCATGCACCTCATCGCCGCCGCGCAGATGGTGTCCACCGCCGACAAGGCACATAACCTGGAAACCGCCACCCGGCTCGTCCAGGAGGCGGCGGGGCTGGGCGCCCGCCTGGTGGGCCTGCCCGAGAACTTCTCCTGGATGGGGCTGGAGCCCGAGCGGCAGGAGGCGGCCGAGGGGCTCGATGGCCCCACCCTGTCCCGGATGGCCAGCCTGGCGCGGGAACTGGGGGTGACGCTGCTGGCCGGCAGCGTCCTGGAGACGGGCGCGCCGGGCGGCCGCCTCTACAACACCAGCGTCCTCTTCGGCCCGGGTGGCGAGCGGCTCGCCGTCTATCGGAAGATCCACCTCTTCGACGTGGATGTGGGAGATGGTGCGACCTACCACGAATCCGCGGCGGTCGCGCCGGGCACGGAGGTGGTGGCCGCCGACACCGAGGTGGGCCGGCTGGGGTTGTCGGTCTGCTACGACCTGCGCTTCCCCGAGCTCTACCGGCGGCTGGCGCGCGACGGCGCCAGGCTGCTGGCCGTCCCGGCGGCCTTCACCCTGATGACGGGCAAGGACCATTGGGAGGTGCTGCTGCGGGCGCGCGCCATCGAGAACCAGGCGTACGTGCTGGCGCCCGCCCAGGGCGGACGGCACTCGGCCAACCGCGTTACCTATGGCCACGCCTTGGTGGTGGACCCCTGGGGCCTGGTGACGGCCCGGGCCTCCGAGGGCGAGGGCCTGGCCCTGGCACCGGTGGACCCGGCGCTGCAGGCGCGCATTCGCCGCAACCTGCCCTGCCTGGAGCACCGCCGCTTGGATTAGCGTACGCGTGCCCGGGCCCGCCCCCTCCCGGGCCCACCTTCGATAGACTTCGGGCCCCCCGGAACCCCTCTCGTGAACGGACGACGCTGGTCTCCCATGTTGCTCGCGCTCGCGCTCTCGGCCCTCCCCACCGGCTGCACCGCCGACGAGCGCCCTTCCGTGCCGGCCCCGGCGCAGCCGCCCCCGGCCGTCACCCACCGCGCGCACCTGCGCGCCGTGAAGGGCGGCGTCCAGATCAAGCGCGCCACCGCCGACGAGTGGAGCCCGGCCCGCGAGGGCCTCCCGCTCTACGAGAACGACAAGGTCCGCACCGAGGCGGGCGCCGTCACCGACATCGTCTTCACCGCCAACGGCAGCACGGTGCACCTGGGCGAAGACTCGCTCATCGGCATCGCGGAGACACGCCCGCGCCCCGGCCAGCAGCGCACGGACCTCACCGTGCTGCGGGGCCGCATCGACGCGGAGCTGGAGCAGCCCACGACGCAGTCCCTCTCCGTCGCCACGCCCTCCGCCACCATCCAGGCGGGAAGGGAGATTGTCTTCCAATGAAGGCCGCGCTCCTTCTCCTGACCTGGCTGGGCGCGACGCCTCCGGACACCGTGGTGGTGGGCGCCGACGAGTCCCTGCGCCAGGTGGCCGAACGCACCGTCGGCGACCCGCGCGCTGCCGAGGAGCTCCAGGCGCTCAACGGGCTCTCCTCGGACGCGGTGGCCGCGGGCACCCGGCTGAAGGTGCCGGGCCACGAACGCGCGCTGGCGCTGAAGGCCCTGGAGACGGCCCGCACCCTGCTGGCCAGCGCCAGGGACTCGAACGTCCCCCCCGAGGCCTCCGCCCGCCTCCAGGACGCCGAGGCGCACTTCCGCGGCGCCCGCTATGCCCAGGCGGCCGCGGCGGCCAACGCCGCGGGGAAGCTGGTGGCGGCGGCGCGCTCCCCGCAATCCTCCGCGTTCTCCGTGGAGGTGGGCGACGGGGACAGCACCACCGTCACCGTGAAGCAGGGCCCGCCGGTGCGCGTGGAGGCCGAGGGCGTCACCCAGCCGGTCGCCAGGGGCGAGTCCATTCGCGTCGAGAAGGGCCGCCCTCCGCCCGCGCCCCCGCCGCCGCTGGTGGCCCCCAGCCCGGGGCAACCGACGGATGCCGCGCGTCTGAAGCGGCGCGCGGACTCGGACGGCCACCTGGGCCCCGTGAAGCTGACGTGGGCGGCGGTGCCAGGCGCGGAGCGCTACGAGGTGGAGGTGGCGCGCGAACAGGAGCAACGCGCCGTCTTCACGCAGACGGTCACCACCCTGGAGGCGAAGCTGCCCGTGCTGCCCGCGGGGCGGTACCGGTGGACGGTGCGCGCGCTGGGCGCCACGGGCCGGTCCGAGCCCAGCGCCCCGCGACACTTCGAGTTGGTGCCGGAGCGGCTCAAGCTCGAGGTGAAGAAGGGACAGTGGCAGTAACCCCTGGAGGCGTTACCCCGTGCGTCTGTTCAAAGCCATCCTCCTGCTGATGCTGGTCGTGGGCGTCGTCCCCACGCTGATGGTGGGGTGGCTCTCCGTCTCCCATACGCGCGAGCTGCTGGTGCGCGACGCGCAGGAGCTGGCGCAGGAACGCGTCAAGCAGCTCCGCCTCAAGGCCGAAATCCTCCTGGGCGAGCCCACCGACGCGGTGCTGGGGCTGGCCCGCGTCCCCGGCTTCTTCAGCTTGCCGCTGGAGGCCCAGCAGACGCACCTGGCCTCGGTGCTCAACCAGCGGCGCGAGGTGCTGGCGCTCACCGTGTTCGACGCGGAGGGCCAGCGGCTGCCGGGGCTGCAGGCCTTCTCCAAGCACGACGTCCCCCCCACCGCGCTGGCCGGCCACGAGGAGCGCGCGCGGGCGCTGCTGAGGAACCTGGAGGGTGTGCGCTACGCGGACGTGGTGAAGGACGCCAGCGGCGGCGAGCCGGTGCTGACGCTGGCCTTCCCCGTGGGCGAGCCCGTCCGGGGTTACATCGCCGCGGACCTGTCCCTTGCGGGCCTGCGGCGCATGCTGGAGCAGGAGCGCGTGGGCAGCACCGGCTTCGTGTACCTGGCGGACCGGCGGGGGCACCTCGTCGCGGGCGGAGGCGGCATCGCGGACCTCGGTGAGGACGTGGCGCGGCGCGGCCCGGTGGCGCACCTGTTGAAGCAGCTCGAGGGCAAGCCGGACATGGAGATGTTCCACGTCGGCAACTTCGGCGAGGGACGGGACGCGGTGGTGGCCGCGTACACGGCGCTGCCGGAGCTGGGCTGGGCCATCGTCTCCGAGCAGCCGGTGGAGCACGCCTACCGCCAGGTGGACACCATGGAGCAGCGCATCCTCCTGGGCCTGGGGGCCGCCATCCTGGTGGCGGTGGTGCTGGCGGCGCTTTTTTCGCGCAACCTCACCCGGCCGCTCAAGGGCTTCATCAGCGGCGCGCTGGAGCTGGCGCACGGCAAGTTCGGCGTGGAGGTGGACGTCCCACAGAAGAACGAGCTGGGAGAGCTGGCGCAGACGTTCAACTACATGAGCAAGCAGCTGCTCGCGTACGACCTGGAGAACCGCGGCCTCTACGAGAGCCTGGAGAAGGGTTACCTGGAGACCATCGTCGCGCTGGCGAACTCCATCGACTCGAAGGACGCGTACACCCGCGGCCACAGCCAGCGCGTGGGCGACGTCTCCGTGCAGATTGGCCGGGAGATGAACCTCACCGAGCGCGAGCTGCGGCAGCTCCAGTACGGCGGCATCCTCCACGACATCGGCAAGATTGGCATCGTGGAGTCCATCCTCTGCAAGCAGTCGCGGCTGACCGACCAGGAGATGGCCATCATGCGCGAGCACCCGGCCATCGGTGACGCCATCATCGGCCCGGTGAGCTTCCTGGGCGCGGTGCGCGCCTGCGTCCGCCACCACCACGAGCGCTGGGACGGCACCGGCTACCCGGACAAGCTCCAGGGCGAGGACATCCCCTTGCTGGCCCGCATCGTCGCGTGCGCGGACACCTTCGACGCCTGCACCTCCACCCGGCCGTACCAGAAGGCCATGCCGCTGGAGAAGGCGATGGAAATCCTCGACAACCTCAGCGGCGCCCAGTTGGACCCGCAGGTGGTCCAGGCGCTGAAGCAGGTGCTCGCGAAGCAGGGGGTGCGGCTGGAAGGTCACCGGCTGCCCGTGAAGCTCGCCTCCTGAAGCCAGAAGGATGGTAGGGAGCACGCCGGACTGTTGAAACGCTGGAAGGTGAAACGTTGAGCTTCTGGGACCGCATCAAGCCCACCCCCCAAGCCGCCACCGCGACGGACGCGCGCCTGTCCTCGGACGGCACCCGTCTGGAGCTGACGTGGGACGACGGCGTGAAGACGAGCGCCTCCGCGCAGGTGCTGCGCCAGCAGTGCCCCTGCGCCGCGTGCGTGGACGAGTGGACGAACAAGCGGACGCTGGACCCGTCGAAGGTCCCCGCCGACCTCCGCATCCAGCAACTGCAGCCCGTGGGTAACTACGCGCTGGCCTTCATCTTCAGCGACGGCCACACCACCGGCATCTACCCCTGGAAGCTGCTGCGCGACGTCACCCAGCCCGCCACCTGATTCGGTGAGGGTCACCTCGGCCTGGAGGCCCCGTGAACGAACGCTACCGGCTCGTCCGGCCGCTGGCCGCAGGAGGGATGGCGGAGCTCTTCCTCGGCGTGGCGCGCGGCGCGGAGGGCTTCGAGCGCCCGGTGGCCATCAAGCGGGTGTTGCCACACCTGGCGCGCGAGCCCGACATCGCGCGCATGTTCCTGGCCGAGGCGCGGCTGTCCACGCTGCTCCAGCACCAGAACATCGCCACCGTCTACGACGTGGGCCAGGGCCCCGAGGGGCTCTTCCTGGTGATGGAGTTGGTGGACGGCTGGGACCTGGGCGTGTTGCTGCGCACGACCGCGCACCGGGGACTTCGCTTCCCGCCGCATCTGGCCGCCTTCGTCGTCCACCAGTGCCTGGCGGGGCTCGGCCATGCCTACCGGAAGGTGCATGACGGACGGCCGGTGATGGTGGCCCACCGGGACGTCTCCCCCTCCAACATCCTCGTGTCGCGCGAGGGCGAGGTAAAGCTGGCGGACTTCGGCATCGCGAAGATGGCCGGGCCTGCGCAGACCGAGCCCGGCGTCTTCCGCGGGAAGGAGGCCTACAGCGCGCCCGAGGTGCTGCGCGGAGCGCCGGCGACCGCCGCGAGCGACCAGTTCTCTCTGGGCATCGTGTTCTACGAGCTGCTCACGGGGCGCCATCCGTTTCGCGCCGAAGAGAGTGCGAGCGCGGTGGCACACGCCATCCTCACGCGCCCGGTAGCGCCGCCACCGGACGTGCCCGCGCCGCTCGCTGGCGCGGTGATGCGGATGCTGGCCACCACGCCAGGAGAACGCTTCCCCTCCCCCGAGTCACTGAGTGACGGCTTCGCCCGGTGGCTCGCGCAGACGGGCCAGCCCGCGACCTCGCAGGCGCTGGCCGCCTTCATGCGCGAGCTGGAGTTGCCTCCGACGCTCCGTGAGCAGGCTGAAGCGGCCGAACCCGCCGCCCTGCACGAGACGCCCGCCCGGGTCCACGCAGGTTCGCCCCCCTCTGCCACAGACGCCGGGGGGCACGTGAAACCCGCGAGCCCGGGAGTGGGGCCGCCCATGCCGGCCATGAACCCCACCGGCAACGCCAGCGTGACACCTCTGAGCATGTCGCGCACCGCGCAGGGCTCGCCCCTGGCATCCGCCACCGAACCGGAAGAGGAGCCCCTCTCCCTGCCGGGCGGCGCGGCCCTCAGCATCAGCGGGCGAATGGTGCATCACTGCGCCGGTTGCGGTCAGGTGCTGCCCGGGCCAAACGCGCCCTGCGGCCACTGTGGAACCCGGGCATCGCTGGCACCGGGCTCGGGGGGCCGCCCCGCCACACCGTCAGCGGCCTCGTCCGCGACGGGCCACCTCGTTCCGTCCCCCGGATACGAGCTTTCGGTGCAGCAGACGCTCGCGGAGAGCGTTCCGCAGTCATTCTCCGCAGCGGGCGTGAAGAGCGTGCTCCACACCGCCGCGGACGCGCTGGAGTTGGAGGAGCGCCCGCGTCCACCGGCGAGCGACTGGCCCGATGAGACCTCCGGCGCGTGGCGCTCGCGGGTGAAACGGATAGGGGCGCTGCTCGCCGTGCTGGCGCTGCTGGGCGGTGGTCTCTGGCTGTGGCCTCAGCGCTCCACCCTGCTCATCCAGGTGCTGTCCGCCACGGGGCTCCGCCTGTCGGCCCCGACGCTCAGCGTCGAGAGCGAGCCCTCCGGCGCCACCGTCTGGATGGGTGACACGGCCCTGGGGACGACGCCGCTGCGGCTCGACAACCGCTTCCCGCAGGAGCGCGTGCCCATCCAGGTACGCCTCAAGGGCTACCGCACCTGGAAGGGCACGTTCGCTGGCGGCGAGGCCGCGCACCTCGACGTGAAGCTGAAGCGCGCAGCACGCTCCACGTCCCAGGAGTGACACATCAACGCGGAGCGCGCCTCACTTCACCAGACGCAGGTGACCACGGCGCGGCGGCGGCGGCTCGTCCGGCGGCCCATCCGTGGGAGGGGCCTCGGAGGGAGGCTCGTCACGCCGCTCCCCCTGCACCTCGCGTAGGAAGGTCCGCGGGCGCTCCGCGGCGGCCGGCGCGGGCGCGACGGGCAGCGGCTGGGCCGGACGTGCCGGCGCGGTCTGCTGGAGCAGCTCCGGCGGCATGTCCTCCGGGTACATCCAGAACTCCTTCGTCACATGGCTGGCGATGGCGAACAACGCCGACCACGGCACCGCGATGGTGAAGCGCGAGCCGGAGAAGCTCAGCGTGGAGCGGATGCCCCACTCCCCCACCGTCAGGTCGGGCGGATCGAAGCGGTAGGAGAGATTGAGGCGCAGGTGGGCCTCCCCCTTGACGGAGGCTGGGACGAGCACGCCCGGACGACGCGCGTCCAGGTGAATCATCACCATGCCCTGGTCCAGCGCGGCCAGCAGCCGCTCCTTCTTGTCGAGAACCTTCTTGTCGTCCATCGGTGTACGGCGAGAGAACTTCGGGCGCCCCACTCAACGTCGGCGCATCGCCCGGTCCATCTCCCGCTTCGTCTCCCGCTCCTTGATGTCGTGGCGCCGGTCCTCGTGCGTCTTGCCCCGGCAGAGCCCCAGCTCCACCTTGGCACGCCCTTTCCTGAAGTACAGCACAAGCGGGATGATGGAATAACCCCGCTCACGCACCTTCGCCGCCCACCGGTCGATTTCTCCTCGGTGCAGCAACAACTTCCGGCTTCGAGTCGGCGTGTGGTCGAAGAAGCTCGCCGCCTTGTAGGAGCCGATGTTCGCGTTGAGGAGGAACAGCTCGTCCCCTTTGGGGAGCGCGTAGGCATCCGAGAGATTGGCGATTCCGTCTCGCAGCGACTTCACTTCACTCCCTGTCAACGCCAGCCCGGCCTCCAGCTTTTCGTCGACCGTGTAGTCGAACCGCGCACGACGGTTTTCCGCGATGACCTTCACGCCGGGCTCGCTGCCCACTCCCTTCGCCTTCCCTCCGGATGTCATACGCGTCCCACGCTCTCCTCACCACCCAATGCCATGTTGTCGATGAGGCGCGTCGTGCCACTGAAGGCCGCGACGAGCAACCGGCCATGCTGCCCGGGCTCCACCGAAGCCAGCGGCGTCAACCGCTCCGCATCCACCAGCTCCACGTAGTCTTCCCGTAGCCCGGCCGCCTCCAATTCGCGCCGGACGGCCCCCACCAGGGCGCCTGCTTCCCGCACGCCCGTGCGAAGGAGCGCCTGGGCGGCGTAGAGCCCCCTGGAGAGAGACAGCGCCCGCTGCCGCTCCTCATGAGACAGGTAGGCATTCCGGCTGCTCATCGCCAGGCCATCCGACTCACGCACGGTGGGCATGCCGACGATGTCCGCCCCCAGGTGCAGGTCCCGGTTGAGGGCCCGGATGACCTGGAGCTGTTGGTAGTCCTTCTCGCCGAACAGCGCCACGTCCGGCCGGAACAGCGTCAGGAGCTGGGTGACGATGGTGGCCACCCCGCGGAAGTGCCCCGGGCGCCGGGCGCCGCACAGGCCCTGGCTGACGTCCGTCACCTCCACGTAGGTCTGATAGCCCGGCGGATACATCACCTCGGGCCCCTGGGGCGCGAAGACGGCCTGCGCGCCGGCGCTGGCGCACTTGGCCACATCCCCGTCGAAGTCGCGGGGGTAGCGCGACAGGTCCTCGCGGGGCCCGAACTGCGTGGGGTTGACGAAGATGGACACGGCCACCGCGTCGGCGCGGCGGCGGCCCTCGCGAATGAGCGAGAGATGACCTTCGTGCAGGTAGCCCATGGTGGGCACCAGCGCGAGCTGGCGCCCTTCCCGGCGCAGGCCCGCCGTCCAATCCTTCACGTCAGCCACGGTTCTCAGGACGGCGGGCGCCATGACTACGCGGGTCTCCCGTACACGGGCCCCAGCTTCTCGGACTCAGGGGGCGCGGACGGCTCGACCCGAGGCGCCGGAGCCCCGGCCGCCAGGCGGATGTTCTTGTTCGCCTTGAAGGAGTGCTCCTCGTCCGGGAAGGCCCCCGTACGGACCTCCGCGAAGTAGGTGCCGGCGGCCTCGGTGATCGAGCCGTGCAGGTTCGCGTAGCGCTTGACGAACTTGGGCTTGAAGTCCGGGTTCATCCCCAGCAGGTCGTAGCAGACGAGCACCTGACCATCGCACTCCACCCCCGCGCCGATGCCGATGGTGGGAATGGACAGGCGCTGCGTCACCGTGCGCGCCAGATCCATGGGCACGCCTTCCAGCACCACCGCGTAGGCACCAGCCTGCTCCAGGGCCAGCGCATCATCCAGAATCTGCCGCGCCTGGTCCTCGCCGCGGCCCTGCACGACGTAGCCGCCCATCTTGTGGACGGACTGCGGCGTCAATCCCAGGTGCCCCATGACAGGGATGCTGGCGCGGACGATGGCGCGCACCGTGTCCGCGAACTCGGCGCCGCCCTCCAGCTTGATGCTGCCGGCGCCGCCCTCCGCCACCAGCCGGCCGGCGTTGCGGACCGCTTCCTGGGGCGACACCTGGTAGCTCATGAAAGGCAGGTCCGCCACGACGTGCGCCCTGCGCGCGCCGCGCGAGACCGCGGCCGTGTGATAGACCATCTGGTCCATGGTCACGGGCAACGTGGAGTCATGGCCCTGGATGACCATGCCCAACGAGTCGCCTACCAGCAGCACGTCCGCGCCCGCATCCTCCAGGATGTGGGCGAACGTGGCGTCGTAGGCAGTGACCATGCAGATCTTCTGACCGAGCTGCTTGAAGCGCTTCAGCGTGGGGATGGTGACCTTGTCCTTCACGGTTCACCTCCTATGGCTACGGGTTGAACGGCCTCACGGGCCCATTCGCGCCTCGCCGTCCGCTGGGGATCGCCGGGAGCCCTGGGCCCGCCACCGCACTCTAACGCCCCCGCGCCTGCCGTGGGGGCATTGAAGGCGGGCGTCCCAACGGGAGCCCGGCTTTCAGCCCCGGCGGGAGGCCTTCGGAACGTAGTGATGTGTCCCCGGCTTCGCGTTTCGGATGGTGGCAAGCAGGTCTTCCCTGTCTGCCTCGACATTCACGAAATCAATATCCGAGGTATCCACGACCAGGAGCGGCGTGTCCGTGTAGCGGAAGAAGAAGTTGTTGTAGGCGTGGACGAGCCCCTCCAGGTAGGCGGAGTCGAACTTGCGCTCGAACTCCCGGCCGCGCTTCTTGATGCGGTGCAGGAGCACGTCCAGGCGGGCCTGGAGATAGATGACCAGGTCCGGCTTGGCCACGCGGGGCCCGAGCGCCTCGAAGACGCGCTCGTAGAGAGCGAGTTCGTGCGCGTCCAGGTTGAGGTGCGCGAAGATGCGGTCCTTGGCGAACAGGTAGTCGCTGACCGTCATCGAGCTGAAGAGCTCCTGCTGGAAGAGCTCCTGCTGCTGCCGGAAGCGAGAGAGCAGGAAGAAGATCTGCGTCTGGAACGCGAACTTCTGCCGGTCCGTGTAGAAGTTGGAGAGGAAGGGGTTTTCCTCGACCACTTCGAGGATGCGCCGTCCTGACAGACGCTCCGCGAGGATGTTCGAGAGGCTTGTCTTGCCCACGCCAATGGGCCCTTCCACCACGATATACCGGTAGTCCATCCGCCCGAGGCCTCCCGCCCGCGGAATGCGCGTTGAGACCACGCGCACGAGACATCGCGCGAAGGCGCGGCCACGCACGCGGGCGGATAACACATCATGGCCGCTGGAATCCGGCAATTTTCCACGAGCCCACCTCCCTTGACGCTCCGAGGAGCATCCCCTACGGTCCGCGCGACTTCTTGGTGTGCGCGCGGGGTGGTCTCCGGACATGAGCGGCAGGCAACGGGCGAAGACAGTGGTGCGGCTGGAAGAGGCCCGCCAGAGCACGCCCCCCCAGCAGCGCGCCCCCACCCCTCCCGTGGAGCCGGATCCGCTCTATGGCGTGGTGCTGCTGAAGACAGCCATGGAGCTGAAGCGTCGGCAGGACGGCACGGTGGAGGACATCCTCCGCGGCGTGCTCGCCCGAATGCGCATCCCCGAGGCCGAGTTCTTCGCGTACCTGGAACAGCAGGGCGGCCTGCTCCAGGCCCTGGGCATGCGCGGGCGCTAGGAGCGCCCTGCGCTTCCGGCCGGATGCACACGGGCTCCGGCGCCCATCCGTGGGCCCGGGACACCTACGCCGACGGCGGCGGGGGAGCCACCGGCCCGAGCGCGCGCTCGATGGCCGCGAACTCTTCGGGAGACAGCGTCTCCGCCCGGCGCTGCGGGTCCACGCCCGCCGCCTCCAGGGCGGCGATGAGCACCTCCGGGGTGCCCAGCGTCGGGTCCGACTTGAGGGAGTTGAGCAGCGTCTTGCGGCGGTGCGCGAAGGACGCCTTCACCACGCGGGTGAAGCGGGCCTCGTCGATGACAGGCGCGCGCGGCGCCTTCCGGCGCGTCAGCCGGAGCACCGCGGAGTCCACCTTCGGCGGCGGATGGAAGCGCCAGGCCTCCAGCGTGAGGACGTTCTCCGCGTCGTAGTGCATGCCGAGCAGCACCGTGAGCAGCCCGTAGTCGCGGTTGCCGGGCTCGGCGGCGAGGCGCACCACCACCTCCTTCTGCAGCGTGAAGACGGCGCGCGAGACGTGGGCGCGCTGCTCCAGCACGCGGAACAGGATGGGGCTGGTGAGGTGATACGGGAGGTTCCCCGCCAGCGCGATGTCGGGCGCGCCAGCCACCTCCGCGAAGTCCACCGTGGCGGCATTGCCGGGGACCACGCGCACGCCGGGGATGGCCTCCTTCTCCAGCACCCTCACCATGTCCCGGTCGCGCTCCACGGCGGTGACGCGAGCTCCGGTGGCGGCCAGGAAGCGCGTGAGGTGCCCCAGGCCCGGGCCCAGCTCCACCACCGGCTCGTCCGCGCGCAGGTTCAGCGCATCGGCGATGGCCTCCAGGGCGTCCTCGTCCCCGAGGAAGTTCTGCCCCCAGCTGTACTTGGCGCGCAGGCCATGCCGCTTGAGGATGTCTCTTGGCGATTCCACCCGTCTGCTCCCCTCTACATGCGCCAGGCCGGGTCGGCGGCGAGGCGGAAGTCTCCGCGCAGGCCGCGGCGGTACGCCTCATACCCCGCCACCGCAATCATGGCGCCATTGTCCGTGCACAGCCGCACGGGGGGCAGGAACATGTTCAGCCCGCGCTCCTCGGCCCGGGCCTGGCAGAGCGCCCGCAGCCGCGAGTTGGCCGCGACGCCGCCGCAGAGCACGAGCTGCTTGTGCCCCAGCCGGCGCGCGGCGGCCACCAGCTTCTTCGACAGCACGTCCGCCACCGCTTCCTGGAAGGACGCGCACAGGTCCGCAAGCGCCTGGCCCTGCGGCACGCCGTGCTTCTGCACGTGGTGCAGCACCGCCGTCTTCAGCCCGGAGAACGAGACGTCGAAGTTGTCGCCGGGCAGCGCGCGCGGGAAGCGGATGGCCTCCGGGTTCCCCTGCTGCGCGAGCTGGTCGATGGGCAGGCCCCCCGGGTACGGCAGGCCGAGGATGCGCGCTGTCTTGTCGTAGGCCTCTCCGGCCGCGTCGTCCCGGGTGCTGCCCACCAGCCGGTACTGGCCGTATGCCTGCACCTCGTAGAGGCTGGTGTGTCCACCGGAGACGACGAGCCCCAGGAATGGCGGCTCCGGCGCTACCTCCAGCAGCCGGATGGCCAGCAGGTGCCCCTCCAGGTGATTGGCCCCCACGAAGGGCTTGCCCGTCGCGAGGCTCAGGCCCTTGGCCACCTGCACCCCCACCAGCAGCGCGCCGATGAGGCCAGGGCCGGACGTGACGGCGATGAGGTCCACGTCGTCGAGCGTCTTGTTCGCGCGCGTCAGGGCCTCGTGGACGACGGGCAGCACCTGGACGATGTGGTTGCGGCTGGCCAGCTCCGGCACCACCCCACCCCATCGCCGGTGGATGTCCACCTGCGTGGAGACGACATCCGACAACGCGCGGCGGCCGTCCTCTACGACGGCGGCGGCGGTCTCATCACAGGAGGTTTCCAGTCCAAGGACGAGCAAGGCAGCTCACTTCTCGGGGCCAGTGAGGGGAGTGGGGCCGCCACCCGCTCAGTTGCCCAGCCCCCTGAGCAACGTGCGGACCTCTTCGGCGGAGGACCCCGTCGGTTCCAGCAACAAGTACTGCTTGTAGGCCTCGGCTGCCTGGGAATTCTTTCCGGTGAACTGCAATGCCATGCCGAGCGACAGCCAGGCCCGGGCGTTGGAGTCCTCCTCCTTGACCACCTCTTGAAGGAGCTTGGCCGCCTCGCGGTAGGCCGCATCCGAGGTGAAGCCGTTGACGAGCGCGATGCCGAGGCCCGCCTTCGCCTCCGTGGCCGTGGGCTTGAGCGTCAACGCCTTGCGGTAGCTCCCCGCCGCCGACCGGAACCGACCGCTGACGATTGCGGCCTTGGCCTGCTTCACCAGCGTGGCGAACTCCACCTCCGGGTCCATGGCGGGTGCCGCGGGCTCCGACTTCGGGGCCGGCTCGGCGTGAGGCGTGGGCGCTTCCGCGACCGCCGCACCAGACTCCGGCGTGGCGGCGGGTGGCTCCGGGGCCGGCTCGGGCGCCTTGGCCGTCGACTCCTCGGTAGGCGGAGCCACTTCGGGCGGAGGTGTCTGGGGGACCTCCGTCTGGGGTGCCTCGTTGCCCTCGGTGGGCTTCGACTCCACCACGGGCGGCGCCTTCGGCGGCGTCTCCGAGGAGCCTCTCCCCGTGCCCATGACAACGGCCGCGACAGCCCCCATAAGGACCACCGCCACGCCGATGATGAGCCCCGTGCGCTTGGGACGGGCCGCGACATCGTCCCGCGCAGCCCCCATCGAACGCTCGGCGGGCTTCTCGTCGGCCAGTCCTGGCAGCGCAACGGGCGTGCCGGTCGCAGGCGTCACGGCCGGGGCCGAAGCGCTCGTGGTGGACGCCGTCGATGCGGATGTGGTGGCGTCATCATGCTTCCCGGCCTGCTCGTTCGAGGCGGAAGCCGTCGGCGCGACGGGGGCTTCGTCCGCTTGCGCCACGGCCGGAGCATGCGGAGCGGGCGCCGTCGATGAGGTAGCGGCATCACTGGCCGTGGGCGCGCTCGTAGGGCTGGCTTCCACTGGGTCCAGCGCGGACTCCGTGACCGCCACCGGCTCCACGGGCGGAGCGACCGTACTGGCAAGCGGCGCGCTCGGAGTGGGAGGCTCCGCGGGCAGCTCGGGCACGCCATGCCCCGGGTAGGGGGGCAGCGCGAGCTGGGGCGCAGCGGGCCCTGCGTCGGCCACGGGCCCGGCTTCGGCGTGTACCGGCGCCACCACGGGCGTCGCGTAGCCGCTGCCACTCACCAACGTCACCTCGGACGACGGCGGAGCGGGCATCGGAGGAGGGACCGGTGGGAACGGATTGGGCGCCACGGCGGCGCCACCGAAGATGGGCGCACGCGGCGAGGGCGCGGGCTCAGTGGCGGGTGTGCTCGCGGCGTAGGCGGGCGCCCGGTGCGCTCGCGGCGAATGCGTCCAGCCCGAGCCGGGCCCCCACGTGGTGGGCGCATTGATGCCCTCGGTGTCCACCCGGCTCCAGTCCAGCAACAGGCTGCGGCGCGCGTGCTCCACGGCGCGATGGGCCGGTGGCGGCTCGACCAGGAAGGACGAGCCCTCCTGCGCGGGCGACAGCTCGTCCGGAGTGGAGGTGGGGGCCTCGGGCTCCTCGGACTCGGGGCGCTTGGGTCGCGCGTGGAAGACGACCACGTTCGCCGGCTGAGCTGAGCCAGCGGGCGCCTCGGGGTCCTCGACGGGCGGCTCTTCCTCCACACCCGCTGGGGGCGCGAGCACGCTCTGGGGCATGGGCCGCGACGAGACCTCTGGCGCGGCGGCCGCGGGCTCGGGCGGAGCTTCGGGCACCGCGGCCTCGGGAACGGGCTGCGGCGGGCTCTCCGGTGCGGGCGGCGCGGGCTCCACGGTCGCGCTGGCGGGCGGCGCCGTGTTGAGCCATTGCTCGATTCCCGGCTTGCTGCTCTGCACCGGCTCCATCGGCGCATGGCCCAGCTCGCGGATGAGGCCCTCGAAGTACAGCTTGCTGATGATGCCCAGCGCGGCCAGGTCCTCGAAGTCCGAGTCCTCCACCACGCGGCTCAAGGCGCGCTTGCCGTCGAAGAGCCGCAGGAGGCCGTTCACCTCGTCCGGAATCTCCGACAGGCGGTCGGCGAGCTGGTGGTAGTCAATCTCGAACACCGTCTCGAGCGGCGGCAGCTGTTCGAGCATGCGGCCCCACTCGTCGAGGCGGCGCATGCCCTCCATCAGCAGGCCCTGGGTCGAGATTTCGATGCGCTCCGGCCGGTCCAGCGCGCTGAACTGCACCTCGAACTGTCCCTCGAAGGTGTTCAGCATCCGGTAGAAGGCGTTCTCGCCCTTGAGCCGCCCCAGCTCCGCGTCGATGACGCGGCCATCCTTGAAGTAGACGGTGCCGGTGCGCTCGCCCTGGATGTTGATGAGGCCCGTCTTGCGGCCAATCTCGAAGGTCTGCACCAGGTCCACCACGCCCATGTCGGCGAGGCTGCCGGCGAAGCCGCCCTTCGTCGTCTCCCGCTTCTCGATCCTCTCCTTCTCCGCCTTCTGGAGGATCATCTTCACGCGGGTGACGATCTCTTTGATGTAGATCGGCTTGGTCAGGTAGTCGTCGCCGCCGAGCTCCAGGCCGCGCACCTTGAACTCGACCGACTTCTGACTCGTCAGGAAGACGAACGGGATGAACTTGAAGCGCTCGTCGGACTTGAGCGTCTTGCACAGCTCGAAGCCGTCCATCTCCGGCATCTTCGTGTCCGCGAGCACGAGGTCCGGAGGGCTGATCTGGACCTTCTCGAGCGCATCCTTGCCGTGAATGGCCGTCGTCACGGAGAAGCCGGCCTTCTTCAGGCTGACCTCCATGACCCGGAGGCTCTTCGCGTCACCATCGACCAGGAGCAGGTGCTGCTTGGCCACGTTCCATGCCTTTCGTCACTGCAGAAGGCCCAGGGAGCCTGACGCGGCAGCATCCTGCCCGCTTTCCAGGCATGTCAATGGGTTGGGCCCGTAGGGAACCTGGCCGGCCTCCTGCTGGACAGGCGGCGTGAGCCAGGCGTGGGGAATGGGTCGAATCGGGCAGGGGTGAACCACCCATACCCAGCGTGAGGCCTGCCGCGTCAGCGAAAGAAGCCTCCCTTCTTCGGAGGGTTCTTCTTGCGCATATCGATGAGTCGCAGCTCCTGATTGGCTTCCAGGTGCTTGGGGTTGGCGCGCACCGCCTCGCGGAAGCAGCGCTCGGCGCGCTCCATGTCGCCCTCCACGCGGGCGATGACGCCGAGCTGGTAGTGCGCGCGATCACAATTCGGGTCGGTTCGAACCGCGTCCGCCATCATCTGCTTGGCCTTGGCCATGTCCGCCTTGCGCGCGGGGTCCATGTAGATGGCCCAGGCGCGGGCCGCCAGGTACAGCGGCCTGGAGTCGAGGGCGTAGGCGCGCTCATAGTGGTCCGAGGCCGTCGTGAAGTCGCGCTTGCGGAAGAAGACCTCGCCCATCTTGTAGAGGTCGTCGGCGCTGCTGTCGGCGCGCCCCTGCGGGCGGAGGACCGGGGCGGTCGGGGCAGACGCGGGAGGCTTGGGCAGGGCCTGCTGGGCCTGGAGGTTCTGCAGGTACGTCTTCCGGCGCGCGTCGTCGTAGAGGACCTCGTAGGCCTCGCGGATGGCCTCGAACACGGCGGTGATCTTCTGCGCCATGTGCGGCAGCGACGGCGGCAGGCGATCCGGATGGAAGACCTTGGCCAGGCTGAGGAACGCGGCCTTCACCTGGTCGCGGGTGGCGTCCTGGGGGACGCCGAGCACGTAGAAGTGGTCTCGCTTGGCCTGGATGTCCGCGTAACGCTGCTCGAGCTGCTGGGCGAGGCGGGCCTCGTCGGGCCGGGGCGACTCGGTGGCCGCTGGCGCCGCGTTGGGCTCGGGTGAGGGAGCGGCCCCCGTCACCGAGGGCGCGCGGCCACCGAGGACACCCATGTTCTCCATCGCACGGCGCAACAGGCGCTGACGCCGGAGCTTTGCTGCCTCGTCGGGGTTGGAGGGATCTGCCGCCACATCGTCCTCGTCAAAGTCCCAGTCGTCCAGGTCTCCAGACGGCTCGTCCCAATCAGTCTGGCCAGTTGGCCAGGAGTTGTCACCGGGGAAGGCCCCCGCTGGAGAGGGGGGTACCGGTTCGATGGTCGCTTCGACAATGGCCTCCACGGGGGGCTCGTCGAAATCGACACTCACCTGGTTGACATCCGAGCGGACGAGCGACTCCAGGTGCGAGTCCACCTGGAGGAGCGCGGCCTCGAAGGAGGCGGTCAACGTGTCGGCGCCCTCGTCCTTGTCGAAGGCGACGATGCGCCAGAGGTCCTCCTCGCCCGACTTGGGAGCGGCAGGCTCCGAACGGGGCGGCGCAGGGCTCTGCGTGGCCCAGCTGCTGTCCGCCTCTTCTTCCGGGGAGGCCTCCAGCAGGATGTCCGCGTCGTCATCGGCGAGGGGCTGGAGGACCGGAGGCGCCTGCGGGCCACTCCGGGCCGGCGGCACAGGCAGCGGCTCGGAGACCGCGACGGCGGAGGCCCAGAGCTCGGGCTCGGGCTCGACTTCCAGCAGCGGGAGCTCGGCCTCGGTCTCCGCCGCGGCGTCGAGGGAGATTCGCCCGGTGCTCCAGGGCTCCTCCTGGACCGGGACACGGTCCTGCGTTCGCGTGGGCGGCGTCGGCTGCGGTGGCTCATCCGCGAGCCAGGGCTCCAGCGGCTGCGCCTTCGAGCGGCGCAGCGCCTCCTCCATGTCCCGGACAAGCTCGGCCTGGGCCTTCTGCCGGGCGAGACGCAGAGCAGCAGGGCTTCCCGCGTCGGAAGGCAGGTCCAGTGCGTCCTCTTCGACGGACTGGGCGGGCAACTCCGTGAGGAGGATGTCGCCCACATCGAGCGTCAGGGCTTCGATGTCTTCGGCAGCGAGCTCGGGGATGGCCGCGTCGGACTGTGCGTCCTCCTCGTCGAGGAGGACGACCTCCGCGAGGCGGGCCTGTTCAGCGGCACGCGCTGCCGTCTCGCGACGGGCGGCCTCGGCGCGGCGGACCTCCTCGGCCTGACGCGCCTCTTCGGCGAGGCGGGCTTCTTCCTCGACGCGTGCGACCTCTGCGAGGCGGGCCTCCTCCGCGGCCCAGATCTCCTCGGCGCGGCGAGCCTCTTCCGCGACGCGTGCGGCCTCTGCGAGCCTGCGCTCCTCGGCGAGACGTGCCTCTTCGGCGAGGCGCTGCACCTCTTCGAGGCGAGCCTCCTCCGCCAGACGGGCTTCTTCCGCGCGGCGAGCCTCCTCTGCCAAGCGGGCTTCTTCTGCGAGACGCTCGGCTTCGAGGCGAGCCTCTTCCGCAAGCCGAGCCTCCTCTGCCAAGCGGGCTTCTTCCGCGAGACGCTCAGCTTCGAGGCGGGCCTCTTCTGCGAGACGCTCGGCTTCGAGACGCGCCGCTTCGGCAAGACGCGCCTCTTCCGCCAGCCGCCGCGCTTCCTCTTGTCGAGCCTCCTCGGCGAGGCGCTCCGCTTCGGCTACGCGCCGCTCTTCTGCGAGGCGGGCCTCCTCAGCGAGGCGCTCGGCTTCGAGCCGGGCCTCCTCTGCGAGACGGACCTCCTCTGCGATGCGGGCCTCTTCAGCGAGGCGCTCGACTTCGAGCCGGGCCTCCTCTGCGAGACGCGCTTCCTCAGCAACTCGCGCTGCCTCAAGCCGCGCCGCTTCGGCCACCCGAGCTTCTTCCGCGAGGCGCTCGGCTTCGAGACGCTCCTCTTCAGCAAGCCGAGCCTCTTCTGCAAGCCGAGCCTCTTCTGCGAGGCGTTCAACTTCAAGACGCGCTGCTTCTGCCACGCGCCGCTCTTCTTCGAGGCGAGCCTCTTCCGCGATGCGTGCGGCCTCGGCAAGTCGGAGTTCCTCTTCGCGGCGAGCCGCTTCGGCAAGGCGCTCCGCTTCGATTCTCGCTTCCTCGGCAAGGCGCGCCTCTTCCGCGCGACGACGCTCTTCTTCGAGTCGAGCCTCTTCCGCAAGGCGCGCCTCTTCGGCCACCCGAGCTTCTTCCGCAAGGCGCTCGGCTTCGAGCCGAGCTTCCTCTGCAAGACGGGCCTCTTCAGCGACACGCGCAGCTTCAAGGCGCGCCTCTTCTGCGAGGCGGGCTTCCTCTGCGAGCCGGGCCTCTTCGGCAAGGCGGGCCTCTTCAGCGAGGCGACGCTCTTCTTCGAGCCGGGCCTCCTCTGCCAGCCGATGCTCCTCAGCGAGACGGGCCTCTTCAGCGATTCGCTCAGCTTCGAGCCGGGCCTCCTCCGCCAAGCGAGCTTCTTCGACGAGGCGCCGCTCCTCCTCTAGGCGGGCCTCTTCGGCCAACCGCGCCTCTTCAGCGAGACGACGCTCCTCCTCAAGGCGAGCCTCTTCGGCAAGACGACGCTCCTCCTCAAGGCGAGCCTCTTCGGCAAGACGCGCCGCTTCTGCGAGGCGGGCCTCCTCAGCACGACGCTCGGCTTCAAGACGCGCCTCTTCAGCGAGGCGACGCTCCTCCTCAAGGCGAGCCTCTTCAGCCAACCGCGCCTCTTCCGCTAGGCGGACCTCCTCAGCGAGACGCTCGGCTTCGAGACGTGCTTCTTCTGCGAGGCGTGCCTCTTCGGCCAACCGAGCCTCTTCCGCGAGACGGGCCTCCTCGGCGAGACGCATCGCTTCTGCCAAGCGGCGCTCATCTTCAAGGCGAGCCTCCTCCGCCAAGCGAGCTTCTTCCGCAAGGCGCGCTGCTTCGAGCCGAGCTTCCTCCGCGCGCCGGGCCTCTTCCGCCTGACGCGATTCTTCCGCAAGGCGCTCGGCTTCAAGCCGGGCCTCTTCCGCGAGTCGAGCCTCTTCCGCGAGTCGAGCCTCTTCAGCAAGACGCTCGGCTTCGAGTCGGGCCTCCTCCGCGAGACGGGCTTCTTCCGCAAGGCGCTCAGCTTCGAGTCGGGCCTCCTCTGCGAGACGAGCCTCTTCAGCGAGCCGGGCCTCCTCCGCAAGACGGTCAGCTTCAAGGCGGGCCTCTTCAGCGAGGCGACGCTCTTCTTCGAGCCGGGCCGCTTCCGCGATTCGGGCCTCCTCCGCAAGGCGCTCAGCCTCACGCCGAGCCTCTTCGGCCAGCCGAGCCTCCTCCTCTCGCCGTCGCTCTTCGGCCAGCCGAGCCTCTTCAGCCAGCCGCGCCTCCTCCGCCAAGCGTCGCTCTTCGGCCAGCCGAGCCTCTTCAGCGAGGCGGAGCTCCTCCTCAATGCGAGCCTCTTCGGCCAGCCGAGCCTCTTCGGCCAGCCGCGCCGCCTCCTCTCGCCGTCGCTCCTCCGCGAGCCGCGCCTCTTCCTCCGCCCGGCGCCGCGCTTCTTCCTCTTCCCGCCGGAGCCGCTCGCGCTCCTCCCACTCCTCCACGGAGAGCGCCTGCACCCAGCCCTCTCGCTCCAGCACGAGCAGCAGGGCTTCCTGCGCGGGCGTCAGCGACTCCGGCTCGCGGAACTCCGCCAGCGTCTCCAGGAATGCCCGCTCCGACGTGTCCGTGAGCCAGGGGCCACAGGCCTCGACATCCTCACAGCGGAACACCCGCGCCGCCGTGCCTTCACCGGCGGGCGCCTCCAGCGCCGCGCGCACCACCCGCGCGCCCGCGATGGGCCGGAACGCCTCGGCCTCCACCGCCCCCGGCTCGAACGCGGCGCGCTCGGCCAGCGCGCTCAGCCGCCGCACGTGGGCCAGCACCTGCTGCTCCGTCACCACGTCCGGAATCAGGCCGTACGCCTCCAGCGTCTCCTCGTCCGGCGCCCCTGCCCCGCCTCGCGCCCACAGCGCGTCCAGCGCCTCCGCCCCCAACATCCCTGCCTGGAGCAGCGCTTGCGCGGGGCTCTGGTAGCCGAAGCCCAGCTGCGTCCCCACCAGGTCCCCCTCACGCAGCAGCAGCCGCGACTCACGCCCCCCGGACGAAAGCGTCAGCCACCCGGTGGCTCGGGACTTGTGTGCGGAATACAGCGCTTCGGCGGCCTGCGACGGGGTCATGCGTCGCCGCAGTGTAGTCCCTCCTCACCGCCCCTCAACTTGCCGAGGGGGCCTGCCTGCCCGCTCCGGCGAAACAGACCTGTCGCAGCGCCTCGTAGGCCCCAATCCCCACCGACGTGGACAGATTCAGGCTGCGCCGGTCCTCCAGCATCGGAATCGAGAGCGCCGTCCCCGTGCCCCCTTCCATCACCTCCGGCCCCAGCCCGGACACCTCCGAGCCGAACACCAGGTGGTCCCCCGCCTCGAACCGGGCCTCGTAGAGGGACTGCGCCGCCCGGGCGGAGAACAGCCAGCGGCGGGCCTCCGGGTAGTCCGCCACGTACGCCGCGTAGTTTGGATACAGGCGGAGAAATACCTTGTCCCAGTAGTCCAACCCGGCCCGCTTGAGGTGCCGGTCGTCGATGGAGAAGCCCAGCGGCTCCACCAGGATGAGCCGGCACCCCGTCACGGCGCACAGGCGGGCCACGTTGCCCGTGTTGGGGGGAATCTGGGGAGAAACGAGGACCAGGTGGAGAGGACGCGCCAGGGGCTCGAGCATGGGGTAGAAGGCGCTACATGCGCTGGAAGGTGAACAACGAGACGCGGCAACGGCTGCTCGCGGACGGGGCGGAACGAGCCACCTCGTTCCTCCGACGGTTCAAGGGGCTCATGGGGCGCCGCTCGATGGCCGTGGGCGAGGGGCTCCATATCGTCCCCTGCAACTCCATCCACACTTTCTTCATGCGCATCCCCATCGACGTGCTGTTCCTGGACGCCCAGGGCCGCATCGTCAAGCAGATGCCCGCACTGCCCCCCTGGCGAGCCACCTCCGTCTACTTCCAGGCCCGCTCCGTCCTGGAGCTGCCCGCGGGGGTCCTGGCGGCCAGCGGCACCCAGGAGGGGGACGTGCTCCATTTCGAGCCCGTCCCCTGAGCCCCGGCCCGGTATGCCCCCGCCTGTCCGGCCGGAACGCACGAGTTTTGACCGATTTCCGAGCGCTTTGTTAACCTCGGCCGCCACTTTCTCAGCCTTTTTGAAGAGTTCTCGCGCATGCGCATCGAGGTAGCTGGCAGCACCCACGTTGGGATGAAGCGGAATCACAACGAGGACAACTTCCTGATGCTCCCGGAAGAGTTTCTCTTCTGCGTGGCGGACGGCATGGGCGGACACTCGTCGGGAGAGATCGCGAGCCGCATCGCGGTGGACGAGCTCGGCGAGTTCTACAAGCTCACGTCCAAGGACCAGGACTGCACCTGGCCCTTCAAGATGGACAAGACGCGCAACTACGACGAGAACCGGCTGGCCACCGGCATCAAGCTCGCCAACGCGCGCATCTTCGAGAAGGCCTGCTCCGAGTCGAAGCTCAAGGGCATGGGCACCACCATCGTCTCGGTGCACTTCTGCCAGAACGCCGTCTACGTGGGCCATGTGGGCGACAGCCGCGTCTACTACTTCCGCGGCGGCACGCTGAAGCAGGTGACGGAGGACCACTCCCTGCTCAACGACTACCTCAAGGCGAAGAAGCTCTCGCCGGAGGAAATCGAGAACTTCCCCCACAAGAACGTCATCGTCCGGGCGCTCGGCATGAAGGAGAACGTCCAGGTGGACGTCTCCCGCGTGGAGCCGCAGGAGGACGACATCTTCCTGCTCTGCTCGGACGGGCTGAGCGGCATGGTGACGGACGCGCAGATGCAGGAGATCCTCCAGCGCACGCCAGAGCTGGAGAAGGCCTGCTCGCAGCTCATCGACATGGCCAACGCCGCGGGTGGCAACGACAACGTCACCTGCGTGCTGGCCCGCTACCACGCCGCCTGAGCGGCGGCGCTCAGCGCCCGCCCAGCGGCGCGGCAATCCGGTGCGCGCCCCAGGCGAGCACCTCGGAGAGCGTCTCTCCCGGGGACACCTCGGTGTCCTCGAAGACGGCCGCCCGTTGCAGCCGCGCGCCTGACGCCACCCTCGCGCCCGCCTCCAGGGACACGCCCGGCCCCACCGCCGCGCCCGCCTCCACCGTGGCGCCCCGCCCCAGGTATGCCGGGCCCTCCACGCTCCCGCCCGCGCGCGCCGCCGGGTGAGCCCAGGCGCCCCTCGCGTCGCGGACGATGCCCGCCAGCGGCGAGTCCGCGCCCAGCCACTCCAGCCGCACGCGCCCGGCGAGCACGTCCTGCACCGTGGCCAGGTAGCGCGAGGGCGTGCCCAGGTCGGACCAGTACCCGTCCACCCGGGCGCCGCGCACCGTCTGCCCCGCTGCCATGGCGCGCACGTAGACGTCGCGGTTGATGTCCTCGGCGCCCTGAGGCGACATGAAGTCGAAGACGCGCGGTGACATGACGTGCACGCCGGTGAAGTGCCAGGGCGTCAGGCCCTCGCCACCGGGGCCATGGCCGGCGATGCGCCGCACCGTCCCCGCCGCGTCCAGCTCCACCGCCGCGTACGTCTCCCCTGAGGGCATGGGCTGGAGCACCATTGTCGCCAGCGCGCCGGAGGCCTGATGCATGGCCACCACCGGCTTCAGGTCCACCGGGTAGAGGATGTCCCCGTTGAACACGAGGAAGTCATCGCCCGACAGGAAGTCGCGCAGGCCGCGGATGCCGCCGCCCGTCCCCTGGATGACGGGCTCGTGCACCACGTGGAGCGGGAGCCTGGCACGCGCGCACTCGGCGCGGGCCACCTCCGTCATGGTGTCCGGCAGGTGATGGGTGTTGATGCCCACCGCCGTCACGCCGGCCGCCTTCAGCACCGACAGGTGGTAGCGCAGCAGCGGCTGCCCCAGGAACGGCAGCGCCGGCTTCGGCCAGCGCTCGGTGAGCGGACGCAGGCGCGTGCCCAGGCCCGCGCAAAGGACCATGGCCTTCATCTCAGGCCGCCAGCTCGGGGACGTACGCCGCCACCAGGTCCTGGAGCCGCCGCAGCTCCGGCCTCCGCGCGAAGGCGTCACGCACGTAGCGCAGCGACGCGGGGATGGACACCAGGAAGCCCGGGTTGCCCTTCACGCGGTGGATGAACTCGAAGCGGCCCGCGTCCTTCAGCTTCCGCTGGATGGTGAGCAGGTCGAAGAAGGCCTTGAACGACGCCGCGTCGATGCGCTCTCCGCTCACCTCCTCGAAGGTGGCGATGTAGCGGTCCAGCATCCGGTCCACGAAGTCGCGGTCCAGCTCCACATAGCTGTCGCGCAGGAGCGCCACCAGGTCGTACTGGCGCGGGCCCTGGAGGGCGTCCTGGAAGTCGATGACGACCAGCTCCCCCTCCTTCATCATGATGTTGCGGCTCTGGTAGTCCCGGTGCGTGAAGCCCCGAGGCGCCGCGGCGAGCTGCCGGGCGATGTCACGGAAGGTGGCGTCCAGCTCGGCGCGCTCGGCGTCGGTGGGCTTCCTGCCGCTCCACGCCTCCAGGCCCCACTCGCGGAAGTGGTGCAGCTCCCAGTCGTAGAGGTCCTCGTCGAAGGCGCGGGTGAAGGCCAGGCAGTCAGGGTCCGGGTGCCTCTCCGCCGCCGCGCGCAGGCGCGCCAGCAGGTCCACCGCGCGGGTGTAGAGCGCCTCGTGGTGCTTGCCACCGTCCAGCGCGGACTCGAAGGTGATGTCGCTCAAATCTTCAAGCACCATCATCCCCGCCGGCTCGTCGTAGCGGAGGATGCGCGGCACGCGCACGCCCAGCTTCGCCAAGTAGCGGTGCACATTGAGGAAGGGAAGCTCCTTCGGCGGCTCCCCCTGGGTGACCTCGTCGCTCTTCTTCGTCGCGTCGGGCGGCATCACCATCACCACCCAGCTCTCGGGGGGCGCGCCAACGCGGTAGTACGAGCGGCTGCTCGCTTCGCCCTTCAGCTTCGTGATGGGGGCGCTGGGAACGGGATGGCCAACGGCCTGTCCCACCTGGTCGCGCAGGGCGGCCTCGAGTTCCATATCGACGGGGTTCTCCGGAGGGGGTTGTTGCAAGTCCGCCCGAGTATCGGAGGCGGCCCCACCCGGGTCAAAGCCCTGGCCGGGCGGATGCCAGGACGCCCCCCGGGCTGTCGCCCACCCGACGCGCGGCCCTTATCGCTCCGTCACGGCCGGGTGCGTCGCAACACCCCACCTTCCGGGGCGGGTCCGCCGCTCACCAGGGGCTCAAGAGGCCGCGCGCTGTCGACCGGGCCCCAGCGGCGGCATATAAGACGCGCCGCGAACCCTTATTTACGGAAGCTGCGATGGACATCCACGAGAACATCCTCACCGCCATTGGCGACACGCCGCTGGTCAAGCTCAACAAGCTCGTCGGACCGGACGACGCCACCGTGCTGGTCAAGTGCGAGTTCATGAACCCGGGCGCGTCCATCAAGGACCGCATGGCGCTCTACATCCTCGAGAAGGCCGAGCGGGAGGGGAAGCTCAAGCCCGGCGGCACCATCATCGAGAACACGTCCGGCAACACCGGCATGGGCGTGGCGCTGGCCGCGGCGGTGAAGGGCTACAAGTGCATCTTCACCATGCCGGACAAGATGTCCCTGGAGAAGATCAACCGCCTCAAGGCGCTGGGCGCGCAGGTGGTGGTGACGCCGACGAACGTGCCGGCCGAGGACCCGCGCAGCTACTACGAGACGGCCAAGCGCCTGCACCGCGAGACGCCGGGCGCGTTCATGCTGAACCAGTACCACAACCCCGACAACATCGAGGCGCACTACCACACCACCGGCCCCGAGATTTACGAGCAGACCGAGGGCAAGGTCGACTACTTCGTCGCGGGCCTGGGCACCGGCGGCACCATGAGCGGCGCCGGCAAGTTCCTGAAGGAGAAGATTCCCGGCCTCAAGAACGTGGGCGTGGACCCGGAGGGCTCCGTCTACGAGGGCTACTTCAAGACGGGCAAGCTGACCGAGCCGCACGTCTACAAGGTGGAGGGCATTGGCGAGGACATGCTGTGCGGCGCCATGGACTTCACGCACGTGGATGACGTGCGCCAGGTCGATGACCGCCAGTGCTTCACCGCGGCGCGCCGTCTGGCCCGCGAGGAAGGCATCTTCGCTGGCGGCTCCGCGGGCGCCGCGGTCCACGTCGCGGTGCAGTTGGCCAAGGAAGTGGGCAAGGGCAAAACGATTGTCGTCGTGCTGCCGGACTCGGGCAGCAGCTACATCAGCAAGTTCCACTCCGACGAGTGGATGCGCGACAACGGCTTCCTGGAGGAGAAGGGCTCCGGCACCGTCCGCGACATCGTCGGCGAGAAGCGCAAGGAGGTGAAGACGGCGCGCCGCGGTGACAAGGTGGACCAGGTGGTGGAGACCATGCGCGGCCACGGCATCAGCCAGATGCCGGTGGTGGCCGACGACGGTCGCGCCGTGGGCATGGTGCACGAGTACGACCTGCTCAACGCGCTGGTGGCCGGCAAGGTGAAGTTCACCGACACCATCGACGCCATCATCGCGCCGCTCCAGGGCGCGCTGTCGCTCGACACCAGCATCGCCCGGCTGCGCGAGGTGTTCGCCCAGGACAATGTGGCGGTGGTGAAGGACGGCGAGAAGGTGGTCGCCATCGTCACCAAGATCGACCTCATCGACTACCTGCACCGCACGGCGGCGTAGGCCCCGGCGCGACGGCGCCGAAGGCACGAAGGGCCTCCACGTTCCCCACGCGGGAGCGGGAGGCCCTCCGTGTTTCAGGCGGTGGGCGCCCCGCCCTGCCGCCGCCGGCCGAAGAGCACGTTGGCCAGCTCCGTCATCACCACCTCGTCCTTCTGGTTGCGCACCTCCATGCGGAGCTTGAGGGCGCCCCGGTCCGGCTTGCTGCGCGACGGCGTGGCGGAGACGACCTCCACGCGCACGCGCAGCGCATCACCGGGCCGCACCGGCTTGAGCCAGCGCAGCTCGTCGAGCCCCGGGGAGCCCAGGCTCGCCGTCTGCCCCAGGAAGCTCTGCACGAGCAGCCGGTGACAGAGGGAAGCGGTGTGCCAGCCGCTGGCCACCAGCCCGCCGAAGATGCTGCCGCGCGCGGCCTCGTCACTCAGGTGGAAGGGCTGCGGATCGAACTGCGTCGCGAAGGCGATGATGTCCTCGCGCGACACGACGAGGGGGCCGTGCTCGCTCACGTCCCCCGGCTGGAAGTCCTCGAAATAGCGCATGGGCGCTACTTCAGCGCGACGCGTCCTTGGATTCCAGCTCCTCCGGATGGAACACGCGCGACGCGACGCGGTCCAGCACCTCGGAGTTCCACTTGATGCTGACCTTCATCAGCCGGCGCATCTCCTTGGCGAAGGTGCGCTCGTGCGGCATGCGGGTGTAGGTCCGGGCCAGATAGAGGCCCTGGTTCTCCGGCTCGTACTCCACGGTGCCGCCGCCCGTGTCCGTCCCCTCCCGCTCCTCCGCCTGGAAGCCCTCGATGACGCCGGGCTTGGGCGGCTCACGGAAGCGGTACACCAGGGCGCTGCACTTCAGCGCCTGGGTGTCCTCCAACCATTCGAAATACAACGAAGCGCCCCCCGCGGAGAGGCCGCCGAAGCCCTGGGGGTTGATGCCCGGGCTGGGCGGCGTGCCCTCCTCGTGGAGAAAGCCCTGGACCAGGCGCTGCGCCGACTCCCGCGTGAGCGGTGTGTCGGCGGGAGCAGCGGGGCCGAGGCCCGCGATCCACGACCTCAGAAGGCCAGCGAGGCCACTGCGGGGAGCGGTGCCCATGGGCTACTTGTTGAAGTTGCCTTCGCGCGCCTGGTCGAACGGCACGCGGTTCTTGAGGTACACGTCCTCGAACTTGTGACCGTCCAGCGGGTTCAGGTGGAAGTCGTTGAAGTGGTGGACCTTGGAGCCCTTGCCACCGTCCACGGCGGGGTTCCACTTGTCCGCGACGGGGCCCAGGCCGAAGAGGCTGGGGACCGGGTCACCGCGGTTCACGTAGTGCACGTAGTTCGGGCCGTCCGGGTAGGTCATGGCGGCCGCGCCGAACGTCTCCACGTTGATCTTCCCCATCAGCGCCTGGGCGTCCTGCTTGGACATCCCATCTTCGATGCGCAGCCGGTTGTACACGTCGTTCAGCGCGCGGCTGGAGATGAGGCCCCCCTGGCTGTGCGCCATCAGGTGCACGTCACGGCCGGCCTTGATTTCGCCGTAGAGCGTGTCCGCCAGGGTGTCCACGGCGGGGTTGGTGCCCTTGTCCAGCTTGTCCTTCACGCACTGGGCCAGGTCCGCGCCCATGCCCTCGGTGGCGTTGTGGATGCCGATGACGCGCGCGCCCGTGGTCTCCGCGATGGACTGGAGGCTGTTGAACTGGGCGTCCTTCGTCGTGTTGATGCCGTTGACGTAGAGGATGGTCTGTGACGGGTTCGGGTTGTTGCGCGGCGTCACGCCCGGGATGTCGCTCAGCGGGGTGCCCGGCGGGAACGTCGCGCCATTGGCGCCCACCAGCTTGCCGTCATGCACGCGGTCCGCCTGGTTGCCGCCGCCGAAGAACTCCTGCACGCCCCGCGCGCCGCCCACGACGGCGCTCTGCACGTTGCGGGCGGTGCCGGAGACAGCGTTCTCGAAGCCGTCCACGAACTGCCCGACCTTGCGGCCACCCGCGACCGCGGCGCCCTTCACGTTGTCGACGGCGTTGCCCACGGCGTCCTGCGTGCGGTCAATGGCCCGCTCGGCGCCAGTGCGAACCGTGTTGATGAGCTTCCGGCCGCGCTCGATGGGATTCATGGGGGCTCCAGAGTGTTTTTTTGGGAAAAGTGAACGTCAGTGTGGGGATTATCGCCCCGGAGTCCCAGAAGTTGCGCTCACCCCACACTTAACGCGCCGCGCCAGCGGATCAGCTCCCGAAGACGCGGTCCGCCACCCGGTTGAGGACGTTGCTGCTCCATTCGAGGCTGGCCTTCATCAGCCGCTTCATGTCGTCGTTGAAGATGGGAATCTGGGGGGCCGTGGTGTAGGTCCGGCTGAGGAACAGGGACTTGTTCTCCGGCTCGAAGTCCACGGTGCCGCCGCCGGTGTCGGTGCCGGCCTTCTCCTCGGCCTGGAAGCCCTCCAGGATGCCCGGCTTGGGGTTGTCCCGGAAGCGGTGGATGAGCGCGCTGCACTCCAACGCCTGCTCCTGGTCGTGCCACTCGAAGTAGAGCTGGGCATCGCCCAGGGCGATGCCGCCGAAGCCCTGCGGGTTGATGCCGACGCTGTTGGGGTTGCCGTTGGCGGCGAGGAACGCCTGCGCCAGCATCTGCGCTTCTTCTCGGGTCATGGGGTGTCTGTCTCCAAGAGCACGGGCTGCCTGAGGCCCCAGCCTAGCAAATCAGCACGCCGCCTCCAGCACGCTGGAAACGGCCAGGGCCTCCACACGCTGCGCCAAGGCGAGCGCGGGGAGGCCCCGGAGTGGCGCGGTGGCGCCGGTGTCGTCACTTCGCGGCGTCGAGCGCCTGGGCGAGGTCGTCCGTCAGGTCCTGCGCGTCCTCGATGCCCACCGAGAGGCGGATGAAGCCGTCGGTGATGCCGAGTTGCTCACGCGTCTCCTTGGGAATGGAGGCGTGGGTCATGATGGCCGGGTGCTCGATGAGCGACTCGACGCCGCCCAGCGACTCGGCGCAGGCGAACACCTTCACCGTCTTGAGGAAGGTGCGCGCCGCCTCCAGGCCGCCCTGGATGTCGAACGTCACCATGCCGCCGAAGCCCTTCATCTGCTGCCTGGCCAGCGCGTGCTGGGGGTGCGACTCCAGGCCCGGGTAGGTGACCTTCTTCACCTTCGGATGGGTGGCCAGGAACTGGGCCACCTTCATCGCGTTGTGCGCGTGGCGGTCCATGCGCACGTGCAGCGTCTTCACGCCGCGCAGCACCAGGAAGCTGTCGAAGGCCCCGGACACGCCGCCCACCGCGTTCTGGAGGAAGTACATCCGCTCGGCCACGTCATCGCGGCTGGTGCAGACGAACCCGCCCACCACGTCGCTGTGGCCGTTGAGGTACTTGGTGGTGGAGTGCGCCACCACGTCGAAGCCGAGGTCCAGCGGGCGCTGGAAGTACGGCGTCATGAAGGTGTTGTCCGCGACGGAGAGGATGTTCCGCTTCTTGGCGACCTCGGCGATGCGCGCCAGGTCGATGAGCTTGAGCATCGGGTTGGTGGGGGACTCCACCCACACCATCTTCGTCTTCGGCGTAATCGCCGCCTCGAAGCTCTCCGGCTTCGACAGGTCCACGAAGGAGAAGTTCAGGCCCGAGCGCTTGAACACCTTGTCGAAGATGCGGAAGGTGCCGCCGTACACGTCGTCCGAGACGACCACGTGGTCGCCCGCGTCCAGCATGTGCATCAGCATGTCCGTGCCCGCGAGGCCGGACGCGAAGGCCGCGCCGTACTTCGCCCCCTCGAGCGCGGCCAGACAGTCCTGGAGCGCCTGGCGGGTGGGGTTCTGCGTCCGGCTGTACTCGTAGCCCTTGTGCTCTCCGGGGCCGTCCTGGACGTAGGTGGAGGTCAGGTAGACGGGCGTCATGATGGCGCCCGTGGTGGGGTCCGGCTCCTGACCGGCGTGAATGGCAAGCGTGTCGAAGCGCATGGCGAGGGACCTAACACAGACCCTCGCCCCCGCGCAGCATGACCTGCCTATTCGAACGTCCCGTGCCGCCCCGCCCCCTGGGCGAAGCGTGTGGCGCCGGCAATCGACTCCGACTCCAGCACCTTGACGCCGCGCGCGAACTCCTGACGCAGCGCTTCTTCCAGCCCCAGGCTGGCCTGTTCATAGGCGGAGCGCCGGTCCGCGTTCATGCAGGCCTGGGGGAAGGCGGCCAACTGCCGCGCGAGCGCCTCGGCCGCCTCGCGCGCCGTGCCCCGGGGCACCACCCGGTTGACCAGCCCCATGGCCAGGGCCTCCTGTGCGGGCACGGGCCTGCCCGTGAGGATGAGGTCCAGCGCCCGCGACAGGCCGATGAGGCGGGGCAGGCGGAGGGTGCCACCGTCGATGAGAGGGACGCCCCAGCGGCGGCAGAAGACGCCCAGCACGGCGTCCTCCTCGGCCACGCGCAGGTCGCACCACAGCGCCAGCTCCAGCCCTCCCGCCACCGCGTGGCCGCCAATGGACGCGATGACGGGCTTGGACAGCAGCATGCGCGAGGGGCCCATGGGGCCGTCGCCGTCCAGCTCCAGGCGCGGCATCCGGCCCTCGGCCACGGCCTTCAGGTCGGCGCCGGCGCAGAAGGTGCCCCCGTCTCCGTGGAGCACCCCCACCCGCGCGTCGGGGTCCGCGTCGAAGGCGCGGAAGGCGTCCGCCAGCGCCCGGGCGGTGGCGCCATCCACCGCGTTGCGCACCTCCGGGCGATGCAGGATGACGGTGGTGACGGGGCCGCTCTTCTCGACGCGCACGCTCATGGCGCCCGAGTCTTCTTCCCTGGCGCGCGGACCGCAATCGCCCCCACGCCGAAGCTCACATGGGGGCGTGTGCGCCCTCCCCCGCCGACAGCCCGTGGATGAGGCGGGCCACCTGGCGCAGGTCGTCCACGAAGGCCGCCAGCGCGGCCTCGCGCGCCCGGGGGTCCGGGGCTCGGAGGATGGAGGACGGATGCACCGTCGCCACCACCACCCGCGCCCACGGCGACGCCAGCGGATGGCCCCGCGACTGCGTCACCCGGAAGTCCTTGCCCAGCAGCGCCTGCGCCGCGGTGGCCCCCAGGCAGACGAGGACGTCCGGGCGGAACACGCGAATCTCCGCCTCCAGCCATGGCAGGCAGGCCCGAATCTCCGCCGCCGTCGGCTTCGCGTGGACGCGGCGCGGCCCCTGGCCGGTCCACTTGAAGTGCTTCACCGTATTGGTGACGTACACCTGCGAGCGGTCGATGCCGGCGGCCTCCAGCGCCCCATCCAGCAGCCGCCCGGACGGCCCCACGAAGGGCCTGCCGGCCCGGTCCTCCTGGTCCCCAGGCTGCTCCCCCACCAGCATCACCCGGGGGCCTGCATGAGGTTGGCCCTCGGGCTCGCCAAAGACGGTCTGCGTCCCGGTGCGCCACAGCGGGCAGGCCCGGCAGCCGGCGGCCGCCTTTCGGAGCTTGTCGTATGTCGGAGACTCGGGGATGAGGGGGGCCGCGGTGGTCTGGACGGAAGGACGCTTGGGCATGACTGACTCACAAGGTACTCACGGCACTCACGACGCAACCGACCCCTCGGGCATGTTCGCCAACCGCCTGCGCAAGGGCGAGAAGCGCTTCCGCAAGTGGGCCCGGACACAGGGCCTGACGGCCTTCCGCGTCTACGACAGGGACATCCCCGAGTACCCGTTCGCCATCGACGTCTATGGCGACTGCGCCCATGTCGTGGAGTACCCCCGCCGGCGGGCGATTGCCTCCGGCGCCGCGGACCAGCAGCGGGAGGAAGTCCTGGCCGCGGTGGCGCAGGTGCTGGCCGTGCCTCCCGAGCGCATCTTCGTGAAGACGCACACGCCCCAGCCCTGGGGCCGCTCGCAGTATGGGCGGGTGGGCCAGGGCAGCGGGCGCATGGTGGTGGAGGAGCAGGGCCTGAAGTTCTGGGTGAACCTGGGCGACTACCTGGACACCGGCCTCTTCATGGACCACCGCAACACCCGCGCGCGCGTGCGGCAGGAGGCCCGGGGCAAGCGCTTCCTCAACCTCTTCGCGTACACCGGGGCCTTCACCGTCTACGCCGCCGCTGGAGGCGCCGCGAGCACGACGACGGTGGACCTGTCCAACACGTACCTCGACTGGGCCGAGGACAACCTGGACCTCAACGGGCTGGCCGACGCGCGGCACGTCCTGGTGCGCGCGGACGCCAAGGCCTGGGTAGAGGCCCAGGCCGGCGCACCGGAGCGGTACGACCTGGTGGTGTGCGACCCGCCGTCCTTCTCCACTTCGAAGAAGATGTCGGGCAGCTTCAACGTGCAGCGCGACCACCCGCGCCTGCTGGCCGCCATCCGGGCGCTGCTCGCGCCCGGTGGCGTCCTCTACTTCTCCACCAACTTCCTCGGCTTCCAGCTGGACCCGAAGGCCACGCGGGGGATGGAGGTGGAGGAACTCACCCCTCGCTCCATCCCCGAAGACTTCCAGCGCAAGGAGATCCACCGCTGCTGGCGCATGGTGGCGCCCTGACGCGGCCGTCCGCCCCCGCTACAGCCAGCAGACGTTCTCGACGCAGCGCTCGCCGGCGGGGCACTCGCAATTGGCAAGGCAACTGTTGCCACTGCCCTGGTTGACGGGCTTGCAGAAGCCGTCCGCGCAGACCTGTCCGGACGGGCACTCGCAGTTGGCGTGGCATACCGGGGGCGGCGTCCCGGCATCCAGCGGGGGCGGCGGAGGCGGCGACTTGCACTGGCCATTGGAGCAGACCTGCCCGGAGGGGCACTCGCAGTTGACCAGGCACGCGGGGCCCGTGCCCGCGTCCTCCGGCGGCGGCGGAGGGGCCGGCGGGCGGCAGTAGCCTTCGGTGCAGACCTCACCCGAGGGGCAGTCGCAGTTGGCCTCGCACGCCTGGCCCGGGTCCGGCTGCGGCGACTTGCAGTGGCCATTGAAGCAGACCTGTCCGGCCGGGCACTCGCAGTTGGCGCGGCACGGGCCCTCGTCCGGCGTGGGCATGCAGTAGCCAATCTGGCAGGTGTAGTCCTCCGGGCACTGGGTGGTGGCGTTGCACGCCGCGCGGCACTGGCCGTCCACACAGTCCTTCCCGCCGGTGCAGTCCTCGGCGGTGGTGCAGGCGTTCGGGTCCACCGGACGCGGGCGGCACAGGCCACTCACGCAGGCGTCCGTGGCATCGCACCCGGTGTCGTCATGGCAGCCGCGGACGCACTGGTTGTTGATGCAGTAGTTCCCCCCACCGCAGTCCATGTTCACCCGGCACTGCTGGGGACCGGGGCCACCGTCGACGCCTCCATCCGGACGCGTGCCTCCGTCGGAGCCGCCGTCAGGGCGCGTTCCTCCATCGGTGCCAGCGTCTCCGGACCCGGTCCCGACGCAGAAGCGGTCCGCGCACCGCTGACCCGTGGCGCAGTCGGAGTCGCGGGAGCAGAACTGCGAGCAGACACTGTTGATGCAGATCTGCGTCCCGGGGCAGTCGCGGGACATCGAACACTCCCCCGAGCCGGAGGGCACGGTCCGACAGGCGCCGCTGCGGCAGCTCTGGCCGGTGCCGCAGTCGCGGTCCGAGGAGCAATAGAAGGTGCCGTCATCGTCATCGTACCAGTCATCGTGGCCATGAACGATGCAGCCCGGGAGGATGGCGATTACGGCGAGCAACGTCAGCCACATCAGGCCGCGTCTGGGAGTGTTCCTCATGAGTGGGGACTCCGAAATCTCTGGGGGACCGGTCCGGCCACCGGAAGGGTTGTCCGGTTTCTGCAGCGTTCGACTCCGTAGCGCAGACGGATGATCAAAGAATTTATTTGATCGGCTTTCGTCTTTCCGGAGACCCATGGCCATGGAGGTATGTAGTGGCCTGGACCTTTCATCTGGTCAGCGGACCGAGCCCGCTCAGGGCTGGTCCGTTGCCCACCGCCGAGGGAGAACCTCTGGTGTTCCTGCGTGGAGCCCGCCCATTCGCGCACGTCCCCAGCCTCCCGGGGGTACGCAGGGGCCCCGGTGCGGCGGGCGCGTCCGCGCTGGATGAGCCACGTCTCCAAGGATTGGTCCGCCGCCTCCAGGACGGTGACGTGGGCGCTTTCGAGCAACTCTACGCGCTCACGCGAGCGGATGCCGCGCGTACCTTGTGGCATCTCGTGGGGAACCGCGTGGACGTGGAGGACCTGCTCCAGGAGGCCTATCTCCGGCTGCTGACGGCCGTGAAGAGCTACCGGGGCGAGTCGCGGTTCCGGACCTTCTTCTACCGGGTCTGCTCGAACGTGGCCCTGTCCCATCTGCGCTGGAAGCGGCGCCGGCCCGAGGACAGCGTCTGGGAGCTGCCGGAGACCGCGGCCGAGGGCGAGGACCCGGAGCGCGCCGCTGCCCGGCAACAGGCGGCCCGGTTGGTGGAGTTGGCGATGGAGCGGCTGAAGCCGAAGAAGCGCATCGTCTTCGTGTACTACGAGCTGTGCGGAATGAGCCCGGACGAGATTGCCGAGGCCGTGGGGAGCTCGCCCAACACCGTCCGCAGCCGCCTGCACCATGCGCGGCTGGAGTTCAACGAGGCCATGCAGCGTCTGCTCGGCACGAGCCGGCCCGGAGGTCCCCATGGCTCGCCATGAGCACCTCGCGCTGTGGGCGCTGGCTGCCGGAGAGCTGGATGCGGACGAGCGGAGCCGCGTGGAGGCTCACGTCGGGGTCTGTGCCGAGTGTGCCCGGGCGCTGGCGCAGGTGCGACGCTCTCGCGCTGCCCTGCATGACGCGCGCGGCGTGACGCCGGTGGTCCAAATGGACGCGGTGGGCGAGCGGCTGCGCGAAGAGGCGGCACGCAGGCTGGAGCGGCCCCACCCTGGTGCCCGGTGGCCGAGGGCCGTGGGCCTGGCGGGCGCCTGCGCGGCGATGCTCGCGCTGTGGTGGCTCCGTGTGCCGGCGGGGGACGGGGGGAATGGCGTGGCGATGGTGACGGAGCGGCCCAACCGCGTGACTGGGCCTCAGTCCGAGAGCGCAGGAGCCGACACGGCACGCGCGGCCCTGGAGCATGGGGCCACGGGCGCGGCGCCTCTGATTCACGCGTCTCCAAGCAGTGTGGCCCTCCGTGAGCCTGCGCAGTCGGGGGTGGAAACCACCGCCGATGTGGAGCCGGCCCATGGCTCACCAGGGGGCGCCATGCCCTCTGGGAGCATCGCCACCGCGCCGACGCATCAGGGCCCCATGCCCGCGGCGCCACGAGACGCCGTGCAGGAGCGCGTCACCCTCGTCGAGGCGGAGCGCGTCGCCACCTTGGGCGCCGTCCTACGGGACTCGGGCGGTCAGGAACGCGCGCTGGAGCCGGGCATGCGGTTGCAGCCGGGCACCGCCGTGCGGACACCAGCGCGCGCCAGCGCCGTGCTGCGCCTTCCGGACGCGAGCCGCGTGCGGCTGTCCGAAGGCTCGGAGGTCGAGCTCTCCCGCTCGGAGCCGCGCGACGTTCACCTCATCGTCAAGGAGGGGCGCCTGTCCGTGGAGGCCTCCCACGTGGCGAGGCACGGCTTCCTCGTCGAGGCCGCCGGGCTGCGCGTGTCCGTGGTGGGCACTGTCTTCACCGTGGAGCGCACGAAGGATGGCGCCGCCGTGGCCGTGGCCGAGGGACAGGTCCGCGTCGAAACGGAGGGCCAGCCGCCCCGACAGGTCGGGCCCGGCGAGCGCGTGGAGTTCCATGTGGAGACACACGCGCTGCGCCAGCGGAAGGTGTCGAAGCCTGACCTGCGAGCCTTCGGGGATCTCCGGGCCCCCGCCATCGCCGCCCCTTCACGCCCATCACGGCCCGCCGTGCCCCAGCCCGCCCGCCCCCGCAGCCCCGAGGCGCCAGCCGAGACACCGCCCACGTCTCCAGGAGCCATGGCAGCCGTGACGCCCGGTCCACTCGTGGCTCCCGAAGAGGCCCCCATGCCCGAGCCCGCACCGCCACCCGCCCACGCACTGGCCCCCGTCGGCGCCGCGGGGAGCAGCGCGATGGCTTTCCCAGCAGCAGAGGACCCGGCGCAGGAGTTCGCGCCCTATCCGGCGCCCTCGGTGAATCCGCCCTCGCCCACCACGCCGAAGACTCCCGTCGATTCCCCGCCGGAGACTGTGGCAAAGCAGGCGCCGACGAAGCGCGAGCCCCTGATTCCCCCAGCGCTGGTCTCCGGGAACGCGGATGAGCGGTTCCTGGGCTACGCCCGGCTCCAGGTGAACTCGCGCAGGTGCGAGAGCTTCCTCTTGGGGCTGGAGGAGATTGCCGAGCGCAGCCGGCGGGCCGCGCACCGCGAGCAGGCGCGCTACCTCCGCGCGCGGTGCTTCGAGGAGAAGCTCGAATCCCATCGGGCCCGCGAGGAGTACCGCCAATACCTCCAGGAGTTCCCGCGTGGGCGCTACATCAAGGAGGCCCGCACCGCCCTGCTTCCGTGAGCAGCCCACCGGCTGACATCAGCGCTCCCGGGCTCGGGCAGCGCCCACCATCGGCGGCCGCGGCCCCGGAAGGGTTCAGCCCTCGGTGCCCGTGCGCGGCAGCTTTAGCGGCGGCTCGGTGGCGTTGCCTCGGGCCACCAGCTCGCGCACCACGGACTCCAGCGCGCGGATGCGCCTGCCCGCGCGGCCAGGGGCCCACAGCGGCACCTCCGGCCCGTTCAGCAGTTGCATCGCCTGCTCCACCCCACCCGCCTTGCCCTTCAGCGCGCGCGCGGTGGCCAGCCGCACGCTGCTCGCGGGGCGCCGGGTGACGCCACCCGTCCACAGCAACTCCAGCGCGAACGTCGTCCACACCGCCAGCTCGTCATCGGGACGGAGGAAGGCCTCGAAGCGCCTCATTGCCTCCACCCGGGACTCGCCCGCGCGGAGGACGGCCTCGGACAGCTCCACGTGCAGCGGCGTGCTGTAGGCCAGGGGCTGCTCCGGCGCGATGACGGCCTCGAAGCGCTCACCCGTGGCCGGCCGGCACGCCACCGCGTGCACCAGCTCGGTGGGGATTTCCTCGCCGCCCGCGGGGTGTGCGTTGGCCTCGCCGTAGAAGACGACCAGCTTGTCGAAGCGCTCGGCCAGCATGCGCAGTTCCAGCGGCGGACGCCAGGGCCCGAAGTAGATGCGGCGGCGGTTGGGCGACGTTCGCGTCGCCTGCCGCGCCAGCTGCGTGTCCACCATGTACTCGAAGGCGCGCAGCATGGCGTCGAAGCGCGCCGGGTCCCCTTCCAGGACGCCCAGCATCTCCACCACCGCTTCGATGGTGGACACGCAATGGTCCGCGGGCTCCGAGCGGATGCGGTAGTTGCTCGGCCGGCGCGGCACGAAGCCGATGCGCGGCAGCCCGGCCAGCACCGGGTTGCGGGAGACGACCTTCTTCGCCTGCGGCCACGTCCCGTCCACCACGATGAGCGTCTTGGGCGGGTTGCGGCGCGCCTCCTCCACCGGGATGGCGTCCTCCCCCGGGAACAGCACGGCCACCGATTCCGGCTGGGCCGCCAGCTCCTCCAGCCGCTGGTGGCCGGTGAAGTCCACGCCTTCATGCAGCTCGGAGTTGGCCAGCGCCAGGTGGGCCATGCGCGCGGTGCCAATGGCCACGCGCCGCTCCCGCGGGTGCTGGAGGAACACGACGCGCGTGCGCGTCTCCAGCCGGGGCGGCAGGTGCGCGCAATAGCACGCGCTCTCGGGACGGCGGCAACGCAGACAGAGGTTACGCACGGCCCCGCCTTTATGGCACCCCATGGAGAGGGGCAAGTCCCGCCACAAGCGAGACGACGTGGGCAGGCCGGGCGCCAGGGGGCCGGGTTCCCCCGCTCCGGGCCCTGAAGAACTCCCCACGCTCGCAGGCGACGGAGTACAGAGGCCCCGTGAACCTGCTGCTCCTCCTCGACGAAGACTTCCTGCCCGACGGCACCGCGCGGCTCACCGGACGGCGGGCCCAGCACGCGCGCGAGGTGCTGCGCGCCGAACCCGGAGAGTCCCTCCGCGTGGGGCGCCTGGGCGGCCTCACCGGCACCGGCGAGGTCCTGGAGAACAGCGCCGGCGTCCTGCACGTGCGCGTCACCCTCACCGAGCCCCCGCCGCCCCGCGCGGGTGTGGACCTGCTGCTCGCCATTCCCCGTCCCAAGGCGCTGAAGAAGGTCCTACCGGCGGTGGCCTCGCTGGGGGTGGACCGCATCGTCCTGGTCAACGCGGCGCGGGTGGAGAAGAGCTACTTCGACTCCAAGGTGCTGGACCCGGCTTTCGTCCGCGAGCTGCTCATCCAGGGCCTGGAGCAGGCCCGCGACACCCGTCTGCCCGAGGTGCTGATTCGGGAGCGCTTCCGTCCCTTCGTCGAGGATGAGCTGGGCCCCCTGTTCGGACCGGAGCCTTTGCGCCTGCTCCCCCACCCGCCCGCAAGGCAGCCCCTCCGCGCGCTGGCCGTGGGCCCGGCGCGGCGCGTCGTGCTGGCCATCGGCCCGGACGGCGGTTGGGTACCCTTCGAGGCGGACCTGCTGGAGGCCCACGGCTTCCATCCATTTTCGTTGGGGCCCCGCATTCTCCGCGTGGAGACAGCCGTACCGGTGCTCCTGGGGCAGGTGGCACTTCTGCGGGAAGACACTGCGGCGCCCCCCGAGCCAACTCGGGCTTGAAGTACTGGCGGGCGCGGGTGAAGAGTAATCCATGGCCACGACCCGTTCTTCCGCCGCCGCTCTGCCCGAAGTAGGCGAGCAACAGCCCCTCGTCACGTCCGAGCCGCAGGCCCCCGGAGCCGCGGCACCCGCGAAGCCCGCCACGCACGACACGGCGCCGCCCCCGGCGCTGCTCGACTTCATGATGAAGGAGTGGAAGCCGCGCTCGAAGAAGCTCCCACCGAAAATCAAGAACGCGGAATCCTTCAAGGCCCGCCGCCGCGCGCTCTCCAAGCTGTTCCCCGGTGAGACGCTCATCATCCCCACCGGCCACGAGAAGGTGCGCGCCAACGACACCAACTTCCGCTTCCGGCCGGGCAGCGACTTCTATTACCTCACCGGCAACCTGGAGCCGGACTGCGTGCTCGTCCTCCAGCCCAAGGCGAAGGGCGGCCACACCGACGTGCTCTTCGTGGAGCCCAACCCGGGCCGCACCGACGCGACGTTCTTCACCGACCGGGTGAAGGGCGAGCTGTGGGAAGGCCCTCGCCTGGGTGTGAAGGAGAGCCAGGCCCGCTACGGCGTGGACCAGGCCCGCGGCCTCGACGAGCTGCCGGACTTCCTCTCCGGCCTCGGCGCCGCGGGGAGCCGCCCCATGCGCGTGCTGCGCGGCCTGTCACCCAAGGTCGACGGCGCCGTGCCGGCGCGGGAGGAGGCAGGCAAGCAGGACAAGGAGCTGGCCCAGGCCCTGTCGGAGATGCGGCTGCTCAAGGACGCCCAGGAGGTGCGCGAGCTCCAGACGTCCATCGACTCCACGCATCGCGGCTTCGAGGACGTCATCCGCGGCCTGAAGACGGCCAAGACGGAGCGCTACGTGGAGGGCATTTTCAACCTCCGCGCCCGCGTGGAGGGCAACGACGTGGGCTACCGCACCATCGCCGCCTCGGGCGCCCACGCCTGCATCCTGCACTGGCACCACAATGACGGGCCGCTGGTCCCCGGCGACCTGCTGCTGCTGGACGCGGGCGTGGAGGGCCAGACGCTCTACACCGCCGACATCACCCGCACCCTGCCCATCAGCGGGAAGTTCTCCAAGGAGCAGCGGGAAATCTACGAGTTGGTGCTGGCCGCCCAGGACGCGGCCTTCGCCCAGGTGAAGCCCGGCAACGACTTCATGGAGCCCAACCGCGCGGCCATGCGCGTGCTCGCCGAGGGCCTGGAGTCCCTGGGCATCCTCGAAGACGCCGAGGACGCGCTCAAGGACGAGCACCAGTTCTACAAGCGCTACTCGCTCCACAACGTCAGCCACATGCTGGGCCTGGACGTGCATGACTGCGCCCAGGCACGGCAGGAGGCCTACAAGTACGGGAAGCTCCAGCCGGGCATGGTGCTGACGGTGGAGCCCGGCCTGTACTTCCAGACGGACGACCTCACCGTGCCGCGGCGCTACCGCGGCATCGGCGTGCGCATCGAGGACGACGTCGTCGTCACCGCGCGCGGCTGCAAGGTCCTCTCCGCCAGCATCCCCCGCGCCGCCAAGGACGTGGAGGCGTGGATGAAGTCCCTCTGGGCGGAGGGGAAGGCCGGCAAGAAGAAGAAAAAGAAGAAGTAGGCACGGGCCTACTTCGGCTGCTGCGCGGCGGTGGGCTTCGCGCCCGCCGCCGCGGTCCGCTCCTCCCACTCCGCCAGCGCCAGGGGCTTCACGTCCTTGAGCGTGGACACCGAGACGTCGAAGGTGCGAGGCCCCGTGTTCGTGTCCGGCCCGGCGGTGAAGCTCAGCCGGTGGATTTCGTGCCCGTCCTCCGTCTCCAGCACCACGCGCCACTTACCGGGCTTCAGGTTGGACGTCGTCGCGTAGTAGCGGTAACCGCCGTCCGTGCCGTTGCTGCTGACGGTGGCCATGAAGCCGTTGCCGTACGTCGTCCAGCCCTTCTGCGGGTCGTCGAAGTACCACCGCACGCGCACCCGGTACGACTGGAAGTGCTTCGGCGCGAAGATGCGGAAGAAGTAATAGGGCTTGTCCCCCGGCTGCATCAGGAAGTCCGGGCCGCCCCACGTCCAGGGCTTGTACCAGGCCCCGGAGTCCAGCGAGGACAGGTGGTAGACGCCCGGGCTCACCCGCTCCACCTGGTGATAGATGCCCGCGAACTGCACCGCCACCGGCAGCGGCGGAATCACGCCCGCCAGGTACAGCCCCAGCAGCGCGCCCTGCACGCCGAAGCCAGGGACAGCCACGTTGCGCAGCAGGTAGCGGCTGTCCGGGCGCCAGCGCCGGACGAGGCGCATCACGCCGAAGATGGCCGCCGAGCCCAGCACGATGGCCAGCAGGAAGACCCAGAAGCCCATGCGCCCGAGCACCACGGGGAGCAGGCAGATGAAGTACATCGTCACGCACAGGCTGAGCAGCACCATGCGCATGACGGGGCCCAGCTTGCGGAACACGGGCAGCTCATTGGCCGCCAGCAGGACGAAGAGGCCCACCACGAACAGGTAGGGCAGCGCGCCCGACGAGCTCCTGAAGAGCAGCAACATGAAGGCGCTGAGCAGACTTCCGAAGAGGAAGTGGATGGCATCCTCTCGCCAGCGCCACACCTTCAGGAGCAGCTTCGGCGGCTCCACGCCTTCCGGGTAGCACTGCTCCAGCAGCAGCAGCCCCGCGAGCACCAGCAGGTAGCCGAAGTTCTGCGCCAGCGTCAGCGTGTCGTCGATGCGGCTGATGGTGAGGACGTCGTAGAGGAAGCCGCTGAAGAAGAAGAGCGCAATCTCCCACTTCTCGTGGCGGGCGCGGAACTGCTGCACCTTGTCCATGAGGGTGGGCGCCTTCGCCGTCTCCACCAGGTCGTCCGGGTCCACCGCCACGCCTGGCGCCTGGGCCGGCAGCACGGTGTCCGTCAGGGCGACGGAGGCGTTGGTTTCGGGGACGGGGACGTTCGCGTCGGCGGCTTCGTCCGGGCTCTGGGGGGCGTTGTGTCGGTTGACTGTGACCACGCGGGTTCCTCGAGGCAGCGGCCGCCCATCCTAGCCACAGCGAGGGGAGATGGTCTCCCCTCTCCCGCCAGGCCCGCGCGGACCGCCCGCTAGGCCGGGTTGTTGCCCGCGACCAGGTCGGCCAGCTCCCCGCGCTCGGCCAGCTCCATGAGGATGTCCGAGCCGCCGATGAACTGCCCGTTGATGAAAACCTGCGGAATGGTGGGCCAGTTGGTGAAGTCCTTGATGCCCTGGCGCACCTCGGGGTCCGCGAGCACGTCCACCGTGTGGACCTCACCGAGAGGCCGCAACAGCTGCAGGGCCCGCGCGGAGAAGCCGCACTGGGGGAACAGCGCATTGCCCTTCATGAAGAGCACGATCTTGTGCGACTTCGTCTCCTGCTCCAGCCGTGCCTTGAGTTCAGGCGTCATGGGTACCGCTCCTTCTTAGCGAGTCCCGAGCTTCTTCCACTGCTCGGGAGAGTAGGTCTTCAACGCGAGCGCATGCAGCTCGCCGCTCTTCAGCCACTGTTGCAGGGGCGCGTACACGAGCTGGTGCTGTTGCACCATCGCCTTCCCCGTGAAGTCGGGGCTCACCACCCGGGCCTCGAAGTGGTCTCCCGTCCCCGTGTAGTCGCGCACCTCCACCTCGGAGCCCGGCAGGGCCTCCAGGATGCGGGCCCGGATGAATTCGGCGTCGAGCATCAGTTCATTCCCCTTCCCATCACCAGCATGGCGGGGTCCACCCCCATGCTTCGCAGAGTCGCATCCCACAGCTTCGCGGGCTCCTGGCCAAACGCAACCTCCGCGGTGGCCTCGGTGAAGAGCCAGGCGCCGGCGGCAATCTCGTTCTCCAACTGGCGGGGGCCCCAGCCCGCGTAGCCCAGGCAGAAGCGCAGGCGCGGATTCGGGTTGGTCAGCAGGGGCCCCAGGGCGTCCAGCGTCACGCTCAGGAACAGGCCGGGGAGCACCGCGTGCTTCTCCCGCTGCTCCGCGTCGTCGTGGAGGACGAAGCCCCGCTGCGGCTCCACCGGGCCGCCCAGGAAGACGGCATGCTCCTTGCGCCCGGTGGCGATGCCCAGGTTCTGCCCGCGCGCCAGCTCGCCGAGCGTGAGGGGAGCGGCCCGGTTGATGACGAGCCCCATCGAGCCCGTCTCGCTGTGCTCGAGCATCAGGACGACCGCACGGTAGAAGTTCGGATCGCCGAGCTGGGGCATGGCCAGCAACAAGCCGGGGGCGAGGTTCTTCACGGAAGGAGCATCAACCGTTCACGCGGATGGCGCAACCGGAACTCGCCCCGGCGGCCCTCGCCAGAGGGGCGTCAGTGCCAGCTCGTATGCCGGGACTGGAGCGCCTCGGCCAGCCGCTGGGGGTCCAGGGGCTTGCCGATGAAGAGGTCCGCCCCCAGCCCCTTGCACTTGCGCGCCATGGCCGCGTCACTCAGGGCGCTCACGCCGATGAGCACGGACTGGGGGAAGCGCTCGCGCAGCCGGGACATCAAAGTGGCCCCGCTGCGGCCCGGCAGGAAGACGTCCACGACGGCGGCGTCCATGCGCTTGTTGCGCACGGCGAACTCCGCCTCCTCGGCGCTGCCCACGGGCAGGGGCTCGTAGCCCCAGCCCGCCAGCATCTCCACGAGGATTTCTCGGTGGGCCGGGTCGTCCTCGACGACGAGCACCGCGCCGCGCACGGGCTCCAGCTTGAGCGCGTCCGTGCGCTCCTCGCGCTCACGGGCGTCGAGTCCGGTGGAGGTGGCAAGCTCTTCGATGGGCATGAGGGACATGGGGGGCACCGATGTGGGCAAAAGGTTTCTGTGTGAGGACAACGCCCCCCTCAACGTTGGGAATTCCACTTCCGTCCGTGGTGACACCCCGTGCGCGGTGTCCGTCAGGCCGCCCGGCGAGGGGCCTCGGAGAGCGCCTGGGAGGCGAGCGAGGCGCCGAGCACCAGCAGCACGAGCAGCGCCCATGCGGGCAGCACCACCCGGCCGCCGCCCTCGTAGATGAGTGCCGCGTAGCTGGTGCCCAGGTACCGGCCCAGGGACATGGGCTCCATGCGGGCGATGCCGAAGAAGCTGACGGTGGACTCGGTGAGGATGGCGGCCGGGAGGCGGGAGAGGAACACCGCCAGCGCGAAGGGCCGCAAGGCGGGCCACAGGTGGACGCGCAGCAGGTGCAGCCCCCCGCCGCCGAGCGCGCGGGACGCGGCCACGTACTCCTGCGCTTCGAGCGTCGCCAGGCGGTTGCGGAACATGCGCGCGGGGCCCGCCCAGCCCACCAGGGCCAGTGAGACGACCATCAACCCGAACGGCCCCAGGCCCCCGCCCTGCCCCGCGTCCGCGAGCGACTGCCCCGCGAGCTGGAGCACCATCACCACCAGCACGTCGGGGAGGGCGAAGACGGCATCCACCGCGCGCAGCAACGCCTGCTCCACCACGCCGCCGGAGAGCCGCGCCACCGCCGCGACGGTGAGGCCGAGGAGCGTGGAGAGCGCGCCCGCAGCGAGCCCCACGGCGAGGGACACCCAGAGCCCACCAAAGGCCAGCTCGCACACGCTGCGGTCCGGGCGCGTGGGGTCCAGGCCCAGCGGGCAGCCCTGGGCCAGCGACTCGGGGAAGAGCCGCCCCGCGACGAGGCTGAGCAGGCCCAGGCCGACGAGCAGCGCCAGTCCAACGCGGGCGCGTGTGGGGACGCGGCTCATGTCGTGGCCTCCCGGGAGCGCGGGTCCACGGCGTAGCGCAGCACCTCCACCGCGAGGCTCACGACGACGAGCAAGGTGGCGAAAGCGGTGGTGGCGACGACGACGACGGCCACCTGCTTGTTGAGCACCGCGAGGACGTAGAGCTGGCCGAAGTACGGCAGCCCCAGGACGCGCTCCGCGGCGAACGAGCCGGCGAGCAGCGACGTGGCCACCGGCCCCACCGCGTCCAGCATCGCGGGCCACACGTTGGGCAGCACGTGACGGCACAGGACGGTGGCGCGCGAGAGGCCCTTGCCCAGCGCGGTGCGCACGTAGTCGCGCGACAGCTCCGCCTCCAGCGAGTCACCCACGAGCGTGCCCAGGAAGATGCCGGGCCAGAGCGACGTCACCAGGGCCGCGCACAGCTCCGGCAGCAGGTGCCCGCGCTCCACCACGGCGGGAGCCAGGAGCAGCGCGGGGATGAAGACGGGGGTGCCGAAGGCGACGGCGGGCACCACGTCGCCCATCGCGGCCCAGCGCCCCTTGCGCCAGCGCGTGCGCAGCAGCGCGAAGCCCAGGGCCCACAGCAGCGCGAGCGGCAGCGCCATCAGCCCCACGCCGATGCTGCCGGAGAGCTTCGTGAGCAGCTCGTCGCCGGTGATGCCCTGGGCGCTCGTGCCCAGCCGCTCGCCGCGCAGCAGCTTCTCCCACGGGCGAAGGAAGCCCAGCGGCTCACCGATGCCCAGGTCCCGCCGATACGAGGCCGCCAGCTCCCCCGACACCTGCCGCTTGGCGTCCGTCTCCGTGGTGAGCGGCAGCGCGGTCATGAGGAAGTACGACGCGAGCGCCACCACTGGCACCAGCACCACCTGCCGCAACAGGCGCTGGACCACGGCCTTCATGGCGTGCCTCGTGCGTCGAGGGTGACAACGCCCGCCATGCCCCGGCTGGGCGCCCGAACACGCCGGACGCGCGCCCCAGACGGACCTCGCCGCCGCATGACCTGGCGCTGCACTGGGTGATTCGGACGGGCACACAGGGACCGGCGCGGCACCGCATGGCTCGCACAGGCACACAGGGGACGGCGCGGCACCGCATGGCTCGCATAGGCAGATAGGGAACGGCACGGCACCACGTGGCTCGCGCGGGCACACTGGGACCGAAGCGGCACCGTGTGGCTCGCACGAGCACGCAGGGAGCGGCTCGCCACCGGGCCCCAGCCGCCGCGGGTCCGACGCGCGGTGCATGGAGTGCCCGTACGATGAAGCGGGCCCTGTCCAGCGCGGGCGCTCATGGCGCCTCCCGCGCCTGGGCCGTGCCCGCATCACGCTCCATGCGCAGCGCGCGCAGCGCCAGGAAGTTGAACGGGTCCACATCCAGCCCGCGCAGGCGCGCCCGCGCGCGGTAGTAGCGGTCCGGGTGGTACAGGGGCGCAATCACCGCCTGCTCCCCGACCAGCACCTCCTGCGCCTGGACGTACTGCGCGCGGGCGCTCGCATCGTCCGGGGCGCCATCCCCGGCCTCGAGCAGCCGCTCGAAGCGCGCCATGGGCTCGCCTCCCGCCTGCGTCTCCCAGCCCGTCTGGTGATTGCCCTCCCGCTCGAAGAGCGTGAAGAACGTGTTCGGGTGCGCGTAGTCGGCCCCCAGGCGCCGCAGGTACAGGTCGTACGCGCGAGGCCCCTGCGCCGAGCGCCGCGCAATCTCCGCCGAGAAGTCCGAGCGCGGCTCGATCACTACCCGCACACCGACCCGGGTAAGCTGCGCGGCCACGCGCTCCGCGATGGCCACCTCCGGAACGAACCCATCCCCCGACCGGTAGACGAGCCGCAGGGGCCGCTCCAAGCCCGTGACGTCCGCCAGCTCCGCCCGCGCCTGCTCCGGCGCATAGTGCGGCAGGCGCGCGGCCTCCTCCGGGGTCGCGGAGATGGGAAGCTCCGGCGGCAACAGCACGTGGGACGGACGCGCCGCCGGAAGCAGCCCCGCGACCAGCGCCTCGCGGTCCAGCGCCCGGGACAACGCGCGCCGCACCTCGGGCCGGTCCAGCGGCGCCCTCTCCGTGTTGAAGGCCAGGAAGTACGTGGACAGCAGCGGCTCGCGGCGCAGGTCGCCGGGCCGGTGGATGCGCAGCGCCGCGGCGCTGTCCACGAAGACGAAGTCCACGCGCCCGCGCTCATACATCGCCGGGCCAATCTCCGACTTCATCAGCGTGATAACAGGCGCGGGTGCCTCGCCCTCCGCCAGCGGCGGAGGAAACGCCGATGCCGGGTTGTAGACGAGCCGAACGCGCTCCCCCGCCCGGTCCCACTGCTCGACGCGGTAGGGGCCCAGGGCCAGCGGCCGGCCGTCGCGCGGGCGGTCGAAGTAGTCGCGCACCTCCTCGTCCGACTTCCCCTCCAGGTCCGCCGAGGGCGCTGGATAGAACAGGTACACGTTGGCCACGCGGGCCAGGAAGTAGCTGCGCGGTCGCGCCAGCGTCACCCGCAGCGTGTGCGCGTCCAACGCCTCCACGCCCACGCGCTCCAGCGCTGCGCGGACCTCGGCCTCCGGCGCGCCCCGCTCCTGGAGGGCCAGCGCCTCCGAGGCCCCTTCCAGGTCCGCCATCTCCCCGCGCTCGCGGCCCCGCAGCGCGCGCCGCCAACCCACGACGAAATCCCGGGCGACGAGCGGCGCGCCATTGGACCAGCGCACGTCCCCGCGCAGGTGGAACGTGTAGACGTCGCGCCCCTGGGCATCGGCCGCGCGCTCCCACCGCTCGGCCAGTCCCGGCACCACGCTGTGGTCCGGCCCGAGCTGCGTGAGCCCGCGCTGGGTCGCCAGCATCACCGGGTAGTTGGCCCAGCTGTCCGGGTCCGAGTGGCTCCAGTCCAGCGTGGTGGGCATGGCCGGCACCACCACCTTCACGCCGGGCTCCGGCTGGAAGCCGCACGGCCCGCACGACGCGGCCACCACCGCCACCAGGTACCACCACCACCGGAGTCGAGCGCGCGGAGCCACCAGGCTCCTTCTACCCCGAAGCCCCGGGCCCCCGAAAAGGAGAAGCCAGGCACCCCGGCGGCCCTGGCCGCACGGTGTCCTGGCTTCCCTCCAGCTCACGCCGACGGGCACGGCGGCCCGCCAGCGCCTGTCACCTCATCGCTAGGCCGGGGCCACGGCCGGCGAAGCGGCCGGCAGCTCGGCGCCGGGGCTCACCAGCTTGCCCCCATCCGTGGTGGGCTTGCGGCCGAACTCCTCTGGCTTCTCCAGCACCAGCGCCTCGCGGAGCACGTCGTCCACGAACTCCACCGGGACGATGCGCAGCTGCTTGCGAATCTTCTGCGGGATGTCCTTCAGGTCCTTCTTGTTGGCCTTCGGGATGAGGACCGTCTTGATGCCCGCCCGGTGCGCGGCCAGCGTCTTCTCCTTCAGGCCGCCAATGGGCAGCACCCGGCCGCGCAGAGTGATTTCACCCGTCATCGCCACGTCGCGGCGGATGAGCACGCGCGTGAGCGCGCTCACCAGGGCCGTGCAGATGGTGACGCCGGCGGACGGGCCGTCCTTCGGAATCGCGCCCTCCGGCAGGTGGACGTGGATGTCGTAGTTCTCGAACACCTTGCGGTCGATGCCGAAGCGCTCGGCGCGGCTGCGCACGTAGGACATGGCCGCCTGCGCGGACTCCTGCATCACCTCGCCCAGCTTGCCGGTAATGATGAGCTTGCCCTTGCCCGGCATCACCGTGGCCTCGGTGGTGAGGATTTCGCCGCCCAGCTCCGTCCACGCGAGGCCGGTGACGATGCCCACCTGGTCCTCGCGCTCCGCCACGCCGTAGCGGTAGCGGGGCGTGCCCAGGAACTTCATGGCCATCCTCCGGTCCACCTCGATGTCCCGCTTGCCGTTCTTGAGCACGTCGCGGGCAATCTTGCGGAACACGCCGCCAATCTCACGCTCCAGCGAGCGCACGCCGGACTCACGCGTGTAGCGGTGGATGATGGTGCGCAGCGCCTGGTCGGAGATGTCGACCTTGAGGTCCGACAGCCCGTTGGCCTCCTGCTCCTTCGGAATCAGGTAGCGCCGGGCGATGGAGAGCTTCTCCGGCTCGGTGTACCCCGCGATGCGGATGACCTCCATGCGGTCCTGCAGCGGACCGGGGATGTTGTGCATCGTGTTCGCGGTGCAGATGAACATCACCTTGGACAGGTCGTAGTCGAGGTCCAGGTAGTGGTCGTTGAAGTTGTGGTTCTGCTCGGGGTCCAGCACCTCCAGCAGCGCCGCGCTCGGGTCGCCGCGGAAGTCCGTGGACATCTTGTCGATTTCGTCGAGCAGGAAGACGGGGTTGTTGCTGCCCGCCTTCTTCAGCGACTGGATGAGCTTGCCCGGCATCGCGCCGATGTACGTGCGCCGGTGGCCGCGAATCTCCGCCTCGTCGCGGACGCCGCCCAGCGACAGGCGCACGAACTTGCGGCCCGTGGCCCGGGCGATGGAGCGCGCCAGCGACGTCTTGCCCACGCCCGGCGGACCGACGAAGCACAGCACGGGGCCCTTGAGCTTCTTCACCAGCTGCTGCACGGCCAGGTACTCGAGGATGCGCTCCTTCGGCTTCTTCAGGCCGTAGTGGTCCTCGTTGAGCACCGTCTCCGCCTCGGTGACGTCCAGGCGGTCCTGCGTCTCGTCGTACCAGGGGAGGCTGATGATCCAGTCGATGTAGTTGCGGACGACGGTGGCCTCGGCGCTCATCGGGCTCATCATCCGGAGCTTCTTCAGCTCCTTCTTGACCTTGAGCGTGGCCTCCTTGCTCATCCGCTTGTTCTTCAGCTTCTCTTCAATCTCCTGAATCTCGTTCTTGAACTCGTCGCGCTCACCCAGCTCCTTCTGAATGGCCTGCATCTGCTCATTCAGGTAGTACTCCTTCTGGGTCTTCTCCATCTGCTTCTTGACGCGCGTGCGGATCTTCTTCTCCACCTGGAGAATCTCGATCTCACCCTGCATCAGCTCGTAGAGCTTCTCCAGGCGCTTGGCCGGGGACTCCGTCTCGAGCAGGGCCTGCTTGTCATTCAGCTTCAGGGAGAGGTGCGCGACGATGGTGTCCGCGAGCCGCGCCGGGTCGTCGATGCTGGCCACCTGCATCAGCATCTCAGGCGGGATGCGCTTGTTGAGCTTGACGAAGGCCTCGAAGACGGAGTGGACGCTGCGAACGAGCGCCTCCAACTCCACCGTCTTCTCCGCCTGCTCCTCCACCTCCTCCACCTCGACCATGAAGAAGGCGTCGTTGGGGTGGAACTTCTTCACCTTGGCGCGGCGCACGCCTTCGACCAGCACCTTCACCGTGCCGTCGGGCAGCGGGAGGAGCTGGATGACGTGCCCCAGCGTGCCGAAGTGGAAGATGTCGTCGGGGGTGGGGTCGTTCGTCTTGGCCTTCTTCTGCGCGGCCAGCAGGATGACGGCCTTGTCGTCCGGCCCCTTGTGCGCCATCGCGTCCTTCAACGCCGCGATGGACTTCTCCCGGCCGACGAACAACGGCACCACCATGTGCGGGAACACGATGATGTCCCGAAGGGGCAAGAGCGGGACCGTCAAACCCCGCTTCTGGGCTTCCTTCTTGTCGTCACGTCCGAAGAACATGTATCCGCCACCTGCGGGCCGTCGTTGATTCAGGCCCTTAGAAGAGTTGCCCGTCCGCTCGCTCGCCGAGCCTTCGTACGGGATGCAGCAGTTCTATAACACGGCGATTCGCGGCGCCGTTCCCCGGCTCAAGATTGGGGAACGGCGTCGTGCCATCAAGGGAACACCCGAAGCTCCCTCGGGTGTCCGCCGAGGGTGTCAGCGGCCCTGCGCCGCCACCCCACCCTGTGCCCCCTCAACCTCCAGGGCATGGAACAGGAACGAATAGAGGTCCACGCTGGATTCAATCGCCTTGGCCACCTGGTCGGCGCCACCGTGGCCCGCGTTGGCCTCGATGCGCAGCAGCGCCGGGGCCGGGTTGCCCGGGGCGGTCTGCACCGCCGCCACGAACTTGCGGGCGTGCATGGGGTCCACCCGGTCATCGTGGTCCGCGGCCATCATCAGCAGCGCGGGGTAGCGCACGCCCGGCCGCACGTGGTGGTAGGGCGAGTAGGCGTACAGCGTCTTGAAGTCCTCGGGCTTCTCCGCCGTGCCGTACTCCGGAATCCACGTCCGGCCGCTGCCGAAGAGGTGGTAGCGCACCATGTCCAGCAGGGGCACCGCGCACACCACCGCGCCGTAGAGCTCCGGCCGCTGCGTCATGGCCGCGCCCACCAGCAGGCCGCCGTTGCTGCCGCCGTAGATGGCCAGCCGCTTGGGCTGCGTGTACTTCGCCTGGACCAGGTACTCGGCCGCCGCGTGGAAGTCGTCGAAGACGTTCTGCTTCTTGTCCAGGCGGCCGGCGTCGTGCCAGGCCTTGCCGTACTCGCCGCCACCCCGCAGGTTGGCCACCGCGTACACGCCGCCCGCGTCCAGCCAGGGCAGGATGCTGGCGCGGAACGTGGGCTCCATGCTCACGTTGAAGCCGCCGTAGCCATACAGCAGCGTGGGCGCGTTGCCGTCGCGCGCCAGGTCCTTCCGGTGCACCACGAACATGGGCACCTTCGTCCCGTCCTTGGACGCATAGAAGACCTGCTCGACCTGGTACTGCTCCGGGTTCATGGGCAGCTCGACCTGGGCCCAGAGCTCGGACTTGCCGGTGCGGACGGACGTCTTGTGGATCTGCCGCGGCGTGGTGAAGGAGGTGAAGACGAAGTAGGCCTCGTCCTCATCCTCCAGCCCCACCAGGTTGGACGCCGCGCCCACGCCCGGCAGCTGCACCGTGCGCACCGGCTGGCCCTTCAGCGTGGCCACCCGCACCTCGGTGGTGGCGTCCTTGAGGTACTCCAGCGCCAGGTGCCCGCCGACGATGCGCGCCGACTGGAGCGAGGCCACCGGGTCCTCGGCGACGACCTCCTTCCACGACGCCCGGGCCGGCTTCGCCGGGTCCACCTCGAAGACGCGCTGACGCGGGGCGCCCTCGTCGGTGAGGACGTAGAAGCGGTCCTTCCAGGCGACGACCTCGTACTTGGCGCCCTGGCCCTTCACCAGCAGGCGGAAGTCCTTCTCGCCCGGGCGCTTCCAGTAGACGTCGTTCTCGCTCCAGCCGCGGAGGATGTAGACGAAGAGGTACTTGCCGTCGCGGCTCAGGTCGCTCTGGAGGAACGTCGTCGGGTCCCCCGTGCGCTCATGCACCACCGCGTCCTTCGCCGGGTCCGTGCCCAGCGTGTGGAAGCGGATGGTGGTGTAGCCGGGCCGCTCGTCCACCTTGATGGACGCGTCCGTGGGCAGCCACTCGTAATAGAAGCCCTTGCTGTCGGGCGTCCACTTGGGCGTGGCGTACTTGCCGCCCTCGATGACGTCCACCTTGGACCACTCGCCCGAGTCCACGTCGATGACGTGCAGCACCGCCTCGTCCGCGGCGTTGGGCTTCTGGGCGAAGGCCACCTTCTTGCCGTCCCACGACACCGACCAGACGCCCAGCGACACGGTGCCGTCCGCGCTCCAGGCGTTCGGGTCCAGCAGCACCTTCTCCGGCCCGCTCTCGCCCTGGCGCCAGTAGACGATGGCCTTCTCCTTGTCCTTGTGCGTGCGGGAGTAGAAGACGCGCCCGCTGCGGCGCAACGGCGTGGAGATGGAGTCGGTGTAGAACAGCTCCTTGAAGCGCGTGGCCAGCGCCTCTCGGCCGGGGAACGCGGCCAACTGCTCGCGGGCGAAGGCGTCCTGCGCCTTCATCCACGCCTGGACCTCGGGGGCCTTCTCGTCCTCGAGCCAGCGGTACGGGTCCGCCACCTGGGCGCCGTGCACGGTGTCGACAATCTGCTCCGCCCGGGTCGCCGGGTAGGACATGCGGGGGGACTCCTCAGGTACGGGGGCCGCGGAGGCTGCCGCGGGAAGCTCTTCGCGCGCCGCCTCCTTCTGGGAGGCACACGCCGCAAGCGACATCAAGGCGGGGACGAGCAGCTTTTTCATGAGCCCAGCACATACAGAAAGGCCCCCGGCCGTCCCACAAAAAGTGTGGCGGGGCCAACGGTGCCCGCCCCCTCCCCTGACGAAAAAGGCGCGCCCGGAGCACACTCGAGTGGCCCCGTGACGCGCCCCGTCAACACCCGGCCCCAGGGGGCCCGGGCGTCAGGCGGATTCCTTCTTCGGCTCCGCCGCTTCCTTCTCCGGCTGGGCGTGGAGCACCACCGGCTCGCTCTTCTTGAGAATCACTTCCTCGGAGATGAGCACCTCGCGGGCCGTCTTGCGGGACGGGATTTCATACATCACGTCCAGCATGGCCGACTCCAGGATGGAGCGCAGGCCACGGGCGCCCGCCTTGCGGCGGATGGCCTCGTTGGCGATGGCCTTGAGGGCCCCGTCGGTGAACTTCAGCGTCACGCCGTCCAGCTCGAAGAGCTTGCGGTACTGCTTGGTGAGCGCGTTCTTCGGCTGGTTGAGGATGTTGATGAGCGCGGCCTCGTCCAGCTCCTCCAGCGCGGTGATGATGGGCAGCCGGCCAATGAACTCGGGAATCATGCCGAACTTCAGCAGGTCCTCGGGCTCCACGTGCTTGAGCAGCTCCGTGAGGCTGCGCTGCTTCTTGGACTGCACGTCCGCGCCAAAGCCCAGGCTGCGCCCGCCCAGGCGCCGCTCAATCACCTGGTCCAGCCCGCCGAAGGCGCCGCCGCAGATGAAGAGGATGTTGGTGGTGTCCACCTGCAGGAACTCCTGCTGCGGGTGCTTGCGGCCCCCCTTGGGCGGGACATTGGCCACCGTGCCTTCGATGAGCTTCAGCAGCGCCTGCTGGACGCCCTCGCCGCTGACGTCGCGGGTGATGGAGGGGTTCTCCGACTTGCGCGCGATCTTGTCGATCTCGTCGATGTAGACGATGCCCCGCTGGGCCCGCTCGATGTCATGGTCGGCGGCCTGCAGCAGGTTGACGATGATGTTCTCCACGTCCTCGCCCACGTAGCCGGCCTCGGTGAGGCACGTCGCGTCGGCGATGGTGAAGGGCACGTTGAGGATGCGCGCCAGCGTCTGCGCCAGCAGCGTCTTGCCGCTGCCGGTGGGCCCCAGGAGGAGGATGTTGCTCTTCTGGAGCTCCACATCGTCCATGGAGACCTTGGACTCGATGCGCTTGTAGTGGTTGTGCACGGCGACGGAGAGCGCCTTCTTCGCCCGCTCCTGGCCGATCACATACTCGTCCAGCACCGCCTTGATTTCGGAGGGCCGGGGGATGCGCAGCTTGGTGTCCTTCGTCTCCTCGCGGTCGATCTCCTCCGCGATGATGTCGTTGCACAGCCCGATGCACTCATCGCAGATGTAGACCGTCGGCCCCGCGATGAGCTTCTTCACCTCCTTCTGCGACTTTCCACAGAAGGAGCAGCAGAGGGTCTGGTTGTCTCGCTTCTCCACGTTCTTGCCCGCCATTTCGTCCCTCGCTGCGCCTGAAAGGCCCCCAACCCCGAACTCCATCCCGTTCCCGGCTCGGGTCCAATCTAGTCAGCCCCCGTCCGGAACGTCCACGCGCCTACCGGGTACTTAACAGGGGTTGCGCCATGACGCAGAAAGCAGAAAGCCGGAGTCGCGGGGGCGCATTCCCGCGGCTCCGGCTGCCGGCCGAGGCTCCGGAGCCCCGGCAATCCGCCTACTTCTTCTCTTCCTTGCCCAGCCCCACGATCTTCCGGGGAGTCTGGATCTCATCGATGATGCCGTAGGCCTTCGCCTCGGAAGCGCCCATGAAGTAGTCGCGGTCCGTGTCCTTCTCGACACGCTCGATGGACTGGCCGGTGTGCTTGACGATGAGCTCGTTGAGCTTCGCCTTCATCCGGAGGATTTCCTTGGCCTGGATTTCGATGTCCGTGGCCTGACCGCGCACACCGCCCAGCGGCTGGTGAATCATGATGCGGCTGGACGGCAGGGCGTAGCGCTTGCCCTTCGCGCCGGCGAGCAGCAGGACGGCCCCCATGGAGGCCGCCTGCCCCACGCAGATGGTGGACACCGGACACTTCACGTACTGCATGGTGTCGTAGATGGCGAGGCCCGCCGTCACCGAGCCACCCGGCGAGTTGATGTAGAGGTTGATGTCCTTGTCCGGGTCTTCCGACTCCAGGAACAGCAGCTGAGCGACGATGACGTTGGCCACGTCATCGTCGATCTCCGTGCCCAGCATCACGATGCGGTCCTTCAGGAGCCGGCTGTAGATGTCGTACGAGCGCTCACCCCTGTGGGTCTGCTCAATGACGTAGGGAACGGGCATGAAGGGCATGTCGACCTCGGTGAAGGAACCTCACGAATACTTCGCGCGGCTCCTCAGGAATTCAATCGTCTTTTCCTCACGCAGTCGGAGAGACAACCCGAGCCGCTCGTCTGCGCCCTTGAAGTACTTCTGCACCATGGCCACCGGCTGACCCGCCTCGTTGGCGAGCTGCTCGATGCGGGCGTCCACGTCCGCGTCGGACGCCTGGATGCCCTCCTTCTGGGCGATGGACTCGAACAGCAGCGTGCCCTTCACTTCCTGGGTGGCCTTCTCGCGCATGTCCTCGCGCAGACGGTTGAAGTCCAGGTTGAGCTGGCGGGGGTCCACGCCGGAGCGCTGGAGCTGCTGCAGCGCGCCGCGCAGCATGGAGTCCATGGCCCGCTCCACCATGGCGCGGGGCACGTCGAAGGCGTTGCGCTCCACCAGCGCCGTCACCAGCGCCTCGCGCTCCTCGCCCTCCACCTGGGACTTGCGCGCCTTCTCCATGTCCGTGCGGACCTTGGCGCGCAGCTCGTCCAGAGACTGGGCGATGCCCGTCTCCTTCGCGAAGTCGTCGTTCAGCTCGGGGACGACCTCCTTCTGCACGCCCTTGAGCGTGATGTGGAAGCGCGCCGTCTTCCCACGCACCTCCTCCACCCGGTACTCCTGCGGGAAGGCGTAGTCGATGTCCTTGGACTCGCCCACCTTCACGCCCTCCAGGGCGGCAATCTTGGAGTCGACGAGCTCGCCGGGCTGCACCTGCACGGTGATGCCCTCGGCCTTGCTGCCCACGAAGGGCTGGCCGTCCACGGTGGCGTCGAAGTCCACGGTGGCGTAGTCGCCGGAGGCGGCCGAGTCCCGGTCGGTGATGGGCTCCAGGCGGCCCAGGGACTGGCGCATGCGCTCCAACTGCTCGTTCACCTGCTCGTCGGTGACGGCGGTGTCGGACTTCGTCAGGGGCAGCTCGACGTAGTCCTTCGCCTCCACCTTGGGCTTCACCTCGACGCGCGCCTCGAAGGTGAACGGCGTGTTGGCCTTGAGGCCGGAGTTGGTCACCTGGGGCGTGGCGACGACCTCCACGTTGTGCTCGCGGATGGCCTCCACGTACGCGCTCTGCACCACGCGCTGGATGACCTCGTCCTCCACCTGGTCACGGAAGCGCTGCTCCAGGATGCGACGAGGCACCTTGCCCTGACGGAACCCCGGCAGCCGCACCTGGCGGCCCAGGTTGGAGTACGCGCGGGAGAGCTCCTCCGCCACGCGGGCATCGTCGACCTCGATGGAGAGCTTCTTCTCAATGGGAGAGAGCTCTTCGACCTGGACCTTCATGCGGGCCTCGCTCGCCACCGCCATGGACAGTGCGTCGCTTCAGACGGTGCCGGAAAAGATGGGACGTGCGCCTTTAGGGGATAGGCACGAACGGGTCAACGCGAAATGGGCGAGGAGGGACTCGAACCCTCACACCTTGCGGTACCAGATCCTAAGTCTGGCGCGTCTACCAGTTTCGCCACCCGCCCGGGCTGCGTCGCGCTTCACCGTCATACCGTGAAACGTCCACGGGACGGCAGAGGCCAGAAAACAAAAAGGCCCCTCCATTTCTGGAGGGGCCTCGCAGTGAGAGCGGAGGGAATCGAACCCACAACCTATGGATTAAGAGTCCATTGCTCTGCCAATTGAGCTACGCTCCCGGCACTGCCCCGGTCCGTCGCCTGCGCGGCGTCCAGGTGGCGGCGGTAACTACAGAACGCCGCTGGCTGTGTCAAAACGTTTTTTCGCGCCCCCATTCATTCCTGTCCACGTCGAGGAACGCCCGCCGGGCTTTCCCGCGCGCGGCGCTGGTCCGCACGCCCCCCGGCCGGCCCTGGCGCGCGGCGCGAACACGTGAAGCGAGCGCGCCGCTCCGATGTTCAACATGCCCGTAGCACGCCTTCCGCAGCCGCCGAGCGGGGCGGCGGGCGCGCGACGGCTCGCGGTCACCCACGGCTCAAGCACCGAGCCCCCGCGGCAATCATGCGGGCGGACGGAGGTCGTCCGCCCTTTTCGCGCAGGACGAAGCAGGAGACGACACAGATGGAAGCCAACCCCCAACAGAAGGCGGAAGGAACGGCGGCCCCCCAGGCCCCACAGCAGGCCGGGTGGACGCGGGAGCGCGTGGAGCTCGTGAAGCGGACCATCTGCCCTCGCGGCATCAGCGAGGACGAGTTCGCCCTCTTCATCGAGCAGTGCAAGCGCAGTGGCCTGGACCCGCTCCTCAAGGAGGCCTTCTGCGTGGCGCGCAGGCAGAACATCGGCAACCGCGAGCGGCCCAACTGGGTGACGAAGTACGAGTTCCAGCCCTCCGAGGCCGGCATGCTCGCGCGGGCCGAGCGCTTCCCTGACTTCAAGGGCATCCAGGCGAGCGCGGTGTTCGCCGAGGACGACATCGTCGTGGACCAGGGTCGCGGCGAGGTGGTGCACCGCTTCAACCCCGCCAAGCGGAAGGGCGCGCTCGTGGGCGCCTGGGCCCGCGTGGTGCGGGAGGACAAGCTGCCGGTGGTGGTGTGGCTGGACTTCAGCGGCTACGTCCAGCAGACGCCGCTGTGGTCCAAGATTCCCACCACGATGATTGAGAAGTGCGCCCGCGTGGCCGCCCTGCGCAAGGCCTACCCCGAGGCCTTCGGCGGACTCTACGTGCGGGAGGAGATGCCGGCCGAGGACTACGAGTCCGCGTCCGACGAGCACGGCAGCGGCCCCTACGAGGTCCTCGGCTCGCGGCCCGGCCCGCTCAAGGCCTCCTTCCCTCCCCTGCCGCCCCAGGAGCCCCGCCCGCCGCAGCCCGTGGCGCAGCTCGACATCGACGTGCCGCTTCAGCCCAAGCGCCCCCGCGAGGCCCCCCTGGAGGTGGCGCCCGCCCCGGCCCCGCAGCGAGAGCCCGTGGCCCAGGAACCCCACGCCAGCACCGAGCCCGCGCCGCGGCCCAAGCCCAGCGCGGTGGTGGTGGCCTTCGGCCCGCACAAGGGCAAGACGACCTCCGAGCTCTCCGACGAGGAGCTGAGCGAGTCCATCGACCTGGCGAACGAGAAGCTGATGGAACAACCCCGCGCGCGCTGGGCCAAGGCGATGCGGGAGAACCTGCTCGCGCTGGAGGCGGAGACGGAGCTGCGCTGCCGGGTGCCCTCGACGAAGAACGGCGCGGACGCGGCACATGACGCCTGAGGCAAGCCAGGACGCCGTCAAGCCGTGAGGGGGCGCCCCCGCGACCAGGTTGCGGGGGCGTTCCTGCTTCAGCCTGAGGGAAGATGCGCGCCCGGAGGGACTTGAACCCCCAACCCCCGGGTTCGAAGCCCGGTGCTCTATCCAGTTGAGCTACAGGCGCAACGCCAAGGGCAGGAAAGATGGGCGGCCAACCGGGATCGAACCGGTAACCTCCGGAGTCACAGTCCGGCGCTCTAACCAGTTGAGCTATGGCCGCCGTTACGGCGCTACTGCGAACGGCGTTTGAAGCGGCGGCTTCCCTACCTTGGAAACCTGGACCCTGACAAGGCCCAAATGTCACTACGGCCAGGTTGGCGCCCCAGGCAGGGCTCGAACCTGCGACCCCCGGCTTAGAAGGCCGGTGCTCTATCCAGCTGAGCTACTGGAGCTGGCCGGGCCGCCTGCTTCCGATGCTGCACTTCAAGTCGGGGCGAGAGGATTCGAACCTCCGACCCCCTGCGCCCAAGGCAGGTGCGCTACCAGGCTGCGCTACGCCCCGAGAAGTCCGACATTGTTGAACCATCCTGGACGGACGCGCAAGGCCGACGTGACTGACGGCCTCGCATTCCGGACGGCTACAGGCCCAGCAGGTGGGGCTTCATCTTCTGGAAGGCCTTGCCGCGGTGGGAGGTGGCGGACTTCTCCTCCGGCGTCAGCTCCGCCAGCGCCCGGCCGCTCTCCGGAAGGATGAAGACGGGGTCATAGCCGAAGCCATGGCTCCCCCGGGGCGCGTGGCCGATGCGTCCCTCGCAGAACCCCACCTCCACCTTCGCCTCCCCGCCCCCGGGCCGGACGAGCGCCAGCGCGCAGCGGAAGGAGGCAGTGCGCTGGGCGTCGGGGACGCCGGCCAGCTCGGACAGCAGCTTCTCGTACCGGGCCCGGTCATCCCCCGGCGCATAGCGCGCGGACTGCACGCCGGGCCGGCCGTCCAGCGCGTCCACGCACAGCCCGGAGTCGTCCGCCAGCGCGGGCAGCCCGGTGGCGTCCGCATAGGCGCGGGCCTTCTTCACGGCGTTCTCTTCAAAGGTGGCGCCGTCCTCCACGGGCTCGGGCACGGGGGGCAGGTCGGCCAGGGACACCACCTCCACCGCGTCACCCACGAGGCCGCGCAGCTCGCGCAGCTTCCCGGCGTTGGAGGTGGCGAAGAGCAGTCGGGGCTTCGCCGTCATCCGAGCACCTGCGCCTGCGCGGCCGTCAGCTTCTGGATGGTGGCCAGCCCGCCGTCCACCATGGCATCCAGGGCCTTGCGGTCGAAGAGCTGGTGCTCGGCGGTGCCCTGCAGCTCCACCATGCGGCCGTCCGCGGTGGCCACGAGGTTCAGGTCCACGTCGGCGGTGGAGTCCTCGTCGTAGTCCAGGTCCACCCGGACCTCGCCCTTCACGATGCCCACGGACACGGCCGCCAGCGGGGTGAGCTTGGGCAGCTTGGACAGGGTGCCGGCCTTCTGGAGCGAGCGCAGCGCCAGCACCAGCGCCACGTAGGCCCCGGTGATGGAGGCGGTGCGCGTGCCGCCGTCCGCCTGGAGCACATCGCAGTCCAGCGTGAGGGTGCGCGGGCCCAGGGTGGACAGGTCCACCGCGGCGCGCAGCGAGCGGCCGATGAGGCGCTGGATCTCCATGGTGCGGCCCGTCTGCTTTCCCTTGGCGGACTCGCGCTGGTTCCGCGAGTGCGTGGCCCGGGGCAGCATGCCGTACTCAGCCGTCACCCAGCCGGTGCCCTTCCCCACCAGGTGCGGCGGCACGCGCTCCTCCGTGGAGCAGGTGATGAGCACCTTGGTGTGGCCGAACTCGACCTGGACCGAGCCCTCCGCGTAGCGGGAGACACCGGGGGTGAGGACGACGGGGCGAAGGTCCAGCGCACCACGTTGGAAGGAACGCACAGCAGGCTCCTGGGAAATGGGGACGAGCGGCCCTTCTCTACCAGAGCCGCGCCGGGCCGGTGGCGAATGCAGCGGCGCCGTTGCACTCAGGGCGACACGGGGCCCGCCACCTCGGCCCCCCGGGCAGCATCCCGCCGGCGCGTCTCCTTGAGGAAGGCCAGCACGCCCTCGGTAATCGCCTCGGCCAGCTTCTCCTGGTAGTCGGGCCGGGCCAGCCGCGGCCCCTCCACCGGATGGGAGATGTAGCCCACCTCCACGAGGACGGCCGGGCACTCCACGCCGGAGAGGACGAAGAAGGGCGCCTGCTGCACGCCCCGGTTCACCGCGCGGGTGCCGCGGATGAGGCGCGGGTGGATGGCGTAGGCCAGGCGCGAGGAGTCCGCGTGCGCCTCCGTTCGCGCCAGGTCCTGGAGGATGAAGGCCAGCGTGGAGTCCGTGCGCGCGGCGCGTGACAGGGGCGCCTCCGCGTTCTCCCGGTCCGCCACCGCGAGCGCCGCGTCGCCCGACGCGCTGGCGGACAGGAAGTACGTCTCGATGCCCTCGGTGCGCGCGCGCATCCGCTTGGTGGGCATGGAGTTGGCGTGGATGGAGATGAAGAGGTCGGGCCCGTGGTCATTGGTCCACGCCACGCGCTCCGTCAGCGACACCAGCGCGTCCTGCTCGCGCGTCAGGTACACGTCGCCGCCCGCCGCCTCGAGCTTCTCGCGCAGGCGGAGCGAAATCTGGAGCGCGACGTCCTTCTCCCGGAGCTTCCCGGGCCCCCTGGCGCCCTCCTTCGCGCCGCCGTGTCCCGGGTCGATGACGATGCGCGCGGGACGCTCCGCCGCCCCCGCGACGACGGGGACCAGCCAGAGCAGGGACAGAAGGCCGAGGAGGGGGCGGCGCGGCGACGGCATGCTGAGGCGCCATGCTACCGGAGCCCGGCCGACAGGGCGAAATCCGGGCCTCAGCCCACCACGTCGATGCCCGGCTTCCCGGCCTGCACCTCGCCGATGAGGGCCGCGTCCACACCTGCGGCCTCCAGCGCCTTGAGCGCCTTCAGGGCCTGGCGTGCGGGCACGCTGGCCAGCAGCCCGCCGTTGGTCTGCGCGTCCGCGAGCACCCACTGGATGCACTCGGGCAGCCCCTCCGGGAAGCGGACCTTCTTGCGCACGTGCTCCAGGTTCGACTTGGTGCCACCGGGCACCACGCCCTGCTCGGCCAGCGCGGGGACGTCCGCGATGAGGGGGATGCGCTCCAGGTCCAGCGAGGCGCGCACCTTCGCCGCGGTCATCATCTCCAGCAGGTGGCCCAGCAGCCCGTAGCCCGTCACGTCCGTGAGGGCGTTCACCTTGAACTTCCCAGAGGCGAACATCTCGCCAGCGGCGCGATTGAGCGTGGTCATCACCCCCAGCGCCCGCTTCGTGAGCTGCCTGGATGCCACGCCCCGCTTGATGGCGGTGGTGGCGATGCCCGAACCCAGGGGCTTGGTGAGGAAGAGCACGTCGCCCGGCTTCGCGCCCGCGTTGGTGAGGACCTTCTTCGGGTGCACCACGCCGGTGACGGCCATGCCGAACTTCGGCTCGGCGTCGCGGATGCTATGGCCGCCCAGGATGGGGATGCCGGCCTCGTCCGCCTTCGACTGGCCTCCCGCGAGAATCTTCGACAGCACCTTCAGCGGGAGCTCGTCCGGGAAGCACACCAGGTTGAGCGCGAAGAGGGGCCGCGCGCCCATGGCGTAGATGTCCGACAGGGCGTTGGCCGCCGCGATGGCCCCGAACTGGAACGGGTCGTCCACCACGGGCGGGAAGAAGTCCACCGTCTCCACCACGGCCATGCCGGGCGCCAGCCGGTACACGGCCGCGTCGTCGTGGGTGGAGAAGCCCACCAGGGCCTGGGCCCCCTTGGCGGACTTCAGCCCCCCGAGCACCTGGGCCAGGTCCGAGGCGCGCAGCTTCGCCGCGCAGCCCGCGCAGTGACTCATCTCGGTGAGGCGCTTCGGCTTCACCGCCTTCTCATCCGCCATGGTGCGCCCCCCACTCCGCCGTGAAGCCACGAGCCTGGAATCTCCTGTCCGCCGGGCTCACGCCGCGCGGATGTAGTCCCGCTTGAGCAGCTGCACCACGGCCTCGGCGGTGACGACGTCGTCCGCGTCCGCGTGGTCCAGCACCGCGTTCAGCGAGCCGTAGTTGTGCACCAGTTGCAGCACGTCCAGCAGCTCCGGCGCCAGCTCCCGCAGGGGCGGCGTCAGCGGAGAAGCCAGCACCAGCGAGGCGTCCGCGGACGGCAGGCTCGGCTGCAGGCGCTTGATTTCGTCCAGCTGGCGGAGCGCGTCCATGAGGAGCGCCTCGGTGGACGAGTCCAGCTCCACCATGAACTCCTGGTTCTCCGCCGGGCGCAGCTCGAAGTCGCCCGCCTCCCAGGTGATGATGCGGTTGAAGCTCTTCTGCGGACCCAGGTTGTGGTTCTCGCCGATGACGGCGTAGTACACGCGGCCCTGGCGCAGGTAGATGCGGCCCTCGACGTCGCTGCGCTGCACCACCAGCACGCCGTTCTTCTTGGACGTGTGGAACAGCTGGAGCAGGTCGGGCAGGGGAATCTCCTCGATCTTCCCCGTCATGGAGCTGGCCTTGTTGGTCGTCCGGGCGGCCTGGGCCGCGGCGGCCTCCTCCAGCTTCAGCCGGGCGGTGCCCTCGTCCACGCTGGCGCCCTCGGCGCCCTGGTGCACGAGCTTGAGGATGGACGTCCCGATGAGGATGCGGTCCCCCTCCTTCAGGTGCGACTGCTTGACCTTCTCACCATTGACGAAGGTGCCGTTGGTGGAGCCCAGGTCCTCGATGGTGATGCTCCCGTCGGCGAAGCTGATGCGCGCGTGCTTGCGGGAGACCATGTCCTCCACGAGCACCATGTCCAGCTCGCTCGAACGGCCGATGACGATCTGCTTGTCCGCCTTCAGCGGGAATTCGCCGCCCTGGTATTTCCCTGAGATGAACTTGAGGGCGTAGGTCTTTTGGGTGTCCATGGTCGTCAACCAGCCTGCTCCGCCTTGCCGGGGTCCTTCACCAGGTTGAGGTACATCTGCGCGCTCTTGTTACCGGGGCTGCGCGCCAGCACGTCCTCCCAGACCTGCACCGCCTCCGCCCGCCGCCCGGCCGAATACAGCGCGACTCCATATTGGATGTGCCCCGGAATGAAAGCCGGGTTCTGGGCGATGACCTGCTCGTACTCGAGGATGGCCGCCGCGTTGTCGCCCGCGTCGCGCAGGGCGTTGCCCAGCTTGAGCCGGATGTCCACGAACTGCGGGCACAGCGCGAGCGCGCGCCGGTACTCCTCGATGGCCTTCGCCCACACGCCGCTGGAGGCGAAGACGTCGCCAATCTCGCCATACATGTTGGCGATCTTCTTCTCGACGTAGGGGTCCAGCTCGCCGGGGCCACCTTTCTGCTGCGAGAGGGCGGCCTGGTAGACCTCCTTCGCCTCGGCGTACTTCCCCATGTCGTTGTAGATGACGGCCAGGTTGAGCGCCGCCTCGGTATAGGCGGGGTTCAGCTTCAGCGCGGACTCGAACGCGCGCTGCGCCCGGGCGAACTGCCCCTGGTCGTGGTAGATGATGCCGAGCATGTTGAATACGTCCGCGAACGTCGGGTTCTGCTCGACGATCTTCGCGAGGTATTGCTCGGCCTGCGCGTACTGCTTCTTCTCGAAGTAGCCGCGCCCGAGGGTCAGTAGCTGCTTGAGGGGCTCTTCCATGAATCGGCCCGCCAGGGCCCTGCCTCCGAGACGGCTAGCCTACATGAGGCTGGGAGAAAACAAGAATTCATCACCACGCCACGACAACGAGAGTTGCCGCTGGCCCCGCGTATCCACCGGCCGCGCCGGCAGCGCCCCCTGGAGGCGCCAGTGCTCCGTCACCACCGCGTCGTCCCGCTCCAGCCGGACGTACCAGGCCTCCGCCCGGTAGCCGCGCGCCCGGACCTGCCGCAACGTCTCCCACTCCGGCCCGCCCACCCCGGGGGTCTCCGGGCCCGCGAGCCGCCCCATCGCCGCCGCATCCGCCTCCTGGAGCGCCTTGCGGCGGGACTCCAGCGCCGTCACCACCGCCAGCAGGCGCGGCGCGGCTGTCGTCTCCGGCACCCACGCTCCACCGCGCACGACGAAGGGTACCCGCTCCACGCCCGCCGTGCCTACCCGGGTTTCCCCCAGGGTGCCCTCGAAGTCGAGCGTGGCCAGCGCCTCGGCCCGCCGGCCCCCGGGCTCCACGTTGACGGTGATGCGGGCGAAGCGGTGCTGGCGGGACTTCAGGGGCTGGGGCGCGCCGGGAACCCCCAGCGACAGGCCCTCGGACTCCGTCCGCTTGAGCGCGGTGATGATTTCCAGTTCGGGGCCGGCCGCGGCGCCCAGGATGCGCGGGGCGAAGAGGGCCAGGACGCCGGCCAGCGCCAGCAGGACGATGAGGCCGCCGCCGAGGCGGCTCCAATCCTGGGGGGTTCTCACGAGCCCAGCATACGCTGGGCTCGCTCCGCGGCGGGCGTGCCGGGCAGCCGCCGCAGCACCTGGCGCAGCGTGTCCTGCGCCTTCTCCGGCTCGTTCAGCTTCACGTAGGCCTCGTGCAGGCGGAAGAGGGCCGCCTCTTCGTACTCCGTGCCCGGGTACCGGCGCAGCAGCCCCTCCAGGCGCTGGGCCACGGCCTTCCAGCGGTCACGCGACTGGTAGAATTCGGCCGCGTACATCTCGTGCGAGGCGAGGCGGCGGCGGGCGTCCTCCCAGTGGACCTTGGCCTCGTTCGCGTACTGCGACTGGGGGTACTGCCGCAGGAACTCCTCCATGGCCACCAGCGCGGAGCGAATCTCGCCCTGGTCCTTCTCCCTGGACGGCGGCAGCGCGAAGAACTCGGAGGGGTAGGCCCTCACGTGCGTCATCGCGGAGCGGAAGGCGGCGTAGTCCACCTTGGCGTGCGTGGGGTGGAGCTTGATGAAGGCCTGGTACTGCTCCTTCGCCTCGGGGAAGGCCTCGCGCTCGAAGTCCACGTCCGCCAGCCTCAGCTCGGCCTCGCGGGCGGCCTCCTGGTAGGGGAACTTCGTGCGGACGTACTCGAAGTACTTCTGCGCGCGATAGAAGTCCTTGTTCTCGAGGGCCTCGCCGCCGAGCCGGAGGTTCTCGTCGGCGATGGCGGCATAGTCGGGCTCACCGGCCTGCCCCTGCGTGAGGGACGCACACCCGGTACCGAACAACAGGAAGGCGGACAGAAAGGCGACGGCGGAACGCATCGCCACCACGCTATTCCTCCGGCCCCGAGGGGTCCAGCGAAGCTTCGCCAAGGACCCGATAGATGACGTCCTCGGAGAAGCCCCGGCTGTCCAGGAGCCGACCTGCGCGCGCCCGCTCCTTCGCTTCCAGCGGGCGGCCGAGCAGCCCCCGCTTCTCCAGCACCGCCCGGGCCGTGGCGAGCGCGTCGAAGGACACCGCGTCGCTGGCTTCGGTGAGGGCCTGCTGCGCCGTCCCCTCCTCCAGGCCGTGCGCCCGCAGCCGGTGCGCGACCGCCGCGGGCCCCAGCCGGCCGCGCCCCAGGAGCAGGGCCGCGCGCTCACGGGCGAAGCGCTCGTCGTCGAGGTAGCCCCACTCCCTCACGCGGGTGAGCGCGGCCTCCCGCACCGCTTCATCAAAGCCCTTGCGGGCCAGGGCCTGGTCCAGCTCGTGGCGGCTGCGTCCACGCATGGACAGCAGCTTCAGGCATGCGTCCGTGGCACGGCGAACAGCGTCGGGTGCTTCGTCCTCCGGATGCATGGCGGGATACCTAGCATGTGGTAACAGGCCCAGCCATGCACCCCGTACTCGCTCGCTTCCTCGCCGCCGACGCCGCTCGGGAGACGCTTCACAAGCAGCAGTCGGGCGGAGAGCTCTCCCCCGAAGAAAAGGCCTTCACCGACGCCGCCGCCGCGAACCCCAAGCACCAGGCCGTGCTGATGGGCGTGGGGGGCCGCGCCCTCTCCACCGATGCGCAGGCCTCGCTGGTCCTGCTGGCGGCGCACGCGGCGGTCCGCGCGCTGGCCAACGACGCCACGCTCGCCGGGCCCACCCAGAAGGCCCGCGAGGCGCTGACCGAGGAAGGCGCCAGCCCGGAGGAGACGGATGCCTTCCTGGCGTCCATCCTCCTGGAGGAGGCCTTCGGCTACGAGCAGGACGTGGACGCCTTCGACAGCGAATACGTGAAGGAGGCGCTGGGCGAGGTGCCCGCCCTGGCCGGGCTCACCAAGGAGGCCGTGGACGCCCTCTTCCTCGCCTTCGTGAAGGGCGCCGCCAACGACGCGGAGCGCAAGGTGCGTGAGGGCATGGCCCGCGCGCTCTTCGACATCGCCTGGTCGGAAGGGCCCGCGCCCATCAACCCCGAGCACATGGAGGCCGTGCTCGACGCGGAGGTGGTGGACCGGCCCGAGGAGGAGCAGGAGGCCAAGGTGCAAGCCACCGCGCAGCTTCTCCAGGCCCTGGCCAAGGAGGGCCTCATCGGCCCCATCCGCCTGTCCCGGCTGCGCGCGATGCTGGGTGAGGACGACGCGTAGCGGATCCGACCGGGCGCTCGGCCCGGTTTGAGGGGCCAGCGCAGCCCAGCAGAGGCGAACCGGCGGCCCACGGGGCCGTCGGAGCGAGCGCCTCCTCATGCAACGGGCGTGAACAGGCGCCCTGCCCCATCGAGGGGCCCGCGCCGCGACACGGCGCGAGCTGCCCCCCTCCCCCTCCGCTAGAAGCGTTCGATCTGGAAGTCGTCGTCCCCTCCCGCGGCGGGCGCGGGAGCGGGAGCAGGCGGGCGCGCTGCCGCCACGGGACGCCCCACCGGAGCGCCTGCCTGCGGAGCTCCCGGACGCATGGCCTGCGGAGCCGGAGCTCCTGGACGCATGGCCTGCGGAGCCGGGGCCGCCGGACGCATGGGCTGTCCCATGGGCGCGGCCTGCGGAGCCGCCGTGGGCGCTCCCTTCTGCGCGAAGGCGGACGACCCAGGGATGGGCCGCGACTCGCCGGGCCGGGCGTCGAAGTTGTCCCACTTGGAGTCCGACGTGCCGCTGATACCGGAGAAGCGCAGCGCGAAGTCGTCCGGGTTGGTGGCCTGCCGGTGGGCCTCCTCGTAGGTGACGAGCCCCTGCCGCACCAGGCTCATCAAGGACTGGTCGAAGGTCTGCATCCCGTACGAGTCCGTGCCCTGGGCGATGGCGTCGTGGATCTCCTTCGTGCGGTCCTTGTCCTCGATGAGCTCGCGCACGCGCGCCGTCACGCGCAGCACCTCCACCGCCGCCACGCGGCCCTTGCCGTCCGCGCGCGGCACCAGGCGCTGGGACACCACCGCCTTGAGCACGCTCGCGAGCTGCAGGCGCACCTGCTTCTGCTGGTGCGGCGGGAAGGCGGAGACGATGCGGTTGATGGTCTCCGTGGCGTCCAGGGTGTGCAGCGTGGACATCACGAGGTGGCCCGTCTCCGCCGCGTGGAGCGCCGTCTCGATGGTCTCGTGGTCACGCATCTCGCCCACGAGGATGACGTCCGGGTCCTGGCGCAGCGCGCTCTTGAGGGCCTGCGCGAAGCTCATCGTGTCCACGCCCACCTCGCGCTGGTTCACGATGGAGCGCTTGTCGCGGATGAGGAACTCGATGGGGTCCTCAATCGTCATGATGTGGCTGGTCTCGTTGGCGTTGATGTGGTCGATCATCGCCGCCAGCGTGGTGGACTTTCCGGAGCCCGTGGTGCCCGTCACCAGCACCAGGCCGCGCTCCTCGCCGCAGATCTTGGCGAGAATCTGGGGCAGCAGCAGGTCCTGGATGGTCATCACCTTGAAGGGGATGACACGCAGCACGGCGCCCACGGTGCCGCGCTGCTGGAAGACGTTCACGCGGAAGCGGCCGAGGCCCGGCACACCGTAGGCCAGGTCCACCTCGTTGCTCGCCTTGAACTTCTCCTTCTGGAACTCGTTCATGATGCCGAAGGCCATGCGCGCCACCTCCTCCGGAGGGAGGCGGCGGCCGTCCTTCAGCGGAACCAGCGAGCCGTCCACGCGGAACATGGGCGGCAGGCCTGCCTTGAGATGAATGTCGGAGGCACCGCCGCGCAGGGCGATTTGAAGGATCTCGTTGAGTTCCATGAGCAATGGGGATGCTACCAGACGCTTGCGGGAGCAAGCGATGGGGCGTGAAGGACCCCGAAAACACAGCGGCGGAGGCCCTCGAATGAGGACCCCCGCCGTGTGAGGACAACCCAGCTGCCGAGCGAATCGCTTAGCGCTTGGAGAACTGGAACCGGCGACGCGCGCCCGGCTGACCGTACTTCTTACGCTCGACCGCGCGGGCATCGCGGGTCAGGAAGCCGGCCTTCTTCAGCGCCGGACGGAACTCCGGGTTGAAGGAGCACAGCGCCCGGGCGATGCCATGACGGATGGCGCCGGCCTGGCCGGAGAGACCGCCACCCTTGACGTTCACCGTGACGTCAACCTTGCCCTTCTGCTCGAGGATCTCGAGGGGCTGGTTGAGGATCATCTTGGACGTCTCGCGGCCGAAGTACTCATTCAGCTCGCGGCCGTTGACGGTGACAAGACCCGTGCCGGGACGGATCCAGACGCGGGCGGTGGCCTCCTTGCGGCGGCCGGTGGCGTAGAAACCGAGCTCTTGGTTGATGGGCATGGACGTTGTCTCCCTTACGCCTCAATCTCGAACGCGGCGGGCTTCTGGGCCGCGTGCGGGTGCGTGTCACCTGCGTACACCTTCAGCTTCGTCATCATCTGGCGGCCCAGCGCGTTGCGCGGAAGCATGCGACGCACGGCGTTGATGATGATGTCCTCGGGGTGACGCTGACGGAGCTTCGCCAGGTTGGTGACCTTCAGGGCGCCCGGGAAACCCGCGAACGGGTGCCGGTAGTACAGCTTGTTCTCCTCCTTCGTGCCCGTCACCTTCACCTTCTCGGCGTTGATGACGACCACGTGGTCGCCCGTGTCGATGGACGGCGTGTAGATGGCCTTGTGCTTGCCCTTCAGCAGGGTGGCAATCTGGCTCGCCGCGCGGCCCAGCACCTTGTCGGACACGTCGATGACGTGCCACTGGCGCTTGATGTCCCCAGCCTTCGCGCTGTAGGTCTTCTGCGACATTTCGTGCACTCCAGACTTCTCGCGGCCGCCGTGTGCATTCCAGGGGCCGCTGCTCGTGCTAACCAACCGCGGGTCGACCGTGAAACTTCACGGAGGCCCGGAAAGGCCGACCGTCCTAGTGGGTGTGGCGGATCAAGTCAAGGTCACACCGCACCGGACGTCTGGATTCCCCGCCCTCCCGCCTACCCGGCCGCTCCCCCGCCCGATCCGGTGCCGCCCGGCGACGCGCCCGGCGCCCCGGGCTTCTTGAAGCGCTCCTTCAGGTTGGCGAAGAAGTTCTTCTCCTCCGCCGTGGGCGGGCCCTGACGCGGCGCGTCCAGGACCTGCGCCTCCATGACCTCCGGAGGCAGGTCCTCCAGGAAGCGCGAGGGCGTCCGGGGCACCTCCTTGCCGCGCTTCACGCGGGTGGCCGCGCGGGTAAGGTAGAGCAGCTCCTTGGCGCGGGTGATGCCCACGTAGCAGAGGCGCCGCTCCTCCTCGAGGTTCTGCGCCTCCCCCTGCATGCCCCCGTGGGGCATCAGGTCCTCCTCCATGCCGATGAAGAAGACGAGCCGGTACTCCAGCCCCTTGGACGCGTGCACCGTCATCAGGGTGACGCGGCGGTTGGCGCCGGGCACCTCCTCTTCCTCCTGCCGGGTGTCCAGGCTCAGGCGGTTGAGGTAGGTCAGCAGGCTGGCCTTGGGTCCCTCGCGCTTCTCGAAGTTCTCCAGCGAGTTGAGCACGCCATCCACGCCCTTGAGCTTCTTGTCCGCGGCGGTGGCGCTGGTGGCGTGGGCGCGGGTGGCCTCGCGGAAGCCAATCTCCTCCAGCAGCTTGCGGGTGACGTTGGCCAGCTGGCCGTGCTCGTAGGCGGCGCGGTAGCGCTCCACCATGTCCACGAACTCCGCCACCCGGCCTCCGGCGCCGGGCGGCAGGTCCTCGTACTCGGTAGCCTTCTTCATCGCCGTCCACAGCGTGACGCCCTCGCCCCGCGCGTGCACCTGGAGGCGCTCCATCGTCACGTCGCCAATGCCCCGCGAGGGCACGTTGACGATGCGCATGAGGGAGATTTCGTCCAGCTTGTTCACGATGACCTTGAAGTACGCGATGACGTCCTTCACCTCGCGCCGGTCGAAGAACTCGCTGCCACCGACGACCTCGTAGCCGATGTTCTTCTCGCGCAGCATCTCCTCCACCGGACGGGACTGGCCGTTGGTCCGGTAGAGCACCGCGATGTCATCCGCGGAGATGCCCAGGGCCATGTGCTTCTGGATTTCGTGCGCGACGAAGCGGGCCTCCTCCTCGTCGTTGGGGCACGTCACCACCTTCACCTTCGCGCCGCCCTTGCGGTCGGTCCACATCTGCTTGGCCTTGCGCTCGGGGTTCTTGGCGATGACGGCGTTGGCGGCGTCCAGCACCATCTGGACGGAGCGGTAGTTCTGCTCCAGCCGGACCTCCTTCCCGCCCGGGAAGAAGCGGTCGAAGTCCAGGATGTTGCGCACCTCCGCGCCGCGCCAGGAGTAGATGCACTGGTCGTCGTCGCCCACCGCGCACACGTTGCGGGAGCGTCCGGCCAGCAGCTTCAGCAGCTCCAGCTGGGCGGTGTTCGTGTCCTGGAACTCGTCCACCAGCAGGTAGCGGAAGCGCCGGGTGTACTTCTCGTAGAGGTCCGGATGCTCGCGCAGAAGGCGCGTGGGGAGCAGCAGCAGGTCGTCGAAGTCCACCGAGCCCTGCGCCTTCAGCGCCAGCTGGTAGTCCGGGTACACCATGTGGGTGATGAGGTCGTAGTCATCCCCCATCCCCTCCGGCTTGGGCTCCGGCACCTGACCGGTGCTCTTGGCCTTGGAGATGAGCGTGAGCACCTTGCGCGCGTCGAAAGCGCGGTCGTCGATCTTGTGCTCCCGCATCGCGCGCCGGATGTTGGCGAGCTGATCTCCCATGTCCGCGATGGCGAACTTCTTGGGCCAGCCCAGGCGGTGGATGTCCTCGCGGAGCATCTCCGCGCCGAAGGCATGGAAGGTACACACCAGCACGCCCTGCGCCCGCGGCCCCGCCATGTGGACCAGGCGCTCCTTCATCTCCGTGGCGGCCTTGTTCGTGAAGGTCACCGCGAGGATGTTGCGGGCCGTGATGAAGCCCGGCCGCTCGTTGAGCAGGTGGACGATGCGGTGGGTGATGACGCGAGTCTTGCCGCTGCCAGCGCCTGCCAGCACGAGGAGCGGCCCCTCGGTGGTGACCACGGCCTCGCGCTGCGGAGGATTGAGCTTCGAGAGGTCCATTGCGCGCGGGCCGGGGATACCCTTTGATTCGCTCGTGCGCGACACTTTCCTCAAGCGTTCCGGCGCTTTTCTCGCACTCGCCCTGGGCGCGGGTTGCCTCGGCGAGTCCGGCGCGCCCCCGGAGGTGACACCCGTGGTGTCGGCGGCGAGCGCGCCCTGCGTGTATTTCAAGCAGCTGGCGCCCTTCCTTCCAGAGCGGCTGGACGGCTTCACGGTGGCGCACACCCAGGGCTCCACCGGGAAGTACGGCGAGGTGTCCGTGTCCGAGGCCGAGCGGCTCTACACCCGAGGTGAGGACCGCGAGGTGAAGGTGCGCATCGTGGACACCACCATGGGGGAGCGCATCGGCCACGCCATCCGCGAGGCCGCCGACCGGGCCCGGGGCAAGCCCCCCAGCGACCCCTCCGCCCCCATCCTCCTGGACGATGCCGTGGGCTTCGTGCGGTACGACGCCGAGGAGTCCGTGGCGGAAGCGAACCTCCTGGTAGGGGGGCGCTACGTGGTTGCCGTTACCAGCCGGGGATTTCCGGGTACGGTGGAGGTGCGCCGCGTGGCGCGCGGCATCGACCTCGCGGGGCTGGCTCGCCTGACGCCCGCCCCGAACTGATGAAGGAGTGTCCCAGGTGGTGAAGGACAAAGGAACGCAACCGGAGCGGCCGGACCCGGTGGCGCAGGAGAAGGCGGCGCGCGAGGTGGTGGCCACCCTGGGCAAGCGGGAGTTCCTGGAGCAGTTCCAGAAGCTGGCCAAGAGCTACGCGTCCGACCCGGGCAACCCCGGCTCCTACGCGTGCGAGGGTTGCCAGCGCTGCGCCAACTGCATGTTCTGCAAGGACTGCGACAGCTGCTTCGCGTGCACCCACTGCATCCGCTGCGAGCTGTGCAACAACTGCTCGCACTGCGTGGACTGCAAGAGCTGCAACGCCTGCGCCTACTGCGTCCAGAGCGAGCACTGCTCCAACAGCGCGTACCTGGTGCTGTGCCGGAACCTGCAGGACTGCAACTACTGCTTCGGCTGCGTGGGCCTGTCGAAGAAGGACTTCCACATCCTCAACGTGCCCTTCCCACGAACGGAGTACTTCAAGATCGTGGGCCGGCTGCGCAAGGAGCTAGGGATTCCCTAGGCTACAGGGCGCGCACGTAGAGGGCCTTCAGGTACTCCGTCTCCGGCAGCCCCGCGAGCACCGGGTGGTCCAGCCCCGCGCCCCGCCGCTCCAGTATCTGCACCGGCCGCTTCGCATCCGCGGCCGCCGCGAGCACCATCTGCTCGAAGGCGGCCCGGTCCAGCTTGCCGGAGCAGGAGCAGGTGACGAGCAGCCCGTCCGGCTTGAGGCAGCGGAAGGCGCGCAGGTTCAGCTCGTGGTAGGCGCGCAGCGCGGTGGCCAGGCCCTCGCGGCGCTTGGCCAGGCCAGGCGGGTCAAGCACCACCGTGTCGAAGCGGCGCCCGCTGGTGTCGAAGCGGCGCAGCACGTCGAAGGCGTTGGCGTTCTCCACGGTGACGTTGGCCCGGCCGTTGGCCTCGGCGTTGGCCTTCGCGCGCGCGGCGGCCTTCTCGTCCTGCTCCACCGCGAGCACGGACGCGCAGGTGCGCGCCAGCGAGAGCGCGAAGCCGCCGTGGTAGCTGAAGAGGTCCAGCGCGTCGCCGCGGGCCAGCTCGCCGGCGCGAAGGTGGTTGTCCACCTGGTCCAGGAAGGCGCCCGTCTTCATGTCGCCCTGGAGGTCCACCTCGAAGCGGTTCTCCCCCTCGTGGTAGGTGAAGCGCGCGGGCCCCTCGCCGTGCAGCAGGCGCGCCTCGCGCGGCAGGCCCTCGAAGTCGCGGCCGGAGGCGTCGTCCCGGCACATGACGTGGGTGGCGCCGGTGAGCTCCACCAGCATCTTCGCCAACGTCTCCTTGCGCGCGTCCATGCCCTCGGAGAGCGTCTGGAGCGTGAGGCCCTGGCCGTAGCGGTCCACGAAGAGGCCCGGCAGCAGGTCCGCCTCGCCGTGCACCAGCCGCAGCCCATCCCGGCCGGAGAGCGGAGCCCGGCGCGCGAGCGCGGCCTCCAGGCGGCGGCGGAAGAAGGCGTCGTCCACGGGCTCCTCGGTGGGCCCCTTGCGCGTCAGCAGACGCAGGGCCAGCGGCGAGCGGCGGGCGTAGAGGGCCTGGCCAATGGGGTTGCCCTGGGCGTCCACCACCAGCACCACCGCGCCGGGGCCCTTCACGTCGGGCGGGGCGGCGATTTCAGTGCGGTACACCCAGGGGTTGAAGTGCCGCAGCGAGCGGGCCCCCTTGGGGGTGACACGCGCGACGGGCAGGGCTGCATGGGGGGGCATCAGGCTCACTCCAGGCCGCGCGCGGCCAGCTCTTCATCGTCTTCGCCGCGAAGGTGCCCGATTTCATGCAGCAACGTCACGCGGATCTGCTCGCGAAGCTCCTCGGGGGTGCGGACGGCGCGCGCCAGGTTGCGGCGGTAGAGCACCATGGAGCGGCACGGCACCTCGGAGCCGTCACAGGGCTCGCCCAGCGGCGGCCCCCGGAAGAGGCCGAGGATGGTGGGCGACAGCGGGGGCTGGTTGGCCAGCAGGTCCGCGTCCGCGGGCAGCTCCTCCGTGGTGACGGGCACGCCGTCCAGGTCCCCGCGCATGTCGTCGGGCAGCTCGGCGACGGCCTTGAGCACCTCGGCGCGGAAGTCCTCCATGGCGGGCAGCGGCGGCTCCGGGAAGTCCTCCGGGGCCAGCCCGCGCGCCTTGTCGAAGTGCGTCTGCGCCTGCTTCCACCGGCCCTCGCGCTCCAGCAGCAGGCCCAGGTGCTGGTGGGCGTGCGCGGCGCGCTCCGGGTCGTCCACGAGCCGGGCGAAGGCGGTGCGAGCCTCACCGAAGCGGCACAGCTCGAAGAGGGCCAGGGCGCGCTCGTAGAGGGCCTCGCGGCTGCCGGGGTTGCGCGCGAGGACGATGGCCGAGTGCGCCAGCGACGACTCCGCCTGCCCCAGGTCGTTGAAGGCCATGGCGGCCACCAGCGCGAGGTGGGGGATCAGCTCCGGCGGCGTGTTGGGTTGGGACAGGCCGCGCTCGGCATAGAGCGCGCCCAGCTCATCCCGCTCGCGCGTGGAGGGCAGCTGCACGGCGTACAGGTGCGCGGAGCCCAGCAGCGCGGACGGGTCCCCCGGGTCGATGGCCAGCGCCCGCGCATAGGCCAGCTGCGCCTCCGCCTCGCGGCCGAGCGCCGCCAGCGCCACGCCGCGCTCGGCGTGCGCCGCGGCCAGGTCCGGCTCCAGCGCGGTGGCCTGGGCGGCGCAGGACAGCGCCTCTTCGTAGCGCCCCGCCTCGAAGTAGCGGCGCGACGCGTCCAGCGGGGCCGCTCCGTCCGAGCGGCAGACGGCCAGCGGCTGCACGCGGTGGGTGGCGTCCATGGGCAGCGGCGCGGGGCGCGCGCCAGTGCCTGGCGCCCCGCCGGCCGACGCGCTGACGGCGGGCGTGGCCGGGCACTCCGCGGCCTGCGCTTCAGGGGCCGGAGCGCCGCGCTTGCAAGCAATGAAGAGGAGGCAGAAGGCGAGCAGACCGCGCCGCGACATGGGCCGCCAGGGTACGGCATCCCCTCGTGGGCGGGAAGCAGGGACGTGCGTGCCCGCCTGCTCACACGACACGCCCTCCCCGCACTGCATTAGGTTGCCCCCCATGAGCGAACTCATCCTGGCGTCCACATCGAGCGCCCGGCGGGCCCTGATGGATGGACTGGGCCTGCCCTACCGCGCCGAGGCCCCCGGCGTGGACGAGGCCGTGTCCCCGCACCTGTCGGCGGAGGAGGCCGTGCGCGAGCTGGCCTCACGCAAGGCCCACGCGGTGCAGCGGCGGCACCCGGAGGCGTGGGTGCTGGGCGCGGACCAGCTCGTCGAAGTGGGGGGTGAAATCCTCTCCAAGCCGGAGGACCGGGGCGCGGCCCGCGCGCAGCTCGGCAGGCTGCTGGGGCGCACCCACGCCATCCACACCGGCGTGTGCCTGGTGGGCCCCGGCGGCCACGTGAGCGAGTCCGTGGAGACGGCCCGGCTCACCTTCCACGCGCTGGCGGCCGACGAGCTGGAGCGGTACCTGGACCTGGAGGAGTGGGTGGGCTGCTGCGGCAGCTACCGCGTGGAGGGCGCCGGACAGGCCCTGCTGGAGCGGCTCGACGGCGACCGCGCCAACGTGCAGGGCCTGCCCATGGTGACGGTGGTGCGGCTGCTGCGGCGCGCGGGCTTCCGCTTCTTCGCGCGCCGCTGACGGCCGGCTCACGCGTCCGAGGACAGCTCCGCGAGAATCTCCGCGTAGGCCGCGCGGGCCTTGTCCGCCTGGTCCGCCTTGAAGCTCACCGCGGCCACCACCGGGTGCCCGCCGCCGCCGTAGCGCCCGGCGATGGCGGACAGGTCGTGCCGCCGCAGCTCCGGCTTCCAGGGGTTGGAGCCAATGGACACCTTGGCCCGCGAGGCGCCCCGCCCCACCCACAACGTGTAGCGCGCGTCCGGGTAGAGCGCGTAGGCGATGAACTTGTTGAGGCTGTCCACGCCCTCGTCCACGAGGTCGAAGAAGACGACGCCGCGCTCGTAGCGCGCCCGGGCCCGCACCAGCTCGATGTTCGACTGGTGGCGCGCCAGCAGCGGCGCCAGCGGCGTGGCGATGAGCGGCGAGGCGGCGATGTCCGCCAGCGACTCGGACTGCATGCGGCGGATGACCTCGGGGATGAGCGCCGGGTCCTTGTTCGCCTCCAGCACCGTCATGATGCGCAGCGCGGGCTCCTCCAGCGCCACCGCCATCTGCGGCGAGGGGAACTGGGCCCCGTCGATGATTTCCGCCCAGTGGATGAGGTCCGCCAGGGGCGCGGCGTCCCAGCCGAAGCGCTCGCGCGCCACGTCCGCCAGGTACTTCGTGCAGCTCTTGCGGTGGGCGTCGTGGAACTTGCGCCCGCTGGTGTCCGCGCGGAAGTGCGCCTCGTCTCCCGGCTGCTGGAAGGCGGAGGCGTGGTGGTCGAACCACCACGTCAGCCGCGCGTCCTGGCTGTAGCGGAAGTCGACGATGACGTTCTCGTCGCCGGTGAAGACGGCCGGGTCGATGCCCTCGGCGCCCGGCTTGTGGCTCAGGCCAAGGTACTGGAAGGACGCCCCCGGGCGGATGCGCTCCCGGTAGAAGCGGGAGAAGACGGCCGCGCTGGCCGCGCCGTCGAAGCAGCTGTCGTGGAAGAGGACCTGGACGTTCATGGCGACGTGCCCCTTACTTCAACGCGAGCCCCGCGCCCACCATCGCGAAGGCCGTCTCGTCCACTCCGCCACCCGCCTGGGAGGCGACCACCGCCAGCCCCACGAGCCGCCCGTCCGCCAGCACCCCACACCCCAGCGCGCCCTGTGCGCCGCCCGGCGTGCGGAGCGCGTTGACGGTGGCCCGGCTCCCCAGGGCCGCGGGCGCCGGCAGTGACAGGGCCTCGCCCGGCGTCCCGCCCAGCGCCTGGAGCAGGCCCTTGCAATCCGTCCCCTTCCCCGCGCCGCGCTCCACCCACAGCAGCCCGTAGCGCCCGCTCGCGGCGTCACCGAAGCCCACGCCGCCGCCGTGCAGCGTGGACGCGGGCAGCGCCAGGTATGGGAAGAGCTGCTCACGCGTCAGCTGCCCCCACCCCGCGGGCAGCTCCAGCCGGTAGCCCAGCTCGCTCCCCACCAGGGACTGACGCGCGCCCGCGCCCTGCCCCACCGCCGTAGGCAGCGCCAGCAACCCCACCGAGGCCACCGCCGCCCCCAGCCCCAGGCCCAGCCCCAGGTAGCGCCGCGAGGGCCCGGGCTCCCCCACCACCATGACGAGCCCGAGCACGGCGAGGATGAGGTAGGCCACATGGACGGGCGCCAGCGGCGCCTCACGCGCCAACCAGCCGGTGGCCACGAGCTGCGCCACCAGCCCCAGCTGCGCCAGGCCCTTCGCGGGGCCCCGGTTGAGCACGAGCACCAGCGCCAGCACCGCGTCCAGGACCACCAGCCCATACGTCCACTGCGGGTCCTCCAGCGTCCCCAGCAGCCCGGCCGCGCGGAGGAACCACGCCGCCGCGCTGGCGAGCAGCACCGCCGCCGCCGGGCCTGGGTGGGCGGACACCGCGCTGGTGACGAGGTCTCCGCCGAACACCGTCGCGTCGTCGTCCGCCTCCACCAGCGGCCGGTCCAGCCGCATCCGCCCCACCTTCTTGTGGGACTGGAGGTGGTCGAACGGCTCACCGCACGCGGGGCAGGCGCTGGCGCCGCGCGCAATCGGGCTGTGGCCGCAGTTCGGACAGAGCGTCTGAGGCATGCCCCTGGCGTATACCGCACAGCCCACGCCCCCACGAGGCCACGACATCCGTGTCAGGATGTTCTGGCTTTCCGCCTGGGATGGCGGCTCTGGACGAGAACTCCTGGCTCTGACACAGAGGTCAGATTGGACCTAGGTGCCAAGAATTGTAAGCCACGCGACGGAGCCCGCCGTTGAACGAAACGTCGAGTTGGCGCCCGGAGTGAGCGAAATCGCTCGATGAAACGATTCATACCCGGGTAAGGCGGTGAACCCCGCAAGCGGCCTGTCTGCTTAACCCCGCTTCCTGACAGGGATTCTGGCGTGGCCATCCCACCAGGCAGGTCGTCGGGCGGCTGGCACCCCAACTGCATGTGTCAGACCCTCGGTGTACTCACCCCCGAACGATGGAGCGGAGGGAGGAACCCATGGGCAAGCGGGCGACACGTCACAAGGGCGCGATTCCCAGGCAGGGCCGGCGGGTGATGCCCGCGCTGCGGAGGACCGCGCAGCGGGCCCGCGCCGCTGCGGGCAAGGTCCACCTGACGGTGGGCGAGGTCATCGCGGCCGCCTTCGAGACGTCCGGCGGCGAGCTGGTCGACGTCCTGGAGCAGCTCACCTCGCCGCAGATGGCCCGGGCGCTGGGCCGGCGCATCGTCGTGGTAGGCTGAGCGCCCGCGTCGGGCGCGCCACGCGCCGGCGAGGCCGTCACTCTCCGGCCAGCAGGACTCCCGCGCTGTAGCGCTGCAGCGTGGGCTCGCCCGCGAGCAGCTTCTCGAAGTCCTCCGCGTTGTTGGGGTGCACCAGGAAGGTGCCGGAGCGTGTCTCCAGGCGCACAGGCGCGGCCAGCGCATGCGGCTCCCCGGCCACGGTGCCTCCGCTCCCAGCGTCGAGGCGGTTGGCCGGAACGGTGGCGCAGGCGGCGAAGAGCAGGAAGCCAGGTGACAGGTAGCGCCTCATGCAGGTCCTCCGAGGAAAGGGCCCGGGGGTGGGCCAGCGGAGACCTGCCTATGCCGCTTCCCCCTGGAGAGGCAAGCCTCCCCCTCGTGAGTTGAACAGACGAAGGCCCGCGTCCCGTTGGAGGACGCGGGCCTGGAGCCTCACACCGTCACCGAATCACCGGGGCTGCCAGCGGGGGCGGTGGTCGTCGCCGCGCGACGTCTGGAGGGTGAAGCCACCCACCGGGTGGACGATGGGGTCGCCCACCTTCGTTCCCGCCACCGGGTCAATCTGCTGGACGTACAGCTGGCCCGCCTGGATGTAGGCCACGTGGTGCCCATCCGGAGAGAACGACGGCAGCGTGGCGCCCTCGGCGAAGCTGATCTCATCGCCCACGGGCGCGCCGTCCGCCGGGTTGATGCGGCGCAGGAAGATGATGTTGCCCGGGTCACCCGCACAGGGCGACGGGCTGGCGCCACACAGCACCGGGTCGCCCTTGGTGGGGTTGAAGAAGTAGGCGCGGACATATGCCACCCAGGTACCGTCCGGCGCCCAGTTGGGGTTCGCGATGTACGAGTCCACCGAACCGTCCTCGCCGGGCACCGTGGTGAACACGGCAATCGTCTGCACGGCGGCGCCCCTGACGGGGACGATGTAGAGCGCGGCGTTCAGCCCCACCGGCCGCCCCTCTTCAGGGCGCAGGAAGAGGAGCTGGTCGTTGACGCGGTTGTAGTGCGGCTGCTCCGCCGTGGGGCCGGCGCTGGCCAGCGGAGTGGGCGTTCCGCCGACGGTGGCGGTCGACAGGCCGACGCCGGCAGTGCTGAAGGCGAACGTGTTGCCATTGCGCCAGTCCGGGGACGAGCCCGTCGTGGTGACCTGCTCCACCGGGCCGCCCTCCGGCAGCACGCGGGAGATGCCGGAGATGCTGTCACCCGCCCGGCGCACATAGAGGAGGGAGTCACCCGGCTCCCACTCCAGATAGAGGAAGCCCTCGGTTTTGCCCGTGGTGCCGTTGGCGAGCATCGTCGGCGGCCCCGCCACGAGCGGGAAGTCACGCACCACCAGTTCGCCGGCCAGGTTCCCCGTCGACGAGCCCGTCTCGGTGGCGCCCTGGACGAACGCGACGCGCGAGCCCGCCGGGTCCCACCGGGGATAGCGGCTGTCCACGCCGTCATCCGACAGCCGCGTGTGCTCCGGCTCGTCGAAGCGCGTCACCACCGCCGCCATCGGGTCGTCGTCATCCATGGCGGTGAAGGCCACGTGCAGCGCCTGACACGTCATGGCCTCCGCCGCGCCCTCGCAGCGCAGGCCCGCGGCGCAGTCCGCCGAGGTGGTGCAGGCCTCCCCCTTCGCCCCCGTGCCAATGACCACCCCGCCGGTACCGGCGTCCGGCTCCGTGCCCGCATCCGTTCCGGCGTCTTCACCGGTGCCACCATCCCCGCCAGTGCCCGCGTCGCCCTCGGTGCCAGCGTCCTCCTCCGTTCCGGCGTCCTCTCCGGGCGGCGGCTCCAGGGCCCGCAGCTCGCAGTTACCCGAGCGGCACGTCCAATGCTGCCCCTCCGGGGGCTGTCCCTTGTCGCGGCGGCAGTCGAACTGATCGACACATTCGTCACCGCACCCCGTCGACAGCACCAGCAACGCGCCACACAGCGCGCTGATAACGACACGCATCGTCATAGAACCCTCCGAAGAACCGATGGGCGCGTATAGCGTCGGCCTTCCCCGGCGTGCTGCCGCCGTGGTGCTGGACCCCGCTGCGTGTTCCTGATTGAACGCGCCCGAGAAGAGGCCTGCTCAATGATAGACACCCACTGTCATCTCGATGCGGCGCGGTTTGATGAGGATCGGAAAGACGTCCTCGCACGCGCCTGGGCCACGGGGCTCCAGGGCATCGTCATTCCCGGCGTCGGGCCGCATGACTGGGAGCCCCTGCTCGAGCTGTCCCGCCAGGACGCGCGCCTCCAGGTGGGTCTGGGCATCCACCCGCAGCTGCTCCCCGAGCTGCCGCCGGAGCAGGACGACGCGGTGCTGGAGCACCTGGACGCGCTCCTCGCGAAGGGCGGCGCGGCGGCGGTGGGCGAGTGCGGCCTGGACGGCCCCAGCCTTCCCGGCGCGCCGCTGGAGCGACAGGTGTCGGTGCTGAAGCGGCACCTCGCGCTGGCGCGCAAGCACGGCCTCCCAGTGCTGATGCACTGCCACCGCCTGCACCCCGCGCTCATCGACCTGCTCAAGGAGGAGCCCCTGCCCGAGGCCGGCCTGCTCATGCACAGCTACAGCGGCGGCGTGGAGTTGGCGCGCTTCTACCTCCAGAAGGGCTGTCACTTCTCCTTCGCGGGCCCCGTCACCTGGGCGGAGGCCCGCAAGCCCCTGGACGCGCTCCGGGCCATTCCCCTGGAGCGGCTGATGGTGGAGACGGACGCCCCGGACCAGGCCCCCACGCCCCACCGGGGGACGCGCTCCGAGCCGGCCTACCTCCCCCTCATCCTGGAGGGCATGGCCCGCGTCCGGGGAGAGCCCGTCGAGGTGGTCGCCCTGCGGACGACCGAGAACGCCCGCCGCTTCTTCCGGGAAGCTTTCCCCGCGCCTTCGCGGTAGGCGAGCGGTCGCGTTATAGAGGACCGCCATGAATCCGCAGCCGCTCCCATCCCCCGCTCCCGAGAGTGACGCTCCGCCCGCCGCGCCGGACTCGCTCGCCCGCCCCTTCAAGCTCTCCCGGCGCTTCGACCGGACCGGCCGCCTGCTGGGCGACTCCGCCATGGAGCGGCTGGCCAACGCCCGCGTGGTGGTGTTCGGCCTGGGCGGCGTGGGCAGCTTCGCGGCCGAGGGCCTGGTGCGCAGCGGCATTGGCCACCTGACGCTGGTGGACCACGACGACGTGTGCGTCACCAACACCAACCGCCAGCTCCACGCGACGGTGAAGGCCGTGGGCAAGCCCAAGGCGGAGCTGATGGGACAGCGCTGCCAGGAAATCAACCCGGCGGCGAAGGTACAGGCGGTGCGCGAGTTCTACCGCGCGGACGTGGCCGAGCAGATGCTCCAGCCCGGCCAGTACGACTTCGTGGTGGACGCCATCGACAACGTGAAGGCGAAGCTGCACCTGCTGCACCGCTGCGTGACGCTGGGCATTCCGGTGGTCAGCTCCATGGGCGCCGCGGGCCGGCTGGACCCCACCGCCATCCGCGTGGAGGACCTGTCCGAGACGCACATGGACCCGTTCGCCAAGGACATCCGCAAGCTGCTCAAGCGCAAGTACGGGGTGGAGACGGACAAGCACACGGGCATCACCGCCGTGTACTCCATCGAGGCGCGGCGCCTGCCGGTGACGCTCCAGTACGACGACGCCACGGACGGCTTCCTGTGCGTGTGCCCGCAGGACAACGACTTCCACACCTGCGACCACCGCACGCAGATTGACGGCAGCGTGGCCTTCGTCACGTCCTGCTTCGGGATGAACGCCGCGGGCGTGGTGGTGCGGCGGCTCGCCTCGGCGCGCTAGCCCCGCGCCTCACGCCACCTGCTGCGGCTGGAGCGCCGCGGCCGCGGCGGCCTCGCGCCCGCAGGGACGGCGGAAGACACACCGCGCGCAGGCCGCCAGCGAGTCCGTGGGTGGGAACGCGGACGCATCCAGGGGCGTGTTGGTGGCGGGGTCCTTGAGGAGCGAGCGCATCTTCGCCACGCTCTCCTCGAAGTGCCGGCGGAAGGAGGCCATGGCGTCCGGATCCACCGTGACGTCCTGCTCCTTGCCCTCGTTGAGGTACACCAGCGAGGCGCGCACCTTCTCCACCGGGAAGCGGTAGCGCTGGGCCACGTAGAGCGCGTAGCCAAGCACCTGCTCGTCGTACCCTTCGCGCGACCTGCCCGTCTTCCAGTCCACCACCACCGGCGTGCCATCCGCGTCCACGAAGGCGAGGTCCGGAATCGCGAAGACCTTGAGGCCGTCCAGGGTGAAGTGGGCGAAGTCGAAGCCCGCATCCACCTCCAGCCACTGCTCGGGCTTCAGGCTGAGCGCCAGGTCCTTCCACCGCGAGGTGAAGAACCACGCCAGCGCGGTGCGCACCGTCTCCCAGTTCTGCTTCCACGCCTCGTCCGGCACCGGCTCGGCGTACTCGTGCTCCACCAGCCCGGTGAACTGCTTGCGGTACTTCTGCGTCCAGTAGTTCTTCGCGCGCGAGTGGCGGAAGTCGTCCTGCATCAGCTTGCGCGTGCGCGCCTCCACCGCCGCCGGGTCCACCTTGCGTCCCGCGCGCCAGTCGAGCAGCACGTCCTTGATGCTCTCGTGCACCATGCTGCCGGCCCAGGTGAAGCGGTTGCCCAGCTTCTTCAGCACGTACAGCTCGCGCACGTCCTTGGGCGCGCCCTGCTCCCAGCCGCCCCAGGAGCGGTAGTAGTAGAGGTAGTACGCGCGAAGGCACTCGGAGAACTTCTCGTGGCGGCTCTTCGACCAGGAGAAATCGTTGCTGAGAGGAGGACGCCGCATGGAGGGGCGCATCCTAGGCGCTCGCCCGCTCCACCAGAAGGGGAACAGGCAGGGGAACAGGCCCCCGCTGGTCGCTGAAAGACAATCCCGTCATGCGACCAGGAGGGTATGGTGCGCGCCGGCATGAAGACCCAACCCTTCAAGGGCCGGGTGGTCCTCATCACGGGGGCTTCCGGAGGCATTGGCAGGGCGGCGGCGAGGGCCTACGCGGCGGCGGGCGCGGACGTCGTCCTGGCCGCCCGGCGCCTGCCACAGCTCGAGGACGCGGCCCGTGAAGTGTCGTCACTGGGCGTGAGGGCACTGCCGGTGCGGTGCGACGTCACGGTGGGCGACGACGTGGCCCGCCTGGTGGCGGAGACGGAGGCCGCGTTCGGCGGCCTGGACGTGCTCGTCAACAACGCGGGCCAGGGCCTCTATGGGCCGCTGGAGGCCCTGGACGAGGCGCAGCTCCGGCAGGTCTTCGAGTTGAACGTCTTCGGCCTGTGGCGGATGACGCGCGCGGCGCTGCCCCTGCTGCGCAAGCGGAGGGGCTCGCAGGTGGTCAACGTCAGCTCCGTGCTGGGGCACCGGGGCCTGCCGATGCTGGGCGGCTACTGCGCGTCCAAGGCCGCGGTGAACGCGATGACGGAGTCGCTGCGCGCGGAGCTGGCCGCCGAGGGCATCCGGGTGCTGCTCGTGTCGCCCGGCCTCACCGAGAGCGACTTCCGGGAGAACCGCCTCCACGCGGAGGGCTGGCGCCAGGATGCCATTCCCCTCGCAGCCATGCCCGCGGAGGAGGTCGCCGCCGCCATGGTCCGCGCGAGCCGGCGCGGCTACCGCGACACCGTGCTCACGCTGCCCGGCCGGGTGATGGTGCTCGCCAACCGCTGGGTCCCCGCCCTGTTCGACCGCGTCGCCCGCCGCATGGCGGCCTCCCAGAAGAAGGTCCCATGACCTCCCGCAGCCCCCGCGCGAAGGCGTCCTCGTCCACCGCCGCGAAGGTCCGTGCCACGGCGGACGTCGCGCCATCCGGCAAGGTGCCCGTGCGCAAGCCCCGCGCCGTGCGCTCCCCGGCCCCCCCCGCGGCGGCCACCGCCTCGCCCGCTCCCGAGCACCTGGCCCGCGTGCGCGCGCCGCTGCTGGACTGGTACGACCGGAACAAGCGCGACCTCCCCTGGCGCCGCACGAAGGACCCGTACGCCATCTGGCTGAGCGAGGTCATGCTCCAGCAGACACAGGTGTCGACGGTGATTCCCTACTGGGAGCGCTTCCTCGCGCGCTTCCCCACCGCGCGCGCCCTGGCCTCCGCGCCGCTGGATGACGTGCTCGCGGGCTGGAAGGGCCTGGGCTACTACAGCCGCGCCCGCAACCTGCACCGCGCCGCCCAGGAGGTCGTCTCTCACCATGGCGGCACCCTGCCCTCCACGGCGGCGGAGCTGCTCGGCCTGCCCGGCTTCGGCCGCTACACCGCCGGCGCGGTGGCCTCCATCGCCTTCGGTGAGGAGGCGCCCCTGGTGGACGGCAACGTCGCGCGCGTGTTGTCACGCCTCTTCGAGGTCGAAGGGCTCCCGGGAGACCGCCAGCGCGAGGCCACGCTGTGGGCTCTCGCCACCGCGCTGGTGAAGGGCGAGCGCCCCGGCGACTTCAACCAGTCCCTCATGGAGCACGGCGCCACCACGTGCCGGCCGGAGAACCCACTCTGCCTGCTGTGCCCTGTTCGTGACGCCTGCGCCGCCTTCCGCAAGGGCCGCGTGGACGAGCTCCCACCGGCCAAGGTGCGCGCCACGCCCAAGAGGCTGACGCTGGCCGTGGCCGTGTGGCCCCACGCCGGCACCCTCCTCTTCGCGCGCCGCGCGGACGCCGGCCTCTTCGGCGGCCTGTGGGAGCTGCCGTCCGCGGAGCTCACCGACGACGCGCCGGACGCCGAGGCCCGCTCCCGGCTCGCCGCCGCGCTGGGCGTGGACGTGACGCTGGAGAGCGCGCTCGGCACCGTGAAGCGCCAGCTCACCCATCGGGACCTCACGCTGCGGCTGCTGCGCGTGTCCGGCCCCCGGCGGCCCACGCGCAGCGCCGCCTTCCAGGAGCTGCGCTGGTGTACTCCGGGGGACGCCTCGGACCTGGGGATGAGCACCGCCATGCAGCGAGCGCTCGACGCGGCGCTGAAGGCAGGCGTCCTTCCAGGCGATTGAGCGCCACGCACCCCACTCCGCACACCCGCCCTGTCCTCCGCCCGACACGGCTTCAGCCCTCCTGTCGGACCGGCAACCCGGTCCCCCTCGGTGCCAGTTTCCTCCGGTCTCCGGGCACCCCAATGTCCGCGAGCCCTTTCCACAGGAGGAATCCCCGCATGGCACGCCACGCCGCCAACCAGCAGACCGGCTCGTCCACAGGGAAGCCATCGGCCGCCCCGAAGCCGCACCCCGGCCCCAGCCACGAGCAGGTTGCCCGGCGGGCCTATGAAGTCTTCCTGGCGCGCGGAGGCACGCACGGTAACGCCGAGCAAGACTGGTATCAGGCCGAGCGCGAGCTCCGGCTCGGCCGGCAATAGCGCGCCGTCGCCCGGCATCATCCCCAAGCGGATGCCCCCCGGTGCGCGACATGGCACGCGCGCCGGGCGCCGGACTGACACGGGAGTTGGCCCTACGAGGCACTGAATTGCACCTGCCGCACGGCATCAGGCTGACACGGGAGCAGGCCCGGCGAGGCGGTGGATTGCACCTGCCGCACGGTGCCGGGCGCCGGACTGACGCAGGAAAAGGCCCGGCGAGGCAGTCGATTGCACCTGCCGCATCGCTCCGGTGGTGGGCTGGGCCACCGGGCCCCGCTCACTTCGTCGCTCGCCGCCGTCTGGGCCTCGCTGGGGCCTCGGGGGCCCTGACCCGAGGCTCGGAAGTCCGCGGGCTGTAGTACCGCCGGAGCCAGCGGCTCAGTCCGTCGAAGCCCGGGAAGAGCACGCGCTCGGTGATGTTGCTCTGGTCCAGCTTGTCCCGCACCTCCCACTTGAGGGCGGCGGGAATGATGAGCTTGCGCACGCCGTCCGTCTGGGCTTCCAGAAACGTGTCCAGACTCAGCTCGGGCCCGTTCATCACCGAGAAGAGCGCGAACTGATTCACGATGCGGGCGTCCAACGACGGGGGCTCCAGGAAGAGCACGAAGGGGTGCTTCGCGAGCCGGTCGAAGGCCGGGAGGTCCGGCGCCGTCGTGGCCAGCATCTCCCCCGTGAAGACGTCCGCGCCCTCTTGCCGGAGCAGCGCCTTCAGACGCCTGGGAAGCTGGCGGTTCGTCTGGTGGTAGTCCACGCACCACACCACCCCATCCTCGCCATAGCGCTCCGTGTTCTCGGTGAGGAAGTGCAGCGCCACATAGGGACTGAACGTCCAATCCAGCATCCGCGTGGGGAGCCCATGGTGCTGAGCCAGGGCGAGCCAGTCCCAGAGGGACTCCATGGACTGCGGACTGAAGCCCCGCGCGTACTTGCGGAAGGCCCTCAGCAGGTCCTTCTCCTTGCGCACGAACAGGCCCTTGCGGTTGAGCGCCGTGGACAGGTCGTTCGTCACCTGGGGCATGCCACGGAAGGCGAAGGTGGGCCGGTGGCGCTCCAGCGCCACGTTCCAGGACCCGGCGAAGAGCGCGTCCTGCAACTCCAACCATGTCCCGATGCGCCGCTCCAACATGGGCTCATTCACCTCGACGACAGAGTAGGCATCGCCGCGGCCGATGCATCCCTGGCCAGCGGGCCCTTCCAGGCGGAGCGAGGCGCATGCGCGGTGCCCGGGGCCCGGAGGTGGCCCCCGGCACCCGGGCCTCAGTGCGGAATCGTGGCCCCCACGGGCGGACGCTCGGCGGCGAGCGCCGCCCGGAGCCGCCGCTGCGCCACCTTCAGCTCCTCGAGGATGCGCTCCGCGTCTCCCACCGAGCGCATCGCCAGTCCACACGCGGGCGTCAACACCACGGTGGACACCACCTGCGCGAAGGAGAAGCCGCGAGGCAGCGCCGCCTTCAGCGTGGCCTCCACCGAATCCACCAACTCCCCCACTTCGTAGGTAGACGCCAGGTCCGTGGGGATGATGCCCAGGCTCAACGTCGCGCCCGAGGCGAGGAAGCGCTCCAGTGCCTCGCGCGACTCCACCATCGCGTCCAGCGACAGCCGCACGTCCAGCGACAGCAGGTCGGGCTGGACGTCCAGCAGCGCCGCCCAGTCCGTGTTGCCGCAGCAGTGCAGCCCCACCAGCGCGCCCTCTCGTTGCAGGGCCACCACCAGCAGCTTCAGCTCCTGCATCGCAATCAGATGGCGGGGGTGGGTCCGCTGGAGCGCGTAGAGGCCGGGCTCATCCAGGTAGAAGAGCGGCGTGGTGCCCGCACGGCGCAGCGCCTTCACCATGGCCAGCGAGCGCGCCAACGTCAGGCGGAACATCGCCTCATCCAGGCCCGGCACGTCCAGCGCGGGCTGTCCCTCCGAAGTTCGCGCCACCGAGCGCACGGTGAAGGGTCCCGCAAGCTGCGCCTTCGCGAAGGCCAGCTTCCGCGTCTCCACCTCCCACAGGAAGGGCCGCCACGCCCGGCAGGCCTCGGGCGAAGGCTCGAACGATTCGAAGCTTCCCGCCTGGAACGCCGCCTCCAACCGGGCCTCGAAGGCCGGGCGCCCCGCCTGCCAGGCCGCGAGGTCGATGGTGCACAAGCCCTCTTCGTCGAAGGACATGCCCGGCAGGCCCTCCAGCGCCGCGGGAATCATCAGCTCCGAGGGCTTGCCCACGGGAAGCTGGGGCAGGAAGGGGATGTCCAGGGCCAGTGCCGTCTGGAGTCCCAGCTCCACTTGCGTGTGCGGCAGGCTCCCGACTCCGGTGGTGGCGCAGGCAGGCAGCAACTGGACGGCTCGACGGATGTTCGGCGCGCTCATGGCGCGGACTCTACCCGCTCCCCAGCGCCCCGGGGCGGCTGCCCATCCCTGTTGCGCCGGGTTCCCGACCTTCCCGTCCGGCAGCAACGTTCCATCCAAGAACCGGGGCACACCCCGGCGGACAAGGGAGGGGGCACTCATGGACAAGCGTTGGGGATGGGGAGCGGGCACCCTGGCGGCGGCGCTGCTCGCCAGCCCGGCCTTCGCGGAGACGCCGCGCGTCAAGGCGCAGCCCGCGCCGGGCTTCGGGGCCGCGGGCCTGACGGTGCGCAGCGGCGTGACGGCCTGGACGGGCAACGTGGGCCGGCAGACGGGGGTGGGGACCTTCCTGGCCCTCCTGGGTGAAATCCCCCTCGCCACGGCGGTGGGGCTGGAGGTGGGCTACGAGGGCTCCGCCAACGGCTACGCGGAGCCGCGTCGCGGCACGCTGTGGCGCCACAACGGCGGCGTCCTGGCCAAGGTGGGCCCGACGCTCTTCTCGCAGTGGAAGCCCTTCGTCGGCGCGGGCGCGGGCGTCAGCTACTTCCACCCCACGCCCATCGACGTGGGCACCGCCTTCGAGAGGGGCTGGGGCGCGGAGGTGCCCCTCGCCGCCGGGCTCGAGTACCGCTACAGCGGCGTCACCGCCGGCCTGCGCGCCACCTACCGCGTGTTCGTCGCACGGGACTTCGCCCCCACCAGCGCCGACGTCGGCAACCTCTTCAGCGCCGACCTCAGCCTGGGGGCGCGCTTCTGAGCCGTCGTCACGCCACGGAGAAGTACGACGCCTGCGGGTGGTGGAAGACGATGGCGGACACCGATGCCTCCGGCTCCATCATGGCGCCGTCCGTGAGCTGCACGCCGATGTCCTCAGGCCGCAGCGCGGCGAACAGCTTCGACTGGTCCTCCAGCCGCGGACACGCCGGGTAGCCGAAGGAGTAGCGCTTGCCCGCGTACTCCGCGCGGAAGCGCTCCAGCATCGTCATGTCCGGCCGGTCCGGCGTACCCCACATGCTGCGCAGCTGGGTGTGCAGCAGCTCCGCGTAGCCCTCCGCCGACTCCAGCGCCAGGGCCTGCACCGCGTGCATCTTCAGGAACTCGCCCTTCGCCTTCAGCTCCTCGGACAGCTCGCGGATGCCGGCGCCCGCGGTGACGACGAACATGGCCACGTTGTCCGTCGGCACGCCGCCCTCCAGCGGCCGCAGGTAGTCAGCGAGGCACAGCCCGCCGTCGCGGTCCTGGCGCGGGAAGTCGAAGGACGCGGCCTCCTTCCCCGTGGCGCCGTCGAAGAGCACCACGCGGTTGCCGTCGCTGCCCGCCTTGAAGAACTGGAACACGGCGCGCGCCTGCATGACGCCGCCGCGCAAGAAGCCCTTCAGCTCCTCCACCGCCTCCTTGAGGGCCAGCGCCTTGCGGCCCTCCTCCGTCTTCACCAGCTCCGCCTCGCCCGGCGTCCCCAGCACGCGCGACGAGGAGCGCAGGCCCAGGTGGCGGCCGTACAGCATCACCGGGTTGATGAAGCGCCAGATGTGGTCCAACGGCGTGTTGGACAGCACGTGGCGGTCCCAGTCTGGCGCGGGCGGGACGGTGTCCAGCACCTTTACGTCCGCGCTGCGCGTGCGCACCTGGGGCGCCGCCGGGGCCGGACGCTCCTTCACCTCGCGCGCCAGCTTCTCCCGGCGCACGGCCAGGTCACCCCGGAGCTTCTCGTGCGCGCCCGGGTCGACAATCTGCTTGGCCAGGTCCAAGCCGCTCATCGCGTCCTGCGCGTAGGCCACCGTGCCGGCGCCGTAGGCCGGGGCGATGTTGCGGTCCACGAAGTTGCGGCTCAGCGCGGCGCCGCCCACCAGGATGGGGGTGTCCACGCCCGCGCGCCGCAGGTCCTCCGCGGTGGCCACCATCTGGTGGGCGCTCTTCACCAGCAGGCCCGACAGGCCGAGGATGTCCGGCTGGTGCTCGCGCACGGCCTTCACCAGCTGCTCGGGCGGCACCTTGATGCCCAGGTTCACCACGTGGAAGCCGTTGTTGGCCAGGATGATTTCCACCAGGTTCTTCCCGATGTCGTGCACGTCGCCCTTCACCGTGGCGAGCACCACCTTGCCGCGCTGGGCTGCCTGGGCCTTGCTCATGTGCGGTTCCAGGAAGCTCACCGCCGCCTTCATGGACTCGGCGCTCTGGAGCACCTCGGCGACGATCAGCTCGTTGGCACCGAAGAGGCGGCCCACCTCGTCCATGCCCTTCATCAGCGGGCCGTTGATGATCTCCAGCGGCGTGTACTTCTGCATGGCCGCTTCCAGGTCCGCGGTGAGGCCGTCGCGCGTGCCCTCGATGATGTAGCGCTGGAGTCGCTCCTCCAGGGGCAGCGTGCTCACCTGGGCGCGCGCCGGCTTGCGCTCGCGGAAGTGCGCGGCGAAGGGCGTCACCGGGTCCTCGCCCCGGTTGAAGAGCAGGTCCTCGGCCAGCTTGCGCTCCTCCTCCGGCAGGGACGGGTAGCGCTCCAGCTTCTCCGAGTTGACCAGCGCCATGTCCAGGCCCGCCTGGACGTTGTGGTACAGGAAGACGGAGTTGAGCACCTCGCGGCCCGCGGCTGGCAGGCCGAAGGACACGTTGGAGATGCCCAGCACCGTCTTGCAGCGGGGGAAACGCTGCTTGATGAGGCGCACGCCCTCGATGGTCTCCACGCCGCTGCCGGTGTACTGCACGTCGCCGGAGGCGCAGGGGAAGACGAGCGGGTCGAAGTACAGGTCGTCCGGCTTCATGCCGTACTTCTTCGTCAGCAGCTCGTACGAGCGCTCCGCCACCTCCAGCTTGCGCTGGCGCGTGACGGCCATGCCCACCTCGTCGATGCAGCCCACCACCAGGGCCGCGCCGAAGCGGCGCGCCAGCGGCACCACCTTCTCGAAGCGCTCCTCGCCGTCCTCCAGGTTGACCGAGTTGATGATGGCCTTGCCCTGGCTGTAGGTGAGCGCCATCTCGATGACGCGCTCGTCGGTGGAGTCAATCATCAAGGGCACGCGCACCTTCTTGATGACCGCCTCCAGGAAGCCGCGCATGTCCTCCAGCTCGTCCCGGTCCGGGTTGGCCAGGCAGACGTCGAGGACCTGCGCGCCGCGCTTCACCTGCGCGCGGGCAATCTCCGACGCGTCGTCGAACTGGCCGGCGACGATGAGCTCCTTGAACTTCCTGCTGCCGATGACGTTGGTGCGCTCGCCCACGATGAGGGGGCGCTGGTCCTCCGTCACCTCCAGGTAGTCCACGCCGGACAGCGAGGCCCGGGGGCGCGGCGCGTCCGTGCGCGGCTTCAGTCCCGCCACGGCCTTCGCCAGCGCCTCGATGTGCCCCGCGTGCGTGCCGCAACAGCCGCCCACCACGTTGAGCCAGCCCTGCTCACAGAAGCGCCGCACGGAGCGGGCCAGCATCTCCGGCGTCTCCAGGTAGTGGCCGTTCTCGTCCGGCAGGCCCGCGTTGGGTACGCACGACACGGGGAAGGCGCTCATCGCCGCCAGCGAGCGCAGGTGGTCCGACATGAAGTCCGGGCCCGTGGCGCAGTTGAGGCCCAGGTACAGGAGGTCCGCGTGCTCCAGCGACGCGGCCAGGCTCTCCACGCTCTGCCCGGCCAGCATGGTACCCATGGGCTCGATGGTGCCGGACACCGCCACCGGCAGCGCGTAGCCCAGCTTCTGGAACGCGCGCTCGATGCCCAGCAGCGCCGCCTTCACGTTGCGGGTGTCCTGCGCCGTCTCGATCAACAGGTAGTCCGAGCCACCCCGCGCCAGCCCTTCCGCCTGCACGGCGAAGTTGTCCACCAGCTCGTCGAAGGTGACGCCGCCGGTGACGCTGATGGCCTTGGTGGTGGGGCCGATGGAGCCCGCCACCCAGCGCATGCGCCCATCCCGCGCCTCGGCGGCGGCGGCGGCGTTGCGCGCCAGCCGGGCGGAGACCTCGTTGATTTCGAGCGCCTTGTGCCCCAGGCCGAACTCCGCCAGCACCAACGGCGTGCCGCCGAAGCTGTCCGTCTCCGTCACGTCCGCGCCGGCCGCGAAGTAGCGCGCGTGGATGCCCTCCACCAGCTCCGGCCGGGTGAGGACGAGGTGCTCGTTGCAGCCCTCGTACTCCGCGCCGCCGAAGTCCGCCGCCTTGAGGTCCTCGTTCTGCAGCAGCGTGCCCATGGCGCCGTCCAGCACCAGCACGCGCTCGCGCATCGCGGCGCGCAGCGCCTCCACGCGGCGGCCATTCTCACCAGGGGGCAGCGGCAGGGCAGCGGGGACATGGCTCGTCATGACGGTTTGACTCCAGTCAGCAGGAAGACGCGGAAGGGGCTGGCCCCGTCCCGGGCATGTGTCTCGCGGGTAAGGGACGCGAAGCCGGCCTCGCGCAGCGCGGCTTCGAGGGATTCGGGCGCGAAGCCCAGGTGCCGGTGGCCCAGCCGCTCCAGCACCCAGCGCTCGTCGTGCGGCATCAACTCCAGGACCACCAGCCGGCCGCCCGGCTTGAGCAGGCGCGCGGACTCGGCCAGCACCGCCTGGGGCTCCTCCACGTGGTGGAGGCTCTGCGAAATCACCACCAGGTCCAGGCTCGCGGATGCGAGCGACAGGCGGTGCAGGTCCTCGCGCAGGAAGCGGATGTTCTCCAGGCCCTCGCGGCCGGCGCGCTCACGCGCCTGCCCCAGCGCCTCTTCGTTCTGGTCAATGGCCCACACGCGCCGCGCCCAGCGGGCAATCGCCACGCTCAGCACGCCGGTGCCACAGCCGAAGTCGGCCACTTCCAGCGGCGGCAGCAACGACGCCAGCGCCCCCGCCCACAGGAACCAGGACTGACCGGGCTCCAGCAGCCGCTCGTTGAGGGCCTGCCTGTCTTCACGCGCGCGCAGCAGGTCCTTCAGCCGCGCCGAGTCCCCCGCCGCGTCCTCCGCGTCGCGCGCCATCTGGATGAGCGCCCAGCGGGCGTCCGCCTGCCCCAGCGCCAGCGAGTAGTAGCTGAAACCCGCGTGGCGCTCCTCGCGCAGCAGCCCCAGCCCCTTCAGCTTGCCCAGGTGGTGCGACACCGAGGACTGCGCCACCCCCACCAGCGACACCAGCTCCGTCACGTTCAACGGAGCCTCGGCCACCAGCCGGAGGATGCGCAGCCGCGTCGGGTCTCCGAGGACCCGGAATGATTGGGACAGCTCCTCCATATCGCCGCATCAACATATGTCGATACCGGCCCCGGTGCCAGCTTTCTCTAGACGCGACGCGTTGCCAGTGTCCAGGCAGTGGCGTACAGGGCGGAGCATGGCGACTCCCACCCACACCCCTACCCTTCACGCGCTTCTCGATGGCAAGCGGTTCGGGCTCGTCCTCTCCGCTGGCTATTTCGGTTTCTACGGCCATGCCGGCTTCCTGAAGGGGCTGACGGCTTCGGGCTTGAAGCCCCACGCGTACGCGGGCACGTCCGCGGGCGGCATGGTGGCGGCCTACGCGGCGGCGGGCACGCCGGTGCATGACCTGGAGGAGCTGGTGCTGCGGCAGACGCGCGCCAACTTCTGGGACCCGGACCCCATTGGCGCGGTGCTCAACGCGGACGCGGCGGGGCACGGCCTCACGGGCCTGCTCAAGGGCGAGCGCTTCCGCAGGCTGCTGGAGGACACGCTGCCGGTGCGCACCTTCGAGGAGCTGCCGCACCCGCTGCTGCTGGTGGGCGCCAACCTCACGCTGGGCCGCCACGACGTGTTCACCTCCGGCGAGCTGGCGCCGCGCGTCCACGCGACGTGTGCCTACCCCGGCCTGTTCCGCGCGGTGCCGCTAGAGGGCAGCCTGTACTGGGACGGCGGCCTCGTGGACAAGGCGCCCGCGCTGTCGCTGCACGAGAGCGCCACGGGCCCGGAGCTGGACGCCATCCTCGTGCACTACCTGCCCAGCAAGACGCGCAAGGTGGTGGGCGGCCCCATGGCGTACGCGCAGGGGCTGGCCGCGGGCTCGGCGGCGCTGCGCCAGGACCACTTCCGTCTCCAGCTCACCGTGCTGGAGCAGAAGCAGGTGCCCGTCTACGTCGTCGTCTCCAACCTGCCGCCGGTGTCGCCCACCACCATGGAGCGCGGCTTCGACGCCCTGGACCAGGCCCGGCTGGCCGCGGAGCGCGCCCTGGCGCGGCCTCCACTGCCCTTCGCCCAGGCCGCCTGGTGAGCCTCAGCGCGGCCACAGCATGAGCACCACGGGCGCGGCGGCGACGAGCGCGCCCGCCCCGACACGGCGAGCAGCATGAACGCGTAGCCGCCCGATACGACCAGGGCCAGCGGGGGCAGCACCACCACGCCCAGCGCCACCAGCCCTGTGGGCGCTGGCGCCACGCCCAGCCACCCCGGCAGGAACCAGGTCGCCGCGCCCACGGCCAGCCCGCGAGGCCGAAGAACGCGCCGCCCTTGAGCGCGCCCAGCAGGCCCGCCCGCCTCAACAACAAGGCCATCCGCAGCCCCTGCCCCCAACGCACGCGCGACGCGCATCGACCGATGCTCCCGTGCGGCCCCCGCCCCTCCATGCCCCGCGGCGGCGAGATGCCGGTTCCAGAGGCAGCCAACGATTCCACGCAGGCGGCCCTCCCACCGGGGGCGCACGTCCGCCCACGGAGCGCGTGCCTCCTCCCGAAGGGCGGCGCGGTGTCGTGTTCCGGACGCCCGCGGACGGCACCTCCTCATTTCAAGACAGACTTGGAATGCAAGATGTCCGCGTGATTCGGTGCCGCGGCGTCGTGCCGGGGCCCCATCACGGCCGTCCCCTTGCCGAGTGGAGGCTGTCCATGACGACGCCGTCGTTCCTGTCGATGCGCCCCCTGCTTCACGCGTTGCTGTCCCTATCGATGCTGGCTTTCGCGCCCACCGCGGACGCGGCGCCCCAGGCCCTGAAGCCTCGCGAGCTCATCGCGAAACCCTCCGGCCGCGAGCTGGCCGCGGAGACCTACGTGGAGCGAATCGTCGTGAAGTTCCACGAGGGCAGCCGGGTGCGCCTGCGCGACCAGCGGCTGGTGGCCCTGGCGGCGGAGCGCGACGCGGCGGAGCGCGCGCTGCTGGCGGGGCGGGGCTTGGGTGACGAGCGCCTCCAGGGCGACGTCATGCAGGTGGAGCGCCTGCTGGAGCGTGCGCCGCGCGCGAGCGGCGTGGCCCGCCTCTTCGACGAACCCGAGACCGCGCTGGAAGCGCGCAAGGCCTCCGGTGAGCGCCGCGGTGGCCAGCAGTTGGCGGACCTGAACCTCTACTTCGAGGTGCCGCTGCTGCCCGGCACCACGTCCGGGCGCGTGGCCGACCTGGTCGCGGCGCTCAACGGGCTGGACGGCGTGGAGGTGGCCTACGCCGAGCCTCCCCCCGAGCCCGCGATGGTGGACTTCGGCATGGACGCGGCGCTGCGGAGCCTGCTCGCCGCGTCGGACATCCCGCCCAACACCCCACTGCTCGAAGTCAACCAGCGCTACCTCGACGCCGCGCCCGACGGCATCGGCGCGCGGAGCGCGTGGACGGTCCCCGGCGGCCAGGGGCAGAACGTGAAGGTGGTGGACGTCGAAGGCGGCTGGCGGACCTCGCACGAGGACATGCCGAACCTCTTCCACATGGGCGGCACCCAGTACGCCGACATCGGCTGGCGCAACCACGGCACGGCGGTGCTGGGCGAGATTGTCGGCGCGGCCAACGCATACGGCGTGACGGGCATCGCGCACCAGGCCCAGGCGGGCTACGAGTCCGTCGGCGCCCAGAGCGCGGCCAGCGCCATCTCCCGGGCCGCCGCCGCGGCGGGCACGGGCGGCATCGTCCTCATCGAGCTGCACGCGCAGGGCCCGTCCGACGGCACGCCGTGCACGTGCAACACCTCGCAGTGCAACTACATCGCGATGGAGTACTGGCAGGCGAACTACGACGCCATCAAGACGGCCACCGCCAATGGCGTCATCGTCGTGGAAGCGGCGGGCAACGGCAGCGCCAACCTGGATGCGTCCGCATACGGCGGGCGCTTCAACCGCAGTCTCTGGGACTCGGAGGCCATCATCGTGGGCGGAAGCACCGCCTACACGCGCATGCCCATGTGCTGGACGAACTTCGGCAGCCGCGTGGACGTGCATGCCTGGGGCGAACGCGTCTATACCCTGGGCTACGGCGACGCGTTCGGCGCGAGCTACGGCGAGGACCAGTACTACACGTCCAGCTTCAGCGGCACCTCCAGCGCCTCGCCCATCGTGGTGGGCGCGGCCGCCAGCGCGCAGGGCGTGGCCCTGGCCAACGGGCGCCGCCTGACGAGCGCGCAGATGCGCGCGCTGCTGCGCGGCACTGGAACGCCGCAGGGCACCGACGCCCGGCAGATTGGCCCGCTCCCCAACCTGGGCGAGGCCCTGCCCCGCGTCATCGCCGGCGACTACTGAGCCGGGCCCGGCCGGTCCCCGCCGCCCTCGCGTGGCGGTGGGAGGCGGCGTCTGGTGGAGGCGCGACTACCGCGCGCCATAGCGGCGGTGGTCCACCATCAGGCAGCGGTCCTGCACCACCTGGATGCCGGCCTTCGCCAGCTTCTCCGCCGCGGCGTCGTTGCGGATGCCGGACTGGAACCAGACCGCCCTGGGCTTCTTGGCGATGAGCTCATCCACGTGCCCGTCGATGTCCTGCGGCCTGCGGAACACGTCCACCAGGTCCAGCTCGCCGGGCACGTCGATGAGCCGCCGGTACACCGGCTTGCCGAGGATGTGCGTCACGTCCGGGTAGTAGACGGGCACCGGCACCACCTCCACTCCCGCCTGCGCCAGGTAGTCCGGCACGTAGTAGGCCGGCTGGCCCGACTGCTGCTCCGTCTTGATGCCGAGCACCGCCACCCGCCGCGCGCTCTTCACCACGCGCTCCACCCCTGCTTCGTCCTCGATGAGGTTCTGCTCCCAGCTCATCGCGCCTCCTCCTGGAGCCCCTCTGCCCGGGACTCCGTCGTGACACTCCACGCCTCGCCCGCCACCGTCGCCCGCACCGTGAGCTGACGGCTCACCGGCACGAAGCGCCCCCGCGCCACCAGCTGCTCCCCCTCACAAGACACGCCCGGCGTCAGCGTCGGCCGGCCCGCCAGCGCCCACGCGTCCATCAGCGCGTCCGGCGCATCCTCCGGCAGCGCATCCAGGCACCGCAGGCCCAGCACCACCGCGTCTCCCCAGGGCGTGTCCCGCGAGCCCTGCACGGTGCGCTCCAGGACGTAGGTCAGCTCGCCGTCGCCCAGAGGCACCATGTCCACGGCCCAGCTCCGCTGTCCCTCCGTGAGGTTGCGCTGGAGCAAGCCGGAGAACTTCACCTCCCACTCGCGGCGCGCGCGCGCCTCCATCGCCTCGGGCTCGAAGAAGCGCTCCAGGACACCCGCCTCCGTGCCCGCCGGCGCCACCTGGCGGAGCGCCTCCTGCGCGGCCTCGGGCGCGACGAGCTTCACGAAGGTGCCGTCCGCCGCCAGCCACGCCTGCAACGTGAAGCGCGCCAGCACATCCGCCACGCCGGTGGGCACCTCCTGGCCGTTGCGCCACAGGCGCGAGCGAGGCGCCTCCTGCGCCAGCAGCCAGCCTCCCTCCGACGGCGTGAAGCGCGTCTGCGTGGTCAGCTCCGCCTCCTCGCGCAGGGCCTCGCCGCCGCGCTCGACCGTGCGCACGCTGCGCTGCGTCTCCGTGAGGACGCGGTCCACCGGCGGCTGGAAGTCCAGGCGGAGCGTGGCGGGCCGCGGCGCCGAGGGCCGCACCGAGAGCGGCGCCCGCTGGCTGCAGGCGATGACGGTCAGAGACAGGAGGAGACAGCATGACAAGGACCCGGGACGCATGCGCGGGCTGCACGCTGGCAGAAAGCGCCCGCGCCCGCGAGCGCTTCCACCCCGCGCGCCCTGTCCGGGACGCGCCCCACGTTCAAGGATGACGCGTCTGGCCGTCCGGCGCGTGCTCCACCAGGTCCCTCCCGATGTTGCGGCGGTCCCGGTTCACCCCGTCGTCGTCCCTCAACCCGCCCTGGGCGGACCGGCGGGCGGCCTCGGCGAGGTCGCGCATCACGGCCTCACGGCTCGAATACTCCTGGCTTGGCAGGTTCTTGAAGAGGTTGATGACGTCGGGGGGCGCTCCCGAGTCCGCGGCGGCGGCCACCAGTTGCTCCCGCTCGACGGGGTAGTCCACGGCGTCGAGGTGCGGGGTGATGGAGAGCGCCGGATCCTCCGCGAATCCATAAGCCATCGTGCATGTGCCTTTCTGCCCGGGTGCCCTGGCCCCGGCCCCGGTGCGTTGGTGTGCCATGACAACGTGGGGATGGCCGAGGCGCGGGGCCACCCGGGGCGCCCCCATCCCCGCCGCTGCCCATCCAGGGAGCCAGCCGCCCCGCCCCCTTCCCGGGGTAGAGTCCCCGGGACGCCCTCCTCGCAGGAGCTTCCACACCCCATGTCCGCCGCGCCCCTGCTGCTCGCCTGGCTCGCACTCGCCAGCACGACCGCCCCCTCCCCTGACGTCTTCACCCTGGACGAGGAAGCCTTCATCGCCCAGGCCCAGGCCGACCTGGCCCTGCTGGAGCGCAACGCCCGAGGCTTGCGAGGCCTCCAGGAGGCCGTGAAGCAGTCGCGCGGCGTGTACCTCCAGAAGCAGAGCGTCCCGTACACGCCGGACCAGAAGCAGCTCCTGCTCAGCACCTGGGCCGCCTTCTTCGACTACTTCGTCGCCACCGAGGTCATCCGCCAGCGCTACTGGGACTTCGTCAAGGTGCCGGCCCTCACGCAGCCGAAAAAGCACGCCTGGGGCTTCCTCCTCACCCACGGCGCGCTCACGACGGAGCTGGCCCATGGCCTCACCTACGCGGAGCTCACCGTGGGCCGCAAGCAGCTCGAGGTGCTGCTCGACGAGCCCGCGCCCGAGTACGGCCTGCCCGCGCGCGCCTTCGCTCGTTTCAAGGACAAGGCCATCCACGTGTCCACCAGCACGCAGCTGCTCACCGGAGACGGCTACAAGGAGCAGCTCCGCCCGCTGCTGGTGAAGGCCGGGGCGCTGGACACCCCGCGCGTGCCCTGGCTGCTCCAGGAGATGAAGCACAACAGCAAGGTGGCGAAAGGGCTGCTCACGAGGCGAGGAGCCACGCTCTTCGCCAAGGCCACGGTGGACCTGACGACGGACGCCGCGCAGCGCGCCTTCTTCCCCGTGCAGCGCGCGGTCGCCGAATGGATGGGCGACACCCGCGTGCGCCGCGTGGGCCAGCCGCTCATCTCCCGCGAGCAGGCGCTGTCACTACTGGAACGGATGGAGCCCGGCGACATCCTCGTTGCCCGGCAGAACTGGTACCTCTCCAACATCGGCCTGCCCGGCTTCTGGCCACACGCGGAGCTCTTCATCGGCACGCCCGCCCAGCTCGGCGCCTACTTCGACGAGGACCCGGCCGTGAAGACCTGGGTGGCCACCCTTCCGGGCGCGCCGGCCTCCTTCACCCAGCACCTGGCCCGGACCTTCCCGGACAAGTGGGCCGAGTACAGCGGCCGGGACGCGCACGGCGACCCCTTGCGCATCATCGAGTCCATCAGCGAGGGCGTGTCCTTCACCGGCCTGGAGCACGGCATGCGGGTGGACTACCTGGGCGTCATGCGCCCGCGCCTGTCGCGCGTGGAGAAAGCCCGCGCGCTCCTCCGCGCCTTCACCTTCCAGGGCCGGCCCTATGACTTTGACTTCGACTTCTTCTCCGACCGCACGCTCGTATGCACCGAGCTGGTGTGGAAGTCCTATGCGCCCGCCAGCGACATGACGGGGCTGCGCATCCCCCTGGTCAGCGTGGCCGGCCGCCGCACCCTGCCCGCCAACGAGCTGGTCCGCCTCTTCGACGCGGAGTATGGCCGCGACGACAGGCAGCTGGACTTCGTGGCCTTCCTGGACGGCCGGGAGGCGGAGGGCAACGCGAAGGAGGCGGACGCCGACGCATTCCGTTACAGCTACCGCCGTGCCAAGTGGGACATCGCCCAGGAGTAGACACACCATGACGGAGCAGATGGCCGAAGAGATGCTGCAGCTGTCCGCCCAGCTCTTCGAGAAGATGATTGCCCAGCAGCAGGCCAAGGTCCTGCGCCTGGCCCGCGAGGCCGTGCCCAACATCTCCCCGGAGGAGGTGCGCAATTCCCACGACTTCCCGGAGCTGAAGGAACATCCTACATTCGAGTTCGAGGATGGAATCCTGTCCGGGCTGATTGCGGCCCAGGTTGCCCTCCGGGCGGAAATCAAGGGACGGCTGCCGCTTGAACCTCCTGCATTCTGACGCTCGCCTGCCTGCCTTTGCCGTCCGAGCCATCGTGGGTTACTGGTTCCAGCCGTGAGCCTTTCCTCTGGATTCAGCCCGCCGCTGGCCCGGGAGCGCCTGGTGTCAGCGCTGGCCGCGGAGCCCCCCCGGCTGGACCTGGCGGCCCTGGCCATCGCCACGCTGGACAAGCCCCTGCTGGATGCCCCCGGGTGTCTGCACATGCTGGACGTGCTCGCGTGCCGGGTGCAGGTGGAGGCGGAGCGGCTGAGCGAGAAGGGAGAAGCCCTCGCGCCGCTGCGGGCGCTGCGCCACGTACTGGCGGACATCGAGGGCTTCCGCGGCAACGCGGAGGACTACCACTCTCCGGAGAACAGCTTCCTGGACCAGGTGCTGGAGCGGAAGCAGGGGCTGCCGATTACGCTGTCCGTCGTCTACCTGGAGGTCGCGCGGCGCGCGGGCATCTCCCTGTACGGGGTGCCCTTCCCCGGCCATTTCCTGGTCGCGCACGACACGGGGGACCACAAGCTCGTCATGGACCCGTTCCACGACGGGGACATCCTCACCGAGCACGGGTGCGCGGAGCTGCTCAAGCGCGTGGCGCCGCAGCTCAAGTTCGACCGCAGCATGCTGGCCCCGGCGCCGGTGGAGCTGATTGCGTACCGGATGCTGTCCAACCTGCGGCGCGTGTACCTGGGCCGCGAGGACTGCGAGCGCTGCCTGGCGGTGGTGGACATGCTGCTGCTGCTCGCGCCCGACCACCCGGGGGAGCTGCGCACCCGCGCGGCGCTGCTCAGCAGCCTGGGCGCCTACCGCGCGGCGCTGAAAGACGTGGAGCGCTGCCTGGAGCTGTCGCCCGAGGCCCCCGACCGCGAGGGCCTGGAGATGACGGCCCGCGAGCTGCGCGAGCGCGCCGCGCTGCTGAACTGACGACCACCGGGGCCATGACGTCCCCGGGGAGGATGGACACGTGTCCCAAGGGGTGAAGCCGTGGCGCAGGCTGCGCCGCGGGCTGGAGCAGGACTACACAGTCGCCCGCGTGCGCCAGGACTGGTGGGCGGACCCGCGCACGGAGCAGGAACATCCGCGCGTGCGCGTCGACTGCGCGGACTGGGTGACGGTCATCGCCGTGACGCCGGACGAGCAGCTCGTGCTGGTGCGGCAGTTCCGCTTCGGCGTCGACGCGAGCACGCTGGAGGTCCCCGGCGGCATCGTCGAGCCCGGCGAGCCTCCCGAGCAGGCCGCGGCGCGCGAGCTGGAAGAGGAGACGGGCTACGTCCCGGGCCGGCTGGTACCGCTGGGCCAGGTGCACCCCAACCCCGCGTTCCAGGGCAACGTGTGCTTCAGCTTCGTCGCGCTCGACTGCGTGAAGCGGCATGACGGCCGGCAGGACGCGGGCGAGGACATCACGGTGGAGCTACACCCCCGCGCGGCGCTGCCCCAGCTCATCCTGGAGGGCCACATCACCCACTCGCTCGTGGTGGCGGCCTTCCTCCTGGAGCGCCTGCGCGCGGAGTCCACCGGGACGCCGTAGCCGCGCGGCTCAGGGGCGCGCGCAGCCACAGCCGCAAGCATCGAAGAAGGCGGACTCTCCCCGCGCGCAGACGAAGAGCATCACCTGGCACTCCTCCCGGTCCTTCGACACGAAGGTGCGGCGCGGTGCCCGCGCGTCACACTGCGCCCGGTCCGACATGGGCTGCGACACCTCGGCCGCCTCCCCGTCCTCGGAGAGCGCGCCGCAGCCCGCCGCCATCAGGGCCGCGGACAGCACCAGGACGCCCTTCAGGTCGAACACCCGCCACCTCACGAACCGACGCGCGACCGTGGCGCGCATGTGCAGGAGCACAACCTGGAGAGCGCCGCCAGGAACAGGGAGCCCCTCCGTGGATGAGGGTGCGCCATGCGTGGACGGCGCCACACTCCGGGCGTTCGAGAACGGACACCCGCCGCGGAGACGGACCACCGATGTGCGTCAGCACGCGGAGACACCGGCCCAGGGGGAGAGCCCGAAGCCGCGGCGGCGGGTGCCTCCGCCAGCACACGGAGACGACGGCCCGGAGGCCCCGAGGCAGCAGCGGACGCCTCCGCCTGCCTCAGCGGCCGTCAGCGCCCGGAGTCAGCGAGCCTTCTTCTTCGCGGCCGGGCGGCGGCGCGGTGCGGGCTTCGGCGCGGCCTCGCGCTGCCATGTCCCCGAGCGCCCACCCGACTTGTGGTCGAGCTGCACCGCGTCCAGCACCATGCCGCGGTCCATGCTCTTGCACATGTCATAGACGGTCAGCGCCGCTGCACACGCCGCGGTGAGCGCCTCCATCTCCACGCCCGTGCGGTCCACCGTCTTCACCCGCACGCGGACGCGGAGCCCCGCATCCTCCGGCACCAGCTCCACCTCCACGCCCGCGAGCGCGATGGGGTGACAAAGGGGAATGAAGTCCGGCGTCCGCTTCGCGGCCATGACGCCCGCGAGCCTCGCCGCGGCGAGCACATCCCCCTTCTCCACCGTCCCCGCGAGGATGCGCTCACGCGTGGCGGGGAGCATCCGCAGCAGCGCGGTAGCCACCGCCACGCGGTCCGTCTTCGGCTTCTCGCCCACGTCCACCATCTTCATCGACGCACCCCCTTGGCCACCGCCGCGAGCAGGTCGTCCGCGATGTCGTCGGGGTCCTCGAGCCCCACGGACACGCGGATGAGGTTCTCATGAATGCCGGCCGCCGCCCGCTCCTCCGGCGTGAGGCGGCGCGCGCTGGCGCTGGCCGCGTGCATCACCAGCGTGCACACGTCCCCGAGCGACGGGCCCGGCCGGCCCACCTTCAGCGACTCCAGGAAGCGCATGCTCTCCGGCCGCCCCGCGCCCTTGATTTCGAACGCGACCATGGGGCCGCCGCCCAGGAGCAGCTCGGCCGCGACGGCGTGGTCCGGGTGCGAGGACAACCCCGGGTAGATGACCCGCTCCAGCAGCGGGGACTCCGACAGCCGCCGCGCCACGTGCGCCGCGTGCTCGACATGGGCCTTCATGCGCACCGGCAGCGTGCGCAGGCCGCGCAGGGTCAGCCAGGCCTCGAAGGGCCCCAGCACGTCGCCCGCCAGCACCCGCGCGGCGCGCAGCGGGGCCATCCGCTCGCGCGACGCGCTCACCGTGCCGCCCAGCGCGTCACTGTGCCCGTTGAGCCACTTGCTGGTGGACTGCACCGCGTAGTCCGCGCCCAGCGCCAGCGCGCGCTGCCCCACCGGCGACGGGAAGGTGCCGTCCACCACGAAGGTCGCGCCCACGTCGCGGCACGCCCGCGCCAGCACGCGCAGGTCGGGCACGCGCAGCAGCGGGTTGGAGATGCTCTCCGCCAGCACCATGCGCGGCTTCAGCGCGCGGATGTGGCCGGGCACCGCGGGGTCCGTCATCAGGAACGCGTGCAGCTCCACGCCCAGCGTGGCGCACAGGTTCTTGTACAGCGCGCGCGTGACGCCATAGCCGTCCGCGGGCATCACCAACGTGTCGCCGGCCCGGAACCCCTGGGCCTCGAAGACGGAGCGCAGCGCGGCCATGCCGCTGGCATACGCCACGCAGTCCTCGGCGCCCTCCAGCGCGGCCACCGCCTCCTCCAGCAGCGCCGTATTGGGCGCGCTGATACGGGCATAGGCGTAGTCCTTCCCGTCCAGGGCGGCGTCCAGGTCATCGCTGCTGTCGAACCAGTTCACCGCCGCCGGGTGGATGGGCGGCGACACCGGCACCGCCTTGCTGCCGGCCAGTCGCGTCCCGGCGTGCACCGCCACCGTCTTCAGCTTCGAGCTCATGGGGCCTGCAGAGTCCTTCGCGGGATATGGAAAGGCCCGCCCGTGGTGAAGGGCCGGCCCGGCGAGG